>WYAZ01000177.1 GCA_011526105.1 Deltaproteobacteria bacterium | reverse complement strand
TCGGTCGCGATTTCGGCCGATGCGCGTCGGTGCCCGGTGTTGGGCCTCCTCGCGTTATCGCGGGATAGCGCGTTCGTCGGCCTGCCTTGCGCACCTCGCACCTCGGCCGTCTCGCTCGGTCAGGGGTCTTGAGATGAGCTCTAGCGGCGACGCCTAGGATGGTGGGAGCCGACAACCCAACGTTGGCTGGGGGGGGATTGTCTCCGTGATCGGCTCGCAAACGTGTCCTGCCGGACAATCTGTCCCCGTCTGACAACGCAGCCGGCACATCACAGAATTGGAGGACTGGACCACGACTACACCGCAGAACGCATTACTCGGGCAGTCGCTCGTTTGTCCGCAGCTCTTGGTGCAGTAGGCTTGAAAGGGTGGGGGCGGAGGCTCGTCGGTCACGCAGTCGAGCGGTGAGACACACTGCATGGCGAGATCGAGGGGCGGGAAGGTGCAGGTCTCGCCAAAACCGGGCCCGACCTGCGCCATGCAGTCGTTGTCATTCGCGTTGGAGCAGCCGCTCGGACAGCAAGCATCGCCGCTCTGGCAGGCAGTGACGGGCTGGTTGATACACCGCACGTTGCAGAACGGGCTCGAGCCCTCGAGTGTGAACCGGTTGCATCCGCTGTTGGCGGGACAAGAGGCGGGACAGGCGGCCTCGCCCCCGGCGGAGTCATCACAGAGCTCCCCCTCGTCGCGCTGCCCGTTGCCACAGGTCGCCGGGGGACCGGCGTCGGGCCCGGTCTGACCCGCGTCTGGGCTCGGTCCGCCCGCATCGGGCCCTGGCTGGCCCGAGTCTGCGAGCGGTTGGCCGGCATCGACCCCGGCATCGGTTCCGCTTCCGCAGGCCGTTCCGACCGTGGCTCGCAAGCCGCCTACGCTCACGTCGGCGCGGAAGCAGAGGCCGCTGGCCGAGGCCTCGCCCACGAGCGAGTGGACGGTGAGGGTCCCGTTGAAGCCGCCGCTCAGGGTCAAGGTTCCGCTGACATCGAAGCGAGTGACGCCGTCGAGGAGCGTGATGCTCCCGGTGAGCGTGCCGCTGATTGTGGTGCCATCGATGACGCAGTCCGATGAGGTGGATGTTCCCTCGTAACGCCCACCCCCCACGGCTTCGATGTCGAGCTGAACCGTGCCGCCGCCCGGACAATTCTGCGAGGCCAACAAAGAGGACGAGTGCTGCCGAGTCTCAGCTTGACCGCTGAGGCCTCCGCCTGCGGTCGTTGCCGCTTCGATCGCGGTGCGAATGGTGCTGGTGAGCTCGGGAAGTACAGACTCGAAGGCCGCCTGACTCTGTTCGGGTGTATCAATCTCTTCTCCCGACTCGCCCTTGCAGGCGAAACTCAGAAGCACGACAGCGAGCGAAAACGCTCTTTTGAAGTTCAGCACGGCAGCCCCCCGGCTCGGCATCTGTAGCCCAGCTCGATCAAAGATCAAGGCGACACCTCAGCTGATCCTCGGTGCGCTGACGCCGAACAGCAGGCCATTCGAGGCGGCGTCAAGGCGGCCGCTCTCACAAAAGCCTCGAAGGAGCCGACGCTCGCAGCGGGTCTAGAACGCCGGGATACACACACCGGCGCTGCAGGTCTCGCCCGCGTCGCACTCCGAGTCCGCGGCGCAGGCGCCGGGGTCGTTGCTCGGCGGATCTTTCTCACCACCGGGGTCGGGTGCGCCGCCCGGTGCATCGAGGCAGCTCGCGTCCGCGCATGGAGCAAATGGGTCGCCTTCGCCGCCGGGATCCGGGCAGCCTTCTTCTATGACGGTGACGGTGTTCTGTCCGAGCTTGCTCGGCGAAGCATGCACCATCTCCATGTGCGCGCGGCCGAAGCCCGCATCGCCGAACGCAGACAGCGCAACCGATAGCCGATACTCCACGAAGTAAGTCCACCCCGGGAAGTCGGCGTTCTCGGCGTAGTCCGCGGTCGTAGCCGGTGAGTCGTCGAGCAGGACGTAGCCGAGCTCGTTGAAGTTGTCGTGCAGCGATGTGCCAAATCCGAGCACGTCATCTTCGGAACCCGTGATGAGTTCACCGTCGCCGCCTGCCACTCCCAAGGTCGCGTAGCCCGAGGTCTGGGCGCTCGAGTCGGTCAGGAGGTCGAGCTTCGCCTGAAACGCCACGTCGCCGTTTGCGTCGTAGAGCGCGAGCTCGGTGTGGTCGCTGCCCACGAGGTCTTTGAAGTTGTGCCGGCCCTTCTTCGAGCCCTCCCAGCCCACCGCGTTCACGCCGTAGCTCAAATCGACAAAGTCTCGGTTGAAGCTGATCGCGACATCGAGGTGCTCATCGATCTCGGTGGCAGTGAAGGCGTGGACAATCCTCGATAGGGGCACGCGCCCGAGCGTGGTCTCGCCGTAGAAGCAGTGCTCTTCGAGGCCCCGACGGCTTCTCGCGGTGTCACCGGGCGAGTACAAGCTCAGCGCAGCGTCGGTACCGCACGCGGAGACAAAGAGCGGCAAGAGGAGCCAGGTCGGTTCTCGGTGGTACATCGGAACATGAGTCGCAAGAGGCGCCGAAGATGGGAGCTTTCACTGCAGGCGCTCAGGATCATTGCTGATCCCGGTCGATCTGGGCCCCTGACCTCAGGAGGACCGCCTTCGCCCCGTTCTGCACCCGCCCGAGGTGCAGAACCGGCACGATCTGCAACCAAAGCGGTGCTGTGCTCTCCAAGCGACATCCGTGAAACCAAAGATCGCCGCAACTACGGTGGGGCACATTAAATGCGATCCGAAACCCGGGACGATGGCGGGGGATGTGAAACTCGGGGGTCCCCAGGTCGGGGCGCCGACGAACCTGGGCAGCCGCCCAAGCTCTGCGGGCCCGAGCAGGACGACGGTGGCCGAGACCGAGCAGGTCGCGCCGCGTTTGCTCGAGAGCGACCGTCAAACACGCCGCGCGCTCGGACAGGGCGAGCTTCGGGCCGCCACGATCGAGGAGCGTCAGAACGCGCCCGCGGGCTCGATCTCCGCGGCGACCTTGCAGCGAGCGGATGACGCGCGGCGCGCTCGAACGACACCCAGCTACAACCCGAGCGGCGACTCCAAAGCGCTCTACGACGCGATGCACGGCGGTGTGTTTGGCGCGGGCACCGATGAGGCGGCGATCTTTCGCACGCTGGACGGAAAGACGCCGGACCAGATCGCGGAGATCAAGCGGTCGTACAAGGACCACTACCGAAGAGATCTCGATCGCGATCTGAAGAGCGAGCTCTCCGGGACCGAGCTGAACCGCGCTCAGTCGCTGATGAAGGGTGACCCACGCGCGGCCGATGCGGATGCGCTGCATCTCGCGGTGTCGGGTTCGGGCACCGACGAGGCGGCCATCTTCCAAACGCTCGAAGGCAAGACCAAGGGCGAGCTCGAGCAGATCGAGCGTCAGTATCGCTCCCGGCACGGCGAGAGCCTGCGCACCGCGCTTCGCGGGGACCTCTCGGGGGATGAGCTCACACGAGCAAACGCGTTGCTCGACGGCAAGAAGTCGGTCGCCGACGCCGCCACGCTCAAGGATGCGGTGCGAGGCGGAGGCACGGACGAAGCGGCGATCTATCGGACCCTCGAAGGCAAGACCGCCGACGAGCGCAAGGCCATCGCGAGCGCGTATCAGCAGAAGTATGGGACCACGCTGCTCGCGGATCTAAAGGACGACTTGAGCGGCGCCGACTACGACCGAGCGAAGGCGCTGCTCGATGGTGACGCCACCAAAGAGAACGCGGCGAAGATTCGACAAGGGGTGGCAGGCCTGGGGACGGACCGGCAGGCGATTGAATCCACGCTCGACGGAAAGACGGCAGAGGAGCGCGCAGCCATCTCAGAGGCCTATCGCAAGCAGTACGGCACCACGATTCGCGAAGACCTGCGCGGCGATCTGAGTGGCAACGATCTGAAGAAGGCCGAGACGCTGCTCGAGAAGGGCAAGCTCTCCGACGCGGAGAAGCTCCATTACGCGGTCGATGGTCTGGGTACGGATGAGGAGACCATCAATGCCGTCCTGGGGAACAGGAGCAAGGGCGAACTCTCCGAGATTCAGGTCGAGTACCGCCAGCGTTATGGCCGCGAGCTGAAGGCGGACCTGTCGGGCGATCTCTCTGGGCGTGACCGCTTCGACGCGCATCAAGCCCTGAAGGGGCGTCCCGAGTCTCCCGAAGAAGCGCTGACTCGCATGAACGAGCGGCGGAACTTCGAGCGAGCGGGGATCCGCAATCTCGCGGGTCGAGCGCTCATGGACGGCCTCTCCGACAAAGGTGCGCTCCTCGACTCGAACACCAAGCGCGCCAACGACTACTACAAGACCGCGATGGCGGACGGGCGCCTCGACGAAGTCGAGAAGGGTCGGCTCGCCACGCTCACCAACTACGGTAACCAAGACGTCGACGGCTATCGCGAGGCCAAAGACAGCGCGGCCGAAACCGCCGGGACGGTGGCGGCGACCGCCGGCGCGATCGCTGTGACCGTGGGTACGGCGGGGGCGGGCGCGCCATTACTTGCGACGACGCTGGCCGCGGCCGGAACCGGGGCCGCGTCGCGCATGGTCGTCAAGAGCACGCTCGATGGTCGATCTTCGGGCTGGGAGAGCCTCGTCCAAGATGCGGCGATCGGTGGGGTTGAAGGCGGCGCCGCCATCTTGGGGGCGGCCACCGGAGCCGGCCGACTCGCAGCGAACACAACTTTGCGCGTCGCCGCCGGGAGCAGCGTCAAGAAGGCCGGCCTGAGTGTCACCGACGAGGCGCTCCAGTTTGCCGGCCAGAACTTGCTCAACCGCACCGGCAATCGTGTCGCGCTCGGCGCTATCGAGGGTGCCGCCGATGGTGCGGTGGGCGGCAGCATCATGGGGGCGAGCTCCTCCGCGGTTCGTGAAGAGACCTGGAACAACGGAGTTGAGAATGGGCTCCTGCAGGTGGGGCAAGGCGGCTTGCGCGGCGCGGCGACCGGCGGTGTGGGTGGCGCGATCGGTGGCTCCTTTGCGGCCGCGACACGTCCCGCGTCCGGCTTCGCGAGCACCAGCATGAAGGCCAGGTACGAAGGCGAAGAGACCGGTGTGATCTGGGGCTCCAAGGTGAAGTACTTGAACGCCCAAGAGCGCGCCCAATACGCACTCACCATCCGAGATGGGAAGCTCTACGACGCATCGGGCAAGCTCTTCGACACCACGGGCGGAAGCTCGGTCTTCGCGGGCGGCAGCGGCAACGCGATCTTCGTGATGGGTCGCGACGGCAAGCTCTACGCTTCGCTCGAGCAGCAGGTCGGTCACTTCCACCACTCGAGCTTGCTCGCCGGAAAGCCGGTGGCCACCGCGGGGGAGATGGCGGTCGAGAACGGCGTCATCAAGTCGATCAGCAACCGAAGTGGTCACTACATGCCGAGCGAGGAGTTCACGAGGCAGGGTCTCCGAAAGCTCGCGCACGAAGGGCTGGACCTAAACGCCATCCAGATGCGAGGCTGGGACGGCGCGGAGACGACCGCGCGCGAGTTCATTGGAGCCCACTGAGGTCGATTGATGGGGAACAAGTTCACAGTGGGTGGTCCGGCGGAGATCACCAAGGTCGACCGGCCTCGGCCCGAGGGGCTCGATAGGCTAGAGCGTGCGCCTGAGAAGCCCAAGGGCTTCATCCCTTCGAAGCCACAGTTCAATGGCCTCAGTTCGCAGGCCGCGCAGTCGCTCGCGAACGGGAATCGTGATGAGCGAACCTTGGGCGGCTCGACCTCCGGCGGCGGTTTTCTCAAGCTCCAGACCGAGAAGAGCGCGACTGATCTGCAGGCCAAGTCTCAGGCCAGCCGCGCGCTCTTCGAGCAGCACACCGTGGGGACGCCGGCGCAGAGCTACGCCTCGGCTCGTGCAGCGCTCGATGCCTTCTTCCTCGAGGCCAAGAACGTCTCCCCCGCGGAGCTCACCAAGCTCGTGGCGTCGAAGCCGGAGCTGCTCGACGCCTCCATCGACTTTCTGAGCTACCGCTTCACCCCTGTTGGATTTGCGGAGGTGGGTCGAGACCCGGACGCGAAGCAGGCCACCTCGGTCGCGCTTCGACTGGTTCAGGAGATGGACGAGCCCCGGCGCGCGCGTTTCCTCGAGACGGTGGTGTTCAACGTGGCGCACCCCGCGAATCACCAGGCGCTCTGGCCGGCCGTGGTGAACGCGGTGCCCTCGGCGCAGCTCGAGACCGCGCTTCTCGAAAAGGCCGCCTCCACCAACGAGCTTCACGCGATGAACGCGTTTGCGCTCCCGTTTCACGTCTATGGTCGAAAGCCGGGCTATGAGCTCGGGGTGGGCGCGCGGAAGCAGCTCGTCCTGCGCGCGGAGGCCCGACAAGCGAATCCGAGCACGAACCTCCTGGTCCGTCAGAGCCTCGAGGACTTCGCCCTGCCTTCGAACCTCTGAGGGGGACGCTCGGGATTGCCCGGGAAATGGGCGTCGGAAAGCATCGCTGGCCCCTCGGATCCACGCACTCGGTGCGGATCGCCGGAATCCTTGGGCAAGATTGCCCGGACCTGTTACCAACGGTGCCCGATGTCCGCCGCCGCCTCTTTTCCGGAGCTTCCCCCTCCCTTCGCTCAAGCTCTGGTTCGTCGCGGTTTTACCGCGCTGACCCCCATCCAGACCGCGGTCCTCGACCCCGCGCTCGAGGGGCAAGATCTCAGGCTCGCTTCGAAGACCGGCTCGGGCAAGACGCTCGCGCTCGGCTTTGTCATCGCACGAGGCATGCCGCCGCGCCCTCGGCCTCGCACGGGTCGCGCCGCGGAGCCCTACGCGCTCGTCATCGCGCCCACGCGTGAGCTCGCGGCGCAGCTTCAGAAGGAGCTCGCGTGGTTGTTCGAGCCGATGGCCGCCACCATCGCGGTGGTCGCGGGCGGAGCGAACTATCGAGACGAGTTCCGCGCGCTCAACTCGGGACCACGCGTGGTCGTAGGGACGCCCGGGCGCTTGATCGATCATCTCGAGAAGGGCTCCATCGATCTGTCTCAGCTCGGGGTGGTCGTGCTCGACGAAGCGGATCAGATGCTGGACCTTGGCTTCCGAGACGAGCTCGAGTCGATCTTGAAGCTCGCGCCCGAAGAGCGCCAGACGCACATGGTGTCGGCGACGTTCTCGAGGGACATCATGTCTCTCGCCAAGAAGTACCAAAAGGACGGCAAGCTCATCGAAGGCACCGCGCTCGGCGAAGCCAACGAGGACATCGTGCACGTCGCGCACCGAGTACGTGCGCACGATCGCTTCGACGCGCTCGTGAACCTACTCCTCATCGCGCCGGAAGAACGCGCATTGTTGTTCGTGCGCACGCGCGCGGCCGCGGCCGAGCTGGCCCAGCGGCTCACCGAGGTCGGCTTTCACACCCTGGCGCTCACCGGCGAGCTCGCTCAGCGCGAGCGCAATCGCACCCTCGAAGCTTTTAAGCAGGGCACGGTGCGCACCTTGGTCGCCACGGATGTGGCGGCGCGTGGCCTCGACATTCCGGACGTTTCGCGCGTGATCCATGTGGATCCACCGAGCGAGGACGAAGGCTTCACCCACCGAAGCGGCCGCACCGGTCGCGCGGGCAAGAAGGGTAAGAGCATCGTATTCGTCCCGCCTTCCATCGAATACAAGGTGCGCTCCGTGCTGAAGCGCGCCGGCGTGCAGGCCGAGTGGCAGCCGCTTCCGGACCCCGAAGACATCCTGCGCTTGGGCGACGAACGCTTGCTCGACGAGCTGGCTCAAGGCTCTGCCCCGGATCCACGTCTGGTGGAACTGGCGGGCCGCGTGCTCTCCACGAAGTCGCCCGAGACCGTCGTGGCGGCGTTGCTCGAGCGCATCGGACACGGTGGTCCTTGTGCGCCGCGCCAGGTTCGTTCGGTGGAGCCGCGTGGCGGACAGCGAGACAACCGGTCTTCGGATCGCGATCAGGATCGCGGCGGGAGGTCGGGCGGAAAGGCGCCTTTCAAGCAGGGCGGTAAGCCGTCTGCTCATCCGGCCGACAACAAGCGCGGCGGCAAAGAAGACTACGTGCCGTTTCGCGTCAGCTACGGATCGCGTGATGGTGCAGACGCACGTCGCTTGCTCGCGATGGTGTGTCGCCGCGGGCACATTTCGGGCGACCAGGTCGGTGCCATTCGCATCGGCGAGGATCACTCCACCTTCGAGGTGAGGAAGGAAGTGGCGGGTGACTTCGGTCGCGCCACCAACCGTCCCGACCCCAAGAACCCCAAGGCCCGCATTCATCCCATCACGGATGGGGGAGAGCAGGGCGACAGCCACGCCCGGCCGCGCGGCGACAACAGCGCGAAGCCTCGCAGCAAGGGGCCGCGGCACCAAGGTGGTGGTGGCTACGGGGCGCCCCGTCGCAAGAAGGGCGGCTCCGGCCGCTCCGCGCCCCGGTGAGCAGAAAAGGGGACAGGCACCTTTTTCGTCTGAGGGGCTGAACGCCGCGGTCGCTGCCCTCGCTACCTCCGAACGGAATCGGAGGCCTCTCTGAGCACCCCTCCGCGACCGCGCTATGCTACATCTGCGGTGGCTCCACCGAGAGCGACCGAGGCGTTCATCGTGGCCTTCACCGAGCTCGAACTCGCCCGTGTTCGCCGAGCGGTGGGCACCTTCCTCGACAAGCGTCGACCGCCTCCCCATCTTCGTGCGCAGCTCGACTTTGAGCTCCGGATCGCCGGACAGAGCGTCGAGATCCTGGAAGTTCGTCCCGCTGACCTCGGCCGCCCAGGCGAGTTCACCGAACACGGGGTGGCCAAGTCCACGTACGTCCGAACGCGTCGAGTTTGGCGCGTGTTCTGGATGCGTAGAGTTCTGAAGTGGCACCGCTACGATCCTGCTCCCGAGGTGGACGCGATCGACGCCTTCTGTGCCGTCGTAGACGAGGACACCTTCGGCTGCTTCTTTGGCTGAGGGCGAAGCCCAGCAGCGTCGCCCACCGGGCCACCCGCAGGCACCTGTAGTTACGCGCCCGCTGGCCTTGGTTGAGCGCCGCCGCGCCCACTCCATGATTTCAGCCGCTCACACCTCGCCGTTCTGGCACGATGGCCGGCATGGACCGCCTCGGTCTCGTCGCCACGTTCCTCGTGGGTCTCGTGCTCGCGACGGCAGCACCCACCGACGCGCGTGCCTGTTCGCCGCGCCCGCTGTACGCGGAGCTGCTCTCGCCCGATGGCTCGGAGGTGATCCCCACGACCGCCGTGTTCTGGCTCTCCGTGGGCGGCTACGACTTCAATCAGCGAGTTCTCGATCCCCGCGTCGAGCTGCTCGCTCCGGACGGCACGCCGGTCGCGCTCACATTCAGCGCCGTCCGCACGGGCGACGCGACCGGCAGCTATCCCGGAGCGAGCCGCACGCTGCGCGCACAGGTTGAGCTCGAACCCGGCGCTCGCTACACGCTCAGCTACACCGCCGCGCTCGCCGCGACCGGGACCGTCGCGGGCGAGCGAAGGAGCCTCTCGCTGCTCACGCGCTCGACCGGGGCGCTCGACCCTCCGCCCGCGCCGACCGTCGAAATGGGGTATTGGCGTGCTCGTGATGGAGCTCCACTTCCGCTCCCCTGCTCGGACGCAGAGTTCGACGAGTTTACCAAGCTCTTCATCACTGCGGAGCACGCCGCGGCTCTTCACCTCCGCACTCGATACGCCGACGAGTCTTCGTTCTCGGATCCGACCGCGCGAGCCCTTCGTTCTGGTGCTGGCGGTGATGTCATCGTTGTGCATTCGAGCGGCCGAGGCATTCCTTGCGTCGAGCTCATCACCGAGGGACCGGACGGCGTTCGCTCGAGCCCGACCGTGATTTGCGAACCTGTAGGCTGCGGCGAGGGCCCTGGTTGGTTGGCCGGCCTCGACCGCGATATCGAGTGGTGGCGAAGTCGGCTGGGGCCGGGCACCTGCGCTGGCCTCGGTCCGGTGGGCGACGCCGGTGCAGGCTGTCGGTGCGTGGCGAGTGACGCTGCATCTCCTTGGTCGCTGCTCGCCGTGCTGATGCTTGTGTTTTGGCGCTCGGGCGGGCTCCGGCCGCGGCGGAGAGCGGGCCCCGTCGAGCGTTCCTCCGGCGAGCAGGGCGACACTTGTCGTCGCCAAGCTTCTCGTTCCATTGCATCATCCAGACCTTGGTCGCCATGATTTCTTCGAGGGCCACCCTGGCGTTTCTCTTCCTCCTTGGAGCATTCGCGGCAGGCTGCGCCGATGAGCCCAGCGCCAGGAACGACGCGGGTCCGACCGATACATCCTCGGGGGCTTTTGATGATGCGAGCACGGACGCTGGGGTGATCGCCGCCGACGGTGCGACAGACGCCGCCTCTGCCGATGCGGAATCGCGAGACCTCGGGTTTGAAGACGCCGCTGTTTCGGACGCCACACACCGTGATCTCGGCGAAAGTGACACCGGCGCCCAGGATGCGGGGGCTGTCGATGGTGATGTGTCCGCGGATGCGGGAAGCCGAGTCTGCAGCGGCGACTTTCACGTGACCTCCTATGCGGCGCTGTCTCTCTTGACGGGCTGCAGCGAGATCACCGGATTTCTGCTCGTCGACGATGAGATCAACTTCGAGCCCAGCGGGGTCTTCGTGGGCGGTGGGAACGACCCCGTCGACATCTTCGATCTCCAGCCTCTTCGAGCCCTCAGAGTGATCGGCGGGGACCTCCTGATCCAACGGGCGATCGGATTGACGACCCTCGATGGACTCGCCTCGCTGGAGTTCGTCGCCGGATTCGTCGACATCGACAACGCCGATGCTCTGGTGAACATCGACGGTCTGGGCTCGCTGAGAACGGTCGGCGGTCAGTTCTATCTGAGCGACAATGACGCGCTCACCAATCTGGATGGCCTCGCCTCCCTCGAGAGCGTGGGAGGACCGATTCTGCTCTTCCGGAACGACTTGGTGGAGGACGTCGACACGCTGAACGCGCTGACGAGCCTGGGCGGGAGTCTCTCGATCTCCGAGAACGCGGGTCTGACCACGATCTCGGGTCTCTCGAACCTACTCAGCGTGGGTGGCTACCTGTTCATTGGAGACAATCCCGGGCTCGCGTCGCTGACGGGTCTTTCGAGAGTCGAGAGCGTGTTCGGCTTCGTGAGCATCGCGCGAAACGACGTGCTCCAGTCGATCGTCGGGCTGGACAACGTCACGACCATCGGCGGGGAGCTCTTGATCACTGGCAACCCGCGGCTCCCTCAGTGCGCGGTCGACGCTTGGCTGGCGGGCGTGTCGGTCGCGGGCGCGGTCACCGTCGTGGGGACGGACACGAGCGCGAGCTGCCCTTAGGTGGGCGAAAAGGTGCGGGAAAAGGGGGGAAAAGGGGACAGGCACCTTTTCTTTCCTCTTCTTTCCGTTGGGTGTGGGAAAAGGGGCCTGTCCCCTTTTTTGCATTGCCCCTTTTTGCATTGCCTGGCCCGGTCTCAGAACCGAAGGCCTGCAAGCAGCGCTGCGCCGAGGAAGGCGTGCGGTCCCGAGTCCTCTCCGAGGACCCCCCAGAAGGCTCCCGGCTCGAGCTCGAGGCTCAGTCGCAGCCAGTCCGCGGTCGCCCAGATCAGGGCGAATCGACCGCTCAGCCAGGGACCTCGAAGTGACTCCTGGGCCTCGAAGCTCGCGGTCTCGAACGAACGCCACGCGAAGAGTGCGCCCACGCCTGCGGTTGCTTCGAGGGAGAGCGCGCTGCCGAGCGGAAGACCGAGTCCGACGCGGACTCCAGGGCGGAGCGACGAGAGATCATACGGCAAGCCCGAGTTCGCTTCCGCGGTTCGGCCCGAACTCAGGACCCAGTCCGCGCCAACCTCGAGCACGAGGTCTCGCCATCCAAGATGCTCAGCGCGAAAAGCGAGCCTCAGACCATACGAGGTCGGAAAATACCGCTCCCGCGCCCCCGCTGAGGTCGGGAAGAAGAAGGAGGGCCCGACCCGCAAGCTCAGCTCGGGCGGCGGAGGGAGGAGCAAAGACAAGTCGGCGCGTTCGCCAGGCTCGAGCTGAATACTCCCCTCATAGATGCGTTCGCCGGTCTCGGCGACGAGGAGCTCGAGCTTCCTTCGACCGGCTTCGACCGCCACGCCGCCCGGGAGCGTGCCCTTCCTCGCACCATCGACGGACACGACGAGTCCGTCGGCGGAGGGCGCATAGCTGTAGATGGTGGGACGCCCAACGCGCGACCGCCGTCCGACGAGTTCGATCGGGTCGACGCCGAGGATCACGCTCTCGGCCGAGGGACGTTGTCGACCCTGCGTGAACTGGTAGGTGCGTTCGCGCGCGTAGTCGTGTGCTTCACTCACGGTGACCGCACCGTCCTCGTCTCGGTCCCCCAGCCGCATCGCCTCCAACAGAAAATGCGTGTACACATCATGTCCGAGTTGGTCGTCCTCTCGGGCCGCCTCGCCGATCGCCGAGGCGCTCAAAACGAAACTTGCCTCGGACACGACCTCGATCGGTGCAAGTGCGGGCGCCTTGATGCCTCGCAGCGCCACCGCCAAGGTGTCGGAGATCTGAGACTTGCCGCCGCCGCTGTGACAGGTGGCAAGGATCAGCGCGACTCTCCGACTCTCCGTGCGGTTCAAGGCGGCCACGAGCTCGCTCACGGAGAGAGCGGTCGCACTCACAATGTCGAGGCGGGTGTCTGCGGTGACGATGAAACGCTCGAGCTCTCCACCCGGCTTTCGATCGAGGGAGCCGTGGGTCGAGAAGTACACGAGCAGGGTGTCGTCTCGGTGGCGAACGCGGCCGGCGAGAGCATGCAGAGCGGCGAGAATCGCGCTCCGGCTCGTCGCTGCTCGCCCGGTGAGCACGGTGACGTCGTCGAAGCCCGAAATCGCTTTGGCGAGCGCCTTGGCATCCTTGGTGGGGTACAGCAGCTTGGCGAACCGTTCATCCTCGAACTCTTCGATGCCGACGATGAGTGCCCGGCGCATCGGCGCTGAGGCCTCGTGCGTGATCCCCGCTGGACCGAACGGGGCCAAGGAACTCTTGATTCGTCCCGAGTCCGAGGACGCGCAGCCGATGAGCAGGCTGAGAAGCAGCGCACCGGATGGAAGCCTCATCCGGCCTGTCATTTTGGGCTTTCGGTGAGGGCGAGCGTGGCTCGACCACAACCTCTCGCGATCAATCCATCGGCCGGCGTTGCTTGGACCCAGGCCGTCCGTTCTCGAGCGGCGCAAGCGATGAGCACGACGCGGAGAGGGGCCTCGTACAAAGAGGGATCGAGCGCCAGAGCTTGGCCCTCCGCACTCAGCTCATGCTCGCCGGCTGCGGTAGCTTCCGCATCGTCCGCGGGTGAGAGCAAAATCTCACGACCGCGCGTGTGTTCAACCATCCAATAGAGGAAGGCCGATCGATCGAGGCGATAACGAAAGAGCGCACGTTCGCCCGCGCCCAGTCGTGCTCCACCTTCGAGGCGCTCGCCCACCCGAGGGACCCCGTTCTCCACCGTCGCCCGAAAGCCGCTGAGTTCCACCGAAACGGGCGAGGCCACCGTCGGGCCCTTCAGCCGGTCGGAGGGCGCCGGACCGCGGTTCACGAAGAACATCGCGAGCCCCGCGGCCAACGCGAGCGGGACGAGCGGGACGAGCGACCGAAGGGAGGGCCGTCGCGGGACAGCAGCTGCGAACATGCGATCGGCCTCCTCGGGACTGAGGCGCGCGGCGGGCCCGGCCAACGCACGAACGATCCGTTCACCCTCGGCGGACTCAAGCCGCTCCAGACATGCTTCGCAGGGTTCGGCCAAGTGTGCGCGCAGCGTGGGCATCACGTCCTCCTCGAGCTGACCGGCCAGGAGCGCTTCGAGCCGCTCCGCAGTGAGAACCTGGCAGCTCATGCGCGCACCTCCGACTCGAGGAGCATCCGAACCAGTGTTCGTTTTGCCGCGGCACGAAAGCGCATCAGCTTCACGGTCACCGTGCCGTGTGGAATGCCGAGGCGCTCCGCGATCTGCCTCGTCGTATGTTCCGGCTCTCCGTACTTGAGGCCCACGATTTCCTTCACCCTCGGGTCCGCGATCTCCGCGAGAAGACGTCGCACGGCTTGCACGCGCCCGTTCGGATCTTCGACCTCGGCCGCATCCAGATCGAGGGCTTGCTCCAAGGCGAAGGCCTCGAGTTGTTCGAGCTCGCGAGAGCGGCGCGAGGCATGATCGCGGCAGACGTTCCGGGTGATGGCGAGCAGCCAGGGTCGAAGTCGGCCGGCCTCCGAGAGCCCAGCAAGCCCTTGGAACGCCCGTAGGAAGACCTCCTGAGCGAGATCTTTGGCGACATCGCGTTCTCCGCGAACAGAGAGCAGACACACGCTCATGACCAGCTCGTGATGCGCGTCGAAGAGCGCACGGAGTGCCCGAGGATCGCCAAATCGAGCCCGCTCTATCGCCGCTTCATCGAGATTCACGATCTCCGACCTCGGGCCCCGCCGTGGAAGTCCGAAAGAGCTGCACATAGCCGGTCTCCGGATCTGCAACCAGGTAGTACACGTAGTCGCCCGTGGAGGACAGCGACACGACGTCGTGATGGGCGGGCAGGAACGTGACCGCCCGGAAGGTTTCGAAAGCCTGCCCGGCCTCGCCGATCCAGATCTGACGAAAACCGTTCGGTCCCGGCCAGCTGATGGCCTCGACGGTGTTCGAAGGCCCCCCGCGGATGAGGCGAGCCAGTGGTCGCCGCTCTTGGTCGACGCCGAGCTCCAAGGTTCGGACGAGGCGACCATCTTGGAACTCGTTTCGGCGCCAAGATGCAACTGCGCCTTCGCTGTCCAGTCCGGGCGTATCGAAGCGCAGCCGATTGGGCCCGAGCCAGCGAGGCTGACACGCGCTTTCCCCGGAAACCCAACCTCCTCCGCCGCAGTGGTCCACGAACGCGTCACCCGTTCGATCCCTCAGATCGAGCTCGACCAGCTCGCCACTCGGCGCCCAGCTCAGAAAGCGCCTGGCACCATCCAGCCAGGTCGCCGCCACGACGCGTCCTTCGTCGTCGATATCCACGCCGGCCAAACAGACGAACACACCGAATGGCCCCCAGGGCGCGCAGCTCCCGGACCAGAGGTCCCGGGCTTCCCGTGTGGCGAGCTCCACGCGCGTGATACGAAGCTCGAGGTTCTCGCTCCCGTCGGTGATGTACCGCCCGGCCACGAAGTATCGACCGTTGGGAGAGACTCGCGGCGGAGGGGCACCAAATGGGCGCTGGGGAGCGAAGCCGGAAGCGTGAACCTCCAGTTGGCCATCGAAGGCCGGTACGAGTTCGTGTTCCAGCGTCTCGCTATCGAGCATCACGAGAGAGGTGTACGTCGAACAACGGTAGGAGCCGTCGAGCAGGACGTGCCCCGGCGTAGTCGCCAGAGCGTGCCAGCGGCTGCGATCGGGAGCGGGGAGTCGAGGACCGACCACTCGTTCTCCATCGAACACGATTCGGATAGGCGTGTCCGTCTCCTCGATGAGGACCACGCCGTGCTCCGAGGGTCTAAGCATGACCCCAGGGTCCAAGTGCGACATCAACTCGCGCTCCTCACCGGTCCCGGTCGAGATGGCGACGACACTCGGGCTCTCGAGGCGGTTGGAGGGGGTGCGCACGCCCACGAACCAACCACCCACGACGCTCTGCTCGAGCTCGGTGTCGGGCAGCGTGCTGATGGAGTGGTCGGCCCAGCTCCAACGTTCCTCGGCGCCGACCCCGCGCATCCCGAACACCTCGGGCTGCAGATGGAGCGGTCCGAGAACGAGCTCGCCCGCGTCATTCCTGCCGCCCGCGTGGATGAGAGCCGCGCGCACGTGACCGAAGCCATCGCCGGCGTTGATCACCACGTGGCCAGGTCCGGCCGGGAGTTCCTCGAAGGTGAAGTCTCCTTCGACCCCGGCTGTGACACGGAGGGTGGCAGTTCCGTCCACGACCCAAAAAGCGGCGGTCTGCGCGGCGGGGCGGCCGACGGACCAGAGCGCGCGCCCGGTGAGTCGCGTCGACTCGGCCGAACTCTCCGGAAGTCGGAATCCAGTCCCCCCGTCGCACGCGACGCAAAGGAAGAGAAGGCTCGTGAGCCGAGCTCCTGGGGCGACGTTCACTGGGCACCTCCATCGAAGGACCGTTCGGTGGAGCTTCGAAAGAGTTGGTTGCGGCCGGAGATCGGATCTCGCGCAAGATAGTACAGCCACCGTTCGTCGATCGATGGTTGAAGGAGGTCAGCGCCGGTGGTGGGAAAGAACGATGCCTGCTTGAACGCCTCCTGGGTTGCACCTCGAGGGGCGACGAAGAGCTGTTGTTTGTCGAAGACGTCGAGGCCGAGGTGGTTCACGTCGATCGAATCGAATTGCTGGATGGGTAGTCCATAGACCTTGTCGACGTGCCGAAGACGGAACCTCCGAAAGCGCCGCTCGCCATCGAGGCTGATTTCGAGCCCATCATAGGAGAGGCTAGGGACCTCGAAACCCCCGGAGTCGTCTCTTCGAGTAAAGACCGCTGTTCCATCCGCCAGCAAGTAGCCGCCGCAATCGGGGTCGCAGATGTCGAACCGCCGCCCGTCGAGGTCAACGACGGTGTCGAGCTCGGTCCAGACACGCGCAGCGGGCGAGACGCGTGCCCATCGGACAGGCCCGCCCGCTTCGCGCGCACCGGCTTCAAACACGAGAAGCGTGTGTGTGCCCGCGTCTGGGTTCTGCCCCCGGTCCCGCCACCGTTCGCCTCCGCTCACGACGGCAAGTGAAGTCAGGGATGCTCCGCGAGCGAAATCGATCGCGAAGTATTCGAGCGGTTCGTCCCGAGCACGGTGCGCCTCCAGGATGAGCGCCGACCCGACCTGACGAGTCACGATTCTCCAACAACCTTCGCCGCGGTGAAAGAGGACGTGGAGGTCGGTGCGGGCTCCGGTGTCGAGCCGGATCTCGGTCACCGCGCAGGCTTCGGGTCCGACCGTGCGAATGAAATAGGCGGTCTGGAGCGCGCGATCGTGGTGCAGCTGCAGAAGCCAATCTCGGGTCGGATTGAGCATCGGACCTAGCGGCCGGCTCTCGAGAGTCGTGAGGTCGAGACGGTAGAGGGTGACTCGCGGACCCACGTACCACATGAGAGTCTCGCCGCTCCAATCCTCAGGTTCGCCCTGGTCGTGCCCCAGGTAATAGAGCGCGCGATCGTCCGAAGTCATCGCACTGAAATCCTTGGGGACATGGTCGAGCACGGGCCCTCGCGTGATTCCACCCTCCCGGGAGACGACGACTGGCCGATGGACTGAGATGCTGGAACTCACCGAGAGTTCTTCGAACCACACGTATCGAGCCGAATCCACATGCGCCGGTTTGGACCGCCAAGTGCTCACACGGGCGACCTCTCGATGTGTCTCGAGTTCGAAGAGGCCGAGGATGTACTCATCGTTCGCGGAGCTTTGCACCGCGCCGGCATAGTGCGTCTCGTCGTACCAAAGAAGGTTTCCGGGGAGGACGTCGAAGACCGTGCGCACTTCGCCATCATGGAGAGAGAGCTCCAGGAGTCTCTGCGACTGCGGATCCGAGGGGGACACCACGAGCAGTGGGATTCGATCCAGCTTCTTGTTCAGCAGTTGCGGAGACGCGATGAACGAAGCTCGAGTGTCGTCGGACCTGAGCACATCACCGGGCAAATCGGTTAGCCGCTCGTCCAAACCCAGGCCTCGATGGCCGACGAGCATGGGAAGCCGAGCCAACGGTGCGAGCGAAAGCGTGCCGCTGTCGTTCCTCCCCCCTGCGTACAGTTCGAGCTCGATCATCGCCGCATGACCGCGCTCATCGTGCGCGACCACGGTCACCCGACCGGTTTGAGCCAGCGGTTCGAACCGGAATCGACCATCCGCAGCGCTGCGCACGGAAGCGACCGAGGCTCCGTTCACCACGAGATGAACCGGCGCGCCCGAAACGGGTTGTCCGTCTCGCTCGAGGGTGCCTACGAGCGTGTCGGCGGCGGTTGGGTTGAGCCCCTGAAAGCCGGAGGGCTCACATGCCAGTACTGGCAATGACAGGACGAGCAGTTGAAGTCGCATGACCAAGAGACCGAGGCTCGGGGCCGACGATTACAGTTTTCTGGAGAAAGTGCTGCGGAAAGTGCGGGGGGTGAGTTCGGATCGCGACCCTGGGCGAGAAGGCCCATGAAACCTGCATGATCTCGACGGCTTCCGCAAGAAAAGGTTCCGTGAAAAGGGGACAGGCACCTTTTCGCGCTGGGGCAAGAAAAGGGGACAGGCACCTTTTCACGCTGCCGAAGAAAAGGTGCCTGTCCCCTTTTCCGTCCCTTTTCCCCTTTTCCGTCCTGTCCGCAGGAAAAGGTGCCTGTCCCCTTTTCCCTCCGTCCCCTTTTCCCTGTCCCCTTTTCCTAGAAGCGGTACGCGACGCCGACGAGGAACTTGAGTCCGAAGAGCGTGGTGCCGGTACTGAGCCACGGGCCCATCTTGAGGTCTGCGGTGAGCGCCACGGCTGGGGTGATGTGCATCTCGAACATCGGTCCGAACAGCAGCGGCCATGCGAGGGACGCGCCGGAGTCGGCGATGCCGATCGCGATGGGCATGTCGACGCCGCCGCCGACGATGATCTGATTGCTCACCGCGTAGCCGAAGCTCACTCCGGCGTTCATCAAGATGCTAAACACGAACGTGTTCCCGAACCCGAACCCGATGCCGGGTTCGGCCTTCAGGCCGACGGAGAATTGACCCGACTCGTGCAGCCGATACCGAATGGGCACCTGCAACATGATCCCGGGGCTGAAGGCGGCCCTTGGGGCAAAGTACGCGTAGTCGAAGGCGAAGGACACGCCGACCGAGAGGTCCGCGCTCATGCCCATGTGATAGGCGACCTTGGGCAGACCGGAGAAGCCGATCTCGCCGTGCAGCATCGAACCCCGGGGTGGGCCAGCAAAAAGCGCGTCCCAAGTAGCCCGGTTGCCTCGGCTGACCTGGTTGGAGAGCGGGTCGAAGTCCGTCGTGGAGCCCTCGCCGGCACCACCGCCACCACCTTCGTCCTGGGCGAACGCCAAGCTGGGGCAGAGCAGGGCCGTGCCGAGGGTGAGCGCGAGGAGCCGATTCCGAATTTGCACGGGCGGGATGTACCGGATGCGCAGATCGGCGTCTAGGACCCCCCAAGGCGCAGACATCCGGGCCGGTCCCTTTCTTGAACTCGGGTTGACCCATGGGTGGCCCTGAAACCCGGGCTCCTCCCAAGGGGGAGGGGGCTTGTCGCGACCCCTCGGATCGGGTTACTGAACATCTGTACATGCGGCCGGGGTCCCAGCGTTATGCCGCCGTCCATCTCTGGGCGTTGCCGATCGAGCGGGCCTTTGGCCTGAGTGCCTTGTCATGGCCTTGCGCGGTGAAAAAGGCGGTTCGTGGTCGGACCGTGCTCACGCACGTGAACGACGTCGCGCGTGCGGCCGGGGTTCGGCCGGGCATGACCGCGGCCGAAGGCAAGGCGAGGGCGCCGTCGCTCGAGATCCGCGATCGTGACCCCGAAAAAGAGCGCCACCTGCTCGAGGCCGCGGCCGAGTCTCTTTTGACCTTGAGCTCCGAGGTCGAGGCCGCCAGCCCAGACGTCATCCTGCTCGAGCTCGGCCGGAGCACCCCCGCGCTCGTGGCCATGGGCCTGGCCGATGAACAGGCGGTGGCCGCCCGCATCCGCGAGATGCTCGGCGCCTTTGGTCACGACGTCACCGTCGCCATCGCCGACGACATCGACACCGCACGCACGCTGGCACACGCCCGTTCGGCGGCGCGCCCGGTCTCCAAACATCGCGGCTCTCAGAAGAAAGACACCGCTTTGGCCCAGGCCCGGCCGTCGCGGCGACAGCGGCGAGAGAAGTCCCTCCCCGACTTCCAGATTGTCATCGCCGAGCCTGGTCGTTCGGCCGAAGCCCTCACGTCCCTGCCCATCGAGGCTCTGCTTTGGACCGACGCCGAGCTCGACCCCAACGGCTGGCTCGAGGTTCGTTTGCTCTCGGCCCACGCTTCGTTGCGGGTGCTCGGGGTTCAGACCGTGGGGCAGCTCGCGGCCTTTCCGATCAAGCAGGTCAAGAGCCGCTTCGAAGACGCGGGGGTCCTGCTCATCGACCGCGCGCTCGGTCAGCTCCATCGACCGCTGCGTTGTTATGTGCCGCCCGAGAAGGTCGTCGAACTCTACGACCTCGATGAACCCATCGACGCCCTCGAGTCGGTGCTCTTTGTACTCAAGCGCTTGTTCGATCGCATCGAGGCCCGTCTCTATGCGCGTGGTCGCGCGGCAGACTCGGCGCGCATCGTCCTCACCACCGGGCCCATGCGCCGCCGTGAGCGGCTGAAGCTCAAGCTCAACCGGCCGTCGCGTTCCTCGCGGGTCATGCTTCGCTTGGCTCAGGAGAAGCTCGCCGGTGCGCTCGCGGGCGCGGTCTGGAACATCTCCATCGAGGTCACCCCCGTCGCTGACCTCGGCTCGCAGCTCGATCTCTTCTCGCTGCACGAGCAGCGCGTCGAGAAGGTCGAGGAGCTCATCGACCGGCTCCGCATCTCGCTGGGTGAACAGGCGGTGTTCGCCGCCTCACTGCGCGACTCCCATCGGCCCGAGGCCGCGTGGGGACCCGAGCCCTTCGAGCCCGCACGTGCGCTGCGCGAGGTGCAAGAGACCCACGGCGCAAAGCGCGCCAAGAAGGATGTGTCCATGCTCCGGCGCACCTCGCCGGTCGGGGCGTTTCAGCTCCCTTCGGCGGTGAGCGCCCGTTCCATCATCGACGGGGCCGAGATCGAAGGTGATCTCGCGGTGGCCCAGAAGACCGCAGCGCTCGATCCCTCCCATTGGCCCAAGGCCGTCGCTCGAGTACCCGCGGATGAACCGCTGCCTCCGCTGCCACCGCGTCCGCTCGAGCTCTTCGAGCATCCCGAACCCGCGCGGCTTCACGACGGTGTCTTGGCGTGGAGAGGCCGCAAGCTGGCGGTGCTCGAAGAGAGCTCGGCGGAGCAGCTCTCGGCCGAGTGGTGGACTCAGCAGCCGCTCGAGCGCACGTATCGAACCTTGCACCTCTCGGATGGTCGCTTGGTTTGGGTGTTCGAAGATCTCAAAGGCCGTGCGTTCGTCCACGGCGTGTTTGATTGAGGCCGCGTCCTCTCCCCCGACGCAGCAAACACGCGAGCGCACCCAGCAAGGCCAGGCCCATGCCCACGGGCGCGCTCGGCTCAGAGCCAGAGACCCCGCAGCTGCAGCCGTCGTCGGAAGGAGGCGTGTCCCCCGCGTCCGCTCGGGCCCCTGCGTCGAGCCGCACGCCCGCGTCTCGCACTCCGCTGTCCCGTGCGACACCGGAGTCGGGAGGCACGGAGGCGTCGGGTGCCGGCTGGGCGTCGGGCGCCGGCTGGGCGTCGGGCGAAAGCTGGGCGTCGGGCGAAAGCTGGGCGTCGGGCGCCGGCTGGGCGTCGAGATCGACCCCGGCGTCCGGTTCGTCACCGGCATCGACCTCGACCTCGGCATCCGGCGCCACGCCCGCATCGGGCGGAGGGTTGGACGTAATGCGCACGATGAAGTTGTCGGCGCCGCTGGTGGAGCCGATGGGCGTCGAGTTGCCAGTTCCGTTCGAAGAGTAGAAGCCAAACGCGATCGTACTTCCGTTCACCGAGAAGTCGGGATTCGATGGTGGGTCGCCGTTACCAAAGTCCGCCGCGGTGAGGTTTGTCGACTGCAGGTCGGTGCGCCAACCAGAATTGGTGAGTGCGGTGTACGAGGGGCCATAGAAGACGAGGCCGTCTTGAACCACGACGAGACCAAAACCGACCGCGTTGCTCGTACCGCCGTCGAAGCAGTTCACGTCCAGGAGCATGTCGAGTGCATCGATCGCCCCGTCGATCGCAGGCACCCAGACGCTTGCGTGTGTGTGGATCACTGAGCCTGCCGCGGGTCCGGTGACGCTCGTCTGTCCGATGGAGCGATAGGCATCGGGATTGCCTCCGCTCGAGGGTTGTCCGACGACGACCGCAAAGCCCCCGCTGTCGTTGATGACCTCTGCCTGCCAGTCTGACTCGGGCATCTCGCTGTCCTGGATGAAGTCCTGCGCCTGTGCGGTCGCGACCAGGCCCGAGATCGAGAGCGCGGTCGCGAGCATCATCATGCGGTGAATCATGCTGGCGGGGAGGATAACCCAAATCGAGGGCACGTGCCGCCCCGTTTCAGAAATGGCCCTCAGGGGCTCGTGCGCAAAGCTCAGAGCTCCGGACGATCGAGCTCTTCGCCCGTATCCACGAGGCCCGGAATGCCGGTGGAGGCGCCGGCCTCGGCCGAGCGCGTGGCCTGTGCGGCCTCGGCTTGCTCCGTCTCGAGCATGCGCCGATAGGCTTCGCGCGAATCGCGACGTTCCTCTGGCGCACGACCGGGCGCGCTGCCGGACGTGCCTTCGAGGTTCATGCCAGCGTTTCGGAGCCGCGCGCTGGTGAGCGGCGATCCGGTGGACGGGTTTCGAGAGAAGGCATCGAGCTCGCCGCGTTCACCGTCGGGGTTCTGAAGCGCGCCCCGGCCGAAGCTGCCCAGCAACGTGAGGATCACGTTGTGGGTGGTGATGGACTCCTGCACCAAGGCCACGGCCTCGACCCCGCGCGGATTCAGATCGTTGTAAGCGAA
Source organism: Deltaproteobacteria bacterium (assembly GCA_011526105.1). GTDB lineage: Bacteria > Myxococcota > Kuafuiibacteriia > Kuafuiibacteriales > Kuafuiibacteriaceae > WYAZ01. The sequence goes on along the minus strand of WYAZ01000177.1, from coordinate 51,955 downwards.
CGAGTACATCAAGGTGGAGTCCACCCGGAACGGACCCGATTCGAGGAGGGTCACGCCGGCCGAAGCTACGGCGCCGACGTTGTTGTTGTCGGTGAGTGCGGCGAGCAGCAGGGCTGCGTTTCCGCCCGCGGCCGGCAAGTCCGGTAGGAACTCTCGACCCGCGCCACGGATGCGGGCGGCGGTGAGGCCGGCGGCGAGGTTGAGTGTCATCGCGTCGGGTCGACGGCTGAATGGGATCTGATAGCCGAGCACGAGGTTGGCGTTCTCGGTCACGATCGCCGATGCACCGAGCCCACCCACCGCAACGTTTCGCGTGACGGAGAGGGTCGCATCCAGCGGCTCGAAGCGACGATTCAAAGCGAGCGTGAAGATGGGCTCGATGTTGGCCGCGGCGGGGGTCTCGAAGATCTCCCCGTTGCCCTGACCAATCGGGAACTGCCAGAGCCGCGGCTGCGCGATGCCGGCAGAGAGATTCACGCCCAGCTCGAGCGCGCGGATCAAGATGAAGTAGGTGGCTTGGGCGCTGTAGATGAAGGTGTCCGCGGCGTAACCCACGGTCTCGCTCGGGGCAAAGACGAGCTCGTTTCGCTCGTTGCCCGCCGTGTCGATGAAGACGTTGTTCACCTGCACCAGGGGACGGCGCAGGTTGAACGTGGCGCCTATGCCCACCCCAATGCGGTGGTTGTCCCCGATCTCGTAGAGGTATCCGGCGTCGGCCTGATTTAGGATCGAAGGGCCCACCGGCTGAATGGGCACGATGAGGAACGGCGTGTTTGGGTCGTCGGGGTTTGGAAGCTCCTGCGGCGTCGCTCGCGCAGGGAGGACGAAGCCGGCGGAGAGGTTGGTGAAGACCAAGTGGTCCCGTCCGATGCGCAGACGATGCCCCACACGCGGGGAGATGTTGTGCGTGGTGAGCGGCAAGAAAGTCCCGAGCGCAGTCTGTCCCGCGGCCTGGCCGCCCAAGCCCCCCGGGGCAAGGGTGAAGATGCCGTTCGAGGTGAAGGCGTAGTTGGCTTCGACGTCGAGATCCCAACGCGTGCGGATGAGCTGGAGCTGAGTGCGCGCATTGACGCCGTGCGTGATGCCGTTGACGACGAACGGACCGAAGTCTGAGCCGGGCAGCGTGTTCGCGGGGAAGCCGGCCTGCCCGCCCTGTCCGGCGGCGCCGCCGTCGGCGGCGGTGCGAAGGCGCCCGTTCGAGGCGACCGTGTAGCTGCCACCAAATGCGAGGCCCCATCGGGCGCGCTGGAGGCGTGCAAGATAACTTGCGGTGCCGTTGAGCCCGGAGATCGCGTTCTGAACCGCACCCTCCGGGGTGAGGGTGGGCACGGTTTGGTTGAAGCCCGCCCCGATCAAGAACCCGTGTTCGAGGCTTCGCGTGAGCACATCGAGCGTAAGGTTCGCGTTGACCCCGGTGTTGAGCTGAAGCCCCTGGAGCTGGGAGACCGTGGGTTGATCCACCTCCTGGAACTGGAGCCCGAGCAGGGCCTGGTCGTCGGTGACCACGGTGCTCGCGGACTGCGTGAGGGCGAGCTGGTAGCCAAAGACGGATTCCTGCGCCGCGGCCCGGCTGGAGAGCCCTAGGCTCAGGGTCAGCATCACAACAAGGCGGGCGCCGAGAGGACGAAGCACTCCGCTCCTCTACTCGATGCGCGGCGTTGAGGGCAGGTCCGGTTTTACCCTCCGTGCATTTGGGCAGGGGCCCGCGGGCCGAGTTTGGCGGTATCGTGAGCGACGCGCATGACCGCCTGGGCGATCGATCTCGGTACGACGAACACCGCGGTGGCGCGTTGGGATCCGACCGCCCAACGCCCGAGGCTGCTCGAGCTTCCGGCGATCTGTCGTCAGCCCGGTGGTGACGATCATCTCGAGGCGCCTAGGCTCATCCCCTCGGCGACTCATCTGTTGCCCGAGCGAGGGGTTGTCGATCGCGTCGGCGACTGGCCGTTCTTCGCGCGTCGCTTCTTCCTCGGAAACCTCGCACTCATCGGTCGCCCTGCGCTCATGGCCAACGAGACCGCACCCAAGCCGAACTATGCGCCGAGCTTCAAGCGGTACCTGCTCCGCGAGGCGACGCGTCCGGTCGCGCGGGTGGACAAGAAGTCCTACTCGGCCCGCGATGTCGCGCGCATCTTCGTCCGCGAGCTCTTCGCCGAGGTCAAGGCCGAGACCGGGGAGCGCATTCGCGATGTCGCGGTGACAGTGCCGGTGGATTCCTTCGAGTCCTACCGCGCCGAAGTCATGCGCATGATGAAGAGCCTCGGGGTCAAGAAGGTGCGCTTCGTCGACGAACCGGTCGCCGCCGCCATGGGCTACGGGCTCAGCATGAACAAGGAGCGGCTCGCGCTGGTGGTCGACTTCGGCGGGGGCACGCTCGACCTCGCGCTCGTGGCCCTCTCACCGAAGAACCTCGAGGCCGGCTCCTGCACGGTCCTGGCCAAAGAGGCCAGGCCGCTCGGCGGCAATCAGATCGATCGCTGGCTGTTGTCCGCGTTCTGTCAGCGCCTGGATCAGCCGGCGCCCACCAAGGAAGACGAGGATGGCTTCTGGACCCGCTTGATGCTCGAGGAGGCGCGGCGGGTCAAAGAAGCGGTGTTCTTCAAGAAGGCCGAAGACGAGCCCGAGACCTTCGCGCTCGTGCGACCGGATGAGCTCGGCAACTTCGAGGCGCGCATCCGAGGCAGTGAGAGCACGCTCGACGTAACCCGGGCGATGATGATCGAGATCCTAAAGGAGCGCGGGCTCTACCGCGTGCTCGAGGAGTGCGTCGAAGGTCTGTTCACGCAGGTCAAAGAACGCGGGCTCGGCCACGCCGACGTGGACGATGTCCTGATGGTCGGGGGGTCGACGCTCCTGCCTCACATCTACCCGCTCTTCGAGCAGTGGTTCGGTCGCGACAAGGTGCGCGCCTGGCAGCCCTTCGAGGCGGTGGCCTATGGCGCTTGCGCCTTCGCGGCGGAGAGCTTCACGCAGTCCGACTTCATCGTTCACGACTATGCCTTCGTGACTTATAACTCGAAGACCCATGAACGCGAGTACACGACGGTCGTCCCGCGCGGCACTCGCTTTCCCACCGCTTCGGGTTTCTGGCGGCGCCAGCTCGTGCCCACCTGTTCCTTCGGTGAGCCGGAGACCATCTTCAAGCTGGTGATCTGTGAGATCGGTGCCGGTACCGGAGATGAACGCCGCTTCCACTGGGATGCGGAAGGCGGCTTACACAAGTTGGGTGGTAATGGCGAGGGTGCGCCTATTGTGGTCCCGCTCAACGAGTCCAACCCCACCCTTGGGTACCTCAAGCCGGCCCACGCCCCCACCGACAAGCGCCCCCGACTTCAGATCGAGTTCGGCGTCAACGATGATCGATGGCTGGCGGCCACGGTGACGGATCTTCGCACCAAGAAGATCCTGCTTCGCGACGAACCGGTGGTTCGACTGCTCTGAGGACAACCGATGCGATGGTGCTCATGGATATGGCTCTGCTCTTTCGGGGCCGCGTGTTCGGCCGAACCGGATGCGAGTCATGTGCCGTGGCCGACGGACCGCACCGATGATCTGGCCTTTCTCGTCATCGAGACACCCACTGGCGAAGTGACGACCATGGGACCGTTTAGACTCGAGTCCGGGCGTGTCGTCGATGGTAGCGCCGTCGTGCGTCAGCAACTCGAAGCGGGCGACGAGCTGCATTACGTCGCGCTCGACGCCGCGGCTCTCGAGGCTCGATGGCCCACCGCGGATCTCGGTGCACGTTCGAAGATCCGCTTCGAAGCGGGCTCGGAGCACTGTCTGGGCGGTCGAAGAATGGACGAGGAGATGCGGGTGCCGCTCGGTCCGGAGATCGCGGCCGTCTCGACGCTGAGAGACGGCGCTTTCGCGGATGTCGGTGACGCGGGCCCGCCGTTGTCGCTGGTTCTACCCCTCGACGACGGCCTTTGCATTGACGCGCCCCTCCCGCGCTTCACTCCCTTCGGCCCTGCGATCAGTCTCTTGCCGGTGGGTGGCACGCTGGGCGGCCGCCGGATCGATGTCGAGAACTCCTCCTCCAAGGAGGTTCGAGACGTACACCACCTGGACGGCGGGCGACTCATCGCCGCAACCTCCGATCACGTGCTCATCTTCGACCGCAGCCTCGGCTTCGTGGACCGACCGGAGTATTGGTGGAACCCGGAGAGCCTCCCCAGGCGGGACGACGTCACGCCCTCCGGCTGGCAGATGCGCGCGAGCACGATCGATCCGGTCCGAAGCACGGCCGACTCCGCGCGTGTGGTCGTCTCGGTCTATTGGGGCAACCCAGACGCGCCCATGGGCATGCTCTTGGAGTTGATCTGGACCTCCAACGGCTTCGCGGCGCCGGTGGAGATCGCGCGAACCGTCGAATCGATCGAGGCCCTCGAGTTCGACGGTCGGGGTCGGCTGATCGCCCTGGGTGATTCCGGACTCCTGCTCACCCAGGTCTCTCCGAACGAACCCGTGGTGAGGGACACTCGTCTGAACGCCGACCTGCGCGCCTGGATGCCGGGCTTCGATCCGGAGGAGCCGGACATCATCCTCGCGGCCGGTGCTCTCCTCTTCTTCTCCGACCTCTCGAGGGGAACGGAGCTGCGCCCGGAGCACCCGTCGCGAACGGTCCGCACGCCGCGTGCATTTCTGAGTCGCCCCGCGATCGGGGGCGGCACCGACGTGTACTTGGCCTCGGACTCGGCCGAGGTCGAACTGCGCCGAGCGAACCGTGGTCGGGAGTTGCGGCAGATCTACTTGCCTTCGAGCGCCTACGCTTGCGCCGCCCCCGAGGATGAATGCGGGCACCGCGTGTCGAGCACGAGAGTCATCGACTTCGTATCCACTCCGAGCGGGACGATCTTGGTGTTGCCGGCCGCCTGCTCTGTGCTCATGGAGTACGATCCCAAGCGCGATTGCGCGCGAAGCATCCCCATCGAGAACGTCGAGATCAAACCACGACCGCCCATGTACCTCGTCAGTGGCGTTGCTCAGGATGGAATCATCTCGGTGACCGGATCGAACGGCCTGATCCTCGAGTCGCGTTGGCCCTGAGCGCTCTCCGAGCGGGGTGCGGTCCTCGGTTCTGAGCGTTCGAGTCCACGGTCCTGGCCAGGAGCCATGATCGCGGACGTGCACGGCCCTCGCTCAACCGGTCGTAGGGTCGCCCGGAGTGCTGACAGAGGCCGCCAAGCACAGGAACACCGCCAGGCCCGCCATGTGCAGTGCCTGCGAGTCCGTGCACGGCCAGTCACGGGTCGAGCACCGCCTGATAAACCACTCCGCCCCATCCGGCGGCGATGAGGCGGCCGTAGTGATAATCGAGGGTCTCGAAGCCCTTGAAGCCAAACTCAGCCGGAGCCTCGGGCTCGCCCCGCCAGCCGAAGAAGCAGTCCTTCGCTGGCTGCCACTCGGTGAGCTGAACGCAAAGGCGAGGGGCCATGATGAGGCGTTCACCAGAGAGGGCCTCGATGGCCCCCGGATCTTGCCCGAGGATATGCGGCTCACACGTGTCGCCGTCGCTCGCACAGCGCGCGAGCGACGCGGGCATCGGTACCACCGATACCGCGGGCGCTTCACTCCCGGTCGCGGTCAGGAGTTGCGCATTGTACCGGAGGGCGTGGACGCGGCTGGGTGGGCCAGCGCTCGAGGTGAGGTCCACCGTGCTCGAGCTGAACCCACCTTCCGTGAGTTCGAGGATCGCTTCTCGATGGGGCTCCACCAAGGCGAGTCCGCCCGTGGAGTCCGCGACCACAAAGGGGTAGTCGGCCCTGCCGCTTGTCGCGGCCAGTTTGAGCGCAACGCCCGCGAACAGCGACGTGACCCGAAGCGGCGCCTCGGGCGCGTCCGCGACCGCAAGGATGCCTCGGGAGCCCACGGCGATGTACGCGCCGGACTCCAAGATGGCGAGGGCCTCGAGCGGATTCGGGGTGACTCCGACCACAACCGCCGAACGGAAGCCGGCCGAGCTGGTCTCGACGAGCGCCACCGCGCCACCGACCCTCGATCCGTCGAGAAGCCCGAGCGCCACGAGATATCGATCCCCGTGACCTGGGACGCGAACGAGTTGCCCGAACGACCACCCCGACGGCTGGGGGAGGTCGCGAACATCAATGGGGCTCAGGATCTCTCCCGGGCCCGCGGACTCGACGCTTCGGCCCTCAGGGAGAAAGTAGAGATACTGGAGAGAGGCCGCCAACACCGCCGGGTGCGGCGTGGCGAGCGCGGAGCGAAAGCTGAACACCTTGCTCGCGTCCGCGCTCGACTTCGCATCATGGGGCCGACCGTAGGCCTCGAAGCCGTCCAAAAGGGCCATCGGCTCCGCGCCGAACGGGCGCAGCACAGGCGGATTTGATCCGCACTGGCTCGCGTCCACCGGCAGCACCATAGAGAGCCCGTCGATCCATTCGGGGGGGCCTGGCAGCGGATGCCACTCGAGTTCCGCATCGAGTTCGAACGTCGGCGTATCGCCAGGCACGGGCCGCCGCTCCTCCGTGTCGCGAAGTGTACGGCGCCGACACGGCTCGGCCTCGAGCTCGAGCCGCATCGTCGACCCGTCTGCGAGGTTCAGTCTCGGACTCAGACGCTCGAGCGTCTCCCGCTCAAAGCTCAGACCGAACAGGCGCCCTTGATCCGCGCCGTCGGACAGAGTGAGCTTCGTGTCGCCCGGACCCAGCCGCCCGAGCAGCGCGAGTCCACCTCGTTCGGTCTCTTGGACGACGAATAGCACCGCGTCGGCATCTGGCGGGGGGGCCCAGCGCAAGCTCTCGCTCTGGCACGCCACGAGGCCGAGCGACAGAAGGGGGACGACTCGCACCTCGCGATGATAGGCCGAGTCGGCGTCGGCATCGAGAGGGACTAACGCACTACGAGGTCGGTCATCCACGCCACATCAGGGGGTGTTCCGCTCTGAAGCTCGGCCGCCCAGGTCGGATCGTCGTAGCGCTCGAAGTTCTCGGTGACCTTCTCGAAGTACGAGGACACCAAGCCCGCGTAGGCCTTGGGGCCGGTGCACGTGTCCATCGTGACGACCATGAGCCGCGCCATGCCGGTGCCTACGTGCAGGATCCGACCGACGACGGCACCCCCTTCATCGGTGGGCTGGGTGTGAACATCGGCGATGGTGGGATCGTACTCCGCCGCTGAGGAGGCGTTGAAGAACAACCGCGGGTACCAGCCCTCGGCCCCCTCGGGTGCACCGCAGCCCCAGTGAATGCGCACGGCTTCATTGACGAAGGCGAGGTGGTAGTCTTCGAAGGGACGCCCATCTCGCTGATACTCCGCCATCTCGCGCAGCATCGAGGATACTGCCAGCAGTCGATCGAAGTACTCTTCGATCAGCGGCTGCAGATAAGGTGCACCCGAGAGCTCGAGGCCGGCCACGATGCCTTGTCCGTGCCGCGCGAAGTCTTCGAGCGCGGAGAAGACCTCGGGCACCGGCTCGACCTGTGCGTCCGGGAACTCACAAGTGACGCCGCCGGTATAGGACTGCTTGGCGTAGAGGATGGTGTCGTGGCGGAGCTCCGCCCAAGACGCGAGCTGGGTGTTCAGCACCCTCTTGCCCCAAGCTTCGGTGCGGGCGACCTCGGGGCGAGAACCGATGGGCGTGGGGCTGTCCGCTCGGAGTGAGAGACTTCGCAGCGCGGAGAGCCATAGGTTGTAGAGGTTCTTCTGCCAGAAATCGGCCTCGTGCGCGTCGGAGAGGATTCTCATCGCGGCGAGGTCGGGCGCGTAGTGATAGGTGTCGAGTTCGCGCTCGAGCAGCTTTGCGGCTTGGTCGTTTCCGAGCGCTGCAAAGGCCACATCCAGGGGGTTCGGCATCATCCGAAGTACACTTCCGCCTTGCACGCGGTCGTAGACCACGTTGCTGAACACGTGGGAGTCGATGACGTAGCGCTGACCGAGCAGGAGGAAGGTCGAGGAGAGCGGCATTGTGCCCTGGCCCAGACCGTTGACCATGAAGTGGCTCGAGATGCGCTGAGTGCCGAGCCCATTGACGAGGATGGTCTCGGCGATACGTGCATCCTCGATCTCCGCGAGCTGATCCAGGCGGGTGACTCCGAGCTTCTCGAGCAAGACATCGAGCTGGTTTAGCGTCATGTTGTCCGACTCACCCACGAAGCCCTCGATGGTGCGATCGAGTCGCTGCCATGACGCACGTCCGGCGCTGTTGAGCGCCGCTTGGAGTGCAAACGCACCTTCGAGCTGACGACGATGGAAGACCTGCGAGTGATCTGGTTTGGTCTCTACCAACCGGAAGTCGATGCGACCCAGCCACATCATGGCGCGGAAGTACTTCTCGAGCTCGGGGTCATCCGTGTAGTGGCCGCGCGGTTTGAACTGCGAGAAGTCCACGACCCTCTCCACACCAAACAGGGTGATGCCGTGGGTGCCAGAGGCGGCGGCGGCCCCCGAAGAGAGGGCCTGCACGTCCGAGGCGGAACCGCCGGCGACCGGCGCGGCGATCTGATCCTCGAGGAGGCTCAGCGCGACTGCGACGTAGGTGTCCGCATCGGCGCGCGCTTGTGGACCAAGAGCGGAACCGGCTCCATCCGCGAGCTCCGTACGCATCGTGGTGAGCATTCGGCGCAGGTCCGGGATGAGTGAGCTGAGCTCGATGGCCTTCAGGATGTCGTCGTAGGAGTGATGAACCGCGTTCAGGATGGAGTCGGCGGAGATGAAGAGCGGCAGGTCCTCGAGATAGAGCGTCTCGTAGCCGTGCGTGAACGTGGGGAAGCGCCGCGCCTCGCTGATCACGAAGCCGCTCTCACCCAGCTTCTGGAGCTCCGGCCCGGAGAGGGCGACCGCGGAGTTCTGAATGAGCGTCAGGTTTGCCGCCTCAGTGGGATCGTAGGAGATCGACTCGAACGAAGTCGGGTATCGAGTGAGCAGCCCATCCTTGCTGAGGTCCTTCACGGCGGCGAGCTCGGCGAGAATCTCGGCTCGGGCCTTCGTGGTGGCGGCGGGCTCGGTGGGCTTCACCGGCGTCGGGGGCTCGATGGGACGATCGATCGGCTTGGTTGGCTCGCCCTGGCAGGCCGCGAGGACGAGGGCGCCGAGGAGCAGGGCGGGGGAGGTCGAGCGAGTTCGTTTCATGGCGCCAGGGGCATGAGCAATGGCCGGGCCAAGAGAACCCCGGTGGGGATTCGACGAGATCGAGAAGTCGCGCCTTCGTGGGTCGTCAGCTTTCTGAGGTTTCCCTCAGTCGGGTGTCAGTTGGAACCGTGACCCCTCGAGGGAGACGGCCCGACACCCTGGCGTCGCTGACGTGCTAACTCCTTGGAACTCTGAGCGGACTTCGATTGCTCCTCGACGCGCCCCATCACTCGAACGAATAGGATACATTTGTTCAGTGTCCACCTATGTGGAGCTGAGGACCAAGACCGCCTTCTCCTTCCTGCGTGGGGCCTCTCACCCGGATGCGTTGGTTCGGCGCGCGAGTTCGCTCGGCTACACCCGCCTCGGGATCTCGGATCGCGACGGTCTTCACGGTGTGGTGCGCGCGCATCGAGCGGGCCGGGAGCATGGGGTCGAGATCTTGGTGGGGGCCGAGATCCTTCTCCCAGGTTTGGATGGACGTCCGCCTTCGTATCCGTCTCCCGGCCTCCTGCTCTACGCCACCGATCGAACTTCTTACGCGGGTCTTTCGCGGCTGCTCTCCGTCTCCAAGCTCAGGACGGGAAAGGGCGGCTTCGATCTTTGCTTCGACGACATCGTTCGGCACCACACGGGTCTCATCGCGATTCACTGCGGTCACCCAGATCCGTTTCTTCTCGCGCGTGAGCTCGAGCTCTTTGGAGACCGACTGTATCTGTCGGTGGACCGGCACATGGCGCCCGAAGACGAAGCTCGGGTGGAGCTCGCGCGTGAGGCTTCTCTCCGCTCCGGAGTTCCTCTGGTGGTGACCGGTGACGTGCGAATGCACGACCGCGACCGAAAGCCGCTGCTCGACATCCTCACCTGCATTCGCCTGGGCATTCGTCTCGAGGGGGCGGGCCGACGGCTTCCGCCCAACGCATTTGCACATCTCAAGAGCCCCAAGGAGATGGCGCTCATTCACCGCGACTTGCCCCAAGCGCTCGCCCGCACGGTAGAAGTCGCCGATCGCTGCCGGTTTCGTCTCGACGAGCTCAGGCACGAGTTTGCGCTCGAGAGTTTGCCCGAAGGCGAAACGCCGATGGGCTACCTCCGTCAGCTCGTGGAGCGCGGCGCCGATGAACGTTATCCGCGCGGCGTCCCCGGGGACGTACGGGCTCAGATCGAGCACGAGCTCCGGCTCATCGAACAGCTCGACTTCGCGGGGTACTTCCTCACGGTCTGGGACATCGTCCGTTTTGCGCGCTCGCAGAAGATCCTCTGCCAGGGTCGCGGTTCAGCCGCAAACTCGGTGGTCTGCTACGTCCTCGGCATCACCGCCATCGACCCCGTCCGCATGGACCTCCTCTTCGAACGCTTCATCTCGGTGGAGCGCGGAGAGCCTCCGGACATCGACGTGGACTTCGAACACGAACGCCGAGAAGAGGTGATGCAGTACGTCTATGAGAAGTACGGTCGCGAGCACTCGGGCCTCGTGGCCACCTTCATCACGTATCGGCCTCGCTCCGCGTTCAGAGACGTGGCCAAGGTCTTTGGCTTCTCGGAAGACCAGCTCGAGCGTCTCTCGGGACTCGCCTCATCCTTGGCCGCGCGTAAAGACGACGAGGCCGCCGCAAAGGCCGAAGGTGACGCTCGCAACTGGGTCTGGGGTGAGAGGCGGTCGGCCTCGGACGATGACCTAAGGCGCGCCGGCCTCGACCCGCGTGATCCCACGGTGCAGCAGGTCATCCACTGGGCAAACGAGCTTCGCGGTCTTCCAAGGCACCTCGGCCAACACTCGGGCGGATTCCTCATCACCAAGCAGCCCATCTTCGAGCTCACCACCATCGAGAACGCGAGCATGCCGTTTCGTACGGTCATCGCTTGGGACAAAGACGACATCGAGGCGCTCGGCTTCTTCAAGATCGATCTGTTGTCGCTGGGCATGCTCACCGCGGTGCGGCGCAGCTTCGACCTCGTCGCGGAGTACGAAGGTAGAACACTCGAGCTCGCCACCATCCCCGGCGAAGACACGCTGGTCTACGACATGATCTCCGACGCCGACACGGTGGGCACCTTTCAGGTGGAGTCGCGCGCGCAGATGCAGACCTTGCCCAAGCTGAAGCCGCGCACCTTCTATGACCTCGTCGTCTCCGTCGCCATCATTCGGCCGGGCCCCATTCAGGGTGACATGGTGCATCCCTATCTGCGCCGACGCGCGGGCGAAGAGCCGGTGGAGTATCCACATCCTGCGCTCGAAGACATCCTCGGACGCACCTACGGCGTGCCGCTCTTTCAGGAGCAAGCGATGAAGATCGCCATCAAGGTGGCCGGCTTCTCCGGCGGTGAGGCCGACCATTTGCGGCGGGCCATCGGATGGAACTCCAAGGAGCACATCGACAGGCTGCACGACCGATTGGTGAGCGGCATGCTCGAACGCGGGGTCTCGAAGGACTACGCCGAGCGTGTGTTTCGTATGCTTCAAGGCTTTGGCGGCTACGGCTTCCCCGAGTCGCACGCCGCGTCCTTCGCGCTGATTGGTTACGTGTCTTGCTACCTGAAGCGCTATCATCCGGCGGCCTTTGCGTGTGCCCTCCTGAACAGCCAGCCGATGGGCTTTTACTCGCCCAACACGCTGATTCAAGACGCTCAGCGCCACGGGGTGTTCGTGCGAAAGGTCTCGGTGCTCGAGAGCGACTGGCACTCGAGGCTCGAGAGTGGCGACGAGCGGGCGCACAAGAAGTGGTGGGCCGAGAGCGGCCGCAGCTTGCACGCGCGTCACACCCCTTGGGCCGATCGTATGCTCGGTCGGAGGTCCCGGGGCCTTTACGTCCAGCCGGAGGTTCGGCTGGGTTTGCGTGAGGTGAAGGGCCTGTCCGAGGGTGAAGCGCGGCGCATCGTGGAGGCGCGCGCGGCGCGGCCGTTCTCGAACGTCGCTGACCTGGTCCACCGCGCGGAGCTCTCGCGCGGCGCGGCGGAGCGTCTCGCCAAGTCGGGGGCGCTCACCGAGTTGGACCATCCGGAGCGGCGGCGGAGTCTCTGGAAGGTGAGCGCCCTCGGTGGGGCCAAGACTCTGTTTTCGGGGCTCGAGCTTCAAGAGGAGAGCTCTCCGCCCATTCGGCCGATGACCGAGGAGGAGATCTTGGCGGCGGACTATGAGAGCCTCGGGCTCTCGGTGGACCGGCATCCCATGAAGATGCTCCGGGCCGACATGAAGGCGCAGGGCATTCTCGGATCCAAGGACCTTCTCAACGCCGCCCACGATGCGCGCCTTCGTGTGGGCGGCATGGTGATCACACGTCAGCGTCCGGGGACTGCATCGGGGGTCATGTTCATCACGATCGAGGACGAGGATGGTCACATGAACTTGGTGGTGTTCCCGTCGGTCTTCGAGCGGCAGCGGGAGCTCATCAACGAGGCCCACCTCATCGTGGCCGAGGGTCGGCTGCAGCGAGATCGCTCCGGCGTGCTCAACGTCATCGTCGATGGGCTCGCGCCGCTGAGACGAAGCCTCGCCCAGCCGGGTAAGCGGCATGATCGCTTTGGTGGCCACCACTGAGCACGCTCGGCCGGCGCCCCATTGGCGCTTTCTATTCTCTAGGCTCGGGGACTAGACTTCCGTCGCTTGTTTCGGTCGGGAGCCACCCTCGCCTCCGTAGGCCTCCTCTTCGCCTGCGGCGGCGAGACGGAGGTTTTTCTCGGGTCGCCGGATCTCGGCGCGGCAAAGAGTGTGCTCATCGCGATCGAACACCTCGGACAGCCGCCCGAGGTACACGCGTTTCATACGTTTCCCATTCGGCTCAGCGTCGACCCCTCGTCCTCGGAGAGAATCGAACTCAGCGTGCTCGGCCTCAACCAAACCCTCGCGGAGCTCGAACTGAGCGAAGGCGTCGTGCGACGGGCCGCGCCGCCGGTGCAGACCGTGGCAGAGCTCCAACCCACCTCGAGCTGGGTCTCCGCGATCTCCGGCGACGAGGTCGGTGTACTGATCGAAAAGGAGCCCAGCCGGGCGGTGCTCGAGTTCCCGATTCGCACGAACGATGCTTGCCCGAAGCTCAGCATCGAACTCCTCCCCGACTGGCCCCGCGCGGGGCGGCTCCATGGACAGCTGCTGCGCGACGGGACACCTATCATCCACGATCTGAACACCCTCATGCGCTTCAGGCCCGACCGCTCCTTCGAGACGTGGTCTTCGACCGCAGGGGCCTCGATCGCCGCGGTCAGCCAGAGCGACGACGACCGGGTCTTTCTCTTGGCTACCGATGGCCTGTACGAGGTCGAGCCCACCGCCCCACTCCATGTGCGACACATCGCAGATCTAGGCGCCACGGTTGTCAGCGAAACGCTGGCCTCGGTGTTCGTGCTTCGCACCGAGCCTTCGCTGGAGCTCCTGTCTCTATCTGTCTTCGGGGTGCTCTTTCGCTATCGCGACGGCGCCTGGGTCGAGCTCTTTCGCGCCCCGCCCGAGGTCAAGCGAGAGGACCGGCTCGATCGGCCCACGCTTTTTTCGCTCGAGGACGGACTGGTGGTGGGCATGGCGCATTCGCTAACACGGCTCATCGAGATCGATGGCGAGCGTCTGCGGCTCGTCTCCCCCGGTGGAGTTCACAAGGGCTTTGCAGCGACCCTCGCGGATGAACGCGGGCGTCTCATCGTAGACACCCTGGACGGTCAGACCTATCGCTATCAGACCGGCCTCGGCTGGCGACCGGACTTCGCGGGCGAGTTGACGCACGTCTTCAGCATCACCCCTTGGCGCTCGGGTTATGTGCTCGCTTCGGACACTCGGCCTCTTCGCGCGGTCTTTCCCGACTCCGACCTGCTCTGCGCGGCCCCCACCATCGGGACCTTTCAGCGACTGAAGGTGACCCTGAACGTCCGAGGCCGCCTGCTCGTGGGTGGTTCGGAAGGCTCGGGTGTGGACGCTTGGAGTTGGATCACTGCGCCCGACGCCGAGTGAACATCAGGTCGGCCGGCGGGCGCAGTGGCGGTGGAATCAGACCCAGCTCTTCACGCACTCGCTGACGAAGTCTTCGTAGCGGCGCGGCTCGTGACCGAGGATGGTCACAGTCTCTTTCACCTGAGCGTCGGTGCCGATGAGGCCCTTGTCCTGGAACATGCCGTACATGAGCTTCATGTCGAACACCATCCAGCTCGGCATCATCTTCATCGCCTGAACGCCCCACTGCACGAGGTCGTTGCCGGCGTACTGAATCTTGCGGCCGAGCGCGTTGGTCCAGATCTCCGCGGTCGCGTTGCCGTTGATGGGCCGCGATCCCACGAGGTTGAAGGTGCGGTTGAGCAGCTCCTTGTTGGTGGTGGTGAGCGCGTTGACGGCGGCCTCAGCCACGTCACGCACGTCGATGCGGGAGAGGCCCTTGTCACCGTAAGGCTGTGCGTACACGCCCATCTGCATGAGCCCGTCCTTCATCCAGACGTCGTTCTGGAAGAAGTTGTTCGGACGAAGGATGGTGTAAGGAATGCCGCTGTCCTTGATCGCCTTCTCGATGACGATCTTGGCGCCGAAGTGCGGGATGTTCCAGCCGCGCTCGGCCTCGTGCACCGAGAGGTACACGATGCGCTTCGCGTTGGTGCGGCGAGCTTCGGCCACGGCGGCGAGGCCTTCGTGGAGCTCGCTGGGGGTGACCCCGTTGAGGATGAAGAGGGTGTCGAAGTCCTTGAAGACGGCCTCGAAGGTGTTCGGATCGGCGAGGTCACCGACGATGCCGGTCACGCCCTGGGGCAAGTTGCTCAGCTTGTCCGAGCTGCGCGTGAGGACGCGAACTTCTTCGTTCTTCGCGAGGAGCCCACTCACGACGAGGCTTCCGACGGTTCCGGTTCCACCAAGAATCAAATGACGCATGTATTTTCTCTTTTCTTCTCCCCGACCCTTCGATGTGTTTTTGAACCGGGGACGCCGCGTATAGCGCGGGCATGCCGGCATCTCAAGGTGAGGGCATGTGGGCGCGGAGCCAGGAAACTCGCGGCCGAGCGGAGGGTCGCGTTAACGGAAGCGATTGCGGTGAGCCGCGCCGCGCCGCGCTCCCTCGAGCGCGCCGGATGCGGAGGGACCTTCAGGTCTTGGCAGCCAAAGTCATCTGAGAGCTGCAGCAGGAAGTGTCCGGGCCAGCGCACCAAGGCGGGTGGGGAGCCGGGCGAGGAGTTTATCTCTCTCTCCCTCCGAAGTCCCAATGCTTGTCCGGTTGCGTTCGGATCTGTTCGGTGGCCGTTCCCGGCGTCCGGCCCAACCGATGGCGTTTCGACTGGAGCTTCCCGAGGGCCTTCCAGCTGAGCGTTGGGCATCATGTTTGCTCTGACGAGCGGCATGCGCTCTGCCGAGGTCACGCCCTTGTGGCCATCCTCGATCGACACGCCGCTTCATCGAAGCGAGGCCGTGGTTCCGAGTTTTCAAGCCACCGGGGTCCTCTCAAGGGTCACGATCCGTGACGGCGTGCGCGCCGAAGGATCCCCGCTCGGGTTCATGAAGGAGCCGAACGTCGAACATCTACATCTGATACTTGCGCCCAATCAACGGAGGTTCATCGCGTCCGACGGTGTGGCCTACGTGATGACCGTGCTCGGCGGTGGCGTCATCCAATATTCGCCGGGCACCCCCGAGACCACGATCTATCGGCTCGAGGCCGGTCGAGCCCCCGAGCGCATCTTCGCCGCCCCGGACGGGACGGCAGCTTGGTTCGGTACGCCGGTTGGACTGATGACGGGACCCTAGTGTCCCGTCCGAAAAGTTCGATCACGTTCGCGCTTGTCCTTTTCGCCCCTGGCCGACGCGCGGCCTGCTGCCGCCCTTTCGGGCTCCTCGGTCATTGGGGCCGACCCAACTCCCTTCGTAGCGCGCCGACCAGCGACGAAAGATACTTCGCGGGAACATGATCGAACTTCTCGGACGGGACACTAGCCCAAGGCTGTGGCCGGAAGTCTGCGCGGTCTGCCCACCTGCATGCGCCGGACGCAAGTCATCCCGGCTCTGGATCCTCCCAGCCTACAACCGCGGGAAGCTCAGCTCTTCGCGCCGTCTTTCCGGCGTGGCCCCCGCTGCGAGCTGAGCAAACGCCTGAACCATACACGGCATGTTGAAGGCGACGCTCCGCCCCTCGGCGCCGAGCTGGGGTCCAAGCGAAGCGAGGATCCGGTCCCCGAGCGCGTTCATCACGTTCACCACCGGCTTTGAGATTGCGGTCCCATCGACGCTCGACAGCGGAGGCAGTGCCGCCAGCCCAGCCTTCTCTGTCTTGGGAAGCAGCGACGCGATGCCGCCCCCCACGCCCGGAGCTGCACTCGATGCGGCCGACTCGACGATCACCGGCGGCGTCTCTTGCACTCGGTCGGAAGAGCGCTCATCGGCGGAGGTACGGGCTGGGGGAGCCGCGGGATTCGCGGCGGGCTCAGGAGTCCCGGTTCGCGATGGTTGCTGGTGGCTTTGTACTTTCGGCTTGTTGACGTCCAACATGATGAACTCCATCGCCCCGCTGGGCCGACTGAATCCTCCGGCGCTGAAGCGGAGGTCGAGCCGCAGCCATCTCGAGAACCATGCCGTGCGCGAGCGCTTTCGGAGTGTCCGGGCGAGCCCGTGGCGCTACTTTCGAGACGACAGTGATGTCTTCGCGAGGCACCACGTTGTGATGCTCGACTCAACGAGTCGCGGCTGCGGTCCAAGGCAGGCGGCTCGAGCTCTCCGTTGGGTTGGGCAGCCCGGGGCACCCGCTCAGAACATGGCGTCGCAGCGTACGCCCAAGTAGATGGTGACGTTGTTCGTCTCGCGGCACTCGAAGATCTCGCCGCCGTCGTCGGCCACGACCCATACGTCCGTTCCCGTATCCATCATCTGCGAATCGACCCACAAGCAATCGACGCTCTCGCACGTCCCGGGTGCGAGATCCCGGCTCGTGCGCGCCATGCAGATCACCTCGCCGCCGGCTGTTGGATCGCCTGCGTAGAACCCAACCGCGACGCCAAAGCCCACGTCGTCTGTGCCGCGGTTGCACACCGTCGCGTGGATCGTCGCCGTTCCGTCGGGACCACAGGCCAGCGCGTCGGCGCGTGAGGTGACGTCTGGAGAAGCGCCGGGCACCGCGGAGCCCTGAACGTTCTGTCGGAAGTGATTGAGCCCGGGGTCCGTCCAGTTGAGTGCGGCCGCCGACGTGCGCGGGATCTCCCCGTCGTCGCCGACGTTGGTCACGTAGTATGCGTGCTGGTTCCAGATCGGCCGCGAGCGCACCCACCGATCCATCCCGTCGCGGTACACGCGGATGCCGAGTGTTCCCACGGGCCGCGACGCGCGGCAGGTGTTGCCTGTCCCAGGCGTGCCTGCGGGTGGCGTCTCGCACACGAAGGTCGCTCGGTCGCAACCCGCGCCAGCACAACACTCGGAGTCCATCGTGCAGCGGCAGTATCCCGCGTCGCAGGAACCGCTCAGACAATCTGCGCCCTCCATGCAGCGAAGCCCGGGGAAGAGCGGATCGGTGAGACGCGGTCCGAGCCCGAACGCGGAGCAGTCCGTTCCCGAGTCCACGGAGCCACAGTTGTAGTTGTCACCGATGACGATCTCGGCGTTGAAGTCGCCGTCGACATCCGCGATTACGGGGTTCTCGTTCCAAGTGCAGGAGCTCCGTGCCTGGCTGAAGAGCACGTCGCCGCTTTTCCCGTCGTACACCCGGATGAAGCATTCGTCGCCGTAGACCGCCTCGGCGCGGCCGTCGCCCTCGAAGTCGAAGATGCTCGAGCCCGTCACGTTGCTGCTCGCGTCCTGCGAGCGCTGTGACCACAAGACACCCGTCATGGCGCCTGTGGCACATGCACCGATCGGCGTATCGGTGCAGTCGAGGTCGAACACTGTGTAGGCGTTCGCGCCCGCGCTCGCAAACTCGGGTCGCCCGTCGCCGTCGAAGTCACCGATGGTGGGGGGGCCGCCCGTGCCTTCTCCCGGCAACGTCACCGGACCGAAGACGATCGTTCCGTCGAGGGTCTGAACGCGCGCTGTACCGTCCGAGATCACTGCGACCTCGGGCGTGCTCCTGGGCCAGGCCGCTGCTCCCGGAAAGTCGCCAAAGTCCGCGAGAGCAACGTGGCCAGCCGCCTGCGGCGTCGTCACGTAGGACTCGGCCACCCACGTTCGTCCGGCGCGGTCCCACTGCCACACTCCGTCGCCCGCTACGAACTCGACCATCCCGTCGTCGTCGACATCGACAACGATGGGGAAGATCCCTCTCGAGTACCCATGGAGACCAAGCGAGGTTTGGTCGACCAGCACACCGAGGCTGGAGAGCACGATGCCGCCGCGAAGCACCTCGGGGACTCCGTCGTCGTCGAGGTCCACGATGGATGGACCTGCCCATCCGCTGCCTTCGACGATGTACGGCGTCGTTCCGTCGGTCGTGGAGCGCCACATCACCGCCCACGAACTCGCAGTCTCGTCGTAGCGGAATGCGACGAGCCCGCCGCCGGCCTTGTTGGCGACGATCTCCGCGCGCCCGTCCCCGTCGAGGTCGCCCACCGCGGGCGGCGAGCTGTGAGACACGAGCTGAAGTGAGCCAAGCTCTGCCTGCTGCGTGCAGGTGCGACCGTCGAGAATGCGAATGACTCCAGTCGGGAGTTCGTCCGATCCGTCGACGCCATCGTCAAACACCGCCACGATCGATGGACGCCTCGCCTCGCCGGGCCCGCGATCAATGTGGAAGTCGATCACCATGGGTGTTGTGAGCACGTGCAGGTTCTCGGGGAACGCGTCGCCCGGAGGGACCTCGCGGAACTCGCACTGCACGGTCGGTGAAAACGCGCCCGCGATCGCGAGACGTGTACACATTGGATCGCGATCCACTCCGGGCGGCACGCCCCACGGCACGCAACGCATCAGCGTCGGTTCGCAGTAGTCGTCGCCGGTGCAGTTGTCGCTCGTTGCACACGGTCCGTGGTCCTCACCACAAGCAATGTTCGCCACGCACACCTGCTCAGCCGCGCAGCACTCCGACCCGCACGCCTCGCAGGTTGAAGAGTCCCTCTCGACTCGTCCATCGAGCGCACCTGCGTCGCCGAGGTCCCGACACTCGGAGTCGACGCATGTCCCGCCCGCTTCGCAATCCGCGTTGGTCTCACATGTGATTGGGGTGGTGCCGCCGCAGTCGCAGCCCGCAAAGACGATGCAGAGAAGTACCGCGGAAAGAGCCGGCGACCCGGTAGGGCGTGTGCGGTCGTGCATCTGCTTAGACTACCCTAACGGTCGAGCTCTGGTCTGCGAGGCCAACGGCCCCGAGGCCAGGGTGTTCGCGTTTAAGTCCACATGCGCCGAACAGGCGGGTCCGGGCGTGAGACGGAGTCCCAAAGCGAGCTGCGTCGATCCGCCTAGGGCGCGAACAGCTCGAGGCGTGCATAACGCGTTGTCCCCTCGACCCGAACGAGCAGGTCGATGGTACCCGAATGGGCCGTCGCCGCGCGCGGGCTCGTGACGTAGAGGTCCCGCGGGCGCCGTCGCCGCGCGTCAGGTCACAGCGCCGTTCGTCGCGAGCCCAAGAAGAGGTCACCCAGGTTCGTGCCGAGAACGAAACGGTCGCCCGGTAGCTCGACCACGTCGGTGGTGCGCGCGCCGATGTGGCGCCGGCGCTCAGCGCCTCCGGATGCGGTAGCGCTCGCCACCGAGCGGGCAGCCCTTCGCGTACGCGCAGCTGTCCATGCTCGACGCCGAGGGCCCGAACGGGCTCGTGCTGACTCCGCGTGTTTCGCCGCCGGCGTTCGAGAGGTCGACACAACCCGCCGCCATGCCCGGTGGACAGAGCCAGGGGATGGGTACGCCCGAACCCCCGCCTTCGATGTGGCCTGCGATGAGATGCGCGCGGCTGGACTCGAGCCACCTGGCGGTCGACGCGCGAAGCGGCGAAGCGCCCCTCTCCCGCTCGAGGAGATCGGGCCCGAGGCGGATGCGCAGCTGCTCGTTTGTCCCCGCGGTCGGTTCGTGCACGAAGAGTAGATAGCCACCCTCCACGTCGGGTGCGGCCGCCATGACCGGCCCCCCGAACACGAATGGGCCGTCCAACACATGGAGCCGCGCGCAGACCGAGGAGGTCACGATGGCGACGTGTTCACCAAAGAGGCCCACGCGACCATCTGCGTGTGAACCCGAGGCCTCGACCGGCCAGGCAGCGAGGGCCACGTCCAAGGGCGCGAGCTCCAGGTCCCGAATCGTCGGTGGCGTTGGCCGCCCGTCAGCGCATTGGGCGTACGAATGCTTCCGGCCGACGCTACGAATAGCTGCGCGCTGCGCCGGTCTGCCCAACGACCAGCAGACAGATCTATCCAGGCCGCGACGCCCGTCTCTGCCGCGCGGCCGCGCTTCGAACGCCGGACGCTGCGGACTCGAGGACGGGGAGCATCATGCTGGTCTCGAGGTTTCATCGCCCGCGGAACTCTGGTGCGGTGCTCGCGGCGCGCCGGCATCTCGAGCTCAGGCCACGTGGGCCCAGAGCGGGGTCGTTCAAGGACCAGCGGAGGGTCGCGCGACGGGAAGCTCATCGCGTCGAGCCCACTCCCAGAAGGAGCCGGCGTAGTTTGCGGCGTGGACGTAGCCGCGATGATGCAGCACCGCGACCACGAACGCGGAGCGCACGCCGCCCGTGCAGTACGCGACGACCGGGTGCGCCTCGGTGATGCCGAGATCCTTGAAGATGCGATCGAGCTCGGCACCCGATCGCAGCGAGCCCTCCGGGGTGAGCAGCGTCTTCCACGGGAGGTTCTTGGCGCCGGGGATGTGTCCGCCCCGGGCTTCGAAGAACGGAGTGGCGCCGGCAAACTCGTTGGGCTCGCGCGCATCGAGCACCACCGCTTTGGGATCCGTACGCAGCCGATCGACATCCCGCCAGGTCGCGTCGAGTTCGGACCTGTTGCGCAACACCAGCGGCGGACCCGTGCGCGCCTCCGATAGCCCCGTGCTCACCGCGAAGCCAGCCTTCACCCATGCCCGCACGCCGCCCTCGAGGATGAATACGTCCTCGAACCCGAGGTAACGCAGCATCCACCAGATGCGCGCCTCTTCTCCCCAACCTTCATGCATGTCGCCGACGACCAGTACGGAACGGTCGTGCGACAGCCCGAGTCTTCGCAGCTTCTTCGCGACGCGCTCGAGGTTCGAGTCGAGGCGCCCGGTCGGAAGGAGGCCGTCGCGGTAGTCGAGCCAGTCCGTCTCCACCGCCCCAGCCACATAGGGGCTCGTGGGAGACTTGCGCGCGTCCAACACCAGAGCACCGGCTGCGTGCAGACTCGCCGCCTGGGCCGGGGTGACGAAGACGGTTTCACCCGAGGGGAGTGCGCTGAGGGCGCACGAGATGAACGCGACGAGGGAGAGCATGGGCCTCCCGAGCATGGCAGAGCGTTCGCGAAGACTGTCAACGACCATCCTCAGGCCAAGCGGCACCGTGCTTTCCCCTGCCCGGCGGGGGATCGCGCCTTGGGTGAACTGGGACGCGACGCGGTCTGTAGGGGGATACGTCCAGTCTCTCGCACTCGAATCACGCATGGCGCCCAAAAGGCCGATGCACGCAGCGGACCTGCTTGCGCGTGATCGCGGGCCGGACTATCTGCCTCTCGCATGCTGGAACAGTGGGCCCCAGCCATCGTTTTCCTCGCCATCGCGTTCTCGGTGGGCTTCGTGACCCTCTTCGCTGCGCGGATCATGGCGGTGCGCGCGAAACGCCCGTCCGAGACCAAGACGCTCACCTACGAATGCGGCGAAGAGCCCGCCCACCAGGCGTGGATTCGCTTCCACCCGCGCTACTACGTCATTGCCCTCGTCTTCATCCTCTTTGATGTCGAAGCGGCGTTTCTCATTCCTTGGGCGCTCAACGTGAGGGGGCTCGGCACCTTCGCCATGGTCGAGATGTTCCTCTTCGTGGCGATTCTTCTGCTCGGGTGGGTCTACGCCCTCCGGAAGGGGGCTCTCAAGTGGCAGTGAAAGACCAGCTCGCCGCGCTCGAAGCCGAGCGCAACTACGAGCACCCCATCTACGACGTGCTGGCGCGGTTCCCGGGCCTCGACATCGCGACGACCAGCGTCGATGCGCTCCTCGAGTGGGGGGCGAAGAACTCGCTTTGGATCTTCCCCATGGCCACGAGCTGCTGCGGCATCGAGTTCATGGCCGCGGCCGCAAGCCGGGTTGACCTCGACCGCATGGGCACCATCGTTCGCGGCACGCCGCGGCAGTGCGATGTCATGGTGGTCGCTGGGACGATCACCGTGAAGATGGCCCCGCGCGTGAAGCGCCTATGGGACCAGATGCCGGAGCCCAAGTGGTGCATCGCGATGGGATCCTGCGCCATCTCCGGGGACTTCTACCGCGACATCTACTCCGTCATTCCCGGCATCGACATTGTTGTTCCTGTCGATGTCTACATCCCTGGCTGCCCGCCCAATCCAGAATCTCTGATGGCCGGGATGATGCGCCTTCAGGAGCGCGTCAGCCTCAAGCGCGCAGGTAAGCCGGTGCCCAAGGACGAGCGGCCCGAGACGCACGACAAGACGATCGTGCCCAAGATCGGCCGCTTCGAGGACCGCATCGCGAAGGATCCAAACGATCGCACCACGCGACTTCAAGAGCTCTCGGCGCGAACGCTGAAAGTTCAGGGGCTCGAGCTGCCCGACGAGTCGGGGGAGTGACCATGAGTGCAGTCGAGGCGCGAGTGGCCCAGCTCGAGGAGATCTTTCTTCGCTTCGAGCTGAAGGCCGAGTCCGACGCTGACAACAAGACCGGCGGCCCTCTGGTGCCGCGCGCGCGGCACTACGAACTCGCGCAGGCACTCAAAGAGGCGGGCTGGACGAGCTACGTCGCAGTGGTCGCTTCGCACTGGCTCGAGGAGAAGAAGGGCGAGACCGTCGTCGACGTCGAGCACTTCGAGGTGGCGACCGCCCTCCGCAGCGTGGGCGCCGGTACGCTGGTGGCGAAGTGGCGCGTGCGTCTCGAGCTCAACGAAGACATCGACTCGCTCTTTCCGCTCTTCGCCGGCGCCGACTGGCAAGAGCGTGAGCAGTACGACCTCGTCGGGGTGAGCTTCAAGGGTCATCCTGACCTCCGGCGGTTGATGATGCCCGACGAGTGGGTCGGTCACCCGCTGCGCAAAGACTACGCGATCGAGACGGGGTGTGCGCCATGGCGGTAGCCGAGACGCCCCCGGCCGCACCGGTCACTCCGGCGGCTCAGGCCACTCCGATCGCTCCGGTCACTCAGGTCGCCGCGTCCACGGGACCGCTGGTCCCCAGTGGCCCGCCGCGTGATGGACCCATCCCGCCCATTCGTGCCGCCCGCACCCCGCGCACGGACTGCAAGCCCACGAAGGCCTTCGTGCCGGAGCCTCACCTCGACCTCTCCACCTACGAGGCCGACGCCGACCTGATGACGCTCAGCCTGGGACCACAGCACCCGTCCACGCACGGCGTGTTCCGAGTGGTGCTCTATCTCGACGGCGAGCAGATCGTGAAGGCGGTGCCGTATCCCGGCTATTTGCATCGTGGGGTCGAGAAGCTCTGCGAGAAGCTGATGGCTTCGAACATCACGCCCATCATCGACAAGAACGACTACGTCGCGCCGATGACCAACGAGCAGGCCGTCAACATGGCCTTCGAGTCCTTGATGGGGGTCGAGGTCCCGGTGCGTGCTCGATATCTCCGGACCGTGCTGGCGGAGACGCAGCGGGTCGCCTCGCATCTGTTGTGGCTCGGGACCTTCGGCATGGATCTCGGTGGTGCGCTCGGCGGCGGTACCTCGCTCTTCATGTGGTGCTTCCGGGAGCGCGAGCTGATCCTCGATCTCTTCGAGAACCTCACCGGCTGCCGCTTCCACTACAACACGCACACCGTCGGCGGAAACCGTCACGACGTGCCCGCGGGCTGGCCGGAGATGCTTCACCGCACGCTCGGCGCCATCGACGAGCGTCTCGACCAATACCTCGGCATGCTCGAGCATCCGATCTTCAGCGCCCGCACCAAAGGGGTGGGGGTCATCGACGCCGATCTCGCCCTCGAGCTCGGGCTCACCGGTCCGCTCCTTCGGGCCAGCGGCGTGGACCACGATCTCCGCCGAGACGCGCCGTACCACGCTTACGCCGAGGTCGATCTCAAGGTGTTCGTCGAAGACGCGGGCGACTGCTGGGCCCGCTCCAAGGTGCGCATCGAGGAGATGCGCGAGAGCATTCGCATCTCCCGTATCCTCGTCGACAACCTCCCGCCGGGTCCCATCTGCTCGACCAAACCGCTCAAGATGGTCGGTCAACACAAGTTGCCGCCCGGGCAGGTCTACGTGGGCATCGAGACTCCGCGCGGCGAGCTTGGCACGTGGCTCATCGGCGGCGGCGCGAACAAAGGTTCGAGCCCGTATCGCTTGAAGATCCGTTCGCCCAGTCTGCACGCATGCGCGGTCATTCCGTACGTGCTGCCCGGCTGCTCGCTGAGTGATGCCATCGCCATTCTGGGCTCGCTCGATCCCGTGATGGGAGAGGTGGACCGATGAACGAGGCTCTCGAGCTGCTCGCCAACCCGTGGATTCACGGCTTCGTCTTTGGCGCGGTCATCGTCACCGCTCTGATGAGCGTCACCGCGTACATCACGTGGTTCGAGCGCAAGTTTGCCGCGCGGCTACACAGCCGCATGGGGCCGACCATGGTGGGCCCCAAAGGACTGCTTCAGCCCATCGCGGATGGCCTGAAGATGATCCAGAAGGAAGACATCGTTCCCCGAGATGCGGACCGTTTGCTCTTCAACGCCGCACCCGCCATCACCTTGTTCTTCGCGCTCGCGGTGGCCGCGGTCATCCCGTTCTCTCCCGGCCTTCTCGCGAGCAACCTCGACATCGGCGTGCTCTACGCCCTCGCGGTCTCGGGCCTCATGGGCTTTCCCGTCTGGGTCGGGGCCTGGGCGAGCAACAACAAGTACGCCTTGTTCGGGGGCATGCGGGCGGTGGCTCAGGCCATCTCCTACGAGATCCCGATGGTGCTCTCGGCGCTCGTTCCGGTGGTGCTCGCGGGGAGCCTCAGCATTGGACAGATCGTCGAGTACCAGATTGAGCATGGCTGGTTTGCGTTCTGGCCTCCGGGGCCCGGGATCTTTGCGTTTGTGCTCTTCATGCTGACCGCTCTGGCCGAAGGAAACCGAATCCCCTTCGACATCCCCGAGGCCGAGTCCGAGCTCGTCGCCGGCCCCACCACCGAGTACACCGGCATCAAGTTCGGGCTCTTCGCCTCCGCGGAGTACATCCACTCCCTGCTCGCCTCCGCGCTCGGCGCGGCGCTCTTTCTCGGCGGCTGGGATGGGCCCTTCGGCATCCCAGTGTTCTGGATGCTGCTCAAGACCTGCATGCTCTTTGTGGGCGTGACCTGGATTCGCTGGACGTTGCTCCGGTTCCGCTCCGATCAGCTCATGGCGCTCTGCTGGGTCTACCTCGTGCCGGGGGCCCTGGGTCTGCTCCTCATCACCGGCCTCTACGTGCACGTGCGAGGTTGAAGCCATGGGTTACTTCATCGCCACCGTCGACTCTCTCTGGACGACCTTCAAGCAGGCGCTTCGGGAGCCCACGACCGTCAACTACCCCTTCGAGCAACGTGAGCGGGCCCCCCGAATCCGCGCGAGCTTCGCGCTCACCCACGATGCAAACGGCGAAGAGAACTGCATCGGCTGCAAGAAGTGCGAGAACGTCTGCCCGTCGGAGGTCATCACCGTCGTCGCGGGCAAGCGCACTTCCCCGGTGACCAACAAAGGTCGCGGATACGCGGACGACTTCACGCTCAACCTCCAGGCCTGCATCATCTGCGAGCTCTGCGTTCAGGTCTGCCCGACGGATGCGATCATCATGACGCAGGAGCAAGAGAAGCCGACCTTCTCGCGCGAGGGTCTCACGCTCACCATGGACAAGCTCTACGCCAACGAGAAGCAGAAGCGTTGGGCCTGGGCCAACGCGACGGTGCTCTGGGACCAGCAAGACCCGGAGCGCGGCGCCGAGAAGAAGGAAGAACCGAGCGCAGAGACCACAAGCTCGGAGGGCGCATCATGATCAGCATCCTCGAAACGGTCGGCTTTTACTCGGTGGCCATCGTGATCTTGTATTCGGGCTTCCGCGTGGTGACCACTCGGAACCTCGTTCACACCGTCCTGTGGTTGGGCATGGTGCTCGGGAGCACCGCGGTGGTGTTCTTGATGCTGAGCGCGCCGTTTCTCGCCGCCATTCAGATCATCCTCTACACCGGCGGCATTCTCACGCTGATGCTGTTCGGCGTCATGCTGACGCACCGCGACTACGGCTTCACCACAGTGCCCAACGACTCGCGCACTCAGCTCCAGGCTGCGGTGCTCGGCGTGTTCACCTTCGGCGTCTTGGCCTTCGGGATTCTCGCGACGCCCAATCTTCCGTCACAGCCGGCCGCGGTCCCCAACACCCAAAAGCTCGGAGAGGCCTTCCTCACGGAGCACGTCTTGGCGTTCGAGGTGCTGTCGCTCTTGCTGCTTGCCGCGGTGCTCGGCGCCATCGTGCTCGCGCGCAAGCAAGACCCGCAGGTCGACGGCGAAGTCGACGGTCCCCGTATTCCCTCGCGCCGAGTTGGCCAACCCCAGAAAGGCTAGATCGTGGAGCTCACGCACTACCTCCTCCTCGCCGCCGCCCTGTTCAGCTTGGGCCTCTACGGCGTCGCGAGTCGGCCCAACGCAGTGGGGCTCTTGGCCTCCATCGAGCTCATGGCGAACGCCGTGAACTTGAACCTCGTCGCGTTCTCGCGTTTCCAGGGTCAACAGACCGGTCAGATCTTCGCCTTGTTTGCCACCGCCATCACCGTCGCCGAAGTCGTGGTGGGGCTCGCGCTGGTCATCGTGCTCTTCCGCTCCCGCGGTGACGTGCGCCTCGACCTCGCGAAGGAGTTGAAGGGCTGAGTATGGAGCTCCTCCACGTCGCGCTCGCCGTCCTTTTTGTCCCGCTCGGCATCGCCGGCCTGCTCATGATCGTGGCGCCTTTGCGTCGCTCGGGGCGGGCTGCGGGTGTCCTCTCGGTGCTCGGCTCCCTCTTTGCGCTGGCGGGCAGCTTGTATCTCTTCGCCGCTCTGTTTGGTGCCTCAGGATCCGAGCTCGACCGTCTCACCACCACGTGGCTCCCTCATGCGAGGTTGGGTGCGGGCCGTCTCGCGAGCCCCATCGAACTCGGCGTCCTGCTCGACGGCATCTCGGTGTCCATGTTGGTGGTGGTCTGCTTCGTCGCCTGCATGGTGCAGATCTTCTCGCTCGGGTACATGAGCCACGAGCCGCCCGCGGACTTCGGGCGGTACTTCACCTGGCAGTCGCTTTTCTTGTTCGCGATGAACACGCTGGTCATCGCGCCCAACCTCCTTCAGCTCTTCTTGGGTTGGGAGCTGGTCGGTCTCGCGAGCTATCTGCTCATTGGCTTCTACTTCCGAAAGCCCAGCGCGGCCCGCGCCGCGGTCAAGGCCTTCTGGATGACCAAGCTTGCGGACATGGGCCTCATCGCGGGCCTCATCGTGCTCTTCCGCGAGACCGGCACCTTCGATTGGACGGTGACCACACCCGCGGCCACCGTGGTCACGTTCCTCCTGTTCATCGCGGTCATGGGCAAGAGCGCTCAGTTCCCGCTCCACGTCTGGTTGCCCGACGCCATGGAGGGCCCCACGCCCGTCTCCGCGCTCCTTCACGCGGCGACCATGGTGGCGGCCGGGGTGTTCCTCATCGTCCGCGCCGATCCGCTCTTTGCCCAGGCCGCCTTCACGCGTGAGTTCATGCTGTACATCGGCGCCTTCACCGCGCTGTTCGCCGCGTGCATCGCGGTGGTGCAGAGCGACATCAAGAAGGTGCTCGCGTACTCCACGTGTTCTCAGCTCGGATACATGGTGGCGGCGCTCGGGGCCGGTAGCCAAGTCGCAGGCTTCTTCCACCTCACGACGCACGCCTTCTTCAAAGCGCTGCTCTTTCTCGCCGCCGGCAGCCTCATCCATGCGGTGCACTCCAACGAGCTCCGCCAGATGGGTGGGCTCTTCTCGAAGATGAAGCTCACCTCCATCTGTTTCATCGTCGGGGCGCTGGCGCTCGCCGGAATTCCTGGTCTGTCGGGCTTCTTCTCGAAAGACCTGATCCTCGAGGTTGTGCTCGCACGCGGCGCTTACGTTCCGCTCGCGGCGCTGCTCGTCGCCGCGTTTCTCACCGCCTTCTACATGGGCCGCGTGGTCTTGCTCGCCCTCTTTGGCGCCCCTTCGGAGGCCGCGGGCCACGCGCACGAGTCTGGGGTCAGCATGACGCTTCCGCTCGTGTTGCTCTCTGTTCTGGCGCTCGGATCTGGCTATGCCGGAGCTCAGCTCTCTGGGCTCTACGCCGAACCCGTCCACTTCCACCTGAGCACCATCGGCATCGTCGCCACCGGGCTCGCGCTCACGGGCATCGCGGTCTCCTTCTGGATGTTCGGCCCGGCCAAGGGTGGGGCGGCGGTCCAGGCAGCTTTCGCGCCGCTCGGACGGGTCGCTCGTTCGGGGGCGGTCGATCAGCTCTATCTTCTGGGCTACCGGCGCGGCCTTCGCGGCTTGGCGGCGGGCGCCGCTTGGTTCGATCGCTACATGATCGACGGGGCCATCAACGCGGCGGCCTACGGAACGCTCGAGCTGGGCGGTCGGCTGCGTCGGCTTCAGAACGGCGACGTTCAGACCTATCTATACGTGGTCGCCATGGCCGCGGTCTTGTTCGCGCTCGCGGGCCTCGTAGGGGTGGGCTGAGTCATGCATTTCTTCGACCGCCATCTCCTCGCCATCATCGTCGCCGCGCCGGCCATCGCCGCGTTCATCGTGCTGCTGCTCCCCGAGGCTCGTCTCGCTTGGACGCGGATGGTCTCCCTCGTGGGCTCCCTCGTCTCGCTCATCGGTGCGATCGTCGTGGCCTGGACTTACGACATCGGCGCCGCGGGGCTGCAGCGCGCCGAGAGCTTCCCGCTCGTGCCCTCCCTCGGCATCGAGCTCAGCCTCGCGGTCGACGGCTGGGGTGTCTCGCTGCTGCTGCTCACCGGCATCATCATCACCACCGGGGTCATGGCCTCCTGGACGCTCGAGAACCGCGCCAAAGAGTTCTTTGTGCTCTTGCTGCTCTTGGTCGCCGGTGTGCTCGGCGTCTTCGTCTCGCAGGACCTCTTTGTCTTCTTCTTGTTCTACGAGATCGCGGTGCTGCCGATGTACCTGCTCATCGGCATCTGGGGCAGCCGAGGCAAGGTCGAGGCGAGCGGGCCCTTCGCCTTCGCGTGGAAGCGCTTCGACATCGGCGGGCGCGAATACGCGGCCATGAAACTCACGCTGATGTTGCTCGTGGGTTCCGCCGCCATCCTCATCGTCATCTTTGCGATGTACTTCGAGGCAGGGGGCAAGAGCTTCGACCTCAGCTATCTCGGCCGTGCTCAGTACTCTCGGTCGATGCAGTTGTGGGCGTTTCCGCTGTGCTGGCTCGGTTTTGGTTCGCTCGCCGGCGTGTTCCCCTTCCACACGTGGTCACCCGACGGACACGCCGCGGCCCCCACCGCGGTCTCCATGCTCCACGCGGGCGTGCTCATGAAGCTGGGCGCGTTCGGCGTCATTCGCGTGGGCATGATGATGTTGCCGGAAGGTGCCGCCATCTGGGCCCCCTGGGTCGGCGGCATCGCGGTCATCAACGTGCTCTACGGCGCGATCTGCGCCTCACACCAGAAAGATCTGAAGTACATCATCGCCTACTCTTCGGTGAGTCACATGGGCATCGTCATGCTCGGCGCGGCCACGCTCACCATCGACGGCTGGAACGGCGCCATCTACCAGATGTTCGCACACGGCATGATGACCGGGCTCTTCTTTGCGCTGGTGGGCCTCGTCTACGAACGCGCGCACACCCGCTGGATCCCAGACATGGGCGGCTTCGCGAAGGTCATGCCGGGGGTCGCGGCGTTCTTCACGCTCGCCGGTCTCTCGTCGCTCGGCCTGCCGGGCCTGGCCGGCTTTGTCGCCGAGTTCTTGGTGTTCCTCGGTGCCTGGCAGAGCGCGCATCCGTGGTGGGCCATCCCCGGCATCCTCGGGGCCTGGTTCACGGCGGTCTACGTGCTGCGCGCCGCTCGAGCCATCTTTTGGGGCGAGGGTCCGCCCAAGGACCTTCACGAGCTCAAGGAGGCCCACCGAACGGAGTGGGTGGCGCTCTGGGCGCTGGGCCTATGCCTCATCGTCTTCGGCTGCTTCCCTAGGCTCATCCTCGACTTCATCCATGTCTCTACGGTTCAGTACCTCCCGCTCATCGTAAAGACCGCGGCGGCGGTGGCGGTGGCGCCATGATGAATCTCGGTCCTCTGACCATCGACCTCATTCTGTGCGGCCTCACCTTCGGGGTGCTCTCGGTCGACCTCGCGCTGCCGCACGGACGCAAACGTGCGCTGGGTTACCTGACCGCGGTCTTGCTCGCCGGCCTGTTCGTCGTGAGCTTCTTCATCGACGTCAGCGGCTCCGCGCTTTCCGGCGCCTACCAAGGAGACGCGTGGGTCCTCTTCTTCAAGCGTTTCGCGCTCGTGGCCGGGGTGTTTGTTTCACTCGGCGCTGTCGACTACGTCGATCGCCACTTCCCCACCCGTCAGGGCGAGTTCTGGGTGCTGATGCTCTTCACCCTGTTGGGCATGACGCTTTTGCCCGGTGCGCGCGACCTGCTCCTGCTCATCGTGTGCTTCGAGCTCATGGGCCTTCCGCTCGTTGTGCTGGCGAGCTTCGCCAAGTCTGAAGACAAGACCGGCCCCGGCCAGTTCGCGCCCGAGGCCGGCCTCAAGTTGTACTTGGTGAGTTCGGTGAGCACCGCGATCACCTTGTACGGTGTCTCCATCATCTATGGTCTTTCGGGGACCACCAAACTGGCCGAGCTCGGTGGCGTCGGCGTCAGTCCGATGCTCTTCGTCGGTCTCGCGTTTGCGCTGGCGGGCATGGGCTTCAAGATCGGTGCGGTGCCCTTTCATATGTGGGTGCCGGATACGTACCAGGGCACGTCCACACCGTTTGTCTCGTTTCTGTCGGTCGCCCCCAAGGCCACTGGCTTTGCCGCGCTCGCCGCGGTTCTGATCCTCGGATTTGCCCATCAGAAGGCGGCCTGGGCCCCGCTCGTGTTGTTCGTGCTCGTGACCTCCATCTTCTTCGGAAACCTCTTCGCCCTAGCGCAGAAGGATCTGAAGCGCCTGCTCGCCTACTCCGGCATCGCGCAGGTGGGCTACATGATGATCGGCCTCCTCACCGCCGACGCCTACGGCATGGGGATGTTGCTCTTCTACATCGCCGGCTATCTCGTGACGAACATGGGGGCGTTTTTGGTGCTGCACGCGGTGGCGCCGAATCGCAGCACCATCACGCTCGATGATGTCCGCGGTTTGTCTCGGCGCTCGCCGAGGCTCGCGTTGGCGCTTCTGTTGTTCCTCTTATCGCTCGCCGGCATCCCCTTCGTCGTGGGGTTCTGGGCCAAGCTGTACGTGTTCATGGCGGCCTATCGCGCCGGCTACACCTGGCTGGTCCTCTACGGCGCGCTCATGGCCATCGTGGCATTGTTCTACTACCTGCAGATCGCCAAGGCCGCCTACATGGAAGAGCCCACGGACGCGGAGCCCATCCGCGTGGACGGCAGCCTCGATGCGGTCGTGATGGCCTGCATGGCGTTGGTCGTGGTGATGGGTCTCTATCCCTCGCCGTTTCTCCAGGGTGCCATGGCCGCGGCTCGCGCGCTGTTCGGCTGAGCGCACTCGGCTCGGATGCGAGCCGCAGATCCGAGCCGGTGTCCGCGATGTGTCCGGCACCGGCTGATGTGACGTCTCACCATCTCTTTCTCCTTCCAAGGGCGTGCCCGGTCCGTCTGGCACGGGTCGTGATGTACCGATAACGCTTCGCTCTGACGCCAGAGCTCCGGGCGAAGCAGAGGAGGGGCTTCGAGTGATGATAACCACGTGCGCGAGAACACAGACCGCGAAAGCGCCGGGGGCCGTCTTGACGGGCTCACCGGCGCGCGAGCAGATGTGGACGCCGTCTCGGGACGGCTTAGGGGGTCTCTTGAGAAGTTTGGTTGTACTTGTAGGGTCCTTGTTCGCAGTGGTCGCGTGCGGCGCCGACGTGGCACCGAGCATCGTGCAGGGGCCGACGGATATCACCGTCACCGAAGGCAACACCGCCACCTTTACGGTCACCGCGACCGGTACGGCGCTCAGCTACGAGTGGTCGAGGGACGGCGCGGTTGTCGGTGGCAACAGTCCATCCTTCGTGACCGGCCCAGCTGTCTTTCCGGGCGACAACGGCGCTCTGTTCACCGTGCGGGTCTTTAACAGCCTGGGCAGCGTCGACACCACCGCCAATCCCGCCCGCTTGACGGTGACGCCGGCAGCGATGCCGATCGCGTTTGTCACGCACCCGCGCGATGCGAGCGCGGTCGCCGGGCGAAGCGTGACGTTCTCGGTGATGGTCTCTGGCACTGCTCCGAGCTACCAATGGGAGTACGAACTGCTTGGACAGCCTTGGCAGGCCATGGCGGGTGAGACCGGTCCGAGCTTGACCGTGGTCGCAGACGCTCCGAACGCTCTCACCGGCACGCGGTATCGGGCGCTCGTGAGCAACGCGGTCACAAACCCCGCCCTTGCCAGCAACGCCGCCACGCTCACCGTCATCGCGCTCAGCGCCGCCGCGACGGTGTTTGTGCAGGTGCCGCCGAACAACGTGTTCAGCGACCCCGCCTTTGTCACGAGCGTCGCAGCTTCACATGCCGCCACCGCTGACCTCGCGCTGGGCGAGTTCGCGGGCCGTGCGATCGCCGTCGATCGGTTGGCGACCGGGTCCATCGCCTACGCGGGGCTTCAGCAGCCGCTGATCTTCACCAACAACACGGGCGCCGCGGTGACCATCGCGGCGGGCGCACTTCGGGCGAGGATCGAAGGAACCTATTCCGTGCCCGTTCCGGTCAACCAGACCGAGGGCGTCGAAGCATCCTTGGCCGCCACGATGCTCCTCCAACAGGGCGCGGTGAGCACGCTCGCCCAGTTTGGGCATCAGACCGGAAAGATCGATCGCGGGGGCGGAAACATCGAGACCACCAACCTGTTCACCGTAGGGAGCGAGACGAATGGCGCGAGCATCGTCGTGACCGAGGCCACCGAGGCCCGGCTCTTGGTCGAACTCCTGATGCCGGCCATCACGCTCGCACCCCAAGAGTCCGTCGAGCTTCACTTCTCGATCCAGCCGTATTCGGTCTTTGCGGTGGGCGCGACCTCGGACTTCGCCACCATCCCGGCCAAGCTCAGCCTGACGCTGCCTCCCGGGGTCACGCTCGATCACAACGGAGCAGTGGGACTGAGCTGGTAGCGAGCTCAGAAGCAGCGCGGCTCGACGCTGAAGTCGGTCAGCGGTGCTGCGAGGGTCCAGATCACGACGTCGTCGTTGTACTGCACGCCTGCAGCCACTGTCGGCGCCGCGTACATGCCCCAGTGCGCGGTGCGTAAGGCGGTGCCTGGGTTGGCCGCCAGTTGCGAGACCTCGGCGCGCAACATCGGGACGCCGTCCTGCCACGCATGGACGGTGCCGGTGGTGCCCGCGTAGTGCACGTAGACCGTGAATCGGACCCACTGCCGCAGCGGAAAATCCGGCGGTGGCTGGGGCCCGATGTACTCGCCGAGGAACGGGTTGGTGTGCGCGAACTCGAGCTTCCCATCACGTACGCTCATCGTGTGCAGCGCCCACACGCCGGCGTCGGACTCGGGATCCCAGTTGCCCCAGGTACCGAAGTGGATCCAGTCCGAGGGGCTGAGCGCGCTGTAATCGGCGTCGAGGTAGACCCAGAAGGTGTTGACCAGCGGGGTCGGAAGGTTGGTGTGAATGCCTGGGTAGGCGCGGTGGCTTTCGGCCGCGGCCCCGGCGATCCAGCCCTTGTAGGCGTGTTGGCCAGCGAAGATGGGCTCGCCGCTGGCCTGGTCGACGATGGTCCAGGCCGAGACCCGACCGTTCGGCATCGTGCCGTTTTCTGACCACGAGCCGTTGTCGTAGTTGAGCCACTCACCGGGGAAGCCGTTCTCAAACCCGCTGCGCCACGCCTCGGTGCAGCCACTGATACCAGCGTCGGCGTCGGTCGGGCTCGCGTCGGTGGCCGGGCTTGCATCAGCGGTCGGGCTCGCATCGGCGGCCGCGCTCGCATCGCGGCCCGTGTCACGACCGGAGGCATCAGCACCGCCAAGATCGCCGACCTCGGAGACGTCGGCAGGTTGGGCATCGCCGCCCGCAGGTCCGCGGTCGGCCGGGCCCACGTTGTCACTGCAGGCCGCCGCGGCGAGGAAAAGGCCGAACGTTGAGCAGCACCGGGTCAGCTTGGCCATCGCGGGATCATAGCTAAGCTCCATCGGAACTCCAAGCGCACCCGCGCCGCCGGGTTGAGCGCGCTCAACCTAGAAGGCCGGCAGGCGCGACACGAGCATTCCGCACTCGGGGATAGAACTCGAGCAGCCGGTGATAATCGTGAAGTCGGTGGTCGCGGAGAAGCCGAGCCACGCCTGGTTCGGGATGCTGAGGCCGGCGGCATCGAAGCTGCCGGTGTCCGTATACGGGATTCGGACGAAGCAGGTGTCGTCCTGGGTTGTGTATGCCGGACCCGTCGCCATGAGGAGCTCGGCCACATCGACCGCAGGCAGCCAGCTAGCCTGACTTACGGAGCATGAGACTCCGGGCGGCAGGGTCATGGACCAGAGCACGAAGCTGTCGACCGGGACTTGCAGCGCGCGAACTTCGATGGTCTCCGGGACCGAGCCGCCAAAGCTGTGATGCCATCCGAGGCCGGAGGGCGCGCTGATCTGCGCCTCGAAGAACTCGTCGTTCCGAGAGTACCAGTTGTCGCCGCCAGCCCCGCCCCCGCTCATCAGGTCGTAGACGGTCACGACGACGCCCTGGTTTGGCCTCACGCCGATGGAAGCCACGTTGTGATTGCCGGTCAGCGGACACATCTGAAGTCCCCACGCGTTGCTGACTGGGCAACTCGGACTGAGACTCCAGACATCGGAAAACGCGGAACCTACCAGCCGAGGACCCGGGGGGAGGCCGTCCCCGGCGAGCGCGGTCGCCGTACCATCGTGGTCGATCAAGTTGAAGTTTCGCGAGGCAAGCGTGCCGCTGTCATCGTTGCAGAAGCGGACGGTGTCGTCCGTGTCCGAGAAGTAAAGCTCCGCCGTCGCGTTCATGCGTTGAGGTGTGTACTGATTCGAGTGAACCATCGTGTAGATGGCGCAGTTGTTCCAACTCCTAGGTGGGCCTGCGCCCGGGTCGGGCCGAAAGCCTTTAAATACAACGCTCCGCAAAATGGTCTGCGTCCCGGTGTCGTAAAACTGAAAGCCGCGCCGAAAGGGCACCATTCTCGGGTCGAAGCCGAGCGTAGCGCTATTGGCGGTCGAGCCGGCCACGATGGCGCTCTGGATCGAAGCTTTTCCGAAGACCTGCGCCAGCAAGAGGTTGTCCCAGGACTCGAGGTTCACGCTCCTGGACTCCCGGCCCCAGTGGGTCACGCCGATGGTGCAGAGAAAGGTCTTTGAGTTTGTGAAGACGTCGAGTCCAGCTCGCTGCTGATCCCATTGCGGTCGCCCGCTCTGGTAGCGCAGACGCGGCTGCCCATTCACATCGACGACCTCCAGAATCCCTCCGGCGTAGATGCATCCGCCTTTGTCCCAGAAATAGCCCGCGCTATGGGCCGAGTTGCCGTCGAAGTGACTCATGCCATAGTTGATCGGCAAGATGCGGTCAGCGCTCCCGCCTAGGGCCTCGGGCAGGTTGGGCAGGGAGTAGCCGGCGAATCCACCGGAGGCGGCGTTGCCGATGACGTAGTTGTTGCCGTTGGTGATGTAGAAGCCGGCGGCGGCGCGGTCGGCGGGGTTCGAGAACTCGGGAGACTCGATGAGTGTGAAGCCTTCCTGACCGTAGGTGTTGAGCGCGTCCACCGAGGCTTGATCGACGGGACCCATGATCTTGATCCCGGCGGCGAGGTTGAACGAGATCTCGTTCCCCATCTCCACTCCGTCCTCCAAGTAGAAGCAGTGTCCGAACACGTCAAACGCGACGTTCCGCGAGATGAGGGCGTTGTCGGTTCGGTGCAGCACCGCACATCGCCAGTTGGACTCCCAGATGCTGTTGTCGGTGAAGTACGAGTTCCCGGCCACATCCCCGGCGTGATGCAGGTGAAGCGGGTAGCGGCCGAGGAAGTTCTGCTGACCCAGGCCTCGGACCTCCAAGCCCGAGACTCGAGCCTCCCCCATGGCGAGCACGTGACCCCCGAAGGTCGGTGCGCTGAGCGCGAGGCCATCGTTGGTTCGAAACACGATCGACCGGCTCAGGAGGCCGACCTCGACCTGGTACTCGGGCCCTCCGTAGTGGCGGTAAGCCACCACGCCCGCGAGCTGCACCGTCGTGCCCCCGACCACCTGGGCGATGGTGAGCACCTCGTTCTCGTCGGTGTACGGATAGTCGTGGGTTCGTCCGGTCACCAGCACGATCGACTGGCCCGGCTCCCAGTCCACGGATTCCTGCAGCGTAAGGCTGGTGGCGCCGGGCATGGCGGTCTCGGCCAGCCGAGTCCACGTGGGCTGATAGAGCTGACCAAAGACCTCGAGGGTACCGCCGGGCTCGACGACCAGCCCCAGGCCGGCGCGGTTGTGAATCGCCTCGAGCACGCTCGGATCCGTGAGGTCCTCATCGGTGTCGAACACGATCTCGATGGAGCTGGCGAGCCGACAGCTCGGCGAGCCGAGGCGCAGCGTCCCTTGTACCCGCAGGTCCGTGAGGCGCAGCGAGGTATCGCGATCGGCGAAGATGAGTTCACTCTGAGGCGGGATCGTGAGCTCCCGGATCAGGGTGTTCTCTGGGATGTCGTCGTTACCATCGATCAGCGCGCGGGTGCCGTCCGGTACTCGCGCAACGCCACTCGAGTCGATCCAGCTCGGATCCCAGCGGACGAGCCCCGACTGGTCGTGAGGACAGTTGGTGGGGACGGGCTCGGCGACGACGACCGGGCGTGGCAGAACGGCGACCGAAGTGGTGGTCTCGTCAACCGTCGAAGGTGGCGGTGCGTAGGGCGGCCAGGACAGCGGCGTGTCACAGAACGGCTCGCTGTCTGCGAGTGGGTTGTACGGCATGACGCAGCTCGCCTGGTTCTCCCAGCCCCAACCGTCGCGTACGCCCGAGGGGTCGGGGTCGGAATCGGTCTGGCAGATCTCAAAACACTGGCCGCCCATGCGAATGCCTCGTTGACCCGAGCCCGCGTCGTGCTCGTGCGTGGATGAGTCCTGCGGCTCACCGAAGTCGGCGTGGAAGTGATCCATGCCTGTGGCATCAGCGTCAGGACCCGCGTCGATCAGGTCGGCATCTGGGATCGCCCCCGCATCCGCGATCGCCGAATCCGCAGCGCGGGCATCACGCGGCCCCTCCGCATCGACAGAGGCAGTAGCGTCCGCGCCAGCTCGCATTCCCAGGTCTGGACCTCCGGCGTCGGGGCTTCCGTCTTCGCCGCAGCCGGCGAGGACAAACAGAAGACCGATAAAAATGGACCCAGGGTTGGCGGAACGCAGCGCGCGTTGTCTCCGATAGATCACAACCGCAGACTAAGGAGACTCCCAGTTGGCTTCAATTGGCGTCACGCAATACACACATCCGCCCCTGTCCATCGATGCAGCTGCGCGCTGGAGTCTAGACTCGCTGAAAGGTTTGGTGTCTCAGCAGCAACCGTCGCCGGAGTAGTGCCAGGTCGAATCCGTAATCATGAGATCCGCCTTGCCCAGCGCGAGCAGGGCGACCGCGGTCTTGTCGCAGATGCCCATCGGAAGGTCGCGTTCGAGCACGTGGCCTTTGCCATCATCGAAGCGCTCGTCCTTACCCACGTAGATGGCGGCGCGACCGGTGAAGACGCAGGGGCCGTCCTCGGGGATGGCATCCTTGATCGCCACCACCTCAACCGTCTCGAGCAAGAGATGTTCGTTGAGCTGGTATCGCTCTTTGTCGAGCACTCGATAGGGCCTCCGCGCGCGCACCTCGATGGTCCCGAAGCCGGCGGCGACCATCGCGTCCAAGTACTCGGGGAGAAGCAAGGCGCCGGAGAGACACTCGGCGCGCAGCCGAGGATCTTCGGCGAGGTGCGGAGGCACGGGGCGCGTGGCCACCGGGTCACTGAGCACCAGCTTGCCGTGCGGCTTGAGCACGCGGTGCATCTCCGAGAGCGCCTTCGCGAGATGGGCTCGGGAGAAGATGTTGAACAAGCAGTTCTGGGCCGCGAGATCGATCGATTCATCTTCGACCGGTAGGTCGAGCGCATCACCCTTCTTTAGGCTCACGAAGCTGGGGTCGAACCAGTCGTTCACCTGGGCCGCCTGTTGAAGCAACCCGCCTGCGGTCTCGAGCATCTCGGGCACGGTGTCCACCCCGAGCACGCCGCCCGCCTTGCGTACGAAGTAGCTCAGCTGAAGCGCCTCGAGCCCCGCACCCACGCCGACGTAGAGGACCTTCTCGACCCCGGCCAGATCGCGCGGATGCACAGTGGTGCCACAGCCGTAGTTCTTGGCGAGCATGTCGGGCGGGACCGAGAGCCCGGGCAGCTTCCACGGAGGAGTGAGGGTGCAACAGAGCTTGCTCTGCGCGTTCTGGGCGGCCTCTCGATAAAGGTCTTCGACCGCGGTTCGGTAGTCCTGCATCGGGCGATGATACGCCCGATCTGGCGCTGGGTTACAAGCCCAATGTGGCCTCGAATCCTAGGGGTTGAGAAGAAGTCGAGTCATGAGCTCTGGCCCGAGTAGGCCATTGGGATCGTGCGAAGCCAGGCAGACCTCGGCTCGAAGACATCGCAGACTTCTCTGGATATCACTCTTGCACGGCGAGGTTCTCGAGCAGGAACTCGATGATCGTCGAATAGAGACGCGTGGTGATCAGCGGATCCGGGACCATGTGCGTGAACCCCGAGAGCGGCAGGAACGCGTGCTTTTTTCCCGCGCGAAACAGCGCATCCGAAAGTTTCACCGCGTGCGTGAAGTACACGTTGTCGTCGGCGGTGCCGTGCATGACGAGCAGCGGCGCCCCCAGGTCTTTGGCCGGGCCCAGGCCGGAGCTCAACTCGTAGGCCTCCGCCGCCCCCGGCGGCACACCGAGGTAACGCTCGGTGTAGTGCGTGTCGTAGTCGTACCAGTCCGTCACCGGCGCTCCGGCCACCGCGGCGTGAAAGACCTTTGGGGCCTTCATGACCGCCAAGCTCGAGAAGTAGCCGCCAAAGGACCAGCCGAAGATGCCCACGCGCGAGAGATCCATCTCGGGAAAGCGTTTGCCGAGTGCGCGCAGCCCATCGATCTGATCCTCGAGCGCGATGTCGATGAAGTTACCCTTGATGGCACGCTCCCACGCGCGACCTTTGCCGGGGGTGCCGCGCCCATCGACCGAGACCACGATGAAGCCATGGTCGGCGAACCACTGGTTGAGGAGCTGCGTCTCTCGGGTGGCCATGACCACCGGATGCCCCGGGCCGGCATACACGTAGACAAAGACAGGGTAGCGCCGCTTGGGATCAAAGGCGCGCGGGCGCACCACCGAAGCCGAGTAGCGCCGGCCGCTCTCGCCTTGGACCTCGAGGATCTCGAAGTTCGGCTCGATGATGGGCTTCTCGGTCACCGCCAGGACCTCCGCGACGCGAGTGCCGTCGGCGCGCTTCACGACGTGGTCACGCTGACCACTGAGAGCGGAGCGGCTGTGGACCCAGAGCCCGGCCTTCGCGCTCCAGACCGCGGCGTGAATGCCCGACTCCGACGTGAGCATCTCGGGCGCGCCCGGCTTGGGCGGCAGAGGCACCGAGCTGATGTGCTGCTCGCTCTGCTTGGAACTCGCGCGGACGATCACGCGCTGGTTGGCGTCATCGAGCTCGACGAGGCCCTGATACCCGAGCTCGAGCGGGGTCACCGCCGCGACCAGATCGCCGGTCGGCGAACGGAGCTCGAGCTGGACGCGACCGTTGCGCTCGGTGGTCCACAAGAAGTGCTTTCCGTCCGCGGTCCAACGCGGAACCTCTTGGTCGATATTGAGCCACGCCTCGTCGGTCTCGCGGTGAAGCAGCGTCGTGTCTCCGCGCTTCGGATCGACCGAGAAGATGAGCTGCTCGGTCTGCTCCCGGTTCTGCACCACGATGGTGAGCGGCGCGTTCTTCTGCCAGCGCACGGTGTTGAGGTACGGGTGCGTCGTACGGTTCCACTTGATCTCGGTCGCCGCGCCGCCCTCGACCGACATGAGGAACAAGCTGACCTCCGCGTTCTTCTTGCCCGGCCGAGGATAGGGCCAGCTCTGCGGGGGCTTCTCGGGGTGGGTTGGATCCATGATGTGCATGGTCTCGAGACCGGTGGTGTCGGTCTTCTGATAGACCAAGCTGCTGCTATCGGGCGACCACCACGTTCCATGGAAGCGGCTCATCTCCTCTTGAGCAACGAACTCGGCGAGGCCGAAGCTCACCTCCGGCTTGGGGCGGGTGGTGAGGCGCTTCTCCTCGTTCTTTGCGACGTCGATGAGGTACAAGTCTCCGTCCCGCACACACGCGATCTTCTTGCCGTCGGGGGACAGCTGCGGGTCGTTCGCGTACGCGCCCGTCCCGCCTACCTCGCGGACCTTCTGAGACTTGCGTTCGAAGACATAGAGCCGGCCGGACAACGGAACGAGGATGAGCTCTCCGTCGCGGGAGAGCTGGTAGCTCGCGAGTCCGCGTGAGACGCTTCGCATGCGCTCCCGCTGGGCCTTCTCCTCTTCAGACAGAGTCTCCTCTGCGCCGGCGAGGATCTGCTCGGCCGTGAGCAGGACCCGTTCCTTTCCCGTGCCGACGTCGAGCTCAAACAGGTTCTGGACGAAGCCCCGTGCCTCGGATCTCAGGAACAGGACCGATCCTCCGTCCGGGCTGAGCTTGATGCTGCCCGGCTGGCCGAGCCGGAATCGATAGGTCGCGGCGAACTGCTCGAGGAAGTCGGTCATCTTGGCGGAGCGTACACGAGTCGGAGTGCTTTCCGAGGCGTCGGGTGCGTGGGCGCAAGCGGCCAAGAACACGAGGCTATAGAGGCTTCGGGTCTTCATGGAGGGGCGTTTCTGGCCGGTCCGGACGAGGAACGCAACCGTGTCTGTCCGGCACGCGACCGGCGGTTAGGCGGCGTTCCCTACTCGTTTCCTACAATCAGGGCAGGGAGGCACAACACCTCGGCCGTTTGTCCGATAAGCTCGGGGCAATCAGGGAGGGCTCGTGACCAACATTCCAAGGGCAGCCACCGCCAACAAGCCCCATCTCGCGCCGTTGTCCAAGGTCGCCGCGCCTCCAGCCACCGAGGCAACCCCGCTGCCCGAGCGGCCGATCGATCGAGGTCACACCGATCTCGCGGCGATGGCGGCGGCGAAGAAGAAAGCCAGTGGGGTCGTCGATCTTTCGTGGCGGCCCGAGCTGAAGCCGGCCGAGCTCGATGCGCTCGAGGCGCGGATGCTACAGATCTCGGACCTCATCGTGAAGAAGAGCGCGCCCGCGGGCGCGGAGCTCGAGCTCGCTGCGATGCTCGACAAGCTCGAGGCCCCGGTCGCGGTGACCAAGGAGCGGCTCGATGCACTTCAGGCGAACATGAAGGTCCAGCAGGACACCTTGAACTGGTGGGCGCGCAACATCGACAACCCCGCGAGCTACGATGACAAGCAGAAGGTCGAAGGCGCGCTGAGGTCTTGGCTCGAGCAGGCGGTCGCCATCCGGGGCGGGGCACGCATCGCCTTGCGGATTCGCCAAGAACAGAAGCCTACGCGCACCCCAGAAGATTGGCAGAGCCACCAAGACCAGCTCCATCAGGCGGCCCTGGGTTCCGCCGGTGCGGCCGGCTGGTCCAAAGACATCGCCGGTCTCGCGCGCTTTCAGGCGGAGCTGAAGAACGAGGCCGCGGCGAGTCGCGCGGAGGCCAATGGCCGAGCGAACGATCTCGATCAGTTCGACGACCTCACGTGGTTTTGGCAGCGCTCCAAGGTCCTCGACATCATCACCTTTGGAGAGAGCGAGAAGGGTCGCGTCTTCCGAGCTGGAAAGACCCAAGCCGCGTCGGCGGACGATCTCGCAGATCGGTTCCAGACGACGTTCGGTGTGGGGGAGGATCGTCTTCACGGATCGATCAATCAGCTTTTGAAGAAAGAAGATCCCTCCGGCTACGGTGTCACGCGCGCACAGTACGATCTCGTGAAGCCCGCCTTCGACTCGCTCCGTGCGGTTCAGAGTCAGGCGCGAACCGTGCGTTCCAAGCTCGATGACGTGGACAGCGCCATCAGCCACGCCGCGTTCGTCCGGATGCAAGAGCCTTCTGAGACGGTGACCCGGCGGGATGCCGAAGGGAAGCTCGAGACGATCCTAAATCCCGACCATGACTCTTGGGAGTCCCGCGTGCAGCGGGCCGAGAGCGCGATCATCAGCGCCAAGAGCGATGCATCGAGCGCCGTGTCGCGCTTGAACGGGATGCTCCCCGGGCTCTCTCAGCGTCTCTCGGACGCCGACCTTCGGGCCTGCATCGGCCAGGTAAGCTCGGATCTCGCCACCTGGAACAACTGGCTCGGCGCGCTTGGTCGCGTCACGAGCAGGTTCGGCGGCTGGGCGAGCTGGTCTTACGACCAGGGTCAGGTGAGCAGCGTTCGCTCCGATGTTCAAAGCCTCGAGCTGAAGCTCGCGCCGGTCGATGCGATCCTCACCCCGAAGTACGAGGGCCTCCACAACCAGGTCTGGCAGCGGATGGGTGAGCGACGCGCGGAACTCGTGCAAAAGGGCGAGTAAGGCCCCACGCAGTCGAAGAGGGGCCTCCAGGAGGCCTCGTTCCCATCGGACCCCCGCGTCAGTATACTCATCGCTCGCTCGCGATGCTGGCCATCATTCCACCGAAGCTGTCCGTAGTTGTGCCCTCCTACGGCAGTCGGTCGCTTCCGCGAGTGCTCGAGTCGCTGCTCGAGCTGGGGGCGGAGGAGGTCATCGTCGTCGACTCTTCTCCCGAGCCCCCAAAGATCAACGACAAGCGGGTTCGACTGATCTCTGTCGCCGATCGAGCGCTACCGGGGCGCGCCCGCAACATCGGAGCTCGTGCAGCGCGGGGGGAGTATCTGCTCTTCGTCGATGCCGACGTTCTGTTTACTCCGAAGAGCTTCGAGTTTCTCGAGGCGTTCCTCCGTGAGCCGTCGGACGCACCCATCTGCGGAACTTACGACCTCGACTACGAGGGCGATAGCGCGTTCAGTCGAATGCACAACCTCATCCTGCGTCACCGATTTGGTGGAGTGGGACAGGGGCAACAGAGGGGCTGGTCGTCGTCGTCCCACTTCATCATTCGGCGCGAACTCTTTCAGGAGGTGGGCGGCTTTCACGAGCAGCTTCGCACCCACGAAGACAACGAGTTCTTCCTTCGCTGTGAGCATCTCGGGCATCCGGTCGTCGTGCACTCGGCGTTCACCGCGATCCATCTCAAGGCCTACGACGCGCTTGGCACTCTCAAAGACTACGGGCTCAAGGTCTACAGCGGCGTTCGCGCCCGTCATCGCCACCCGGCCGTGTTCGGCTTGTCGAGCGCGCAGGTGGGGTCCCTCATGGGTCTCAACTGGCTGGCGGGGGCGCTCCTTCCTTGGTTCCTGCTGGCGGGATTGAGTTCACTCCTCCCGTGGACCGTCGCTGGACCCATCATCGCCGCGCTCTTCGTGTCCCCGGTTTCCCTGTGGCCAAATGTGCTCCGGCCGTTGCCTCTGGGCTGGAAGCTGAAGACCTTGCTGCTGTGGCCCGCGCTCGGGACCACCATCGCGAGCGCCTACGTGCTCGCCCTGGTCTCCGCCGGGATGCGCCGACTGAAGAAGGCGCTCATCGGTGCTTGGGACTTCTTCGTGGCGCTCTGGCGCATCACCTTCAAGACCGGCATGCCGGTTCAGATCATCAACTTCGTCACCGCGGTCTGCAACCTGCGTTGCACGCACTGCTTCTACAAGGAGGCGCTCGACTCCCCCAATCCCGGCGAGCTTCCGCTCGATCTGCTCGACAAGACCACCAGCGAAGTCGGGCCGCTCCTTTGGTACGCGTTTGGCGGGGGGGAGATCTATCTCCGAAAGGATCTCCCC
Source organism: Deltaproteobacteria bacterium (assembly GCA_011526105.1). Lineage (GTDB taxonomy): Bacteria > Myxococcota > Kuafuiibacteriia > Kuafuiibacteriales > Kuafuiibacteriaceae > WYAZ01. The sequence goes on along the minus strand of WYAZ01000177.1, from coordinate 7,757 downwards.
GAGCTCGTGAGGGTCATCCAAAAGAACTGCCGTCCCAAGGTGATGAGTGTACCCAGCAACGGCTGGTACTCAGACAAGACCTACGAGTCCACGCTGCGCATTCTGCAGGAGATGGAGTGGGGCGACTTCGTGCTCATGATCTCCATCGACGGCCCCAGAGAGGTCCACGATGCGGTCCGCGGCGAGGGCTCATTCGACCGCGCGAAAGCGACCTTCCGCCGCTTGCGAAAGCTGCAAGACCTGTATCCAAACTTCAACCTCACCATCACCACCACTGTTCAGCCGGACAACGCTCAGCACTTCCCTGCGTTCGTGGATGAGCTCGTCCGAGACTTCAATCCACGCGGCATCTCCATCAATCTCTTCCGCTATCACGCGCTCGAACATCCGCCGATCCCGGAGGCGGTGCTCGAAGCCTATCGACTCGCGGTGCTGCGCTACGAGGAGCACCTGAACAGCGGGGCCGTGCCTCACTACAGCTTCTTCGGGAGCCGCGTGGTCAAGGTGAAGGACCTTTTGCAGAAGGAGCTCATCTACCGCGTCGCCAAAACCAACGAGTTCGTGACTCCGTGTACCTCGGGCACTCTGAGCTACGTCATCTGGGAGGACGGCCGAGTGGGTCCCTGCGAGGTCTTGTCCGACGACATCGGCCGCATCGGGGAGGGGGCGAGCTTTCGCGAGCTGATAAAGGCCAAGCAGGCGAAGACGCTGCGCAAGTGGGTGGACGAGACCCAGTGCCGCTGCACCTACGAGTGCGCCCAGGGCAACAACGCGATGTTCTCGCGGCCCATGATCAAGCACCTGGCGCGGGGTGTGGTGGGGAAGCGTCGGCTCGAACTCTAGAGCTCATCTCGAGACCCCCGACCGAGCGAGGCGGCCGAGATGCGAGGTGCGCAAGGCGGGCCGACGAACGCGCTATCCTTCGATGACGCGAGGAGGACCAACACCGCGCACCGACGCGCATCGGCCGAAATCGCGACCGAAGGGGTCTCGAGATGAGCTCTAGATCTCAGGGCGTGTGGGTTCGTTGCTCCACCTGCACCGTCTCCACCGTGATCGGCAGGGGCGAAACCGGAATGACCAGATCTCGCGGCGGAAGGTTCGCGTTCGCGTTCGCGAAGCAGTGGGCGCGCGTCCCAAAACCAACCGGGCTCGACGCGACCGAGCTCCCCGGCGCGAACGTGATCTCGCCGTTCTTGGCCGGTACCTTCATGGCCACCAGGGCATCCTCCGGGAAGGCGTACGCCTCGCTGAAGCCGCCGATGATGAGGCCTCCGTCGTTGGTCAGCAGAAGCGACGGATAGCTGTCTTCGTCGCGGCCGATGGTCTCGGGCACGTTCACGCCGCCGATGCGCTTGAACCATACCGGCCGTCCGAGGCCGTCGAGGTTCGCGAGGAACCAGTCGCTCTCGGTCTGTGTGCCGCTGTAGCTCCCGGCGGCGAGATATCCGCCCGTCGGGAGCTCTACGAACGAGCTAATGATGGGCCCGAGGTGGCCGAGCTCCGACGGTCCAAACTGCGAGTTCCAGGACAGGTCACCGTTCGGCTTGAAGCGCACGAGGCCGGAGACGAAGCCCTGCTGAACGAAGTGATGGGCGAAGACGAGATCTCCATCCTGCGTCTCTGCCCCCTGAATCAAATGACCACCGTAGATGTAGTTCCCTTCGCAGTCGTCGATGATGAGGTCTCTTTGGAAGACCACGTCTCCGTCTCGACCATAGCGGTGAACGAACGGGGTCCAGCGGGAGACGCTCGGATCCCAGGCGGATCCGCCGACGACGATGCCCTCGTGGTACGGCAGGAGCGTGAGGATGACTTCGCCCTTGTTCGGAACGCCGAAGCGCTTGGACCAAATGGGGGTGCCGTCGGCGCGGATGCGCATGATGAGCCCATCCACGGTCTCGACCGGCGTCGAGTAGTCTTCGCCGAAGGTGCCGGCGAGGAAGAATCCACCAGCTCCGTCCGAGACGGCGCCGCTGAGTCGGATCCAGGTCTCTCTGTAGGAGTCGACTTCGAAGTGCTTTGACCAAAGAAGGTTTCCACCAGAGTCGACCTTCAAAAGCACGTAGGGATGTGCGACGACGAGCATGGCCGCGTCGTCGGTGTTGACGACCAAACCAGGGAGGACGTCCGGAATGAGCGTGTCCCGCCAGAAGGGGATATCGGCGACGTAACGCTTGGCCCAGATGAGCGTGCCATCGGTGCCCAGCTTGACCAATGCATTCGTGTCGGAGCCGGTCAGCATGATGCGGCCGTCGATGGTGGGGGTGAGTTGAGACCACTCGATCTGGGCGCCTGGACCTTCGATGGGGAAGCCATCGACGACCCCGCCGTAGCTCTTGGCCCAGGGGGTGAACGTCGGGTTGGCGAAGGCGGCGGGATCGAACGAGCCGCCTTGGCCGCCGCCTGGTCCGGTGGCGACCGGCTCACAAGCACCGGAGTCGACCTCGTTCGAGGCGATGCCGTAATCAACGGGGCCGAAGCGCGCGATGGTGAGACTGCCCACGACCGGCAGGTCGGGGGTCACGATCTCGAAGCCGAAGTCACCCTCCACCCCGCCGATGAGCCGCCAGCATGGATTGGCCTGGGAATCCGCGAGCACCTCCGCGAAGGCGAAGAGCGAAGCATACGGCCCGGCGAAGTTGTAGAGCCGCAGATGAAGACGTGGGCCTACCGCGACCTTGCCGCGGGCGCTCAGCGTAGCGGCCACAGAGGGGGCCTCGAAGCTGTGGTCAAAGCTCGGGGTCTGGAAACTCACGTTGCTCTGCGTCGAGAAGCTGATCCCTGCCGATGCCCCGACAGCCGCCTTCGCGGAGAGCTTGAACTGGCTCGAGGCCTCCCCCTCGAGGCGCGCGACCACCTCTACGTGCGGGACAAAGAGCAGCGGGCCGATGGGGATCTCCTCGAGCTTCTTCTTCGCCACGATGTACTCGCTCGCGTAGGGGAGGAAGGTGATGCCTTCGAGGTTGAGCTCGGCGTTGGCCCCGGCTTCGATCGTGAAGCCCACCTTGGCCTCGGGCAAGAAGTTCATCGGGCTGCACGAGAAGCTGAAGGTGACGACCTCCTCGAGGCAGTCGGTGACCTTGTCGGGAATCGCGAAGATATCACCCCAGTCGACGTCGAGGCTGAACGTATACTTGAAGCCGGCGCTGAGCCCAGCTTTCAGCTGCACCTGATCGAAGGGCGTGGACTTGTCGTTGTCGCCGTTGACCGGATACTCCTCGATGCTCTTGTTCGGCCAGTAGCCCCCGGAATAGCTCAGGCCCTGCTGCAGGCTCGATCGCCCCGTGCCCTCTTCCCAGTCGACGACGCCGCTGGTCTCGTCGATGGTGCGCGTCATCTTTACGTGCAGCTTGCGGAAGGCGAGCTGCACGGGCGCTGGCAGCGTGTGAACCACGAGGCCGTTTCCATCTGTCTCGACCGAGCGCACGAGCCGAAGCAGTCCGTCTGGGCTCTGGGGTGAGCCCGGGGCCACGATGACCGCCAGAGGCGCCAGCCCAGTCAGCGCGGCGGGTGTGCCCTGAAAGCGAAGGGTCCCGTCTGCGGTGTCTTCGACCAGAAGTGAGAGCGTGGCCTCATCGAGCAACGTGGTGCTCTCGAAGAGCTCGTAGCTCAGCTCATCGGCGGGAAGCTCGTCATCGTCGCCACAGCCAGCAGAGATGAGTGCGATCAGTGTCGCACCGAGGGTCAGGCTAGAAGTCCGCCAAAACAGGGATGGCACTCGCATGTCTTGGTCCTCGCGCTCGGGACCCGGAAAGGCAAGCGGTGGGGTTTTGTCGAATGAGAAAGTAGGTCTCATGCGCCAGGAGCGAGGACGCTAGAGCTCATCTCAGAACCCCCGACCGGGCGAGACGACCGAGACGCGAGGCGCGCAACGGCGGGCCGACGAACGCGCTATCCCGCGATAACGCGAGGAGGCCCAACACCGCGCGACGACGTGGACGGGTCGAAATCGCGACCGAGGGGCTCTCGAGATGAGCTCTAGATTCGCGTCGCGGTGAGGACGTAGTTGGCCGGCGAGACTTTGCGCTCGTCGGTCACGAAGCGTCGCTCGAGCTCCGAAGCGGTGGCAACGTCTTCGGCTCGCCAGCCCAGCCGCTCCAGCATCGAGGGTGCATCCTCCGGGTGAAGAGTGAAGGTGATGGGCTCGCTCAGGAAGGACAGCATTTGCGCCGCGGTTCGATGGACCGTGGAGTAGAGGTTGGAGCCGTCCATCAGGAACCAGAAATCGAGCGCGAGCTCGGAGCCGGATGCGCCGAGCGCGTGCAACGTTTGTAGGGTGTTCTTCACTTGCTCGCGTGTCAGGTACATGGAGACACCTTCCCAGACGAAGAAGGCGGGGACCGCCGGATCGAAGCCGGCCGCGCGCAACTTCTCCGAGAGCGAGTCCACGCGGAAGTCGATCTCGACGTAGCTGAGGTTTCCTGGGTCCACCAGGAGCTCGGTGTTCGCCGCGGTGACAGTCCGCTTGCGCCCGCCCGTCGCGGGGTGGTCGACCTCGAAGATCCGCGTGTCTCGAAGTTGCCCGGCGAAGCGATAGGCTCTGGTGTCGTAGCCGGCGCCGAGCAACACGACCTGTCGGATGGAGCCTCGCCCAACGGCTTCGATCATCGCTTCGTCGATGAAGCGGTGACGCGCCAGCACAAAGGCCGCCATGCCCGGCGAGAGATCGCCGGCCCAGCGATTGACGCTGCCCGCGATTCGCCAGGTCGCCAAGCTCGCTCGCGAGAGGGGCCTCAAGAAGAGCTGGGCGTAGCGGTCGTAGAGGATTCGGTGACGCTCGGGCTCGCGTGCCTCGGCGGCTCGCATGAAGCACACGATCTCAGCAGTCCTGCTCGGGGCGTCACGCATTCGGATCTGCGCCGTGGCCCGGCTTGCGATGAGAGACGCGCACGACGGTGTGAATGCCGCCGCGGATCAGGAAGTCGCCCTCCACGGTCATGCTTCGCGGCGCGGTTGCGCGCACGAGCTCGTCGAGGATCTGATTGGTCACGGCTTCGTGGAAGTGCCCTTCGTTTCGGAAGGACCACAGGTAGAGCTTGAGCGATTTGAGCTCGACGCAGGCTTGATCCGGCACGTAGCGGATCCGGATCGTGGCGAAGTCGGGCTGCCCCGTCTTTGGACACAAGCAGGTGAACTCGGGGCAGTCGAACGCGATCTCGTAGTCGCGCTCGGGCTTCGGGTTCGGGAAGGTCTCGAGGGTCTGGGGCGCTGCGCTGCTCACGAGGGCAAACGTAGCAGAGCCGGGAACGGATTACTGCGCAGCAACGATCGCGCGGCGGCCGGGCGCTGGGCTGGGGGACTCGTCCTCGTCCTCTTCGATCTGGACCTTGCGGACCGCGCTGGCCTTGTGGACCGCGGGCTGGGCTCGGACGGGCGCGGCGGCTTGCGCGGGCTTGGCCGAGGCCTTGCGAGCGTTCTGCTGCTTCACCCACTCCGGGGTTCCCGGCGGGGGCGGCACCGCATCGAAGTCGATGTCTTCGTAGCTGGAGATGGTCTCGAGCTTGATGCCTTGCGGCTTGGGGGCCGCGGGCTCATCCGAGGCGAGCTTGGCGATGAGGGTCTTGGGCATGCCCGCCTGAGCCATCCGCTCTCGGTCAGCGCTGTCGGCGGAGTAGCCGAACTTCTCGGCGGTGGAGACGATCTCGGACTGGGTCGCGCCGCGGCGGTGCATCCCGATGACGGTCTCGTGATTCATGCGGGGTTTGGCGGCGGGAGCGGGCGCCTGCGTCGCGGCGACCTTCTTGGCCTTCGACTTCGACCGGCTCTTCTTTGCGCGGCGAGCCTTCTTGCTCTTCTTCTTCTTCGCTTTCCTGCAATGCACGGCCGTGCCGGGTTCGGCGGAGGCGGGCGTGCTCCAGGTGGCGGAGCCAGCCAGGAGGAACGCGGCAGCAAGGGTCGGGACGAGGTACTTGGTCGAGAACATCTGGCGGCAGCATGACCGAACTGAGCCTCGGTTCGCGTCGGTCTGTTGCCGGTGGGACCTGCTCGCCACAGCAGTAAAGCGCCTTTTGCCTACCCGGGAATACATCGATCTCCCGGGGTTTCTGGACCTAAGGTCTGGCTCGCGGCATGGTTCCCGAGCCCCTATGAAGCTCCGCAAGCTCGGCCGAACCGGCCTCGAGATCTCCGAGGTGGGCTTCGGCGGCTCGGGCATTGGCGGTCAGACCTCGGGTCCGCTCGAAGACCGCCAGTCGATGGCGGCGCTGCAGCGCGCCTTCGAGCTCGGGATCAACTACTTCGATACCGCGCTCGTCTATGGCTACGGCCACTCCGAGCGATTGCTCGCCGAGTTCATCCGCCGCGAGAAGCTTCGCGAGAAGGTCATCATCGCGACGAAGATCCCGCCGATGAACCTGCATTGGCCGGCGTCCGCGCACGCCAGCGTCGAAGAGGTCTACCCGGTCCATCACATCAAGACGCTCATCCGCGAGAGCCTTCGAAACCTGCGCGTGCAGTATCTCGACGTGTTCATGCTCCACGTCTTTCATGATCACTTCCTCGAGGAGGACGGATGGCAGCGTGCGATCGAGAGCCTGAAGGCCGAGGGTGTGGTCCGGTTCTTCGGGATCTCGGTGGGGCGCTTCGAGCCCCAGTCTGCGTTGCGTGCGGTGCGCTCTGGCATCGTCGACGTGCTCCAAGTGCACTACAACGTCTTCGAGCAGTCGCCGGAGGACGAGCTTTTCGCTGCGGCCAAGGAACACGACGTCGGGATCGTCTGTCGAAGCCCGCTCGAGGAGTCGGCGCTCGCGGGTCGTCTCGCCAAGGACACGCGCTTCGCGGAGGGCGATCCGAGGTCCATCTACTTCGCGGCGGAGAAGCTGACTGAAGTGGTCGATCGCGTGGAGGCAGTGCGGGGTATTCTCGAAGAGTCGGCGGGTGACATGGCGGCCGGCGCCCTCCGCTTTTGTCTCTCCCACCCCCAGGTTTCCACCGTCATCCCCGGGATTCGCACCGTGGAACAGGCTGAACTCAACGCTGCAGTTTCGGATGCAGGGCCGCTCTCCCCCGAGGTGGTCGAACGCCTTCGCGCCCACCGATGGGATCGTCGCGGCGCCTGGTAAACTGAACGCTCGTGGCCTTCGTCGACCTCGACGCAAACCGCCTCATCCTGAAGGCAGTCCTGGCGGGACCTCCCGCCACCGGCAAGACCACGCGCCTCGAACAGGTTGGGAAGGACGAGCGAGGTCTGTTCACGGTCATTGGGTCCAGCGTCTCCGGGCGATGTAACGTCGCCCGACTGCACCTCGAGACCGAGAGCAGCACGCGCCCAGTCACGATGGAGATCTACGAGTGGCACGGCCCCGAGCGGGCCGACGCTCGAAACCAATCGCTCTTCAAAGGCCTGGACGGGTTCATCTACCTCGCGGACGCGCGCGAGGACCGTTTCGTGGACACGGTCAACGTGTTCGACTTCCTCGTAAAGACCGCTGGAAAGAGCCGGATCCAGCGCATTCCCGCCCTCCTGATGTTGGGCCGCACCGACGAGGGATTGCTTCAGCTCCCGTTCATCGAGAGCAAGCTCGAGGGGCCCTCCTGGAGCGAGCGCTTGGCCCCGCCCATCGAGGAGACCGAGACCTTTCTCGAGACCCTTCGGGTCTTCGGCGAGGTGATGATGGCCCGCGTTCTGTAGAGCTCATCTCAAAACCCGCGACCGAGCGAGACGGCCAAGACGCGAGGCCCGCAAGGCGGGCCGACGAATGCGCTATCCTGCGATAACGCGAGGAGGCCCAACACGGCGGGCCGACGCGGATCGG
>WYAZ01000176.1 GCA_011526105.1 Deltaproteobacteria bacterium | reverse complement strand
GCGTTGTCAGCCGTCTTGCGAGCGCGATCGACAGATGCAGGCGGTGGCGGCGGAGGCGATCAGCGCCGGATGCGAGCAAGACTGCCGGCGGCGGTCGGAGACTCCGCTGCTCACCGACCGTGCGGGTTTGTTGGCGCATCGCGGCCAGGATGTGCGGGTTCGAGGACGTCTCGCCTCGAGCGGCAAGGAACTCGAGATCGAGCTCAGTGATGGCCGAGTGAAGCTCAGCCCCGAAGCAACCCACGAGGACCTCGGTCCCCACCTGGGGCACTCGGTGCTGCTCCTCGCTCGCGTAGCCGACCGGGAGGCTGAGCTGCGCCTCGAGCGAGTCGATCTGGTCCTGGAGCTTCCGTGATGCGCAGGTCGGCGCCCAGCCGCCGGCGGCTCACTCGTCGTCGATGAACTTGTTCTTCTTGCCGAGCTTGCCGCCGACCGCGGCCTCGACGCGTCTCCGGGCTCGCCACTTTGCGATCCGAACGAAGCCGAAGACAAAGACCAGCCCGCCTCCGATGAGCAGCGCCAGGTTCTTTCCGATGTTGGCCTGGAAGTCGATGCTCTCCTTGAGGGTGCGCAGGTCCGTGTTCATCGGGGCGACTCTGTTACCGTGGACGATGAGCTGATCTCGGAGCTTCTTGTCGCCGGCGGCGTCGGCCTCGAGCGCGCGCCTCGCGATCTCGGCCCCCATCCAGATCCGCTCGTCTTCGTCCTCCTGAGCGCTTTGGTACCGATCAAAGAGCTCGAGGGACTTGTTGATGTCGCCGGCGGTCAGGGCCTTCTTGTATTCCGCCTGCATCATCTTGCGGCGCAGCGCGGCGTGCCGGTGGTCGGAGGCGCCAAACTTCTCGCTGGTCTTGATGAGCCGCTCCGCCTTCTCGAAGCTCTCCTGAACAACCAATCGCTCCGCGCACGCCAAGTAGGAGCGCCAGGCGTTCTTCTTGGCCTCCGGGTGCATCTCCATGGCCTCCTCGCCGCCTTCTTCCTGGATCTGATCGTACTTGAGGCAGGCGGCTTCCCAGTCTTTGCCGCCGGCCGAGCGTGCGGCGAGCACGTGAAGCCCGGGGAGACGCTTCTTGTGACCCACCGGCGGCAACGTCTCTTCCGTGACGTACTCGTCCTCTTGCTCCATGGCGCGCATGACCGCGCGCTCTCTCGAGGTGGCCCCGGGCCCGCCGATACGGCTCGAACCAAAGTCCACATCGATGGCGTCCTCGCCCTCTTGGGCGAAGGCGACGGGCGAGATCAGGAACACGATGAAGGTGAGGGCGATGAAACGAGGCATGTGAGGTCTCCCGGGCGAGAAGCTAGGCACACGGCTCCCAGGGGAGCAAGGGCTACTTGGCGCGAGCCTTCATCGAGGCGAAGATCTTCTTGAGCGAGCCGCGATCGAGATCGGTGAGGTGGTTGAAATCGCCGCCGCTCTTCTGCCAGCCGCCGCCGTCGATCGTGATGCAGTCTCCGTTGATGTAGCCGGCGCTGGGGCTCATGAGATAGGCGACGAGGTCGGCGAGCTCCTTGTGTTCGCCGAAGCGGCGAAGTGGGATGCGCTTCTTGACCTCTTCTTCGACCGCCCCATCCGGCACCAGCGCGTTCCAGGCTCCGTCCGTCGGAAACGGCCCCGGCGCGACCGCGTTGAGGCGAATGCCATAGGCGGTGCCCCACTCGACCGCGAGGGACCGGGTCATCGCCAAGACACCCGCCTTAGCCATCGCCGAAGGCACGACGAAGGCGGAGCCGGTCATGGCGTAGGGCGTGAGAATGGAGACGATCGAGCCTCGAATCCTCTGGTCGATCATCTGGCGCCCCACCGCCTGGGTCATGAAGAAGCTCCCGCGAAGGACGATGTCGATGATGGCGTCGAAGCCTCGTGGACTGAGGTCTTCGGTGGCAGCGAGGAAGTTCCCCGCCGCGTTGTTGACGAGACCGGTGACCGGGCCCATCTCGCGGAGGACTCTCGCGAGGGCGGCGTCCACCATCTCGGGGCGACGCACGTCGAGCTCGAGCGAGAGCACCTCGCCGCCGGTTTCTTTGCGGATCTCGGCCGCGGTTTGCTCCAGACGCTCGAGGTTCCGGGCGAGGATGACGACCTTCGCCGACAAGGAGGCGAATCGTGCCGCCATGGACCGGCCCAGTCCGGTACCTCCGCCGGTGACGAGGATGACTTGGTTCTCTAGGAGCTTCTGCTCGAACATCGGACTTCTCAGCTCGGGTAGCAGTACACCGTGACTTCTGTGCCGGCCTCGAGCTCTGATACGCCCTCGGGCATGATCACGAAGCCGTCGGCGCCGGTGAGCGTGGACAACAGGGCCGCGCCGCCCTTGATGGAGCTCGCGATGAGTCCGCTCTCTTTGGCCTCGAGCTTCACGCGCAAGATGAGGACTTGCGCTTCGGCCTTCTTCTCGGTGCGCGCGAGGCGAGCCCTGCATTTGTTGTACGGCAGAGCGGGCGTTCTTCCGAGCTGACGCTGGACGATCAGCCGGCCGATCATGTCCCAAGCGACGTAGCCGGCGATGGGATAGCCCGGCGCCAGGAGAACGGGCACGCCGTCCACGAAGCCCACGCCGGACGGGGAGGCCGGCTTCATGTGCAGACCGTGGATGGGGAGTTCGCCGAGCTCGCGCACCACCACCGGCCCGAAGTCTTCCATGCCCACGCTCGAACCACCGGTGACCACGACGAGGTCGGCGCCGGGGCGGCGAATGGCCTCCTTGAGCATCTCCTTGTCGTCGCGCACGATGGGATGCGGCACGGCCACCCCCCCGTCACGCTCGATCATCGCGCCCAGCATGTACGAATTCGACTCGACGACTTCGTTGCCGCTCGGGGCTTGGCCCGCGGGGATGAGCTCGTTTCCAGTGGGGATGAGCCTGACCTTGGGCGTGCGGCGGACCGTGACTTCGAGGGCATCGAGGTTCACGAGCATCGCCAGATCCGCCGGCCCGAGGCGACGCCCCGCCTCGAGGATGACCGCGCCGGCGCTCAAGTCCTCGCCGGTGCGGAGTACGTGTCGACCCGAGACCGAAGCATGGTCGATGCGCACGAAGGGAGGCTCGGACACGGTGTCCTCGACCATCACCACGGTGTCCGCGCCCTCGGGTACGCGGGCCCCGGTCATGATCCGAACCGCCTCGCCCTTTTCGAGCGGACGATCGAAGCTGGCCTTGGCCATGATCTCCCCGACGACCTCGAGACGTCCCGGCAGGTCCGCGGCGCGGACCGCGTACCCGTCCATGGCGGACTTGGGGTGCGGGGGGACGTTTCTCGGCGCCACCACCGGCTCGGCCAACACGCGCCCGAGCGCGAGCGAGAAGGGGACTCGCTCGACCGAGAGCGGATGGATGCGGGCCTCGATGAGCGCCTCGACCTCTCGGAGCGCGTGGCGCTGCCGAAATCCTCTCATCCGCACGTCGGTCACGGAAACAAACCACGCGCGAGCATCGCCTCCGACACTCGGTGAATGCCGAGCATGAGCGACGCGGTACGCATGTCGGTGCGAAACTTCTCTTTGAACTTCACGCAGTCGTCGAAGGCGGTGTGCATGACGCGGTAGAGCCGTTCGTTGATCTCCCTCGAGGTCCAGAAGAACGACTGCAGGCCCTGGACCCACTCGAAGTAGGAGACGGTCACGCCGCCCGCGTTGGCGAGTACGTCCGGGATGACGAAGATCTCGTCCGAGCGCGCCCGGAGGACCTCGTCACCCTCAGAGGTCACCGGCCCGTTGGCGCCCTCGGCGAGGATGCGACACTTCATGTCCCTTGCGATCTCGGCGTCGATGACACCGCCGAGCGCGGCCGGGAGCATGATGTCCACCTTCAGGCGCAAGAGCTGGTCGTTGGTGATGGCCTCGGCTCGCGGATAACCTTGCACCACCTGACGGATGCCGACGTATTTCCTGAGGTGAGCGATGTCGAGGCCCTCGGGGTTGTAGATGGCCCCCGTGACATCCGAGACCGCCACGATCTTCACGCCCATGCGCGCGAGCTTTCTGGCGGCATACATGCCCACGTTGCCGAAGCCCTGAATGGCGCAGGTCATGCCTTCGAGCTTGAGCCCGAGATGCTCGGCGGCGGCGGCGATGGTGTACGCGACGCCGCGGCCGGTGGCTTCGCGCCGGCCCTTGGAGCCGCCGGCGGAGATCGGCTTTCCGGTGACGACGGACGGAACCGCGTAGCCCTTCATCTGCGAGTAGGTGTCCATGATCCAGGCCATGGTCTGATCGTTCGTGCCCATGTCGGGGGCCGGAATGTCGGAGTCCGGGCCGATGAAGTTGATGATCTCGACTGTGTACCTTCGCGTGAGTCGCTGCACCTCGTGCCGAGATAAGAGCGTGGGGTCCACGCGCACGCCGCCCTTGGCCCCGCCGAGCGGGAGGCCCGCGACCGCGCACTTGAAGGTCATGAGTGTGGCGAGCGCGCTCACTTCACCCAGGTTCACGTCGTGGTGATAGCGAATGCCGCCCTTGCAGGGGCCGAGCGTGTTGTTGTGCTGGACGCGGTAGCCCACGAAGTTCTGCACCGTGCCATCGTCCATGCGGACGGGGACGGTGACGATGAGCGCGCGGTCGGGGGTCGTGAGCCGATGCTTGATGTTCGGATCGAGCTTCATCAGATCCGAAGTCCGCTCCACCAGCTTCACCGTGTCCTGGAAGAACTTGGACTCCCACTCGAGGGGCGCGGGTGGTGGCAGGGTGGAACGGACGGGTTGGTCGCGGCTCACGTCGAAGGTCCTTGCTCAGGCTCAGCCCGCGCAGGCTTCTTCACAGGCGGGGATGCGGCCTCGGCATTTGTTCTCGCACTCGGTCACGGAGGCCGATTGATCGTTGATGCACTCCGCCGAGCACTCCTCGTACCAGGACTTGCACTGTGCGGCGTTGCAGCCGGGATAGGTCGACCACCGCTCGGACTTCGAGACCTCCGAGGTGGCGCAGGACGCCGCGAGGAACATCGCGACGGCGGACGACAGAGCCATGAGGGTGAGAGGGCGAAGGGCACGTTTCATGGCGCGCAAGCTAGCACCGCCGCCGCCGATTCTCCATGGTTTGACGACCAGAATAAAAGGATGCTGTGCTCCCGCACCGTGCAGAAGTTCGCGTTGCTGCCGTTCTCCGTCGGTCTGCTCCTTTCCTTAGGCTGCGGCGAGGAGGAGGAGTTGCCCCCGCCGCCGCGCGTCGAGGTGCGGATCGTCGATGCCACTTCGGGCGGCGCCATCGGGGAGGCGCAGGTCCTTCTCACGCAGGGCGGGGTATCTCAGCCCATGCACCGAACAGACGGCAGCGGCCTGCTCTCCATCGAGGTCCCAGCGGGCCGATACGAAGTGCGGGTCCAGGCCGCAGGTTACCTTGCGGCGCCTCGTCCCTTCCTGCCGGCGCCGGAGTTCACTGCGATCGAAGGCCAGACGGTCAACCTCGAGGTGGGCCTGGATCCGCGCGCGAGCCCCGCGCCGGGGACCCTCAGCGGTCGCGTTCTGCGTGCCGGCGCCGCGGTGCCCGGGGCTTTGGTGGTGGCTGCGTCCACCGTCGAGCGTGCGTCCTTCACCGACGCGGAAGGGCGCTTCGTCTTGCTCGATCTGCCGCCGGGTGACTACCGCGTCGAGGCCTTGCTCCAAGGCCACGGCGGGGAGGCGCTGCCCGCGGTTCGGGTGCCCGACCAGACCGAGGAACTCTCGCTCGAGCTCTCCACCGCCGCCGGCGTCGCCGTGAGCGGCACGCTGGGCGCGGGCGCCGGGCCCACCACCGTTGCGCTTGCGCATGCGGGGACCGGCGAGCCTGTGCCCGGCCTCGAGGCCACTGCCACGACGGACGCCGGTTTCAGCATCCCGGGGGTGCCACCGGGCCGATACCGGGTTCGCGCTTTCCTCGAGGCCGACGCTCTGGTCGTGAGCCCAGACCTCATTCGCGAGCTCGAAGACCTCGAGGTCCTGGTGGAGTCGGCGCCGCCCGCGAGCATCGAGCTGCCGGTAGCACCCTCGATGGAGATCCTGAGCCCCACGCTCACCGGGACCGTGGGCGCGGACGCCGAGTTCCTTTGGCGCGCGCACCCCGAGGCCACCTTCTACGTCGTCGAAGTCGAGAACGTGCTCGGGCAGAACCTGTGGGGCGGCTTCGACGCAAGGGGCGTGCCTCGTTTTCGGGTCTTGGGTTCGAGCACGCGCATCCGATATGGGGCTCAAGGTTCGCCCACGGAGCCGCTGCACCTCGGCCACGCCTATCGGTTTCGAGTCTATGCGGGGCTGGACGTGACGACGGGAGAGATCTTCCGGCTCGTCGCGGCGAGTGAGGAGCTCGCGGGGCAGTTCCGGGTCACCGCCGACTGAGGATGGGCCCTGCGCCGAAGCCCGAAAAGAAAGCGGTGGGGGCCGACGCAGACCCATCAAGCCTTCGCCGGCGCCCCACCAGGGGAGGATCGTTCAGGCTCGCGCCTTCACAGGACGTATCGGGCCGAATGTGGGAATGTTGCGCACCAGGACACACTTTTTTACCCGTCCGCGGGCGGATGCTCGCGCCGCGGACCCGGAAGCGCTTGACTCTCCACCCCCCGAATGGTGTACGCGCGCCTAAGCGGCTGAAAGTCGGGGTGTTTCAGCTCTGACTCCGACGCCGAGGTGGGAGCGTGGGTATGCGTTTGTCCAAGTGGATCGGCCTGGGAGCAACCCTCGGCCTGGCAACGGGTCTCTTTGGCTGCGGGGGAATCTCCGATTGTCGCGAGGACGCAGAGAAGTGCGCCGCGATGATCGCCGCCAACGGTGAGGCCTGCGCCCAGGCCTTTCGTCTGAAGCAGGGCGAAGCGAAGCGCAAGCACTGCGAAGCTGCGCTCAAGACCGTCGCGAAAGCGAAGTCCGCCGCCGCTCTGCCGGGTCTGTTGCAGATGCTCAAGGCGCCCGAGACCGGCACGCCCTACGATGCGCATCGCGCCGAGGCCGCGAAGGTCGCGGCTCGCATCGGCGACAAGTCCGTCGTGCCCGCGCTCCTCGAAGCCATCGATGTGGCGGCCGGCTCGAGCAGCGACCCGCGCGACAAGAACACCAACGGCACCAACGAGGCCATCGCCGAGGCGCTCGGTGACCTCAAGGACCCGTCGTCCTGCGGACGCCTCGTCGATCTCATGCACAAGAGCCGCCACGACTACACCGTGCTCAAGTCCATCCGCTCCATCGGCCAGGTGGGCTGCAAAGACGCGGTCGGCGACGTCGCCAAGCTCGCGCTCACGCACGATAACAAGTTCATGCGCAAGAACGCGGTCGAAGCGCTCGGCGACATCGGGGACATCAGCGCCGCGGACGCCCTCATCCAGATGATGTTCGTCGAGTACCAGGGCGTCTCGTTCTATCGCGAGGCCTCATTCGCGCTCTTCAAGATCGGACCCGCAGTGGCCGAGAAGCTGCTCGCGACCATGGACGGCAAGAACGAGGACGTGAAGCAGTACTTCGAGCAAAAGGGCGGCCTCATGAACACCGCCACCAAGGCCAAGTGCGGCTTCGTTCTCGGCGACCTCAGGGACGAGCGCGCGATCGACCCGCTCATCGAGGCGTTCAAGAGTTCGACCCAGCCAGACAACCAAGACCCGGTCCTCCTCATTTACTCCGCCGCTCCGCTCGGCCTGCTCAAGGCCAAGAAGGCGGTTCCGGTGCTCGCGTCCCAGATGCTCGATCTCGACGGCTCGAAGCGCGAGCCCATCATGCGCTCGCTCAATCAGATCGGTGATCGTTCGGTCGTAAGCGACATGATCACCAAGGGCATGTCGCAGGCCTACTTCGTGGATGAGTGCGTCAAGCAGGGGCTGGCCGACAAGGAGGCTTGCGCGGGCGACCTCAGCTCACTCACCACCGCCATCAAGCCCGCCGCCGATCACGCCTCGAACCTCGGCGGCGCCGAGCACTACGACGCCTACAAGGCCGCGGTCGACGCGACGGAGGTGAAGGTCGTGAAAGACTACCTCGCGGAGCGATTGAAGCGCCTGGACGCGGCCCGCGAGTGCAAGTCGGACCTCGATTGCTGGACCAAGAAGGCGCAAGACGCCGACCCCATCGTCCGAGAGAAGGCGGCCTGGGAGCTCGGTCGAGTAGAGAAGCTCAGCTCTGCGGCACCGGCGCTCGCGAAGCTCATCGGCGACGACGATCTCTTCGTCCGTTCCGCTGCGATCTTCTCGGCCTGGAACGCGCTCGACAAGAAGGCGGTGCCCGAGATCGAGAAGCGGCTCGAAGACGAAGCCGGCTCCTCGAAGTTCGTCCGTGTGAACGAGGATCTGCGCCGCTTGCTCGTGCACCTCGCCCGCTAAGCGCTACGCATCACGGCCCGTGCACGCCGCCGCAGTGGTTCACCGCGATGTCTTCGCAGTCCGTCCGGCCTTGCCGAGGGCAGGTGAGGCCATTGAAGGAGTCGCTGGCGAGTGTCCACGTGTAGCTCGTGAGGTCGAGTGACCAGCTGTCGTTCGACAGTCCGCAGTCGGTGCGACCGGCGTACATGAAGGCGAGGTCGCCATCGATCTCGAAGAGGTGTGACTCGCGTCGTTCGGGTGTGGCCAGATCGTAGATCACGAAGTTGTACGGGAAGTCGCAGAAGTTGCTCTCGGCGCGGTTGGGGTTCAGCGTGTCGCCCGGGGAGCGCAGCGCCCAGTTGCTCGACTGCAGGTTGAAGGTCCAGACCTCGCTGTTGTTTCCGATGGGGGTGTCGTCGTGGCCTCCGTACATCACGAGCTGATCGCGGGCGGCGTCGTAGCTCATCTCGGCCTTGATGCGACCGGTGGGCCACAGGAGCTCTTGGGGGACCTCCGACCACTCGCCGGAGACCATGTCGAGCGCCCACAGGTCTCGCATGAACATCGGGTTCGAGAGCGCGTCGCGACCCGCGCCACCCAAGATGTAGAGGCGCTGACGCTGCCTGTCGAGCGCGGTCACATGGAACAGGCGCGAGACGGGTCGGTTCGTCGAGTTGGCGCCGATCTCGGTCCAACTCCGAGCTTCGAGGTCGAAGGCCCAAGTGTCACCCTCGACCTCGTACTCCGTGAAGTTCGCGGCGACCTGTCCGCCCTGCGTGATGATGAAGCGATCACGCTCGGGGTCGGCCGACATGCCGAAGTTCATGCGCCCGGTGGGGCCGTTGACTGGAGTGGCGGCGAAGGGGGCGAGCTCGGTCCAGGTGTTGGCCACAGGATCGTAGCCCCAGACGTCGTTCAAGTAGGTGTATTGACCGCTTGCGCCCTGGCGCCAACGACCGCCGAAGACCACGAACTGCTCGCGATTGGGATCCCAAACGCCGCGGGAACGGGCCCTCGGGAGTGGCTTGTCACCGGTGGGGCTGAGCAGTGCCCAGGTCTGCCGGCTCATGTCGTAGACGTGCAGATCGTCGACGAAGGTGGAGGCGGCCGGGCCACACATGACGGGTTCTGCGCGATCACCGGAGTACATGAAGACGCGTTTGCAGACCGGGTCGATGGCGAAGGCCATGTCACCCCTTCGCGCGGGCGCGGTCCCGACGGGAAGTGCGGTCCCGATGAACGCACACACGCCGGGGTCGCCAGCGTCCGGATCGCCGCCTGCATCGGGCACGACGCCGCCGTCGGTCAATGGCGCGCCGGAGTCCTCGACCCCTTGGCCGGTGTCTTCGCTTCCGTTGCCGGCGTCCGAGGCACCGGTGTCGTCGCCGCAGGCCCCGGTGGAGAGGCCGAGTCCGAGCATGAGCACACAGAGAGCACGATCAGCGTTCATGACCTCTGCCATACCATTCAAGCGCCCAGTTCCGGCGAGCGGACGTGACCCAATCCATCGACCGAAGGTGTCCAGTTGAGGGATTTCCTTGGAGACGAGAGCGCGGGGGCGAGCTTGTCAGGCGCGCTAAAACCGGGTCATCTCGGGCGCCCATGGAGATCCCGGCCTTCTCGATCTTTAGCGCGATCTCGGAGCTCTTCGTCACCGCCGGCGTTCTCTACAGCGTGATCTCGAACCTCCGCGGCGAGGTCTTTCGCTGGAAGCTGCTGGGTTTGGTCCTGGTCTTCGAGCTCACGGTCAACATCGTCTATATGACGCAGCGGGCCTCCGCCGCCGACAGCTCGGCGGAGCTCAGCACCGCGCTGAAGCTCTTCTACGCCGGCCACGGCATCCTCTCGCTGATCATGTTCCTTACCCTGTGCGGCGTGTACATCGCCGCGGTCTCGGACCTCGGTCGTGATCGGGAGACCTGGTTTCAGCGCCATCGCACCGCTTCCTGGGTCCTCATCTTCTTCTGGATGGTCTCGGTCTCCACCGGGGAGGCCATCTTCGTGCTCCGTTATCTCGTGTGAGGATCGTGGCCGAGCCTCCCAAAAAAGACCTGAGAGAACGTGCTCGGAAGTGGCTCATCCTGCTGATTGCCTCGAGCTGTGTGGCGATCACGACCGCAACCTTCACCTACGCGTACCCGGAGACTCTCGCGCCGATTCGCCGGCCGCTGCTTCTGCTCCATGATCTGAGCGGAGATGCCGCCCTCATCGCGCTCCTCGTGTATCTGGTCGTGCACCTGCGCCGCGTTTGGAGGATCAAACGTCAGCGCGACTCTCGTTGGACCGGCTACCTCGCGGTCGCGCTCTGGCTGCTCGCGGGCGGCACCGGTCTTTACGGACAGATCTTTGTCCTCGAGTCCGGCACCCTCGCGTATCGGGCGCATCTCTTGAGCGCGATCGCCCTCATCGGGGCGAGCGGCATCCACGGGGGCCTGGGTTATCGGCGCCGGCTGCGCGCGGCCGGCAAAGACCGTGAGCCGACGTCCTGACCCCCAGGTCAGTGGGGGCCTCTTTGAGACTGAGAAGCAGTATAGAAAAACGGCAGGCTCCGTGGGACACTCAGGCCGCTTGAATGGGCCCGCCCCTTCACATCCTGCTCCTTTTGGCGGCTGAGCTCGCGGGGACCAGTTCGACCAGTTCGGCGGCCGCGCCAAGGGCACCGAGCCCGGAGCGTGTCGACCCCATCCTCTACGAGGTCGTTGTGACCGGCTCGAGGAACGAGCGCCGCCTGCTCGATTCGCCGGTCGCGACGGAGCTCATCACGCGGGAAGAGATCTTGGCGTCTGGCTCCGAAAACGCGGCGCAGGTCTTGGACAAAGCGCCGGGCATTCAAGTGAACGAGTCCTTTCGCGGGGCCGGCGCAGGCATTCAGCTTCAGGGCCTCGACACGCAGCACGTGCTCATCCTCGTCGACGGTCAGCGGGTCATCGGTCGCAAAGACGGAGTGGTGGATCTGTCTCGCTTCAAAGCGGAGCGCATCGAGCGCATCGAGATCGTAAAAGGCGCCGCATCGGCGCTCTACGGGGCGGATGCGGTGGGCGGAGTCGTGAACATCATCACGCGCAAGCCGGCCGAGGCGCTCGATGGCTCGCTGCACGCGCGCTACGGGAGTCGCAATCGAGTGGATCTTTCGGCGGACGTGGGCGGTCGGCTCGACAACTGGAGCGGGAGCATCAACGGCGGCTTCCACCGCGGCGATGCGTACCAGCTCGAGGAGGCCTCGGCCGCGACCTCGGGCAGCCTCTTCAACGAAGGCAACGTCGAGGCGAGGCTCGACTATCAGGCCTCCGAGGACGTGCTGCTCTCCGCGCGGGCCGACTTCCTGGGGCGCGGCACGGATGGCATCGATACCTCGGCGCAAGGGGGCGTCTTCGATCGCATCAACCGCACGCAGACCTTCTCGGGCGTGCTCGGATCCGACATCAACGCCAGCGGAACACGCCTGAGGTTCACTGGTCACTTCTCGATGTTCAACGACGACTTCCTGCTCGACCAGCGGCAGTCGAACGAGTTCACGCAGAGCAAGACGCTCGAGCGCCTCGGCCAGCTCACGGCGCAGGTGGACCGCACCTTCTTCACCGACCACCTCGTGTCCGCCGGCCTCGAAGGGCTGGTCGAACAGCTCGAGTCCGAGCGCCTCGATGAAGGGGCGGGTGATCGCGCCCGCCTCTCCCTGTTCCTCCAGGACGAGTGGACGCTGAACGAGGCGCCGTGGCTGGTGCTGGTGCCTGGTTTTCGGTTCGATGCCGACTCCCAGTTTGGCACCCACCCCACGCCGCGCATCTCTGCGCGGGCGGACGTGAGCGAGCATCTGATCTTTCGCGCGAGCCTCGCCACCGCTTTTCGCGCGCCCTCGTTTCGCGAGCTGCTCCTGGTCTTCGACAACTTCTCGGCCGGCTATCGCATCGCCGGGAACCCAGAGCTCGAGCCCGAGACCTCGCGCAACATCAACTTTGGGGTGGAGCTGCGGCCGTACAAGTGGCTCTGGGCCACCGCCAACTTCTACCGCAACGACATCGACAACCTCATCCAGCTCGAGTCTCAAGGGGAGATCGCGACCATCACGCAGTTCGAGTACGTGAACGTGGCTCAGGCGGTCACGCAGGGCGTGGAGTCCATGCTCCGGGTGGTGCCCTTCGAGGTCCTGACGGTCGAGCTCGGCTACACGTTCTTGTACGCCAAGGACGTCGCGCTGAACCGCACCCTCGAGGGTCGGGCCGATCACCGAATCACCTACAAGCTGCTCTTCGACCATCGCCCCTGGGGCACGCAGGCCTGGTTCCGCGGCACCTGGGTGAGCGAGCGGCCGTTTTACGATGAGGCGGCGCTCGACGGGACCATCGGCGATGCCGTGGCGGCGCCCTATGTGACCTTCGATCTGAGGGCGCAGCAGGATATTGGCGACCATTTCCAGGTCTTTGCCGGTATCGATAACGTGCTGGACACCGGGGATCCTCGGTTCAACCCGATCCCCCCGCGGAGCTTCTATGGAGGTATCAATGCTCGACTATGAGGGACACATGAGAAGGGTATCAGTCATGCGAGCCATCCTCGGAACCACGCTCCTCAGCCTCGGCGGGCTCATCGGTTGCGGCGGGACGGAGCCCGTCGATGACGACATCACGACGGACACCGTCGTCACCACCGAGTTGTCCCCGGGGGTCTACTCGACCGTCGTCGATGCCTCCGACATATCCGCCTTCGTCTACTTCGGGTTCTCGAAGCCGGGTCAGGTGAAGCCGGCCGACCCCGCGGTCTCCACCGAGTGGGACCTCGGCCTTCGGCGCTTCTCCATCAAGGTCAACGGCGGGGTGAGCGGTTCCGGCGCCATGCTCGTTGCCGCGATCACCAACCAGGACTTCGCCGCGGTCACCAAGGCGCCGAGCTCGGGCTACGCGACGGACGAAGCGCGCGAGGGCATGTCTTCTAACCCGGACTTCATCGGAGGGGACGAGGCCGCGTTTGTCTTCTTCGCCCCCAACCCGGCCTCCGAGAACGGTTGGTACCTCTATGACGAGCCCACCCACAGCCTGAGCCCGGCGCCCGTCGTCTACGTGCTCCGAGCGGCGAATGGGACGAGCTTCTACAAGCTGCAGATCACGAAGTATTACAACCAGGCCGGCGAGGCGGGGCATGTCGAGTTCATGTGGTCGGCCATCGAAGCGCCCGGCGTTCCGATTGAAGGCGAAGAACAGCCCAAACCCAAACCGGGTCTTCGCGTCGATACGAACGCGAGCTGGACCTACCTCACGCTCGAAGGCGCCACGGTCGAGGTCAGCGGCGCCAAGACCTCCATGGACTGGGACTTGGCCATCTGGCGAACGATGTGGAAGACCAACAGCGGCGGCAGCGGTCCCGGAAAGGGTGGGGCGCGATGGGCGAGCGAAGCTTCGGCCTTTGTCGACCTCGCGTCGGCCCCGACCATCGGCTACGAGCCGGACCGAGAACTCCCGGTCCCGGGACCTCCGGGCGCGGGGACCTTCGACGGCAGCCCCGCTCTGAACGAGTGGTACGACTACGAGCCCACGACCCATGCCGTGTCGCCCAAAAATCGCGTGCTGTTCGTGCGCGGCGCGGATGGGGAGCACGCCAAGCTCGTCATTCACGAGTACGAAGAGGGCCTGTACCGCTTCGAGCTGACCAAGCTCGAGGCCGACCCTGAGGTCGCGTCCGTGATCATCAACTCCAGCGCCAGCGACTGGAGCTATTTCAACCTTCGCACCGGGATGTCGGTCGAACCTTTCGATCCTTCCGCCTCGACCGATTGGGACCTCGGGGTCTCGGGCTCGAGCGTGCGGACCAACGGAGGGACCAGCGGCCCCGGCATGGGCGGCGCACGTGCGATGGGCACTCATGATCTCGCGAGTGTCGCCACCGCACCGGCCGAGGGCTACACCGTGGACGCCGTGGCGACCTCTTCGACCGGTGCCGAGCTCGGCTCGAGCAACGCGGTGCTCGCAACGTGGGTTGCGGGGGAGGTCTTTTCCGTGCGCTTGGCCGACGGCACCTTCGTCAAGCTCGCGGTCACCGGCGCATCCGAAGGGGTCCACGAGATCGACTACGCCTACGCCGGGCCGGGGCGTCGCAGTTTCTGAGCCTTGTGCATCGGCTCAGCCCTTGTCGCGAGCCTTGAGCACGAACCGCTTCACCGCGGCCTGAACCTCATCATCGAACAAGGTCGCGACGTGACCCACGTGTTCGAACTCGAGGTGCTCGTGGGTGTCGAGCCTCGAGCTATCCGAAGGCACGACGAAGGCATCACGCTTGGCGGTGATGGTGAGGATGCGCCCTCTGTAGGGCTCGAGCCGGTCGCGCGTACGGAGCATCTCGCCGATGAGCGGACCGTCCGGAGCGAGCAACGACAGCGAGGTCTTGGGTGCGAGCTTCGAACGGTGGGTGCCGTGGAGGGGAGCACAGATCGAGACCATGCCCGCGATTCCCGGCAGAGGGCGCTCGCGCTGCAGCACCATGGCGGAGAGCAGCCCGCCGAGGCTGTGCCCGATGAGGAGCGTGCGCGTGTATCGGGCGGCCAGCGACTCGATGTGCCTCTCCAGACGCAGGGCGAGCTCGGGGATGGACACGCGAAGGCCGTATTCGAAGTCGTCGAAGGAGCGCAGCTCCGGCTCGAGTGAGCGGCGCAGCGAGTGAAACTGGGTGGCGTTCGCGGCCACGCCATGAACGAAGAGCACGCCGAACTCTCCGTGGCTTTTGCCCTCGGAGCGGCGGTTCTTGGAGACCGCGGCCAGAAGACCGGTCTTGGCGTAGGCGGCGGCCTCGCGCGCGATCCACTGGGAGTGCCGGCGGAGGTGTTTGCTCAATGCCCGTGCCCCCCATGGCCCGACGAGCGCGGGGTCATGGGAAGCGCTTCGGGGAGTCCGTGCTCGGCCATCCAGTGGAAGATCAGATCGCGTCCACCGATGCGGGCGAGCCACTCGACGGCGGCGGCCATCGCGACGTCGGCGTCTTTCGCCTCCACGGTGCGAAAGAGCGATCTCTTCAGGGGTGCCGGGAGCTCCTTCGAGATCTCGAGCGTGACGCGCACCGCCGGCGCCTTGCCCGCTTCGCGGACTTGGTCGGCCGAGAGCTTGAGGAGGAAGACCGTTTGCTTCGGCGGCTTCTTGACCAGCGTGAAGCCGGAGGCGCTCACGAGTGAGCTCAGGCGTTTGGAGAAGGCATCGACGTCCAGGCCCTCGCCGCGAGCGAAGAGCGCCACTTCGATCTTGCGGCCCGTCTTGGCGAAGGCTTCTTTCGCCGCCGGGGTTGCCTCGACCGCGCGTTCAATCCACGCCGCGAGCCCCGGGTCCGAGACATCGAGCTTCGCGTAGGTCGAGAGCGCCTGCTGCAGACCCACGGCCTTCTCGACCTTGTCGTTGCTCGAGAAGCGAGCTCTCAGCACCGCCGCTGCCAGGCGTACGTTCAAGGACAGCTCGAGGTCTCGGTCTCCGCTGATGCGGCGCTGCTCCGCTTTCAGGATCTCGACCGCGTTCTGGGTGCCGCGCTTCGCGTCGAGTTCGGCCTCCACCGCACGCGCGACCGCGGGCGCGATGGTGGCGGGCAGCACGGGGTCGAAGCCTCGGCGTTCCTGGTTCGAGTTCAGCTCGGCTGGCAGCGGCTGGGCGAGGCCCAAGAGGCTGGCGGACAAGAGTAGGGCAGCGGCGCTCATGGCTTGGCCTCCTGGCTCGGGGCAGACAACAGCTCTTTGATCTTCGGCTCGAAGACCGCAGCGACCGGGCCGCCGCTCCGGCGCAGGTGGCGGATCTTGCCTTCGCGGTCGATGAGAAAGGTCGCCGGCAGCTTGGCCTCTTTGCCGAGGTAGCGGGAAGTGAAGTGCTCGCTCTCATCCACCGCGACTTTGAAGGGGAGCTTCGCCTCCTTCAGGTAGCTCTCGAGTTTGCTTCGACCCTCCTCACTCTCGAGGAGGGCGATCATCAGGACCTCGAGGCCGGCGGCCCGGTAGCGCTCGTGTATCGCGCTGAGCTCGGGCACCGCCTCTCGGCAGGGTCGGCAGTCGGTGCGAAAGAAGTCGAGCAAGATGGGACGCTTCTTGGCCCAGGCCTTCTCTTTGCCGGGGTAAGCCATTTCGTCGAGTCGCACGATGGTCCCCGCGAGGTCACGCAGCCGAAAAACCGGCGCGGCCTCGCCCACCGCCGGGAGAGCCTCGGTCGTTGGGGCTCCAAGCGAGAGCAGCATCAAAAACGCGGGTGTCATCATGATCGGGTCCTCGAGAGTGCTCCGCCCAGCCAGCGGAGGACTTGGTCTTGTGCGCGGTCGAAGCTTCGCTTCTTAGCGCCTTCGAGCGCCCGCTGCTTCTGGCCGTCCAGGATGGGGAAGCCTTCCTTGCCCGGCGGCACTTCGAAGACCTCGACGATCCGCCCCGAACGCGGCTCGTAAACCAGGCTCTTTGCGCGATAGCGAACGTAGAGGACGTCGCGCTCTTCGGCGACTTGATCGAGGTGCAGCTCGGTCAGCACCAGGCAACCGAGCGCCCTCAGGGCCGGGCTCAGGGCGGGCGACTCGGACGACAAGATGCCGCGGGCGAGATCATTCGAGACCGCTTCCGTGGAGAGGCGCCGACCGGCCTTCTTCACCGAGTCTTGCGTGGCGCCGAAGCGATGGGACTCGCAGGTGGCCGGCCGCCCGTTCTCGGCACAGACGACCCCCACCGCACAGACGTCTGCGTTCTGCTTCTCTTCGGCGTCGATCTCGGTGCCGAGGGCGTCGATGGCCTCACCGAGGATGCGACTGTTGGTCAGGCTCGCGTGGCTGATGGGCAGCGCGGACTCCTTGGGGCCGACCAGTCGGCTCGCTTCCTTCAACCTCGCGCGCGCGTCGGCGTAGAGGCGGTCCTTGCGAAGGCCTAGGGCCTGTTCGTAGAGCTCGGCGGCTCGCTCGGCTTGGGCCTTGCGCGCGCCGAGCAGCGCTTCGTGCTCTTTACGTGGCCACGAGATGCGCGCGTAGGCGTCGAAACCTCGCGGCGCGGGCTGCACGACGACCTCTTCGATCGTGACCTCGCGCACCGTCATGGTCTCACCCGCGACTTCGACCGACAGCTCCACCGATTGATCGAGCTGTCCGTTGCGTTCGGCCGCGAAGCTCTTGGAGTCAGTCTTGACGATGGCACCCGCGAAGAGCGTGAGCTCGTGCAGCGCTCGCTCGACCGCGCGTTGTCTGGCCATGGCCTCATCGGGTGCATCACTCGCGTCGCCGACGAAGAGCAACGTGGTGGGCCCGTGGCTGGGACGTTCGAACCAAGCGGGGGCGGGGGCCCGGTTCGTCGCCGCAGAGGTCGAACAGGCCATGTGTGCCGCTAGGAGTCCGAGCAGGATGGGGTGAGTGCTTTTCGCCATGTTCATCGCTCCATCAAGTCTGGCACGCCCGACCCCTCTTCGTCTGAAAGGGCGCCGAGAGACTGGAAGACATCGAGTGTCCCATCCCCGTCGGCGTCCCCGTCGAGCTCATTCGGCAGGAAATCGCCGTCCGTGTCGGGGTCTTCGTAGTCCGGGAGGCCATCACCATCCACATCGTTGACGCGTAAGGGGTTCTTCGATTCACCGGCGCCGAGTCGCACTCGGGGAAGACCAGGGCGCGAGATCCCGTCTTGCCCCACGATGTTGGGACCGCGCTCGATCTCGAGCACCCCGAGGTCGATGTCTTGGGCCGCACCAAAGAGGACGTCGGTGAGCTCCCCGCCTTCGCGAGACTCGAACCGGACATGGGCACCGAAACGGCCGAGGCCGCCGGGGCTGCCCCTGGGGATCTGCAGCACCAGCGCGAAGG
>WYAZ01000175.1 GCA_011526105.1 Deltaproteobacteria bacterium | reverse complement strand
CTTGCTCTCGCCGCGAAACGGAGAGCGCCGAAAGGCCGTCACGGCGTGCAAACGGGGCCGATCGGCGCGGCGGGCCGTAAACCACTCGGCCCCCGCCGAGATCGGGCGGAGGCCGTGAACTCCCCGATCCGAACGGTTTCGAACCGTTGGCTAATCGGGGACGACGCATGATAGCGCTCGCGCAGCGTTAACCAAGCGGGTCCAACCGCATCGGCGCGGTCAAAAACGCGGTTGGCGGAGAGTCACCAGAAGTGGCCGGGCGGCTCCTCCTCTGACGATTGGCGCGCGCCGACCGACTCCCGAGCGGTGTTCACCTGCGCCGTCCCGCGCTCGCGCACGGTTAACCGGGCGTCACGTTCGAACCCGGTGCATGCTGGTTAACGAAGCGCGAGCCCCGCAACGGGCCTGCTGCAGCCGGCACTGGCCGATCCATCAGATCGCCGTCGTCCGCCAGCGGGTAGAAGCCCACATGGATCGCAACCTCTTCCACCGCCTGCTCCGGGCTCTGGCGGCTCGATCGAGAGCGACCTCCGCCGCCAGATTCAGTACCTCAAAGCGGAGAACGAGATTCTCCGCCCGCGGATCGACCTGGCCGATCCGGGTGACGCCGGCCGAGCGCCACCGCCTGACCCTACTGGCCAAGCCCCTCGGCGCGGCGCTGAGTCCCCACACCGTGCCCTACATCCGCTCCCCGATCCGGCGCGCCTGGTTACAATCAGTTGTGCCAAAATTCCCCCCGCGCCTTGGCGGTTCTCTCTGCGTCTTGGGCCTGCTGCTGGTCGCGTCCTGCGGCGAGGCGCCGACGCCGCTTGGCCACGGATACACCCGGAAGGGCGAACATGTCCACTTTGAGGGCGGCGGCAGCACGGGTGCGGACGGCGGCACGCGCATCGACAAGCCCAGCGAGGCCAACATCAAGGGTTTCCAGGACGCTCTGGGCCGGACATTGCCCCTATGCACCAACCCCGATGTCGCCAGCTTCGAGGCTTTGTCCGAGGAGTATTGCCGAGACCGGAACAAGGTGTACTACAAGTGGATCAGTCCCGGCAGATTCCTGATGATCGAACTGCCGGGCGCGGACGTGGCGTCGTTCCGCGCGCTGAGCCTTGTGTTCGCCGTGGACGTCAGCAGCGTGTGGTACATGGACCAGCCGATCGCCGGCAGCGACCCCCGCAGCTTCGTGATCATCGACGACCGCATCGGCAAGGACCGCAATCACGTTTACTTCAGCGGCGAGCGCGCAGCGCAGTTTGACGCCGCCAGCTTCCGGCACCTCGGCTCCGGCTATTTCGCCGACAAGGACGGAGTGTACTGGGGCACCGACTCAGTAGCAGGCGCGGACCTGGAAACCTTCGAGGTCCTCGACAACTCGTTCGTCGCCAAGGACAAGGACCGTGTGTACCGCAGCGGCCAGGTCCTCGACAGTTTCGACGCCGCCACCACGAAACTGCTTCTGCACGATCCCTACGGCTACCAATTCACCTCCGATCGGAACGGCGTGTATGTGAACGGGTTGAAGTTCCTGCACGCGGACCCCGCGGACTTCACCATGCGCGACAATCGCTGCGGCGTTGGCAGCGGCTACCTGTTCTTCGTGGACGTCTGGCACAGCACGCCGATCACGCTCTACCGTGAGAATGGCGGGCTGGTGGCGGAGACCATCCTCTATGAGCGCGAGACAGGGCGGGGTCTGGCCATTGTGCGCGCAGACCTGACCGAAGGTGGTATGCAGAACGTCGAACTGTCACCGCCGCCGGGTGCCGAGGCTGCTGGTTCCGTCCCTGCTTGGCAGATGGATCTCTTCCGACGGCTGGACCTGGCCAGCAGCCTTCGCGAGAAGGCCCGAACCTACCTGCCCTGAGTTCGAACGCGCCTGCAAGAGCCATCGGCGCCGATCTCTCACTCTCGGCGATCCAACGCCGGCCGCCCGCCGTTGGGGCCTTCGAGACGCGCACGGCGGCGAGGGGTAACTGCCGGCAACGCGGCGGAGCGTGATCCGGACCCGCCTATCCCGCGCTCGCGCGCTGTAAACCAGACATCGCGCTCGAACTGGACGCGTAGTGGTTAACTGTTCGCGAGCCCCGTGCCAGCGAGGGTCCCGTCCACAGTCGGTCGCGGCGATCACGGAACCGGTTCCGTCGGCACGATTCCGCTGGCTACGGGATACTCTCGCGATGGGATTCCGACGTCGTGCAGGGCCGCCAGAACGGCCTGTGCCACCTCGGTTGGTGAAAGGCCAGT
Organism: Deltaproteobacteria bacterium; assembly: GCA_011526105.1. Lineage (GTDB taxonomy): Bacteria > Myxococcota > Kuafuiibacteriia > Kuafuiibacteriales > Kuafuiibacteriaceae > WYAZ01. The sequence goes on along the minus strand of WYAZ01000175.1, from coordinate 20,487 downwards.
CGTGTCGATCAGCCTCTCGAAGGACCTGGCGTCGCGGACTAGCTCACCATTGATCCGCATCGAAACCGCCAGATCGCGAAAGCCGTCTGCCTCGCGATTGAGCACTCTCGCTCGCAGCACATTATCAGATGCGTGCAGGCCGATCACGCACACCTTCCCCTGCGGGTGCTCGGCGCGATACGCATTCAGAAAGTCGTCCACCTTGTCGCCACTGAACGTATCGACCAGTATGACCGGAGAGAAACCCGACCGAAGGAACCCGGCTGCAAGTTGTGCCCCAAGCGTCAGCACCGCTCGGTGCTCCGCTTGGTCGGTCCACTTCACACCGATCACCATCTTTCGCAGGACGTCCACCTCGATCCGTGCGCCTGACGGGAAGTGACTGGAGAGGAACTTCGCAACCGTGGACTTGCCGACGCCGGGCGCTCCCTTGAGGAGAATCAGATCGAGACCGGGTGATACGGTGCTCATTGGAATAGCGCCGCCTGCGGTTTGTTGCACGACATCTGCTTGCAGGGGAAGTTGCAATCCCGCATGGCCCGTGAGACCTCCGTCGAGCGCCGCGTACACAGAATCTCCAGAATGTCCTGCTTCGCGATGTTCCCGAGGGGTTCTCTCGCGATTGGGATCCTCCTATGATCGAAGCACTTCACGACATCGCCGTTGGGGTAGATGCAGATGTTCTTGCGGGCAGCGCAGGGAGCTCCGTCCGACGCCATCTGCGCGGGCTCGACCGCGTACGTCCAGTTGTTCGCCCCGAAATCCTGATAGAGCTGGACATTGTGCCGAATGCCGCGCTCCTTGCACCACGCCGCCACTCTCGGGACTTCCTCCCGCGACTCCTTTGACAGAACGGACTGGATTCGGAGCTGGTCGCCCAGAATGCGAAGGGCCAGTTCAATCTTGGGCATGACGATGTCGAACGTCTGCGTACCCCGGAACTCGTTCCACTTCTCACGGTTGACCGAGTCCACGGAGATCACCAGTACGTGCCCTTGCTGCTGGTATCGCGTCAAAAATGGCTCGTCCAACCCGCGCCCATTCGTCACCATCACCATCGGCACGCCCAACCTGTGGGCCTCATCGGCGATCTTCTCCACGTCGCGTTTGAACAGAAGCGGTTCGCCTCCCGTCAGCGTGACCTGGTACAGGTTGTGGTGCAGCCGTTCAAGGCAACGCAGAAAGTGGGCAACATCAAGATGCTGACTCTTGGGCTCGGGGCGCTCCCAGATCGCGCACTTCGGGCACCGGTCATTGCAGGCATTCGTGATCATGTAGATCAACTCATTGCCCTTCACACCGTAGAAGCGACGGAGGGGCGTCTTGTACCACCGGTAGATGGACCACTCGATGGACTTCAGTGTGACCAGCGGCACCCACAAGAGCGGGTTCTCCACTCTCCGGGCGAAGTGCCTGATCTCCCCGAGATAATCGCGTACCGCTCGACCGATGCCAGGTCCCTTCATCCTCAAGTCGTAGACCAGGCTCATGCTTGTTCCCCTCAAAAATGGACTCAGAGGCGTCCCACATCAGGACGGTGTGTCCCTCGTACAGAGTCGCGCTGGAGCTCTTGTACTTCATAAACAGCTTGATGAAGCGCCAGAACCCCGTGAGCGTGCTCGAGTATCCGAAGTCATGCCACAGCCTAGCCGCCGGGCAGAACCCGATGCGGTACTTGCTTCGCAGCCGAAGGCACAGGTCCACGTCCTCGCCGGCCGCGTGCGGAAACCGCTCATCGAACGGGAACTCGTGCGCAGCGTACGCCTTCATGCCGAAGTTCAGGGACGGCATGTACCAGAGTTCCCGCCGATCCGGTAGCAGCCACTTCCCGGCCAACGTGCCGTTGACCTCGTGGTAACGGTCCAGGAGTGTTGATCCCCACGAGTAGGTCATGCCTCCCACGGCGGCGAACTCGGTCTCCGACAGGAAGCGGGACATGTGACTATGCCAGTCACGGTCAAGTATGCAGTCGTGGTCTGTGAAGAAGACGAACTCGTGACCTTCGCCCAGCGCCTTGGCGACGGCGACATTTCGCGCTCGGGCAGGTCCGCCGTTTATCTCCAAGGCGACGTGTTCCACGTCGCGGGCTGCCAGGGAGTACTTGAGAGGGCTGGCGTCATCCACAACGTACACACGAGAGAAGAGAGTGGACTGGTCGAGCACGCTTTCGAGTAGCCGAAGCAGACACTTCAGGTCCCAGCGGGTGCGAATGTGGCACGGAATGACCAATGCGCTCGCCATGAGCGACGATTGTACGTGCTGGTTCGATGCCCAGCGCCGCCCGCGGTCCAAGAAGTTCGGCCGAGCACTTGAACGCGCGCTGCGGGCGCACAGCATCACGTCCGTCCGACCCCCGCACGGGGCGCCGAACCTCAATGCGCACGTCGAGCGATTCATCGAGACGGTGCAGACCAAGTGCTTCGACCGGTTCATCGTGATGGGCAGGGCCACCTCGACCACCTCATCGCCGAGTACATCAGGCAAGGCAACAGGGAGCGCCCACACTCTGCCATCGACTACGGGCCGCCAGTCGGTGTGCCAACTCCGCCGCGGATGGCAGAACGCCGAGGTGCCGTGAAATGCCGCATGCGGCGGCGTGGGGTGCTGCGGCACCACTACCGGGCGGCGGCGTAGACTGGGAACCCACGACACTGGTTCGACACCGGATTGATTGCTGCGGAGGCTGCCCATGTACACGCTCGAACTCGACTTGAACCTGTTGTTCGTCCCGCCAATGAAGGACTATGGCCCTGGGATCATCCTGACTCGGACGATTCCGATTCCGATCCAGCCGACGTCAGGCCTGATTCTCTGTGGTCGGGTACTGGAGGAGTTTGGCCCGACTGAGATGGGTTTCAAACTGGAGGACGTGAAGTGGGATCTCGACCGAGAGGTGTTCCTGGCCACGACATCGCTCACGAACATGGATCTCCCAATCGCCTTCATCCCCGACACTATTCGGGCATACACCAACAATGGATGGCGAGTCGGAAGCTACACGGATGCTTACCCCGAGGAATTCGGACCGGATGAAAGGGATGCGGGAGACGAAGTGCCGGCCGACACCGCCGAGGGGTCAGCGGTGGATCATGAACGGCAGGAGATCCTCCACGAGTTGCCTCAGAACAAGCGGCCGAAGGACTTCAACCGACTATTCAAGGCACTCATCCGTGAGATGGCGCTGGCATGGAACAACATCTCGACGGCCTACGCGATGGACAAGCTGCGCCGGTTCGTTGATGTCTCCGAAGAACAGCGACGACTGCCTGCGGCAAAGCAGACGCCACTTCAGAGGCAGTGGATCACCACTCTGGACGAGTTCTCGCGCCTCGACGCAAATCAGCAATGGACTTGGCGTGAAAAGGTCCTAGGCACTTACCCGTCCATCGAGGATGTGATCTGAATTCCGCGAGTCAAGGCCGTGTTTGCCCTATCGCTCCCGTATCGCCGTCATCGTCGGCCGGCACATACTCCGACGCGTCCAGCGCCTTGACGCGATCCCGGAACTCAGCCTGAAACGCCTCCAGCGTCTGGCGCATCGTCTCGTGCATGCTCGGCCACTGGCTGCGGTCGGCGGGATCGCGATTCTCAAAGGTCCGGCGGATGTGGCTCTCCTTTTTCTCGGGTAGTTCGCGCCACTCCAGATCGCGACCCAGCCGCTCCTCGATCGCCTGCTTCTCCTGTTTGAGCAGATGGAAGTGCGCGAGACGGTCGGGCCCCATCAGCACGAGTTGGACCACCATGTTCTTGTACCACGCGCTGATCACCGCCGACAGAGCGAACCCCGTTCGGCCGAGCGAGAGATTCGTCCACGAGCCCGTCGGCGGCTTGCCGGTGCGCACGCTCGACCCTTTGTCCTCAAGATACTGTCGAAACGCCGTCCAGTACTCAAGGTAGAGTCGCTGCGTCTCGGTGAGTTCGCCCGTCGCCGCCGGACCGACACGGCTCCACTCGTTCGGCTTGACGACGATGTTGAACTTCGGCGCCGCCGGCGAGTTGCCGATGCGCCACACCTCGATCTCCAGGCCGAAGAGGTTCACGTGATCGCTCGTCTCGCGATTGAGCCAGTCGAGCGCCGCGCGATGCTCCTCGGTGAACTGCCTCGCGATCCAGACGATGGTGACGGCGTCGAGACCGGCCGCGTAGGTGAGCAACTGGCCGAGGTGGCAGTGGTCAGTCTTCTCGAGTTGATTCTCGATCAGCACCCACGTGCCGTTGGACGTGTCCTTGCAAAGGATGTCGGCTCGGAACGGGCCGACGTCCCTCTCCTGGGCCTCAAGTTCGAGCTCGATGCCGATCGTCTCGCCGAGGAGTTTGAGATTCTCCTCGCGCGCCAGCCACGGCGTGAAGTCGCCGGACTCGCTCTCCCACGCGTGACGCAGATCGACCAGTTCAAGACGTCCCATTGGTTCGTCCGGCATCGGACTCTCCTTCCAGCAAGTCGTCAGCTCTTCGGATCCTTCCGATAGACTTCATCGAGCGTCTGCCCCTGATCATTTTTCCACTCCACCCAACCGTTGGCGCTTCCACCCGTGACGATGGCCGCCGCCGCACTGGGCGTGCTGAAAGGCACGTCTCTCACGAAGCGGTAGCCGCCCTTGACGGCCACCAGTGCTCCAGAACTAATCATCTCTTCCCGCCGCGGTCCGACTGTGTCCTGAGCAGAAGTCGTCATGTCTCGGCGGGCGATTGACCCCTTCAGAACTACGAAGCCCTCTTCGTTGTAGACGCCTCGCGCATCGGCTCCACCACGCCGACAGACAAAAACGGACTGCTCGCCGCCTGCAACATGCTCCGCTGCTGGCTCGAAGATCGGAAAGCCGAGCGTCCCAAGAAGCACCTCCATCGTCTCGAAGACCTCCGCGACCTCTGCACGCATCCACTCAGGAACGGCCGGCTCGCCTCCGGCGTTTCCATTGTCAAGCTGGTACCGCCCGGTCTTCGTGGCTTGCTCGATTGCCAGCCACTCCAACAGCTTTCCATGCGCCTTCGTAAAGCTCGCTGTTCGCGAGACGATCGCGACGCCCACGTTCCAGAAGTCCTTGGTCCGGTTGTGCTGTCTAAAGCGAGCACAGCAGTCCTCCGCCTCTCCGATGTATGCGAGCGGAGCGCCGCCTGTCTCTGTTTCGCCGAAGAGAAGGTACAATCCCACTCCGCCGAGCTCCGGACGAGCCAATCCCTGCCGCAGCTTTGCTCGCGGAACAACAATGGCCTGCACGATGCGTGTAGTAATCTCCGCGATCCGCACACCGCGGGGCTCGCCTTCCGGGCAGTAGATCTGAATCGTCTTTCCAAGCGACTTCACGCGATGCTCCTCGAATCAGCAGCCACCATTGGCGTGCCTTGGACGCACGGCGCAAGAGGCAGGCTTGACTTGATACGCACTGGCGAGCCCCTCAAGCGTCATGTTCGTGTTCACCGCATCGTGCGGAACCAGCAGATACTTCCACGGCCTTCCACCAATACTCTCCGCGTAGTGCGTAGCGTGCGCGCACCATTCGACGGCCGCGTTCCGCTTGGCGATCACTTCCGGGTCATCCATCGCATTGGCCGCCTTCGGCTCGATCATGTATATCGCGCTCGTATCCTCCGCGACGAAGTCGGGCTGATACTCCTGATGGTTTCCATCGAAGAGATAGAAGATCTGGAACTGTCCCTTCGCCGGCCGGAACCACTTCAGCGAATCCCGATCGACGATCACTGCCAGCTTCCGCTCTGTGTCTGATTGAAACTTCTGCACCGGATAGAGGCATCGCTGGAATCCACCGAAGATGTACTTGCCAATGTTGCCCTTGTCCGGCACCGGCTCCATGAAATCTCGGATGGGCTCGTTCGCAGAGGCAGTGTATGCGCTGGCCTTCAACTCCGTGAATCCGCGACTGACCTTCGCCTCGTAGCCCGTCGCTTCCTCCCAGTAGTGCTCCTGCATTTGCGCGTGCACAAATTGGGAGATCTGCTTCTGATAGCACCTCAACACCTTCTTTGCGTCGTCAGCAGAGAGATACGAGCGGAGGTGCTCGACCACCTGGCCAGCAAGGTCGTACAAGAAGTCCGCATGGTCGTCGTACGACACATCGTCGAAATCGATCAACCCGGCGACGACGTAGTCCTCGGGCCGTGCCTCAATATCGTTGCCCTTGCCGAGCGCGATGACCTCGCGGATGTTCGTCCGCAAGTGCTGGACCCACAGTTCCTCCGACGGCGGTTGGTAGTTCAGCGAACCCAGTTCCAGCGAGAACGGCTTGTACCCGCACCTGATCTCACCGGCCGGCACCACAAGAATGCGAGGGATGTCGATCGTCTGCTGAACAACCATCGCCGCCGTCTTCGCCACGATCGCTGCGATGTCCACTTCCGGCATGATGCCAGGCAGGTCGGGCTGAAACGGCCGGTACTGCTCCGTTACCTGCTTCACAAGGTCAGCCTGCACCTGCTTGTCCTGCAATCGCGAAACGCTCGACGCGACATCCGGCCGGCTCTCCAGCTTTCGGATCGCCTCGTACGCGAGGCTCGCCGCCTTTTGTTCCTCGGGGGTGGCGAACGCTGGCGGCGCCGTTGACGGCGCGACGAGAGTGCTCGAAGTCTGCTGCGGCGGCTGCACTCCAAGGGCTGCCGCCAATTGCGACTGCGCGACCACCGTCACGGTCTGCTGCACGAGTTGATCCCCGGTCAAGACCAACTGCTGCACGCGGATCGCCGACCCGGGCCTGTTCGCCTCCTCGACGATTTCCTGGAATCTGTCATGCGCAACGATGTTCAGTCGATCAACCGCCGACACACCCGTCCGCTTTCCATACGGCAGGCGCAGACCACGGCCGATCGATTGCTCGATCAATGTGCGGGCGTTCGCTGCGCGCAACGGCACGATCGTGTAGAGGTTCGTGACATCCCATCCCTCCTTGAGCATGTTGACGTGGATCACGATCTCAGTCGGTTCGTCCGGGCTCTCCACGTCAAGCAGGCGCTGGATCATCTCATCCTCCTTCGCGCCTGTCATGCTCGAATCGACCTGGATGACTTTCTCCCTGTACCGGCCGGCGAAGAACACATCCGACTTGATCAGGGCCAGCAACTGCGCCGCGTGGGTCGTATCCCGTGCGATCACCAGCACGAACGGCTTGACGATGCGGCTGTCCGTCTGACGCGCGTAGGTCTCCAGTTCGACCTTCACGGTCTGGTGCAGTCGAATGCCATCCTCGAGCTTCATCTGCTCAATCTCGTCGGGGGACATCCCGCTCGGGTTGAAGTCCTTGCGCGTGACGACCGCCGGCTCCTTCACAAAGCCGTCCGCCATCGCCTTGCCAAGCGGATAGTCGTAGATCACGTTCTGGAACGCCACAGGACCTCGGCTGGTCTCCACGAAGGGAGTCGCCGTCAGTTCCAACCCCAGGACCGGCTTGAGTTCGTTGATGGCCCGCACGCCCGCCGAGGCACGATACCGGTGCGATTCGTCCATCAACAGCACCAGATCGTCGAGTCGCGACAGGTACTCGAAGTAGGACTGCCCGATGTACTCGCTCAATCGCTTGATGCGTGGCGCCTTGCCTCCGCGAACCTCCGAGTTGATTTTGGCGATGTTGAAGATGTTGACGTGGATCGGCGCATCGATGAGTTGGGAGAACAGCCGGGCCTGGCGCGTGCCTTCCGGCGATCGCAGCGCCCACCCACCCGGCGCCGCTGTTGACGCCACCTGCACCGCCTCGGGGTCGCTGCGAACGCCACGCCCGCCCTCGTAGTTCTCGCCGGTGATGATCTCCGGCGGCGTGGTAGTGAACTCGGCGATCCCCCGAAACACGTACTTGGGCGTGTTGGGCGTGAAATCGGCGATCAGTTTGTTGTAGATCGTCAGGTTCGGCGCCAGCACGAAGAAGTGCCGAAAACCCTCGGCCCGGTACAGGTACGCGATGAACGCGCCCATGAGTCGGGTCTTCCCCACGCCTGTCGCCAGCGCAAAGCACAGAGACGGAAAGTCTCGCTCGAAACTCTCGACGTACGGGAACTCGGCGCGCACGCGGGCCAAGCAGTCGGCGGAGTCCTGATCCTTTTCCAGAGGGAGAATCTCCGCGAGACGTGCGAGGATCTCCAGCGAATCTCGTTGGGGCGGGCGCAGACTGAGCCGGTTGGAGACGGAGTTGACCTGCGGGTTCATGCCTGGGGTGATGGACATGGTTCAACCCCGCTCCTTTCGGCCACGCCGGCGCGGCCGTTTCGGTTCGGGGGACCGTCGGACGCCTCGGCCGGAGGGAGCATCCTTCGGACGAGCCGGATGATTCACCGGACCTTCGTCAAAAAGACGCATCTCGTCCGCTGCCGGTGCTGTCGCGCGCCTGCGATCCTTGCCTGTGCCCGACCTCGATGCGTTGCCGTTGGGCGCAGCGCCGTCGGGCCTGTCGTAGAGCAGCGTCTCCTCGGGCAGAGGTGGCTCCGGCTCGGGAAGAGCCCGAATCTCCAGCGAGTAGTCGTCCTTGCCCCATTCGCACTTGGCCATAACCGCCTTGGGAATCTTCTTCACCGTCAGGTTCGGGAAGTTCGCTTTGCCCTTGAACGACTTGCACATGACCAGCAGCGTGCAGTCATCGCCGACCTCATCGCTCAGCTTCGCCAGCATGTCGCGCGTCAGCGGCTGGGTGGTCACGTAGATGAAGTCGCGCTCCGTCGAGTGCCCATGCCGCCAGTAAACCGTGTCGCTCGGGGCATAGGCGAAACCTTCCAGCTTGCACAGGGCTTCGGCGAGCATTTCGCGGTTGTATTCCTTGCTGATGACCCAGTTCCCCCAGCGATCCTTCTCCAGCAGCGACGGCGCGAGGCGGGAGTAGCGGAACCCGCCGCCACCCTTCCAGCCGGTGGCCGCGGTGACGCCGCCCTTGTCATCGCCGTCGATGACCTTCTTCAGTCGCGGAATGATGTGTGTGTGGCCATGCTCACCAAGTTCAACCATGATCCATCGACGGCCCATCTTGTGGGCGACCGCCCCGGTCGTGCCGGAACCGGCAAACGAATCGAGCACCCAATCTCCGGGATCAGATGCGAGCGACATGATGCGATGCATCAAGCGTTCCGGCTTCGGTGTGGCGAACAGTTCTACAATGTCATCCACCAACAGCTTCGCCTCACGCTTTGCCTCATCATTGTGCCCGACGTCAGTATGCAACCAGATCGTGGTCGCCGGCATCGTGTCGGTTACCTCTGAAAGGAACCGCTTCTCGGCCGGCCGACTACTGCCATCGATACCAAACCAGATACGGTTGTCCGCGATCAGTGCTGCCATGCGTTCCTTGGTGTACCTCCAGCTTGCTCCTCTCGGCGGAAGTACTTCTCGACCAGATGGTGTGATTATGGGAAAGATCGCGTAATCGCGCGCTTCTGTCCGAAGAACATTCTCGGCCTTCCATGGGCCACGAGGATCGTTGTCACGATTTGTGTAGCGCTTGTTCTGCTCGTCTGACTTCGGAAGCCGTTGCAACGACAACTTTGCAAGCTCCTTTGCGTACGCCAAGATGTAGTCATGCGATTCCGAAAGGAATTTGGAGTCACTCTTCGCGGCGTACTTCTTCTGCCAGATAACCGTGCTGATGAAATTGGAGCGCCCATAGATTTCGTCCATCAATACCTTCAAGTAGGCATGCTCATTGTCGTCGATCTGAACCCAGATGGACCCATCATCTCGAAGTAGCCGACGTAGCAGTTCCAACCGATCGCGCATCAGCGAAAGCCAAAGGGAATGTTCGATCCCGTCGTCGTAGTGCGTAAAGGCCGAGCCGGTGTTGTACGGCGGGTCGATGTAGATGCACTTGATCTTGCCCGTGAACTCGGCTTCGAGGGCCTTGAGCGCGAGCAAGTTGTCGCCGAAGATCAGCCGGTTGTCGAAGAGGTCGCCCGGATAGCCCGGCTCCCCCGGCTGAGCGTCCGGCTTCACCCGCCGCGCCGCGTGGTACGACTTCGTCGGGTCCTCCAGCAGAATGCGCGGCTCCAGCTTCGGCCGGTCGTCCTTGCCGATCCAGGTCAGTTCGAGCTTCTGTCTACGCGGTTGGGTCATGTGTCGCCTCTAGAGTCCTGCGTCTCTCAGCCTCGAGATGAAGGGTAGTGCGTGGGTCAGTGTTCTGAAGAAGGCTAGCGGTCCTTTGAGCAGGGCGTCGAGTTCGATCGCGACTTCACTCCTGACTCGTTCGCGCCATCCGTCGAGCGGAGCGCTTAGGACAGTACTCGCATCCGTCGAACCCATCACATCGTTGCGATCCAACCATGCACGATTCGCTCCGAACGTCAGCCACATGATGGCATACCGGCCGTGACGGTAAACCAACTTCTCCCGCCCGTGCGACGATTGCTCCGCGGCTGCCAGCGTCGCCGACGCCGAGCGACACAGTCGAACGGCATTTGCAAGGCGTGCACCCGCGAGGTTCGAGTTGAACAGCGTAGCATACTCAGAACCAGTGGAGTCGAGCAGTTTCGAGGGTTCACGCTTCAATAAGACCGGGAGGTGTGGATTCGGATGACAAAGCGCCAGCGCCGTCGCCGCCTCACCAATGGAAATCAAATCCATTCCCGATATCCGATCTTTGGCTTCTAGCCTGTATCGATAAACGATATTGTGGAGCGCGAGCTCGCGTCGAAGGCGTTCCTGAGTTCCATCGAGCGCCGCAAACTGTGTCAGTGCGACCGGATTCTGATGATTTCTCGCACGCGTAATGGCGCTGCTGAACTGGCTGTCTCGGTCAACCTTGATCAGGGTGAGCATGACCCGTGCCAACCCGATATCCCGATCCGGTCGCGTACTTGCATAGTGATGACACGATGCAACAGTTTGCGCCCCGTTGATGATGGAAAAGCCCTGCACTTCATAGCGACGCCAGCCATCATGCGCTGCTCTTGGCTCAATTGTGTGGGCAACCGCTGTAATGCCATTGCTCAAGTAGAAGAACTCAGTCGGGGCCACGTCAAGAGTCGTATTGATCGCTCGATTCACTGCGGAGGAGTTGACACCAAGAAAGTAGCGAATGTTCTTCTCAAGAAGTCGATTGCCATATATGCCGTATAGGCGTGCCATCGCCGCGACTTCTACTTGACCGTAGTACGCGACATGGGGCTCCTCGATCTTCCTCTCGCCGAAGAAAACGATGCTGTCGTCGACCGGCTCAACTGCGTTTTCTGCGAGCAGCGATTCTGCGATTGCTGTCGGGCCGAAATCGATCCACTCAACTTGGAGCCGTTCATCGGGACGGTCGCCATCGGTCAAGAAGGTCGAGAGTACTGCCTTGGCATGTTCCGAGACTCCCTCGGCTGTGTGCGAAATCACCAGCAGAATCTCCGCGGCATCGTCGAGCGCCATTTCCAGCTCAGCCTGCCTGTCTTGGACATTCGCATTGAATCGCTCATACCGTTGGTAAATAAGGTCTCGGATGCCTGCGACAAATGCTTGTGCTTCAGCCTGCTGAAATGGCTCATCCGCCCGGAGCTTTGACTGCACGAGGAACAGTTTCTTGGTTGGTTGGTAGTAGTAGATCGCATCGATGCCATTGTCGCCATTGTCATCGACGACTGACTTGGACGCGGTTGTCGAGTCAATCCGAAGCAGTTTCTCAAGTGTGAACGCCGAGAGTGATCGAGAGATGTTCTTGGCAGCCTGATGAGCCGGCGGAGGCGTTTGGTCGATGAGAGGTGGGAGTTGAGGCACGTAGACCTCTTCCAACCGCTGCTTCAACAGGTACAGTTGCGCCTCATTCATCGCAGCTCCCATCGGAACGCCATGACTTTCGTCAGAGTCGTTCTATGGGCGAGCTTGGCCTCGATGGCTGCGATCAGTTCCTCGCGCCGGCGATCGATCTCATCCTGGGCCTCGAAGAGCGACTTGCGCCTCGTGTTCCGCTGAACTTCGAGCGCTTTGATCTGCTTCTGGCCCGCGAGTTTGTCCTCAAGCGTCAAAGCCAGCGTCGCCGCACGCTTTGCCTCCTTAATCTGCCGATCAAGGTCCTTGATATCGCGCTCCAACGCGACCTTCAGATCATCGGCCCAGCCGTCGAGCTTGTCGGCCTCCTGCTCGAAGATCGTCGCATTGCGCTCAGAAGTACTCCGGCGGATCTCCTGCTGCGCTCGTTCGACTTCCTGCTGGAGAATGGGATTCAGTGTTCCCCCGGTTGCGCACTCGCGAATCTCTGACGCCCTCAGCGAGCAGAGACGACGCGTCAAACCCTCGGGCAACACCTCTCCTGAGTCGGTCACTGAGGCAAGGATGATGTGGTCCTCGGCCTGATCCAGAGACTCAATGGTGAACTGCGTAGCGACGAGATCGCCGGACGAGCCTATGAGGCGCTTGAGTGCCGTGACCGTGGGCACGGTATTCGTCAGGTCAAAGATGATCTCGGCATACGGCAGCGACCGCTCGCGGGCTTGTTTGATCAATCGCTGAGCGAGGGGATGTCCGAGCCGGTAGAGGTGGGCTTCTCCGCTTCGGCGCGGCAATTCATAGCGTCCCAACGGAAGTTCTGGCATGTCGGGAAAGGGGTTGAACTTCAGGACGAAACTCCCGAGGTCATCGGCGAACTCAGCATGGCGGCCGAGTTCATGCTTCGTGAGGCGCATCAGCAGAAGTTCGTAGTGGTTGAGGTACGCGCGACTCTGATCGAGATTGATACGGAGCTTCTCATGCACCTCGGCATCGAAGTTCTCAAGCAATTGCCGACGGGTGCGTGTCATGGCCTCGTTGATCTGGGCGCTGAGTTCCCGCTGGAGCTGGTCGAATGACGTAGCGATCTCGTCCGATGTGCGGCACTTCTGGTAGATGGTGGCTATTCGCTTCTCGAAGTCCACGCCGGACTCAATCGCCCCCAGCACCTCGTCGCTCGAACCGAAAACGCCGCTGAAGAGGGAGAACTTCTCCTCGAGCAGCTGATACACCCGCTGGTCAGCCTCGTTCTTGCGATTCAGGAAGTTGACGACGACGACGTCGTGCTCCTGGCCGTAACGATGACAGCGGCCGATGCGCTGCTCGATGCGCTGGGGGTTCCAGGGAAGGTCGTAGTTGACCACGAGGGAACAGAACTGGAGGTTGATTCCCTCCGCACCGGCTTCCGTCGCGATCATGATGCGGCCTTGCTCGCGGAAGTAGTCCACGATGGCCGAGCGCATGTCTGCGGTCCGCGATCCAGTCACCCGATCGGTGTTGGCGTGCCGTTGAGCCCACTCCCTGTAGATTTCCCGGGAACGTGGGTCGGTGTTCGATCCATTGAAGAGGACGATGTCATCGGCGAACGGGCTGTCGTGGAGGCGGCGTTGAAGGTATGCCTGTGTCTTGCGAGACTCGGTGAAGATGATCGCCTTCTCAGCGGCGCCGAGCCGGCGCGTTTCAGCAAAGGCCTTTGAGAGCGCAGTCAGGAGCGCTTCGCCCTTGGCATTGCGCGTGATCGACGTGGCGAGATCACGAAAGGACTCGAGGTCCTTGATCTCCGTGCGGAGTGCCTCCACCTCCTCCGGAGACATGCGATCCTCCTGCGCATCGTCCGGCCACTCCTCTTCGGTCTCATCCAGGGCCTCGTAGTCCTCATCGAGGGCTTCGCCGAGGGATTGAACGGGCTCCTCCTTCTTGAGCATGGCGGCGAGTCGTGCGATGAGCGTGTCAAGCGCTCCCGCGATGGCGAATGTCGAGGAGGCGAGAAGTTTGCGGAGGACGAGGGTCATCAGCGATCGCTGGCTTGCGGGCAGCGCGTTGAGGTTCTCTCGCCGCAGGTACTCGGACACGAGGTCGTAGAGGCGGTCCTCGCTCTCGGCGGGCGTGAATGTCTCCACGAGCGCATGTCGGTTGGTGTAGGGGACATACGCCATCACCTGGCGCCGAAGCGTGCGGTGACAGATTGGGCGGAGTCGGGACTTGAGGGAGTCGAAAGTACTGTCGGCTGAGAGGTGAGCGAACTGCTCTCTGAAGCTGCGAAGGTCGCCGAATGCGTGTTCGTCGATGAAGCTGACCAGCCCGTACAGTTCCAGCAGGGAGTTCTGAAGCGGTGTTGCGGTGAGCAAAATCTTGTGGAATGGGCCGAGCGCAACCTTGAGCGTGTTCGCGATCACGTTGCTGGGCTTGTAGACATTTCGCAGGCGATGTGCCTCGTCGATGACGACCAGATCCCAGGGCAGGCTCTGAACGTCGTCGGCCTTCGCGCGGGCAAACTGATACGAGCAGATCACGATGCTGCCGGCGATGTCGAAGGGCCTGGCGGTGCCACCCTTCACCGCCGCGTTGTACGACCGACTCTCCAAGATCGTGCCGGGCAGGAAGAACTTCTCCTGAAGTTCCTGATGCCACTGCTTGCGCAGGTTGGCGGGGGTGATCACGAGGATGCGGCGGCGCTGCTCTGCCCAGCGCTGCGAAATCACCAGTCCCGCTTCGATGGTCTTCCCGAGGCCTACCTCGTCGGCGAGAAGGGCTCCGCGCGAAAGCGGAGAGTGAAAGGCGAACAGGGCGGCCTCAACCTGGTGGGGGTTCAGATCAACCTGGGCATCGACGAGCGCCCCCGCGAGCTTCTCCAGACTGTCCGAAGCGCACCGTCGCCGGAGTTCGTAGGCGTAGAGGCGAGCGTGGTAGTCGGTCGTTCCGGTCACGCCACTCCCTCGAAGAGACGGTATCAGGACGTGGTTCCTACGGTAGCAACGCATGGCCCAAGCGGCCCCGAAGGCGAACCAGCGGAGCGGGGCCATTCTACGCCCGTTCGGGTGTCCTCCCTACCCCCGCAGGATTGGCGGCGATATCCTGATACGCTCATGATCGACCCCGAGAGCATCGACACGCTTCGAGCGGGTTTGGCAGACAGTATCGCCGGGGACCGCAAGGTGCTGGACGAGTTGCGGGAAGATGTGCGCCCGCTCCGCGACCAGACTCGCCGGATTCAGCCGCGGTCCACGACCGCCATCTCCCTGGTCGGGACCGACGGCGGCAACAACCGGATCGAGTTCGACCCGTTCATGGTGCAGTTGATCCGGGTTGTGGACTCAAGCAACAACCAATACTGTCTCGAAGCGATGACACCAACGACCGACCGGCGGGCGGTGAACGCCCGCCACCTCAAGGAGGATGGATCGCCGACAACCGCGCTGGGGCGGATGATGGCCAAGCTCGGCGTCAAGGGGCTGTGGCAGTTGACCCACATGATCCCGGCGCCGCCGGACGTCAAGGCACCGGTGCGGCCGATCTCGCCCAGCTGGGTGCAGGTCTACCGCGAGCTGATGGAATGGGCGATCCTGCTTGACCTGGTGACTGAGCACCAGTTCGGGACGGACACGGTCATCGTTGCCGATGGCAACCTGCGCAGCAAGGTGTTCGCCAAGGAGCACTTCATCGAGTACCGCAAGCTGCTCCAGCACGCGATCGAGGAACAGCGGGCCAAGCGTCGCCGGCGGCTGTACCTCGCCGGGGTTTCCAAGCACAGCAAGGTGCTCCAACGCTACAGGCTCGCGATGGCCATCGAGGGGATTCTGCGGACCGACTACCCCGCCTACGTCGAGGTCCCACGCGAACTCGAGAAGAAGACCTTTGTTTGGGACGAGTACGCCCGAGGCGACGAGGAAGCGGAGAAGATGGGCGGGGAGACCAACAAGTTCGTGGGCGGCAAAATGTTCTTCGTGAAGTTCGGCTCCCGGCCCCACGACCCCGTCTGGCCCATCGACATTTTCCTCCCGCAGGCATCCGAGGCGCCGACGGTGCTGGGATACATGCTCGCCGATGCCATCGATGGGTTCCCCGTGCCGTTCTACCCCATGTGCCTGCAGCGCGCACACGAGAATGCAGCGCTTGTGGACTTTGACATGACCATCTTGCAGGACCAGGTGCTCCGGTCGGTCCGCGACATCCTGGGCGACCAGCGCGATCGGCTCGACGAGCTGACGCTGCAGCCGAGCGATCCATCCTCGGCTCGGTACTGACTTCTGGAGGCACTCGTGGTTCTGTTCTCGCGCGAAAAGACGATCGGCATCTTCCGGGGTTTCAGGGAAGGCGGTTTGGAGTTCCACGCGGACCTGGCGCTCCCGTACCAGAGCACCTTCCAGAACATCCCCATGCACGGACAACTCGTGCTCGTACAACTGGAGACGCCGAACGAGGCGGTGCTGGGACGGATCACATCTCTGTCCTCTGAAGGGCGGCTTACCGGCGCGTCGGGGGAGGACTTCAACATCCGGGCAATGCGCGAGTCTCGCCACGTGCCGGAACAACTCCGCGAAGACTATCTCAAGTACAGGGTGGACATCCGGGTACTCGGGGTCCTGAGGGTCAACGGCGACAAGGAGTTGACGTTCGTCGCGTCGCATCGGCGGCTTCCGCACGTCGGCAGCCCCGTGGCCTTTGTCGATCAAGCGATTCTGAAGGAACTGCTCGGCCACGACAGTGACGGCGCCATCATCGGCCACTACGCCCTCGGCGAGTATGTCTTCACGGGCGGCCGCACGGACATCGCCCCAGAGGAGTGGGTTCAGCACCAGACGCCCGAGTTGACAGTGCGGTTCGAGGCCAGCAGTCTCGTGTCACGGCGCACCTTCGTGTTTGCCCGGGCCGGCTTCGGCAAGTCGAACCTGAACAAGCTGTTGTTCTCGGAGCTGTACCGGGCCGATCCCACGGTGACCAAGCGCGGCGGGAAGCAGGTGCCCGTCGGGACGATCATCTTCGATCCCGATGGCGAGTACTTTTGGCCGGACGACAAGGATCGGCCCGGTTTGGCGGACGTGCCACACCTGAAGGACCGGCTGGTCGTATTCACGTCCCGAAAACCGCCAAGCAAGTACTACGGCTCATTCGTCGCCGCGGGCGTGAAGCTCGACATTCGAACGCTCGCCGCTGGCGACGTGATCTCTCTGGCGCTGTCCCCCGAGAAACAGGACCAGCAGAATGTGGCGAAACTACGCTCGGTGAAGGGACAGAACTGGTCCGACCTGGTGGACCTGATCTACGAGGACGGGAACTCTGCCAGCGTGGACGACGTCCGGCGTTTGTTGAGCGCCAAGGACATCAGCGACGTCGAAGTCTTCGCGGCCCGGGCCAACCTCACCCGAATCGTGAACATGCTTCACGACCCTGCCAGCCGGCTCATGGACGCGCTCCTCGCCGCGCTGCGGGAGGGAAAGCTCTGCGTGGTGGATGTCTCGCAGTTGCGGGGCCACCCGGCGTTGATCCTGAGCGGCCTGATCCTCCGGCGCATCTTCGACCGCAACCAGGAGGAGTTCACGAAGGAATCGCCGCAGAGCATCCCGACGATCGCGGTGATCGAAGAGGCACAGTCGGTCCTGAACGACAAGGCGTCGGCGG
The DNA here is from genome assembly GCA_011526105.1 of Deltaproteobacteria bacterium. Classification (GTDB taxonomy): domain Bacteria; phylum Myxococcota; class Kuafuiibacteriia; order Kuafuiibacteriales; family Kuafuiibacteriaceae; genus WYAZ01. The sequence goes on along the minus strand of WYAZ01000175.1, from coordinate 3,206 downwards.
CACAGCCCTACATCGAGTGGGTGAAGGAGGGCCGAAAGTACGACCTTGGCGCGATGCTCATCACGCAGCAGCCGGGCAGCATTCCCGTCGAAATTCTCAGCCAAGGCGACAACTGGTTCATCTTCCATCTGCTCTCGGCCGCCGACCTGCGGTGCGTGAAGGGGGCCAACGCGCACTACAGCGAGGATCTATTGAGTTCGCTCCTCAATGAACCGATCCCGGGGCACGGAGTCTTCTGGAGCAGCGTCCCGCGCCCGACGCCGAGTGGGCCCCAGGCTATGTCGTTTCCGATCGCCTTCCGGGCGATGCTCTTCGAGAAGAGCTACAGAACCATCGATCCCACATACTCCAGTAGCGAGGTCGATACCTTCGCACGACGGCTTCGAGGCCGGCTCCTCGGCGAAATTCAGCAGGCGATCGCGGCAAGCGGCACGCCAGCCGCACCGGTCGATGCGAGCGCGACGACAGACGAGGACGACAAGGCTGCGCAGCCGGCAGACTTCCTCAAGCTTGCCAGGCAGCAGGCGCTTGCGACGCTCAAGCAGGACGACGACTTCTGGCGAAATTTCAATACTCAAGGGATCACGTGGGGGGTGGTGAAGTACAAGCTAAAGGACGCACTGCCAGAATCACTCGAGGACCGCGACGATATGGCCTATCAAATGGTTTCGGAGGCGATGAACGAACTCGTCGGCCCGCAAGACCAAGCGTGGCACACGGAGAAGCGGTTGGTGAAGTCATCGGGCACGGAGAAGGTCTGGATCGTGAAGGGACCGAAGACCTAGGCAAGCTCGGCGTAGAAGTCGTGCTCCTCTTTCGGGGCGGGGCCGCCATGTACGAACTGCGTCGCTTGGCGGCGGCCAGCATTGGCGTCGCCCGCGGAGACCACTGTCGTGAGTCGCCAACCGGAGTCCATGAGCGATGTCTTCAGCAGCTTCACGGGATTCACATCGCGGTCGGCGATACCGCCAAACCGGATCACAAGTCGTGCGGTCTCAGTCGCACATGTGGCAAGACCACTCCAGACCTTTCGCAGATCGCCTGCAAATGCGTCGGCAGAGCCGTGATCGATCTCCCGTTCGGGCGGGCGGTACATCACTTTTGACGGTCCCCCGAGAAACCAGCTCCGGAGCCACTGATCCGGGATGTACGTCCGCATGCCGTAGTACGGCGGCGAGGTGATGATCCATCGGAACTTGTGATCACCGAAAGCAGTCTTTGCACGGCTGTCGCCGAGGACAATGCGGGCCGGCGTCTGCTTCGGTCGCTCCGAGAGGTAGCGACGCGCACGTGCCCGCACGACTTCGACCACATCCACGACAGGAGGCTTCATCCTTCGCTTTCGCCAGAATCGAACCGCATAGTCCGGCTTTGGCGCGAACGTGCGTGGGCACTGGTTGGATAGATGCGATGGGGCCGCCTTCGTGCGCGGTCCGTGAAGTGCACCGAGAAGGATGGCGCGAAGGAGCAGTCGGGAGTCGCTCGTGCAGTCGCGAGCAAGCTCCTTCCTCAACCAGCAGATTCTTCGAAGTACCGACCTCTCAAATGCCCGATCCCAGAATTCGCCATGGGGAACTCTGACACGGGACGGCATGGCATTGAGAATGCTTGACGCGACTCGCACAACGTCGCTCACCCCGGCGTCGGCAAGCTTGGCTTGGGTGAGCGCCACCGCGACCGGACTACTGTCCACGCCAATCGAGGGCAGTCCGAGCAGGCGCGCTGCGAAGTTCGTCGTGCCTCGGCCGCAGAACGGATCAATGACCCAGTCCCCCTTCCTCGCCCGGCCTTTAAGGACTCGCAGCGGAAAGTCCAGTGGAAACATCGTGTAGTACGGGCAGATGGCATTCAGCGCCTTCAGCGGTTCAGAGATACTTGTGACGGCAGGCATGGCGTCGTGAAGGGCTCCAAGCAGGAAGGACTAAGCGTAGCAAGGACTCGCGGTTCAGGTGGCCTTCGCGCTATCCGGCGGCCGAAGTGCGAGTTAGAATCCCTTCAACTGGGCGGTGGTGCCGGTTGCATTCCTGAGTGTGTGCTTGTCAAGGGAGAATCTCAGTGCCGAAGAAGCCCGACCTCAGCCGCGTCCCGACGGTTGACCTGATCCGCGAACTCGAACAGAGGCAGGCGATGGCTGGCGAGTTCGAATCGAGGCGAGAGGCGTTGCAGAAGGAACTGGCCGACATCGAGGCCGAACTTTCGGCGCTGGAGGCAAGGGCAAGCAACGCCTTTGGCAGGCGCCACGTCAATCGGTCCGCAGGGGCGCGAACGCGATCGGCCAATCACCAACCGCTCAACGCGGTGCTCCAGAAACTGCTCAAGGGCAGGACCATGAGCGTGACCGAGATCACCGAGGCGGTGCAGAAGTCCGGCTACAAGTCCAATGCCGCGAACTTCATGACCGTCGTCAACCTGACGCTGCTCAAGCGCAAGGACCTGTTCAAGCGCGTGGGTCGCGGGCAGTACACGGCGAGGTAGCGCACGCTCGCCAAAAGAATTGCGCCATCGATCCGCGGGGGAGCTTGTCGTCCCGCAGGCCTGCAAAGGCGCCCGCAACGTCAATCGTCCTGCCGGCGTCGATGGCCTAGTGCCTCGTCGACACTCACTACCCAAGACTCCGCCTGGCCGACTTCGGGGTTCTTTCTCCTGCCGCAGGCGCGAGTCACTGAATAAGATTCCCGTGATCTGGTGCGGTACCGCGAGGTATGGTATGTTGTGGTAGGGTAAGGCTGGGCAAGGGCGGCACGGCGTGGAAACTCGCCGTGGCCGCATTCTCATCGCAGTGGAATCCGATGATCGCTTCGGTTGCAGCGACATCGGCGCTCCTCGCGCGCGTCGGCGAGGTCCAGCGCCGTCGCATCATCGAAGCGGTGCGGGGCGATTGGAGGGCCGGAGGAAGGCGATCGACTCAACTTCCTGCCGGGAACCGCCGCTTGAGTGGAGTGCTCGGGCGGAGTTTCACTCGTGGTGTCTGACTCCGCCTCCGCCACCCACGGCTTTCCGGTCCACAGATCGATGATCGGAATCTCACGAGGTGGGGCATTCATCCTGGCAGGTCTCGTGGAGGTGGAGGGTGACGGTTCCGCCGGTGGCGAAGACGCGCTCGACCAGTCCGCCGGGGCAGGGGCAATTGCACGCGCCCAGCGCATTGGTGAAGGTCAACGGGAAGGCGCTGTAGGATGAGAGGTTGCGAGCGTCGAACGCGTGAG
>WYAZ01000174.1 GCA_011526105.1 Deltaproteobacteria bacterium | reverse complement strand
TCGGTCGCGATTTCGGCCGATGCGCGTCGGTGCCCGGTGTTGGGCCTCCTCGCGTTATCGCGGGATAGCGCGTTCGTCGGCCTGCCTTGCGCACCTCGCACCTCGGCCGTCTCGCTCGGTCAGGGGTTTTGAGATGAGCTCCAGCGTTCAGCGCACCATCAACGTGAAGGTGGACCACCAGGCCGGATGCGGCTCGTAGTGGCGAGCCGTCTTCTGCGCCGCCTGGAGGGCCTCCGCCGGCTCGAGGTTCCGAAGCGCCCGATAGAAGCGCTTCATGACGAGGGCGGCCGCGAGGTCGCTCACGCGAAAGGTCGAGGCGAGCACCAACTCCGCGCCCGCGAGTTGAAAGGCCTGAGCTGTCGAGAGCCAGTCTTCCGCCCCCGCCAAGTTCCCCGCGAGATCGGCCCGCGCGGCGAGCGCGGTCTCGCAGGCCGATAACACGACCATCGGGTTCTCGAGCCGCAGCTTCATCACCTCGAACAGGGAGAGCGACCCGTCCGACGCGACGAGGCGTCCGCCCAGAGGGTCGCGATCGTCGAGCTGGGCATGCCCGGAGAAGTGAACCACCGACCTCGGCGTCTCGAGGGCCGACACGAGCGCGGCGCGGGTGGCCTGGCCCTCGCGGAGGATGTGCGCGCGCGGGAACTCCTCTTTGATGAGCTCCACCTCTTTGGCAGAAAAGAGGAGCGGCACGAGACCATTTCGCTCCCCCGGCGAGCCCGCGCTCAGCCCGACGAGGGGAGAGCTACGCGGCCACGGCGCTTCCCGGTTGAGCCAAGCGATCGCGCTGCTGGAGTCGAGCGCCCCCGCGATGACGAAGTGGTCGACGAGCGGCAGAAGCCCTCCCTCACTCGTAGGGTCGAGAAGTGCAGCAAACGGCAGGTAGCGAAGCGGGCCATGTGGCACGAACACGACGCGCCGGGCTTCTTTCAAGTCTTCCGTGATCGGAGCGAGCAGTGCGGCGCTGAGTCCCGCGACGGCACCTCGGACTTCGGAGCGATCGCGCAGACCCTCCATCAGCGCGGCGACCTGAGCGCGCAACTGCCGAGCCTCGATGGGTGTCCTCCGCGCGACCAGCTCCGCACCCGACTGTACGAAGAGCACCAGTTCACGCTCCGTGATCCGGTAGCTCACCACCCGAGCATCGGCCGGAACCGTCGCCCCTCTGTTCGATGAGGACTGAGGCGCGAGGAGATCCGCAATCCGGGCGCGCGTCTCGGACAGCGTTCGGTGCGCCGCCTGGGCCACCGTGGCCGAGCGGGAGTGCCGAAGCGCGACGAGCGCGGCGGACTCCGCGGGAGAGAACCCAAGACGGCGGTCGTCGAGCGCCTCGGTCTCCGCGAGAGCACGAGCGAGCTCCGCGAGTTCAAAGGCCTCGCGCGCTCGACCATCGTCGAGCAAGAGCAGGATGAGGTCATCAAAGGGCTGGTATCGATGGAGCCCGGTGTCGCTCGTGCCCGAGGAGCGCCCGGTGAGTGAGCGAACGAGTGCCACGGACTGACGCAGCTCGGCCTCCGCTTCGGCCCGACGCCCGGCGCGGAGCTCGAGGAGTCCCCGCGCTCGGTGGATCTGCCAAGACAGGTCCTTCGCGGAGAGCCTCTGCGCCAAGACCCGCGCGCTCTCGTAGAGCCCGCGTGCGTCCTCGTCCCTGGACTCGGCTCGCGCGAGTTCCGCTAAGGCAAACGTCGAACGGAGCACGTTGTTCGGATCGTTGACCGACGTCGAGAGCTCGAGGGCCCGCTCGAGCGCGAGCTTCGCCTCGGGGAGCTGACCTTGAAGGAACAGCGCGGTGCCGAGGTTTCGGAAGTCGTAGCCGAGACCAAAGCGGTCCGAGAGCCGCTCGTCGAGGGCCTTGGCTCGTAGAAAGGCCTCCTTCGCGCGATCGAGGCGGCCAAACTCGAGGTAGACGCGCCCGAGGTTGTTGTACTGGCTGGCCTCCTCCGCCGGCAGATCGTTGCGGCGAGCCAAGCCAGCGGCTCTCTCGAGCGCGCTCTTCGCCTTCTCGAAGTCCCGCGTGCTCATGTGAAGGAGCCCGCAAACCGAGAGCGTGTAGACGAGACCACGGAGCTCGCGGCGCGTCTTCTTGGATTTGTCCGCCATCGCGCGCTTCAGGTTGGTCTCCGCCAACACGAGACCCTCCTGGCACTGCCGGTGCCCACGCGCGTAGTCGCCCTGGTACCAAGAGACGTTGGTGGCTTCGGTCAGAGCCTCCAGCTCGAGGTCGGTGCGCTTCAGCGCGGCGGCGCCCTGCCTCGCCTGCTCAGCGAGATGGGAGGCGCGATCGAACTCGCCGAGCTTGCGCGCGACCTGCGCGAGCGAGAGTGTCGTCGCCACGCGATCGTCTTCACGCCCGGTGTGCTTCAAGAACCTCTGGTATTGCGCGCGCGCCTTCTCTGGCTCGGAGAGCTGATTCAGATAGAGCTGCGCGAGCGTCCGGAGGAGGTCGAGCGCCGCGGCCGGGACGGTGACCTTGTCATAGGCGCCGGCACCCTCAAAGACGGCGATGGCCGCTTCGTAGTCGGCCGCAGCCTCGATGAAGCGGAGCGCACGGGTCCGGTTGGACGCGCGCTCGCTCAGCGCCTCCGCGAGATAAGCGGGTTTCTTGGTCTCGCCCAACATCTCGAGGGCTCGGGTGAGCACCAACTCGGCCGTCTCGTAGTCCCTCGCGAGGCTATAGATCCGCCCGAGCAGGAGCCAGTTGATCGCAACCTTGCTCGCGTCCTCGCCGCTGTCCGGCCGCTCGATCCAGGCCTTCTGTGTCTCCGCCGCCTCGGCGTAGTCGCCGGCCTGCAGCAGGAGCCCCACCGCGGTCCGATGGGCCTTCTCGATCTCATCTTTGGCGCCGATGAAACGCTGCAGACGCACCAACCTCTTGGCCCATTCCGCGCCGCCCCTCGGTTCCCCGGCGCGAGCGGCCTTCTTGATGCGGTCCGTCACTGCGCCCACTCTGGACTCGGCGAGCGCCCGGGCGCCCTTCGGATCGAGACCGACCGCGCCCAGAAGCGTTACCAAGGCGGCGCTCGGATGCTGGGCGAGTTCAGGCTGCGCGGCGAGCTGGAGTGCCCCCGCGGCGCCCCGCTCGTCGAGCGCGGCGGCGAAGCGCTCGACGATCCTGAGGCGAACCGCGCGATCGAGCACGCTCGGCATGAGCACGAGGGAGGCCGTTCCGGCGGAGGCGGCCGCCAGGTCGAGCGCCTGAGTGGGCGAATGGCCGGCCGCCGGCAGCGCCGAGAGCTCGGCTTGACCAAAGACCCAGACGGCGGCTGGAAGATCCAGATCCCCGAGCGTGATGGAAGAGCGCTGCGCATCGAGATCACTGAGCGCGTGACCGAACGACCCGCCGAGCTCGATGACCCCACGCTCGGGCACCCGTTCGGAGGGCCGAAAAGCCGCGTCCACCACGACGATCCGGCTCGTGCTCCCGGCGATGCGGTCGACAACGGCTCGGGCGTCCACGCGCCGTGCCTCACCGGGCGCCAAGGTGGCCGAACGCTCGCCTCGGCGCCGCTCTTCGAGATCCCGAAAGCCGAGCGCCTCCCTTGCGGTGAGCGTCAGCGCCGCGCTCTGGAGCATCGGGGCGTCTCGAGGGACGGCTTCGATGAGGATGTCAGCGCTTTCTCCCACCACGAGCGCCGAGCGGCCAGCCAGCACCGCGGACGGAGCACTCACGTGGGCGACCGCTTTGTCGCTCAGGGCGGGCACGACCCAAGCGGGCAACGGCTCTCCTAGGACCTGATCTGCCAGGAGCAGCGTCGTCTTGTCCCGCACGCGAGAAGCAAGCGGGGCACACAAGTGACGATCGAGGAGTTCGACCATCGCCGGGGGTACCGGTGCCCCCGCGAGCAGCGCGCCTCGAATGGCGCCCACGGCCGATCGCGCAGATGCGAGGGGAAGCTCTGTCGCAACGTGCACGAACGGTGAGGCCGTGGTGGTGGAGCCGTCCACGAAGAACACCTGGATCAGCCCACCGACGGAGGCAAACGTGAGCAAGGCCTGGTCCGGTCCCAGAGCATCCCTCACGAAGTCCGCGCCCGACTCGCCAAACAAGCGGAGGCTGAGCGCCTCCGAGATCGGTGTATCGCGAAGCGTAACGAGACTCTCGATGGGGTCGAACTGCGTCGCGTCGGAGCCCGTCGACGCCCCCACCGAGGACCGTTCCTCGTGTTCGAGCGTCCCGAGCAGGGCTCGATAGCGAGCGACGAAGGAGCGCTCCTCCGAGAAAGCGGGGCGAGCGTGCCGCGCGTTGCGGCCGCCGGTGCTGACCGAGAGGAGCTCTCGATCGACCAACTCGAAGGCGCTCGCCATCTCCCCGCTCGAAAGCGCCACCGAGGCTGAACGGGCGAAGATGAGCCTCATGGCCTGCTGCGCGTCCCCTCGTAGGAGCGAAGCCGACTCTCGAAGCCTCGAAAGGGCGGTCTCTCGCGCCTTAGGGTCGGTGCCCAAACCCGAGGAGAGCTCACTCTCCACCCCGCGCAGCCGTCCGACATGCGCACGGGCGAGCTTCGGCGCGACACCATCGGAGACCGCGAGCGCATGAGCCGCCGCTTCGAGCGCCGCCACCTGGAGCCGCGCGGCGTCACGCCCCATGAGTCTCGAAGCGAGACGTGCCGCACGCACAAACGACGACGCGAGCTGGCGCCTGCGACCAAGTTCTTGGTCGAGCGTCGCGAGCATCGACTCGATCTCTGATTGACCGGGCGCAGCGGGCGCAACGGAGCCGCCCGAACCGGCCCCCAGATCGTACAGCGCCTGGGCATAGCCGAGTCGCGCCAAAGGCAGCAGGCCAGCGAGCTCGCCAGAGCCTTCGAGATCCGCGCTCCTCGACGCTGTGCGCACGTAACGGAGCAAGCCCGGTGTCGTCTCATCGAAGTTGAGATCGATGAGACCTCGCGCGGACTCGGGCAGGCCGTTCTCGAGCTGGTCGGAGAGGCGACCGGTCTCCTGGACCCGAAGGGCGAGCGCCGGGGCTCCGAGGAGCAGGGCCTCGCGCGTCGCGCTCGACACCCCAGCGAGGGTCTCGAGAAAGACGGCCTGTAGACGTGATTCGTCGAGCACGAGGCTCGACCGGTCCGCACCGAAGGCCCCATCGTCCCGCCAACGCTCGAGCAACCCGAAGGCCCGAGTGAAGTGCTCCCCGCACTCGGCGGACCGCTCGGCGCGGCACTGGCCTCTGGCCGCGCTCACCAGCGCTCCGAGATGCACTCGAATGCCATTGAGGCTCGCTTTGCTCGCGTCATCGGTCTCGCTCTCGAGGAGCTCGAGTCGCGCTCGATGAATCGCCGCCGCGATCTCGAAGTCACCTTGAAGGAGATGAGCGCGCTCCGCCCAATAGAGATTCACCTCACGCTCGGTCTCGAGCCAGAGCCCAAGCGGACCTCGGCTCGCGTTGGGCACGGTCCGATCGACCCTCCACGGAGGATTCGGGGCGTCGTATCCTCCGGACTCGACGACCGCGCGCGCTTCCGCGAGATCTCGCAGCGCCGGATCCAGATTGGTCTCGCCCTCCGCCTGCGCAGAACGAACGCGGCTCATGGCTCGACTGCGTTTGGCCACCACGAGGCGTTCGATGAGCGACCGCTCTTCGAGCTCACTCGTGAAGCGCAAGAACGCGGCGCTGGAGTCTTCGTGTGCACCAGCCTCGCCGTAGGCGAGCGCGAGGTTCCCGTAGAGCTGAGCGACGCGCTTGCTGAGACCGAGCGACGCTGTCAGCCGAAGCGCTTCCCGGGCCGCGGTGACGCTCATGGCCCAGTCCTCCGCCCAGAACGCCGCCCGAGAGAGCCGCTCCCAGAACACCGTCTCCTGGGTCGGGTCAGCGAACGGAACCCCGGTCTGCAGGCGCTCCATGTGGGTCGAGAAGGCGCGACGCACGTTTCCGTCGTCGTTGGTCGCCACCCCCAAGCTCCACGTGGCGTTCCCGAGATTGAGCACCGCGTCGGCCTCGGTCTCTAGATCGATGGCCTCGCGGTTCAGCCGAACCGCGACCTCGTAGTCCTTGATGGCCCGTTCGAGCCAATCGAGGTCTCGGGTCTCCGCGTAGCGAGCCTCGTAGGTCCAGCCGCGGGTGATGTAGCCGTGCACGAGCTGCGGATTGAGCTCGAGCGCCCGCGACACCTCGCGCTCTGCGAGGTCGAGATCCGGCGGTGATTGCCAGGTCGCGGCGAGACCATAAGCGTAGCGCGCGATCGGGCTGCGGGACGAGGCCTGCGCCGCAGCACGCGCGTCTGTCATGACCTCTTCGAGCTGACCGAGTTCGGCGGAGAGCGCGAGGTACCGACGAAGCGCTCGCACTCGAGTGGGGTCGTTGTCGAGCGCCGCGCGATACGACTTGCGGGCCGCGGCCTTCGCGCCCGAATGCTCCTCGCGTGCCCCTTTGGCCATCGCCACCCGCGTCACGGCCTCTCGCGCAGCGACACCCACGCCGGGCAGGTCGGCATAGGCCTCGCGCAGGCGGGTCCAAGACTCGAGGGCCGGCTCGAACGCGGACAGCGCTTCTTCGACCAGCGCGAAGGCGGCGAGCGCGCGCGAAGCACCCAGTCGGTCGCCCGCCGCTTCGGCCTCGTCCGCGAGTGCAGAGAGTTCGAGCGCGGCCTGAGGCTTCTGGCCCAGCGTCTCGAGCAACGCCGCCAAGCGAGCTCTGGCCACCTGACGAACCGGCGATGACTCGCTCCGGGCGATGAGCCGTCGAAGCACGTCCACCTCCTGTCCGCGGCGTTCCTCTTCGCTTCGATCCCAAATGGGGCGAGCATCTCCTTCGAGGCGCACCGATTCGACGTGCGCCTCGACCGTAGCTTCGGCCGCCTCCATGACCACATCGCGCTCCTCGGGAAACCGCTCCGCGATGCGCCGATACGCCTCCCCGATGGCGTTGGGGTCGAAGGCCACCCGCAAGAGCTCGACCCGGCGAAGCATCGCCCTCGCTACGCTGTAGGGCTGGTCGGCTCGGGTGCGCTCGATGGTGTCGAGCGCGTCGATCGCTCGGAGCCGGTCGCCGCGTGCATAGAGGATCTCGGCCGCCTCGAGCTCACTTCGAGCCAGGACGGCTGGACTGTCCGGGTAGCGCCGCGCGATGAGTTCCAGAGCGCGCTGCGCATCACGAAGGGTACGCTCTCGCACGAGACCGCTGCGCAAGGTCTCGAGCTGGCGTTGGCGCGCCAGCGCCAAGAGTTCGATCTCAGCGATGCCCCCGAACTCTCGCTCTCGACTGCCGAGCTCGGCCGAGCGGGTCACTTCGATCAGGGAGCGAAACGCCGACTCCGCGAGGACCCAGCGCTTGGCAGCGAGGTGCTCGTTCGCCATCCCGAGCCAGGCACGAGCCTCGGCGCGCTCGCCCGGCTTCGCCACCGCGAGCGCCGCTCGGTACGCAAACCATCGTTCGCGTGGCTCGATCAGGGTCTTGGCGAGCTTGTTGTATTCCGATGCCTTCGAGTACGCCGGGAACATGCCCGAGAGAGGGAGGCGCGCGAGATCTCGGTCGAGTCGCCCCGCCTCCGTGAAGTAGAGTAGACCGTCCCCTGAGAAGGGAAAGAGCTCGTCCTTCGTGCCGGCCGAGAGCGGAAAAAGGGGGGCGATGGCTTCGGCCGTCCCGGCAAACAGGGCGCCGGGGTCGAACTCGACTCGCCAGAGGCTCGGGTGGTCCGCGCCGTCGAGGATACCGTCCTCGTTGTCATCATCAGGAAAACGAACGAGCGCCCATCGCTGCCTGCCCCCTTCGGCGGAGAGGAAGTGCGAGAAGCCGCACGGTCCGTGCTCGCTCCGAGTGAGCGCGCGTGTCGCGCTGTCGGTCAAACGCATCACGACCAAGTGCGGATACGCGATGCCCCCCTCCCCCTCGGGTGCGGTGTACAGGAGGTAGCGCCCGTCCGGGGAAGGTGCGGGGTCGAATCCCGGCGTTTTGGACAACCTCTCCGTTCGGCCGTCTTCGAACCACCTACGATAGATGTGCTCGACACCGAGAGGGGCCGAGGCCGTGTAGTAGAGGCTGAGTCCGTCGGGCGCAAACACGGGCTGCCGATCGATCGTCTCGACCCCGGTGAGTCGGTCCGGATCGTCCGATTCCTCGGTGCTGGCCATGATGAACAGGTCACCCTTGGCGTCGAGGCGCCGCGAGACAAAGACGATCTTCTTCCCGTCGGGCGAGAACGCAGGGTCGTAATCCTCGGCGCCGCTTTTTGTGATGGGCAGGCTCGATCGCGTGCGGTGATCGTACATCCACACGTCTGGGTTCCCCGTCTCATCAGAGACGTACAAGACAAAGCGCCCATCTGCGCTCGCGGCCCCCCCGAACTCGTTGCTGGGAGAGAAGACCACGGACTCCGAACGAACGACTCCGTCCACGGGGGTCGGCATCTGTGGCCGAGCGGCCCCCGCGAACTGTCCGGCCGCGCCCGACGCACACCCGAACAGGGCGGCGCAGGAAGCGACGAACCATGCAGTCGAGAGTCCTCTTCGCTGGCCGGTGCTCAACGGGCACCCGAAGCAGCTTCCGAGAGCAGCCGCGCGTACGCAGCTCGCAGAGCCTGCTCCTCCTCTTTGCTCGGGATCTGCCGGCCCTCCCGACGGGCCGCGGTGACCGCAGCCCACCGAAGGATGTGATCTCGCGAGCGGTTCTCCTCTCGGATCACCCGCTCGACTCGCCTGCTCGCGGACTCGTCCTGCCCGGTGAGCGCGCAATTCTGCGCGGCGACGCGAGCATCTTGCCGCTCGGCGATGCAGCCTGCGGACTTGAGCTCCGCGAGATCATCCTGGTTGAAGCGCTGAAGGCCCCGGGCATCAACCGCGAGCGCCTTGAGACCCTCGAGATCGGAAGGCAGGACCTGGGGCGTTCTCACCGAAGCCACGGTGGCGAGTTCGCGGTCGAGCTCCTCGTACTCGCCCAGAAGCTGGCGCTCGAGCGCGGTAGGCGTCGCAGCGTTCGTGACCGCGATGCAGCTGGGAAGCGCGAGCGCGGCCGAGAGGATGAAACCCCGCATGGGGGCACGCTACAAAACTTGGCGCCGAAGGACGAGGGACAAGGCGCCAAAGAGAAAGCCGAGCGCCGCCAGGCCAACCCCGAGCCACGACCAGAGGGGCCTTGGCGCCTGGGTGGAGCCCGGATGGAGGCGCAGCTCATCGAGGAGGGTTCCCTCGAGGGCATGGGCCCGAATCAAGACCGAGTCGTCCCCGAGTTCCAGCTCGACGTGGTGGGGAGTTTCGAAGCGAACTCGAGGCTCGGGTGCGTTCGCGGGTCGCTCGTAGACCCCGGGCGAGTTTGAAAGCTGTGCGAGGAGATCGGACGCGTCCGGCGACGAGCGTCGAGGGAGCGGAATCGCGTCCTCCGATCCCAGGCGAAAGACCACGGTCTCCCCGGGCCACGACGGGTCGAGGTCCAAAGGGACCTCGGGCCCCAGCAGGACGAGATGCGGTTCGAAGGCTCGGACGCGGGCGAGTATCTGCTCGTGGACGACGTCCGAGGTCGCGAGAGGGACGTAGATGGCCACGCGCGTCGGCGCCTCATGCGGTGTCTGCCCGGCCATGGTCAGCATCACACTGACCAAGACCGAGCTCACGTGCCCGCATCCACGGACGGCGGGCCAAACGGGCTGTCCGGGCTCTGGCACACGAGTCGGCGAATCGCGAAACCTCCGTCGGGGGAGCTCCGGATTCGATCCGGACGACAGACGAGCGCGCCCGGGCACACGTACGCGCCCTCGACATCGCAGTAGGCCAGCGGCGGCTCGACCCCATCCACCCGGTCGAAGCTCGCTGAATCGCGACAGCGAAAGTCGAAGAACCGAGTGTCGTCGACCATGTGCGGCAGGCATCGCTGCTCCGCATCACAGGCCCCCGAGATCTCGGGATCGCAGACGCGTCCGATCAGAAAGTCTGAACGCTCCTGGAGCCCACACGCGGTCAGCCCGAGCAAGCCGACTAGAAAGATCCGAAACAGCTTAGACCTCCTCCCTCCGGCGAGATGTGAGGTGACCAGCCGATGCGCGCGTCCGGCTTGACGGGCGCATCGGGCTTGGCGAGGGCAGAGCTCAGGATCAGCCACGCGAGCCCTCCCCCGGCCGCACCGAGGCCCGCCATGAACACGATGGAGCCGAGCTGATGGCTCGAGGCCGCTTGATCCCGGAGATCTCGCGCCGTCCCCACGTCCGTGGTGCGACCCGAGTAGCGGGTTTGGATCGAAAGCGCGTTGTAGTCCGATTGAGCGGAAGCCATGACCGCGCCCCCCACGCCGAGGCCGAGACCACCGGTCACCACCAAGCCCCACGCCCAGGGATTCATGAGCGCCTTGACCGCCGGAGACGTCGGGACCTCGCGCTCGGTCTTGGCGGTGATGGTCTCATCGCCCGTGCCCGAGCCGGACCGAGTGGAGCCACCACGCACCTTGACTGCGCGTCCGTCGGGCGTCTCCTCGACGTATGAGGGGTCAGGAACGAGTTGCACGTCGACCTTGGTGACTCCGCCCGCCTTGACGTCGAGGCGGAAGGACTTCTTGGCGTGCCCGCGCCGTTCGACGGTCGCGACGTAGGAGCCGGCCCAGAACGCGATCTCTTGGGTGTAGGGAGGGGCTCCGACCTCCTCACCGAAGACGAAGAGGCGCGCATCTTTGGGCTGTACGTTCACGAGGAGACGAGCGTCCGGGAGGCCGAAGAGATGCCGCGCGGCGGCAGCGACGGCAGAGCTGAACATGCCGATGCGCGACGGGATCTCCCAGGTCAAGCTGTCCCTGAGTTTTGCGGCCTGCACGTCCACCACCACGATCTGCAGCACGTCGGTGTCGTTGTCGCCCTCGCGAAGTCGGGGCAGCAGCAAACGCTCGGCCCCGAGGATCTCACCGAGCTGGACCAAGCACAGGACATCGTTGTTGCACGCTCGTGCCTCGGTCGACAGATCCGCCCCGAGCTCCCGGGCCAGCACGTCGGACTCGATGATCTGAAGACCCTCGATGCGCCCCATGGCGGACATGAACTCCTGCTCGGCCTCTTTGGCGCGGAACGGATTGAACTCGCGGGCGTCGAAGGGGAACACGACGATACGCTGCGGAGTCGGCGTCGCGGTGGGCAGAGAAAGCAGACTCGCGAGCAAAGGCAGCACGTACATCGCGGAATCTCACACCTAACGCGGTGCTTTCTCCCTGTAAAGACGGACTCCTACGCCCTCCTCATGGACCAGTTTGCCGCCGCTCAGGCCGACGCTCAGCACGAGCGCCACCACGACCGCTCCAAGGCCCAGGGCCACCCAATGCGCGGGCCGACCCCACTTTCGCACCCCGCCGATGCGCAGCACGAGCAGGACCAGCACGGCCCAGGGCATGACCTCGCCTCGGTCGACGTGGGTGGAGAGGAGTTCGGCGCTCACGCCACCAGCCAGCGCGGCATCGAAGGCAGACTGGCCGGTGACGGTCGCAAACAGCGTGGCGGGCAAGGCGCTCGCGAGCAGAAGGACACCCGCCAAAGAGATGTCCGGGCGCTTGAGCAGGAGCCCGAGGAGATCGAGCACCGGCCAGAAGAGCACGAGCGAGATCGGCACGTGCACCGCGAACGGATGCCAGGTCTCCATCGCTCAGCGCTCCCGCCGAAAGGCGGACATGAGCGCGACCTCTCTCTCGAAGCGTTCGAGACTCGACCGCGCTTCGTCCTTTGACCACCCGAGCGCCTCCGCCAGCAGGGCCGCGACCCGAGGGCCCGCGGAGAGACCGTGGTCTGCGACACGCAGGGCGAGCGAGGTTCTTCGCACGAGCACATCGTCCACATCGAGCGCCAACTCACGCTCGACCGCGTGTACAACTTCTGCCTCGATGACTGCGGCCTCGGGATGCAGTCGAGCCGCGAGCTCGGGACGCTTCATTAGATACTCGAGGACCCCTGTGGCGCGATGGCCGTACACGTTCGCGAGGCGCTCCGCGATGTCCGGAGCGAGGCCATGTGCTTCACCGATCGCCTGCGCGAGCGCGTCGAAGTCGAGGCGAGGGCCGTCGGCCCCGGGCAACAGGATCTCCTCGGACTTGGACGTGCGAGACGGCAGCCCAGCCACGGGCAGCGCCTCATCCACCGTCTCCGCCGCCATGCGCCTGTAGGTGGTGAGCTTGCCGCCCGCCACACTGACCACTCGGCCGTCGGTGATGATTCGATGCTCGCGCGGCACGTCCGAGGCGCTCTGCTCTTCCACTGGCTTGATCAGCGGCCGGAGTCCCGCCCAGGTCCCCGCGATGTCCTCCATCCCGAGGTCCACTGAGGGGAAGGCGTGATTTGCAGCCTCGAGCAGATACAAAACGTCCGCGCGGGTGACGAAAGGCGCGGAAGGATCAACCGGGTCATCCGTGTCCGTCGTGCCGAGCACGGTGCGATCGCCCCACGGAATCGCGAAGAACGCGCGTTGATCTCGAGGAGTGAGGCCGACCACCGCGTGTGCGATCGGCAGGCGGTCGCGCGGAACGACGACGTGCACGCCCTTCGTGGGACGGATGACCTCTTCCTCGCGGGCAAGCAGCTTGCGGAAGCGATCCGTCCACACCCCGGTGGCGGCGATCACCCCTTTCGTAGCGGTCTCGTGCCGTAGGCCGGTCTGCTCGTCGGTGAAGCTCACCCGCACCTTCGCACGGGCGGGATCGTCATCGATCTCCGCGACGCGACACCGAGTGAGCGCCGCCGAGCCGTGCTTCGTCGCCAAGAGCACGTTCTCGAGGGTCAGCCGGGCGTCGTCCGTCGCGCAGTCGTAGTAGATGATGCCGCCGGTGAGTCCTTCCGAGCGCAAGAGGGGTTCGCGCTCGAGCATACGCTTGGGAGAGCGAAGCGTGATGTGCCGAGCCTCGTTCTTGAAGAGCGAGAGCCCGTCGTACATCCACAGCCCCACGTCCATCTTCCACAGCGGGTGCTTCGAGTCGTCGTACACCGGCAGGGCAAACAAGAGCGGACGCACGAGATGGGGCGCAAGGTGCCGGAGAATGGCGCGTTCGTTCGTTCCCTCGTAGACCAGTCGAAACTGATAGTGCTCGAGGTAGCGAAGACCTCCGTGGATGAGCTTGCTCGAACGGCTGGAGGTTCCAAAAGCGATGTCTCGCTGTTCGAGCAACAAGACCCGGAAGCCTCTGAGCGCGGCATCGGCGGCGATGCCCGCCCCGTTGATGCCCGCCCCCACCACCACCAGATCGAACTCGGTCTTGGTCGCATAGGCGAGGACCTCTGAGCGACGCCTCGCGTCCACCAAGGTGTGTTCGGGCAGCGGCTTCATGAAACGCTCAAGAGAAGCGGAGCTTGCCCCCGTCGTCGCCCATGATCTTGATGGGCTGGATGGCCATCACCTTCATGAAGACTCGGAGAAGCGCCGGATCGAACTTGTATTTGATGTCCCCGCTCATGAGCGCGAGCGCGATCTCGGGGCCATAGGCCTCGCGGTAGGGCCGCGCAGACGTGAGCGCGTCGTAGGTCTCGACGATCGCCAAGATTTTCCCGAAGATGCCGAGATTGACCTTGGGCATGACGAGCTCCATCTCGCCGTCCGGCCCCTTCCTCGGCACCGCGTAGTCGACCTTGCTCTCGAAGGTCGCCACCACGCGGTTCATGCTGCTCTTGTCCAAGCCGCGCGTCATGAGGATCCGCTTCGCGGTCTTGATGGGGAGCAGGTCGATGAGTTCGCGCTCCTCCTGGGTCAAAGAGCCCGGCTTCTGCAGCACCTTGTTCGGAACCCCCACGAGCCCGATCTGCGAGAAGAGCGCGGCCATCCCCAGCTCGTGAAGCTGGCGCCGGTCGAGTCCGAGCTCCGAGCCGAACACCACGGACAGAAGGGCGCAGTTGACGGAGTGGAATGAGAGGTAGTCCTTGCCTCCCTGCGTGGTGGTGAGCCCGAGGAAGTGTGTGCGCTGGTCGGCGCAGAGATCGACCAGGTCCTGAACCAAGCGGCCCGCCTTGGAAAACGGAAGGCTCGGCTTTCCTTTGCGCGCGTATTCGAAGTACTTCCGCATGAAGAAGACGGAACGCGCGTAGACGGTCATCAGGTACTTCTTGCGATCGACCTGCTGGTTGGGATCGAACTCCTGCTGCTGGAGCTTGTCGATGATCTCTTTGACGTGCGCGAGCTTCTCGAGCTTGATCGCGCCGGCGCCGGAGTCTTTGAGCGGACCACGCGCCTCGCCGGTGAAGAGCCCCAGGAAGTCCTGGATTTCTTGCGAGGTGATGGGCCTCTGGGTGGAGAATCCGCCCACGTCCCGGGCCTCGAACTCTTTTGTGAGAAACGTGACGTTCTCGAGGGCAGAGAAGTCGAACTTCAACATCGTGTTGTTGATGAACACGCTCGTTCCGCTGGCGTGCAGGTTGAGCTTGCCGTCCGTCGCGACGACGTTGTTGACCTCGGCGCGCAAGGTCTCGATGGGTTTCAGAAAGACCTTGTTGTCCGGCGAGTGAATCTTCACGTTCCGAATGAGCATGTAGAGGGTCGAGACGATGGTCCGCCCCGAGGACTGAACCTTTGCGTCCTTTCGGTTTCTGCCCTCGTCGGCCCCTAGGCCAGTCCCCTCCTCGTCCAACATCGCCTACCTGTCACCGGCCCCGAGGCGGCGATCATCTCCCCTGGTTGGGGGCTCGCGGCGCCCCTTGGGTCAGTTGTTCCTTGAGGCGCAGCGCCGTCTTGTGGGCGGCTTCGATCACGTCTTTGCCCTGGTGGCGGTCTTTGACGACCTGGGCCAGCAGGTTGAAGGCGTGTACGCCGCCGAGCGCAGCGAGCCCGATGATGGCCATCTGCTTCAGGTCGGCCAGCCTCGAACGCTGGAAGATCGTGCCCTTCATGCTGAAGACGCCAGAGAAGTACTGGAGCGCATCGCGCGTCCGGGTCTCACCGAGCGCGGTGGCGATCGCGATCTGTTCTCGCTTGTCCCGGTTCAAGTAGGCCTCCGACTCCATCATCTTGATGAAGATGGGCGATGCCACGACGGGATTGCCGCCCGAAAGCGCACGATAGGCGCCGAGCCTCATCTGCAGGTCGGAGTCGTCCATGGCCTTCTCGAGGTGCATCATCGCCGCATCCGTTCCGACCTGTGCCACTGCCCGCAGCCCCTCCAGGCGGATCATCAGGTTCGGGTGGTCGAAGCACCGAGAGAAGTATTCGAGTTTGTTCGGGGGGTCGATCTTGAGGAGAATGGACAGGAGGTCCTTCACCAACTTGGAAGACTTGTGGTCGAGCCGGTCGGCGAAAGCATCCGGCCGATCGCGACCGAGCACCGAGAGGCCGTCAATCAGGATGTTTCGCGCTTCGGCCCGCTCGATACCCTCGAGCAGCTCGATGAGCGGGCCCACCACGTCGCCCTGAATGACCGACAGGTAGGCCTTGATGGCCGCCTCATCGAGCTCCTTGGCGAGCATGAGGTACTGCCCGATGGCGCGCAGACGGTCAGCCTCCGACATGCGATTCACGAAGGTGTGCCGGATGAGCTGAACGTTCTGCCGGTGCTTCGGGTCGAGCGTGGGGATGGCTGCGATCTGATCGAAGCGATACACCACCGCCACGCAGCCGCGAATGTCCTCCGCGAGGATGAGCGCGTCGAGGACTTGCGAGAAGGCCTCGGCGATCATGTCGTAGTCTTCCTTCTTGAAGTCGCGCTCGAGGATCTGAAACAGGATGAGCACGACCTTGGCGAAGACGCGCTTCTTCTCCTCGACGATCATCTCGGCCTGCACGTACTCCTTGTCGTTGTCCGTAGCGGGGCGGCCGGAGATGATGCCACCCCGGACCTGATCGACGTCCGATAGCTCGAGCGCGAGGTCTTCCACGTCGAGGCGGGCGAAACGGGTGATGTCATCGCTGTTCGCCGCGAGCTGCTTTCTCAGGTACGCGACGACCTTCTCGACCTCGATCTCCACCTCCTCGGGAGACATGTCCTCGAACTCGAAGCTCTCGACGACCACGTACTCGATGTTCTGGAAGGCCGCCTTCCAGAGTTTTGTGATCGTGTCCTCTTGGAACAGCTGGTCTTCGCTGTAGTGCTCGATGGCGAGAAGCAGGAAGTCGCGAAGCTCCTCGATCGCGAGGCCCTCGCGGAACACCAAGAAGCGCATGCCGTCGCGATAGAACTTGTAGGTCAGGTTCTCCTTGGACTGCTCTTCGTAGATGACGTTTTTCTTGAACTCGAGCGTGTACGGCGAGAGCTTGAGCGGGAGCGTCCCTTCAGTCGCCAAGAATGCGACCATGGCGTCGTAGGCGGGCTGCAGATACTCGTTGAACCTCGACTCCGCATGCCGGTAGATCGAGATGTTCTTCAGGCCCTTCAGGATCTGACGGAAGATCTCCGTCGCGAGCTTCGCGGATTCTTGGTCGGCCCGCTCCTGCTCGAGGGGGGACATCTTCTTGTTCTTCGACCCGGCTGCGCTCAAGAAGCCCTCGGCGTGGAGGCACGGGAATTAGGGATTCCCACGCCGAGGTCGGATGTTAGCGGTGGGCCTCGGGAACCGCTAGCCCCCGCCCTGGAGCTTGGCCTTCAACGCGGCGAGGGAGTCGTCCACGGCCGCGGTGGGGACCGCCGTTGCCTTGGCGGCATCCGAGGGTTTCTGGGGTGCCCCCGCGCTGAGCTGGGCTGCCATTCGAGCCTTGAGCGCCTGCAGTTCCTCGTCGGCTTTGGCATCTTCGAGCGCCCGGAGGTCGAGCGCAGGCCCTCGACCTTCCATTTCCGAGCGGACCTCGGCCTCGACCTCGGCGTGCGTGATCTTGTTCTCCATTCGCTCGATGGCTTCCAGGGCGTTTGCCACGCGGTCTTGGGTCTTGTTCGCGGTGCCGACACGAGCCCCCCGGGCTTCGGCGGCGGCTTGCCTCGCGAGCAGCGCCGCCCTTTTGGCCGGCATCTCGAGCACCCGACGCCCCAGTTCCTTCTCGGCCGCCTGTAGATCCGCGATCTGCCTCTCATACTCGCCGATGGAGAGCCCCTCCCCGCTCGAGCGCTCGTCGGCCGCGAGCTTGGCCTCGACCAGCTTTCGCGCCAAACCCTCGTCTCCCACTTTCAGCGCCAGCATGGCCTTCTTCTCGAAGTCGACGGCCTCGGCCGCGGCCTTGTCGCGGCGCTTTTCCGCGAGCCGGAGCTCGGTCTTGGCCTCGATGATCGCGCCCCGGGCCTCTTCCTGGCCCTTCTTCAGATCCCCGATGGCCTGATCGAGCATCTTGGCCGGGTCCTCCGCCCGCTCGATCATCGCGTTCATGTTGGATTCGAGGACCTTGGAGATTCGTTGAAAGATACCCATGACGTTTCCACCATTCTACTCAAAGCCGGGCCAGACCGCCAAAGGCGTGTGACCTGGTTTCTCACTTGCTTCGAAAAGCGCAACCAACCTAATCATTCGGAGAAGATGCTCAGTGCCGGATACAAAGCGGGCGACGAAGTCGACTCGAAATGCACCAAATGCAAGATGGTCCTCGCCCACACCATCTTGGCCATGGTCGGGACCAAGATCGCGAAGGTCCGCTGCAATACCTGCAACGGGGCCCACACGTACCGAGCCCCGCCCTCGGCCAGCGAGGCCAGCGCCGCCCGGCGTCGGGCCGAAAAGAAGGCGATCGTCGCCGACGCGGAGAAGCTGCGCACCACCGCATCGGACTTCGAGGCCATCATCAAGGGTGTAGACGCCAGCGGCGCGAATCCTTATTCCGCCACGATGGGGCTCGAGCTCAATCAGGTGGTCGAGCACGCGACCTTCGGGCTCGGCGTGGTCACCGAACTGCGTGAGGGCAACAAGGCTCACATCGCGTTCAGTGACGGCGGTCGCATCCTCGTCTACGGCCGCTGAGCTCGCATGGTGCGCTGGCTCACCGAAGATCTGCCCGGCTCGGGGGGCACCCTCGAAGCCTCCACCGACGACTTCATCGTTCACGAGATCCCCTCCTACCTGCCCAGTGGTCAGGGTGAGCATCTCCTCCTCGAGATCGAGAAGGTCGGGCTCACCACCCCGGAGGCTGCCAAGCGTCTCGCCGCCGCGCTGTCGGTGCGCGAGCACGAGGTGGGCTACGCCGGCCTCAAGGACAAAGACGCACGAACGCGTCAATGGGTCTCCATGCCTTGGGCGGTGAAGAAGCCTTTGCCCGAGTGGCAGACCCTCGAGATCCCCGACGTGCGAATCCTGTCCGCGAACCGTCACATCAACAAGCTGCGGCGTGGCCACCAGCGTGGAAACCGATTCCAGCTCACCATCCGTCACCTCCCAGAAGGCGGCCTCGACCGCGCCCGAGCGATCCTCGAACGCCTCATCCAAGTGGGTGTCCCCAACGCGTTCGGGCCCCAGCGCTTTGGGCGAGATGGCGACAACGTGGAGCAAGGACTCGCGATCCTACGAGGAACCGGCGCCGGCCCACGGAATCGGCGCATCCGTGGGCTCCTCTTGTCGGCGGTCCAATCCGAGGCATTCAACCGTGTGCTCGACCGGCGCATGGCCGAGGGACTCCTCTCGCGCGCGCTCCTCGGCGATGTCATGCAGAAGCACGACACGAATGGCCTCTTCGACGTCACCGATCCAGAGGCGGAGCAGCCACGCGTCGACCGGCTCGAGATCTCCCCGACCGCCGCCCTCCCAGGGCCCAAGGTCCGAAAGGCCACCGCGGGCTGGACGGACGAGACCGAGCGTTCGGTGTGGGCCGAACTGGGGCTCGAGGGCAAAGTCCTCGCGGGCCTCGACGACGGCACACGCAGGACCCTTCGCTACCCCTTGCGTGGCGCCGAGCTCTCCGCACTGCCCGGGGCGCAAGACGCGTTCATGCTGGATGTGAGCCTGCCCAGCGGCTCCTATGCGACCGTGCTGCTCGCGGAGATCATGAAGCCCGAGGGCGGTGTGGTCCTGCGCGGTGGTGCAGTGTGGAATGGTTGAGTTCGATCTCGAGACCCTCGGCCTCCGGCCGGAGACCCGGGCGGCCTTCCAGCCCCTCGCGCGTCATGGTCTAGAGCTCGGGCGAATCTCCACTACCCATCGAAAGGGCGGCGTGCTGCTGTGTCCGCGCGGAAGACTCCAGGTCGCGGTGCTTCACAAGGTTCGCAAGCGCCAAGAAGCCGGAGAACTCGAGGCTCATCTCACGGTCGGCGACTGGGTGGCCTTCGAGCCGCGCGGCGAACCCATCACCGCTTTGGTGCACGAGATCCTGCCCAGACATAGCCTGTTCGTGCGGAAGGCGGCGGGGCTGCGCCCGGAACCGCAACCGATGGCCGCCAACGTCGACCACGCGTTCATCGTGGTCGGCCTCGACAGCGAACCGAGCCCACGACGGCTCGAGCGCTTCTTGACCATGGTCCATCGTGCCGGCGCGCGAGCGAGCTTCGTGTTCACCAAGGCCGATCTCGTGGAGGACCCGAGCAAACTGATCGAAGAGAATCTCGAGGCCGGTCCGGCCACGCCCTACTTCGTGGTGAGCTCAGAGACCGGCTTGGGACTCGATACGCTGGCTCTCGAGATCGGCCCGGGCGTTACGATCGCGCTCCTCGGGATCTCTGGAGCCGGCAAGTCCACTCTCGTGAACGCGCTGTTTGGCGAGACCATGATGCAGACCGGCGCCGTGCGTGGTCGGGATCAGAAGGGGCGTCACACCACCTCCGAGCGCCAACTCCTCGTGGTCCCCACCGGCGGACTCATCATCGACGGGCCCGGCATCCGCGAGATCGAGCCGTGGGACGCCGAAGACGCGCTCGAAGAGACCTTCGAAGACGTCGCCGAGTGGGCGGCCCACTGCCGCTTCTCGAACTGCCGACACGACACCGAACCCGGGTGTGCGGTGCTCGATGCGGCGAAGCGTGGGGCGCTGACGGACGAGCGGCGCCGCGCGTTCGTGGCGCTGCGGCTCGAAGCCGAGCAACGAAGCAAAAAAGGCCGACGCTAGTGTTGAGCTAGAGCTTCACGATGTTGTCGCGGTTCTTGACTGCCTTCATCGCGTTGCGTGTATCCAACACCAGCTTGGAGCTCCTGCTGATGAGCTCGTAGTCGAACTTCTTGTGAGCGGTCAGAATGAGCGCAGCGTCCGCGGAGCGCAGTACGTCCTCGTTCAAAGGCACGCCGGTCATGTTCAGGTTGTAGTGCCGACCTCGGCCGATGAACGAGATGTGCGGGTCGCTGAAGGTGACCTCGGCGCCTCGCTGCTGAAGCAGCTCGATGATCTTGAGCGCCGGTGACTCGCGCACGTCGTCCACGTCGGCCTTGTACGCCACGCCGAGCACGAGGATCTTGGAGCCCTTGAGCGGCTTGCCGCGGTCATTCATCGCGTAGAGCACGTGATCGATGACGTGGTACGGCATCATCGTGTTGATGTCGCCCGCGAGCTCGATGAAGCGGGTCTGGAAGTCGTACTCGCGCGCCTTCCACGTCAGATAGAACGGGTCGATGGGGATGCAGTGGCCCCCGAGCCCGGGACCCGGATAGAACGGCATGAAGCCAAAGGGCTTTGTGGCGGCGGCGTCGATGACCTCCCAGACGTCGATGTTCATCTTGAGGCAGAGGAGCTTCAGCTCGTTCACCAGCGCGATGTTGACCGCTCGGAACGTGTTCTCGAGGATCTTCGAGAGCTCGGCCGCGGCCATGGAGCTGACTTCGACGACCTGACCGATGATGGCCTCGTACACCGCCTTGGAAGCGGCGAGTGAGCCCGGGTCGTAGGCGCCCACGACCTTGGGAATGGTCGTGGTCTCGAACTTGGGGTTGCCGGGATCTTCGCGCTCTGGGGAGTAAGCGAGAAAGAAGTCCGTCCCCGCCTTCAGGCCGCTCTTCTCGAGGATGGGCTTCACCACCTCGTCGGTGGTGCCCGGATAGGTGGTCGACTCGAGGATGATGAGCTGCGACTTGCGAAGACCCCGAGAGATCTGCTCGCTGGTGTCTCGAACCGGCCCGAGATCCGGCTCGCGGGTCTCGTTCAGCGGGGTGGGGACCGCGATCAAGATGACGTCCGGTTCTCCGATGCGCTTGAAGTCCGTGGTGGGGATGAAACGTCCACCATCGATGTGCGCCTTGAGGCTCTTGAAGTCGAGGTGCTCGATGTACGACTCCCCGGCGTTGAGCTTGACGATCTTCTTCTCGTCGATGTCGAAGCCCATGACCTTGAAACCCTTCGCGGTGAAGGCGCGGACCAGCGGAAGGCCCACGTAACCGAGGCCACAAATGCCGACGATTGCCTCTTTGGCGTTGATCTTCCGTACCAGCTCTTTTGCGTCTTGCACGCGGACTCCTCCTGGGCCTCGGCCCAAGAGGTCGTCTAGCACCGGGAAGGAGGCGCGGCTACTGCTTTGGGGGCTTGGATTTGCCGGCACCGTCGCACTTGTCGACGATCGCTTGGACCGCCGCTGCATCCGGCGCGTCGGCGTCCAGCCGCAAATAGCGGCGATAGTGCCGACAGGCGCTGTCGTTATCGCCGAGGCCCGCGTACGCGCCGCCGAGGCCCAGCTCCGCCTTGGCCATGTTGGGCTCGAGTTCGAGGGCCGCCTGGAAGTGGGGGATCGAGTCTTGGTATTTGGCCTGGAGAAGGAGGGTGGTGGCAAAATCCCGAGCCGCCACCGCTTTTTCGAGTCTCTCCTTGGCCGCGATGAGCGCGGGATCGATCTCCTTGGCCTTGACCGGATCCTTCTGACCCTTGTGTAAGCCAAAGGCACCAAAGCCGACCACCGCGATGACGAGGACGATGCCGACGATCCACTTCGGGATCTGGCGGATGTTGATGCTGGCCTGCGGCTTGGCGATCTCCAGCTCTGCGATGGCGTTGGAGGGCTCCTCGCCGTTCTCTGCCTTGCTCGCCTTGCGTTCGCGGGCGACCCGCTTGCGTTCGTGCTCTTCGCGCTCGAGTTCGGCGAGCAACAAGTGCGCGGGCTTGGCTTCGATGCTCTTTCGCTGCGGCGCTGCGGGTGGCGCCGCCTTCTTCAGCGGCGGAGGCTGACCGGGCGCGGATGGGGCGGCCGCGGGGCCGGGAGGAGGCGCGGAGCTGCGACCTCCGGGGGGCTCGCTGCCCTGACTCCCACGCTTGGCAGCCTCGAGTCGCGCGAGCCATCCGCTCGCGCCCGAGGGCACGGAGTCATCGAGCTTGCCGGACATCGCGGGCATGGCCGGTCCAGCCTTGGAGACGATCCGAGGCTTGGCTTTTTGCTCGGGCACGCGCGGCATGGGCGGAGGAGGAGGAGCACCCCCGCCTTCGAGCATGGCGAGGTGCGCTGGGCGCTCCCCTGCGCCGGTGCCGCTCTCGGCCCGCTGCGCGCCTTCGAATCCGCAGTGGGGACATCGGGTCGCGTCCTTCGTGACGACGCCCTTACAGCTCGGACAGTTGCTCATGCCGGGGACTCTCCGGCGACGATACCAGAGACCCATCTGGGGCGGTAGCAGCCGGAAGAACGCGCGGGTGGCCGGGCTTTCCAGCGTGGGTGTTCGTGGGCACGCGTGGGTGAGGCGGCTCGAGCAGAGAAAGCTCCGGTCGGCGCGCATAGACGCGGATCAGGCCGGTGCTGCGGGTTAGAGCAAAGAAGAAGGTGAGGGGAAGATCGGCGAGCAGAGTGAGCGCGAACACCCCCACCCACCCCGCGCGACGTTCCGGGGAGAGGAGCTTCGACACGAAGCCCCTCAGACCGAGCCGCATGGCCAAGCTCCCCGCGAATTCGCCCGGAAGCCAAGGTCTTCGCACGGAGAGGACCTCGAAACCGGCGCGATGCATCAGGGCGAGCAGCGTACCTGGTCGAAAGTGATGAAGATGTGCAGGCGGCTGGAGCTGAACCCAGCGGGATCGGAACAGCTCCGCGATCGTCCCCAAGGTGGGCGTCTCGATGATGACCCAGCCGCCAGGTTTGGTGATGCGATGGATCTCCGCCAGCGTGGTCGCGGGATCACGCACGTGCTCGATGAGATGCCACGCGCTCACGAAGTCAAAGGAAGCATCCGCGTACTGTTGCGCTTCGAGTTCACCGACGTCCACGTCGAGGTTGTGAACCTCGGCGGCGAAGCGGCGGGTCTCCGGCGTGCTGTCGACTCCGCGAACACGAACCCCCGTGAGGTCGCGCATGCCCCGCAGGAACGCGCCTAGGCCCGAGCCCACGTCGAGCAGTTGTTTCTCGCCCGAGAACTTCGCGCCGAGGCGACGCAGCTGACGGGCGGCGCCACGCGCACGAATGCGTCCCGAGATCCCCACCGGTCGTCCGCGTTCGGCGCGAGCCGTCAGATGCCGAAGAAGTGAAGGCGGATAGTAGGCGCGACAGGCGGCCTCGATGACGTCGTCCGGAGGGCGAGGATCGAGCACCCAAGCGCCACACTCCGAACACGCGCTGTAGTTGTAGCTGCCTCCGAGGCCGAAGTAGCGATCCTCGGCGCCGCAGACTGCGGATAGGAGCTCTGCCTTCTCGTGTGCGGGACAACGCGCGCGCTCGGACACGGGGCCTTGGTAACCGAAGCTCGCCGCGAGGGCCATCGGTCGGAATGATTGTGGGATGTCGGGGCCTTGACCGGGTGCGGCCGGGCGCTCCAAGCTCGGCGAGCATGAGTGACGACAGCCTCACCATCGAGATCTTGAAGTCGATTCGGGACGAGGTCCGCGGCACCAACCACCGTCTCGACGACACGAACCGCCGCCTCGACGATACGAACCGCCGCCTCGACTTCGTCGCGGAGGGGCAGCTGCGGTTGATCAACGAGGTACACGAACTTCGCGGTGAGGTGCACGAACTTCGAGGCGAGGTACACGAACTTCGCGGTGAGGTGCACGAACTCCGAGGTGAAGTGCGCGAACTCCGAGGTGAGGTGCACAAGCTCCGCGGGCGCTTCGATCACTTCCTCGAAACCGGGGGCGGGCTGTTCGCCGACCTTCGTCGCCGCGTCGAACGGCTCGAAGAGCATTCGGGCCTCGTGCCCACCTGAAGTCGGGGCTCAGAAGCTCGAGCCCGGCTCCTTCAGAAACTCGAGTTCCTCCTTCGTCGAAGCCCGACCGAGGATCTCGTTTCGATGCGGAAACCGACCAAAACGCTCCACGATCACCGCGTGCTTGTTCATGAAGTCGAGGTTCCCGTCGAGGCGTTCTCGAAAAGCCGGTGAAGCGCGCTCCGCGAGCGCCCGGAAGAACGCTTGCCCTTCGCGCTGGGCCTCCCTGGACTCGGCGTGCATGAACGGCATGCCCGCGAAGACCTGCATGTACTCGGGCAGCGCGCGAGACTCGGCACGAGCGCAGAGCTTGCGAGCGAGCTCGAGCGCCTTCGGGTCGGCCTCGAATGCGCCCGGGGTGCCGCGATGGATGTTTCGCGAGAACTGGTCGATGAGCACGATGAGCGCCACCGCCTCTTCGGGAAGCTCCGCCCAAGCGTCGAGTTCACCTCGCTTGGCGCGCTCGAGCAACGCGCCGAAGCGCATCCGCAACGAGTCATCGTAGCTCGGATCCTTCGACCACCAGCGCTTGGCCATCAGCTCCGGCCACACTACGGGGTCCCGTTCGGCCCCAAACCACTCGTCGAGGATCACCCTCGCCTCTTCGCATAACTCCGACATCTCTTTACTCCTCCTCGAACCAAAGCTCGACTTCACTGTTCTCGAGATCGAGGCCCGAACCGCTCATGGTCACCGTGTGTACCGCGCCGGCCCCATCGACCACCTCGATTCGGCCATCGGTCCCGGGACCCACCACGAGCCGTCCCAGACCGCGCGTCCGCTCGGTGCCCGTGCGCACGGTGATGGGCCCGCGGGCTGCGCCTTCACTCGTCACGGTGTACCAGCGATCGCCTTCGCGGAAGCGACCGCTATCCCCGAGCAGCACGAGCACGCTCCGGACCCCGGTCACGTCGGCGAGATCCGTGACGGAGGCGGTGACCACCGGCGCCACGAGCAGCGCCTCCCCGACCATGTATGCGTCCTTCACGTCGTCTTGGCGCCGGTCGGACGGGAACTCGAAGACCACCGGCCTCAGTATCGGCGCGCCGGTCGCCGACGCTGCCTCTTGAAGCCCGCGCCACAAAGGGAACAGGCGCGTGTGCAGATCCGCCCAGCGCTTGAAGTGCGCGATGGTCTCGGCGTCCTTGTTCCACCGCCAGTTGTCGCTGATCGCGCGCCCATGGTGCGTGCGCATCACCGGCGCCAAGGCCCCGAGCGAAGCCCATCGAAAGAAGAGCTCCTTGGTGCGGTTCTCCCAGGCTTCGATGACGAGGGTGTCCGGGTCCGTTGCGCACACGTCCCAGATGGAACGGGTAGAACGACTCGAGATGCAGGCCGTAGCTCTGCTCGGCGCGCGGCGCCACCACGGTCGGGACCGAGAGATCGCTTTGATGTCGCGTTCCGGTCGCGAACCAGAGGTCGGGCGGCTCGTTGGTGTCGACTTTGCCCAGGCCCTGCTCACTCACGAAGACCGGGACCACCTGCCCTCGGTGATCGAGGTCGTGAGTCTTCGCGCCAAAGCCGAGGAAGGGTCCGTCGGAATCGCAGCCGAGCTTCAACCTCAGCCGGTTGTGCGCGGGGGTGGAGAACACGAGACGCAGCAACGGACCGTCCAAGCTGAATGTCAGCTTTCCGCGCTCGGTCTGCCCGCGGCTCAACGTAAACTCGACGCCCTGCTCGT
The DNA here is from genome assembly GCA_011526105.1 of Deltaproteobacteria bacterium. Classification (GTDB taxonomy): domain Bacteria; phylum Myxococcota; class Kuafuiibacteriia; order Kuafuiibacteriales; family Kuafuiibacteriaceae; genus WYAZ01. The sequence continues at coordinate 483 of WYAZ01000174.1, read as the reverse complement.
CGCCGCTGACGAAGCTCAGCCCGTCGATGTCCGTCAGCGGTTCGGCCTCAGTCTCTTCGATCAGGAACGAACCGAACTGCATCTCGTAGGTGGCGCGCCGCCGACCAGAGGCGAAGGCAGAGCTCGGCGTGCTCAAGACCAGGCCCGAAGCGTGTTCGATCTGAACCCGAGCTTCGGCTTCGAACGGGGTGATGCGAAACGCACCCAGCGAATGGCCGCCCTCGTCGCCGCCGCAGGCCAAGAGACCCAAGAAGAGCACCGAGGTGCCGACTGCGAAAAGGTAGCGCACGTTCGGTGGCTATCAGAGGCGGAGCGAGCGGGCGAGTGCGAGCTTCGCTGGCTTGAGGGCCTAGTGCCCCGTCCGAAAAGTTCAGATCACGTTCGCGCTTGTCCTTTTCGCCGCTGGCCGACGCGCGGCCTGCGGCCGCCCTTTCGGGCTCCTCGGTCATTGGGGGCGACCCAACTCCCTTCGTAGCGCGCCGA
>WYAZ01000173.1 GCA_011526105.1 Deltaproteobacteria bacterium | reverse complement strand
GGGGTTTTTGGGGGGGGGCCCCGCGGGGCGGGGGGTGTTTGGGGGGGGCCGGCGCCCCCCCGGCCCCCCCCGGCCGCGGGGCGGGTGGGGCCTGGGGGGGGGGGGGGGGGGGGGGCTTTTTGGGGGGGGCGGGGCGCGCCCTGGTGGGTTTGCTGGGGGGGGGGGGGGGTGGGGGGGGGGGGGGGGTGGCCGTGTGGGTGGGTTGGTTGGGGGTGCTCTGGGGCCGGGGGTTGGCCGGGGGGGGGGGGGGGGGGCCGCCCCCCCCCCCCCCCCCCCCCTCGGGGGGGGGCCCCCCCCCCCCCCCCCCTCCCCCGAATACACCGAGCGCGTCCGGAATACCTGGGTGATGACGAGGGCGTCGGATGGGAGGATCTCGCGACGGAGTTTGGGTCCAGTCGAGCGTCCCCCGAATACACCCGGGGAGTGGGTGGCCCCACTGCTGCGGCTCAGCCGGCGCCGGCGATCGTCATGTTCGAGACGCGGAAGCTTGGGGATGCGTAGCGCCGTTTGAGCACGAGGTCGTTGCCGATCGCGTCGATGCTCTTCCACAGCGCGTCGAAGTTGAGGCTCACCGTCACGCCGCTCACCGGCCGCGCGATCTGACCGTCCTCGATCCAGAAGCCCTCGGCTCCGCGCGAGAAGTCGCCGGTGACCGCGTTGAAGCCAAAGCCCATCATGTTCTTCACGAGCAGCCCGCGCTTCACGTCGCCAAGCAGCGCCTCGGGCGGGAACTCACCCGGCTCGAGGATGAAGTTCGAAGGGGCCACCCCGGGCCGAGCGCCGAGCCCGCGCGAGGCGGAGCCCGTGCTCTCGCGCCCGAGCTTGCGTGCGCTGTAGGTGTCGAGGAGGAAGGTCTCGAGCCGGCCGGCCTTCACGACTTCGTTCTTCCTCGACGCGAGCCCTTCGCCGTCGAAGGGCCGCGAACCGGGCGCGCGCAGGCGCAGCGGGTCATCGCTGATGTGTACGAGCGGACTCGCAACCTCCGTGCCTTCGCGATCGAGCAAGTAGCTCGTCCGCCTGTAGATGGACGAGCCCGAGATGACGCTGAAGAACAGCGACAGCAGACTGCTCGCCGCCTCGGGATCGAAGATGACGGGGGCCTCTGTCGTGGGCACCGGCCCTGCGCCCAGCTTCCCGATGGTCCGGCGACCCGCGGCCTGACCCACCTCTTCGGGTTCGGGCAGGTCGGCGAGAAACCGTCGCCACTCCCACTCGTCGCCGTTCTGCTTCTTGCCCCCGACGTCCTCGGCCACCGGCGACACGTGGATCGAGAACGCCGAGCTCTGATAGGCGCCCTCGAAGCCCCCGCTTGTGACCAGCGCGCGAGCACCCGCGTCGCGTGAGCAGGTCGAGCCCTCGCTGTTGCTGATGCGTGGATCAAACGCACGCGCGGCGTCTTCGGCGCGGATCGCGAGGCGGATGGCCTCATCCGCGGTGAAGCTCGCGCTGCGTTTGTCGTAGAGCTCGAGCGCAGGGGCGGCCGAGCCCACTGCGGTGTGCGCCGGAGGAAGCGCCATCTCGTCTCGCTGGGCGAGCCGGGCCATGGCCACCGCGTCCTGCACGAGATTGCCCAGGCCATCCGCAGTGGTATCACTCGTGGTGACGATGGCCTCCCGGCCGTCCACGAAGACCCGGAGGCCGAGCCCTCGGCTCTGCGCCTCCTGCACCAGCTCGGGCGCGCCCATGCGGACCTTCGCGGAGAGTTCCGCGTTCTCGGTCGCGAGCGCCTCCGCGATCTCCGCGCCGGCGGCTTTTGCTCGCTCCATCACCTGCTGGGCGAGCTCCAACAAGACCTGCGTTCGTTCCTTTGCCATCTCAGCCTCCAACCTTCGTGCCACCCACCGTGATGTGCGAGATGCGGATGGTCGGACAGCCGACGCCGACCGGGACGGACTGACCGTCTTTGCCGCAGGTCCACATCCCGTCCGAGACCTCGAGATCGCCGCCGAGCATGTCGACGCGCGAGAGCACCTCGGGGCCGTTGCCGATCAGGTTCACACCCTTGAGTGGCGCGGTGAGCTTTCCGTCTTCGATGAGGTAGCTCTCGGTCAGTGAGAAGACAAAGTCGCCGTTGCCGATGTCGACTTGGCCACCCGAGAACTTCTTGGCAAAGACCCCGCGTTTCACGCTGCCGATGATCTCCTCCGCCCCGTGAGGTCCGCCGAGCAAGATGGTGTTGGTCATGCGCGGCATGGGCGCGTGCCTGAAGCTTTCGCGTCGACCATTGGCGGCTTCGACCGAGAAGTGACGCGCCGATAGGCGATCCTGCATGTAGCCTCTCAGCACGCCGCCTTCGATCAAGGTCACGGGTTGAGCTTCGTGGCCTTCGTCGTCGGTGTTGAGGCTGCCGCGGCCGTGGGGCAGAGTGGGATCATCCACCACGGTGCAGAGTGGGCTCGCCACGTTCTCGCCCACGCGCCCGCTGTAGGTGGAAGTTCCCTTCCGGTTGAAGTCGGCTTCGAGCCCGTGGCCTACCGCTTCGTGGAGCAGGATGCCGCTGTCTCCCGGCGCGAGCACCACCGGCATCTCACCCGCCGGCGCGTCCACCGCATCGAGCATCGCGATGGCGATCCGCGCCGCTTCGCGGCCGTGGTCCTCGGGCTTCTTTCCCGCCCCAAGGAAGTAGTCGAGGCCGGTGCGTCCGCCGCCGGAGCTCGAGCCGGTCTGCCGCAGCTTTCCGGACTCTGCGACCGCGCGGATGCTGAGCCGCAAGAGAGGTTGCACGTCGTGGACCCACCGCCCGTCGCTGGTGATGACGAGGACCTCTCGCACCTCCTCCGTGAAGGAGCCATCGACGCGCGTGATCCTCGAATCGAAGGCCCGAGCGGCCTGATCTGCCCTAGAGAGCAAACGCCCCTTCGACTCGCCAGGCTCGTCGAGTGATGGGTGACCGAGCTCGTAGCGGCGCGGGAGTACCGCCGGCTTCGAGATATGAACCGTGCCGCTCTTGTCGGACCCCGCGATCGCGGCCGCAGTTTGTGCGGCGCGGCGCATCTCTTCTTCGGTCAGCGCCTCGACGTAGGCGTAGCCAGTGGCATCGCCTCGCTGCACGCGGACACCCAGGCCGAGGTCCACCCCGCCGCCCACCGACTTGAGCAGCCCCTCGTCGTAGATGTAGTGACCCGCGGCGCGATACTCGAAGAAGAGGTCGGCGTAGTCGCCGCCGCGTGCGAGCGCGACGCTGAGCAGGCGCTCTGCGAGTCCGGGTTCGATGGGGAGGGCGCCGCCGGGGCCGAAGGGAGCCCGGTAGCGAGATGCGAGATCGTTCACCCGGATCTGCTAACGCGAAGCGGCACGCCGCAGCAAGCGGGGGCGCCGGAATTGGACGGGGGCGCGGCTCGGGCTATGCTCCCTTCGTGGATCAGTCCCAGTTTCGCGACGCGCTCTTGTCCGTGATGGAACAGAAAGAGCACTGGGCGTGGGAGAGCTTCACGAACGGGAAGGTCGACAAGGGTCGGCTCCACATCCATCTGGAACAGGAGTACGCGACCTACGTCCGGGACTTCCCCGTCATGGTGGGCTGGGCCTACGTGCAGTGCCCCATCGCCGAGGTCCGTCGAGGTCTCGCGGAGAACTTGTACGAAGAAGAGACCGGCGGCATCGCGGCGGGCCGACCGCACCCCGAGCTCTTCCTCGAGTACCCAAAGGGTCTCGGCATGGACGTCTCCCGTTTCGAATCGGTGCAGCTTCTGCCGGGGGCTCGACGTTATCGGGATGCCCTCGACGAGCGTACGCAGCGCCAAGGCTGGGCGGTGGCGGCGGCGGTGACCACGATCTTCATCGAGGGCACGAAGTGGGATCGCGGCGAGGTCGACGCGACCGCCCCCAAACGTCCGGCCCCGCCGCTCGCGGAGCACCCGCTCGTAAAGCACTACGGCCTCCCCCTCGAGGCCCTCGCGCTCACCAAGGCGCACCGCAACGTGGAAGGTGAGCACCGCCAAGAAGCCTGGCGCTCCGTGCTCGACTCCGTCCCCGCCGCGGACTACGCCAAAGTCGTGCGCGCGATGACCGAGACCTTGGCCGACTGGCAGTCCTATCGTGACGACGTGGCGCTGGCTTGCGGTCTGACTCGATGAAGCTGGTCTCGATCTCCGACCGCCTGCGCAAACGCGTTGACGCGCTCGAGTTCAGCGATCCGGTCACGCACATCTACAACCCGCTCGACTACGCGCGAAAGCCCCATCGCCTCTACCTCGAGCGATACGGCACCAATAAGAAGCGCGCGGTCTTCCTCGGCATGAACCCCGGGCCCTTTGGCATGGCCCAGACCGGCGTGCCCTTTGGCGAGGTCTCCATGGTGCGCGACTGGCTCGGGCTCGAAGCGCCGGTGGGAAAGCCGGAGCACGAGCACGCCAAACGACCGATCGAGGGCTTTGCATGCAAACGCAGCGAGGTGAGCGGCGCTCGCCTGTGGGGATGGGCCAAGGCGAGCTTTGGCACCCCGGAGGCCTTCTTCGCGCAGTTCTTCGTCGTCAACTACTGCCCGCTGTCCTTCATGGAGGAGAGCGGGAAGAACCGAACTCCGGACAAGCTTCCCGCCTCGGAGCGAGAGCCGCTGTATCGGGCCTGTGATGAAGCGTTTCGCGCGATGATCGAGGTGCTCGAGCCCGAGTTCGTGGTCGGCGTCGGTGCCTTCGCCGAGGATCGCGCCAAAGAGGCGCTCGACGGCCTCGAAGTGTCTATTGGCCGCATCCTGCATCCCAGCCCGGCCAGCCCACTCGCCAACAAGGACTGGCCCGGGCACGTGAATCGTGCCCTTCGCGGCCTCGGACTTCTCTGATACACCCATTGGGTGCTCGGTCTTCCCCCACTCGTCTCCAAAGAGGTGAAGGAACAGGTCGAGAAGCTCGAGCTACAGTTCAACGAACAAGGCTTCGATGAGCTCGGCCTCGACCGGCAGAAGCTCATCTACTTCTTCTCGTTCTTGCGGCTCTTCTACCGTCGATACTTCCGGGTGAAGTCCTTCGGCATCGAGCAGGTCCCGTCCCACGGTCGCGTGATGCTGGTGGGCAATCACACCGGAGGCCTCCCGGTCGACGGCGGGATGGTGCTCGCCTCGCTGCTCCTCGACCACGAGCCGCCACGCCTCGGGCACGGAATGGTCGAAAAGTTCGTCGCCAACGTCCCCTTCCTCTCTTACTGGTGGGACCGCGTGGGTCAGTTCACCGGCCTGCCCGAACACGCGCTCGGGCTGCTCGAGCGCGACCGCGTACTCGTAGTCTTCCCCGAGGGCGTGCGCGGGGTGGGCAAGCTCGCCCAAGACGGCTACGAACTCGAGCGTTTTGGCACCGGCTTTCTGCGTCTCGCTTTGCGCACGAACACGCCGGTGGTCCCGTTTGCCTTCGTGGGCGGGGTCGAGGCCATGCCCACAGTCCTTCACCTCGAGCGCGTCGCGCGTGCGTTGCGCGTCCCCTACATCCCGGTCACGCCCTATCTCGTGCCGCTGCCGCTGCCGCTTCGTTGCGTGATCGTCTACGGCGAGCCCATGCACTTCCCGGGTGACGGTTCCGAGAGTGATGAAGTCATCGCGCGTTGGGTCGGCGAGGTTCAGGCGCGCATCCGTCTCTTGATTGAGGATGGGCTCCGTCACCGCCGGGAGCTCGGGCCATGAAAGTCCTCATCACCGGCGTCTCCGGGTACCTCGGCAAGATCCTCGCCACTCGTCTCCTTGCGCGCGGTCACGAGGTCATCGGGATGGACCGAAGGCCCTGGCCGGACATGCCGCGCGGCATCGAGATGCATCGCGTGGATATCCGCAAGCGTCCGGCCGAGGCGGTCTTCCGGGAGCGTCGCCCTGAGGTCATGATCCACATGGCCACGCTCACACACATCACCGCGCCGCGCGAAGAGCGCTACCGCGTGAACCTCAACGGGACCAAGGCGCTGTTCGAGCACTGTCACCGCTATGGCGTCGCGCAGGCCATCTTCATCGGAAGGCACACGATCTATGGTGCGGCACCGGACGCCCCTTTGTTCCGGAGCGAAGCTGAACCGCCGCTCGCGATGACGACCTTCCCCGCGCTCGCCGATCTCGTGGCGGCCGATCTCTTCGCCGGCGCGGCGCTGTGGCGTTGGCCCGAACTCAACACCGCCGTGCTCCGGCTCGTCTACACCCTCGGCCCTTCGACCGGCGGCACCCTCGCCTCGTACCTGGGCGGCCCTCGCGTTCCCACGGTGCTCGGCTTCGACCCGCTCTTTCAGTTCATGCACGAGCTCGACGCGGCCGAGGCCATTCTGCACGCCCTCGACGCTCGCCTGCGCGGGGTGTTCAACGTCGCCGGGCCAAGGCCGGTGCCGCTTTCGGTCCTGGTGCGAACCACCGGACGGAAAGCGCTGCCGCTCCCCGAGCCCCTCTTCGATCGAATGAGCGGGCGTTTTGGGTTGCCGGATCTGCCGCGAGGCTCGCGCTCTCACATCAAGCATTCGATCGTGGTCGACGACCGCGCCTTTCGAAAAGCGACGGGCTTCGATCCCGCCTACGACGAGCAGCAGACGATGGAGTCGTTCCGCTGGGCCTGAGGGGCCTCGGTGCTCAGCGCTCGTTGGCGACGCGGGGATCGATCTCGACGAGCCTGGCGCGGATGCTCGCCTCGATGTCCGCGAAGTCGCTGATCTTCGAGACTTCGTGGAGCTGCTTGGCCACCTTCATCACGCGCGACAGATAGGAGAAGAAGTTGCCTTCCTCGCGATGGAGCTCGTGGGCCTCCACGAACTCCACGAAACCCACTTCGGCATCCTGCATCGTGGCCCAGACGTTCTTGGCCGCCTTACCGCCATGAAGCTCGGGGTGAGGTACGAGCGCGATGAAAGCCTGGTGGATTCGCTCCACCGGGGTGAGCTCTCTGGGGAACTCGCGATCGTATTCTTCCTCTACGTCCTCCCAGGCGACGTGTGGGTTCTCGCGTCGGAGCTCACGCAGGCGGTTTCGACACCACTCCTTCTTGGCCTCTTCATCCTTGCGATTCAAGAGGCGCTGGATGACCCCGTGGTCGATGAGGAACTCGCAGAGCGCCCGATAGATCTCAAAGGACGGCTCGTGGTTCATGAGGAAGTAGTAGACGAAGGTGCCGTCGATGCCGCGCACCTGACCGATGACCTCACCTTTCACCTGCCGCCCGTGTTCATCGAGCACCCCGAGCGCCTGGAGGTTCTGAGTGACCATGGCGAGTCGCTTGTGGGCCTCGCGCTTCTCGTGATCCGGCAAGAGCAGGTTGTCGATCACGGTCCGGATGTTGAGGTTCTGACTCGCCGGCAGATCCTGCGACGGCAGGGGCTTTGAGCTCTCCGCAGCAGTCTCGACCTCGGAGGCGAGCAGTTCGAATCCGGGCAGGGCTTCGGTGGCGAGGTCGGGCAGGCCGATGGCGAGGATCTGCTCGGCGTTGATCTTGGTGCGGCTCTTGAGCGCGGCCGGCTCACCCGCGACCAGCGCGGCGTGGGCTTCCCGGTCCCAGACGACGTCGGCCTTGGCTTTGGCGGCGGTCTTGGCCTTGTTGTAGTGCTTCTGGCGGATCTTCTCTTCTTCGATGCTCGAGAGTCCGCGCTTCTTGAGGTCCCGGATCTCCTTTCGGAACTCCTGGACGATCTCTTCCGGCGCGAGCGTGATCGCGATGCCCTCGGTGTCGAACTGGGGCCGTCCCGCGCGACCGGACATCTGATGGTACTCGGCCGGGATGAGGAGCCGGGCCTGCCGATCGATGTACTTTCTGAGGGAGGGGAAGAGCACTCGCTTCGCGGGCAGATTGATGCCCGCCGCGATGGTCTCGGTGCTCACCACGAACTTGAGCAGGCGTCGAAGCGTGAGCTCTTCGACGAGGCGACGATACCGCGGGAGGATCCCGGCGTGGTGCACGCCGATGCCGTGCAAGAGCAGAGGACGGAGCTCCGCCGCGAGCCCGCCGGGCAGGAGCTGCACGTCGACCTCGCGTTCGATCTCCTCTTGCTCCTCCTTGGTGGTGAAACGTGCGCAGCTCTTGAGCAGCCGAGCGAGGTCGAAGCATCCGTTCCTCGAGAACGCGAAGACGATGGTGGGGACATCTTGCGCGGCGTTCAGCGCGCGCACCGTCTCGAGGAAGTACTCTTCGCGGTACTCGTGAAAGAGGGGCACCTTGCGCTCGCTGGAGCGGATGAGGGTGATGGGCACCCGCCGCGTCATGTAGAGCCACTGGCAGAACGCCTCGGGCGCACCGACGGTAGCGGAGAGGATGATGAGCTGGGAGCGGGGGTCCAGACCGATCAGCGACTGCTCCCACACGTAGCCGCGCTCCGGCTCGTTGAAGTAGTGGCCTTCGTCCATCACCACGATGTCCGCCGGCACGGTGACCCGGTCGTCGTAGATCTTGTTCCACAGGATCTCCGCCACCAGCACCTGCACGGGGGCGCCCGGATTCACTTTGTAGTCGCCGGTCGCGAAGCCGACGTTGGCCTCACCGAAATCATCCGAGAGTTCTCGGAACTTCTCCTCCGTGAGCGCCCGGAGCGGAGTCGTGTACGCCGCGGTTTGTCCGCGCTTCAGCGCCCGAAAGATGGCGGCCTTCGCGAGCAGCGTCTTGCCGGTGCCGGTGGGCACGGTGACCATGACGTTTTCCCCGCGAAAGATCGGCCCGAGGGCCTGCTCTTGGACGGGGTAGGGCTCGAGGCCCTTCTCGATGAAGAACTTCTCGTAGAACTCGAGCTCGATCTCGGCATCTTTGGGCTCGGCGGAAGCCACGAGCCCGAGGTTCGGGCGAGGAGGGATCGGCGTCAAGGCGAGCGGGCGGGTCGCCCGGGAGAACCCATCCGCCCCTTGGCGGGCAACTCGTCAACCCGACAGTCGATAATGAACCGAGGTCGAAGCTGAGTACCGTGACCCGCATATTCGCCCCACGCTCACTGCCCCAGGGCGAGGCTTCGTCCCTTTCACATCCAAAGTCGGCCTCCTCCCTGCTCGAGCCTCGTCTCCCGCGAGCACAGAACTTCGCGCCCCTCTCCCGCGCGGGCAGCTCCAATCCGATCACCGCGCTCGTGCTGCGGATCCAGGACAGCCCCTCCGCGACCGCGGCGGTTCTGGGTTCGATGGGGGCCCTCACGCTCATGAGCATGGCGCCGCGGGAGGCGGTCGCGGCGACCGACCTAGGCTACGAGAGCGAGGTCGCCTCGGCGGAGCTCGACGCGAACGAGCGGGAGCTGCGGGACAAGATCGCCTCCCTGGTGGAAGGGAAGTTCGGCGGGGACTATCGCGCCGCGTTCAATCACTACGATGCGGATGGTGACGGCGGCGTGAATAGGAAGGAGCTGATCACGCTCCTCGAGGACGCGAACATCGGCACGTTCTTCACCCGCGGGGGCTGGGCGAACGAGGTCCTGAAGAAGATCGACAAGCGACTGGGCAACAACGACGGCCAAGTCCAGTGGCCCGAGTTCCAGCGCGTGCTCGCCTCGTTCGTGAAGCTGGCCTAGTGCCGCGTGACGCGCACCGCGCGGGCTTCACTGACCACACCCGCTCGCACGGTTCGAACCAGGAAGAGCTCGCCTTCGAGGCCATCGATCATCGCCTGAAAGCTGCCGTCTGCCGCGGCCAACTCGATGGTCTGGACCGGATTGCGCTGGTTCAAGCGGAAGCGATAGAGCTCGACGCCCAGGTTGGGGGGTACGCTCCCCGCCTCGCCTCGAAGCGTGACGCGTCCCACCCCGCTGAGCTCCGCTCGGATCTTGGTCTCGTCCGGGCGACCGGGGCGGTTGTCGATCCTCGAGATCGCCAGAAAGCCGCCGTCGCGCACCGTGCTGCCGATCAGGGAGCGAAAGAAGCCGGGCGCTTCGTCGGCGATGCTGTCCGTGGGGCGCGCGTCCGCGCCGCGAGCTCCGAGTTCCTGAACGAACTCGGTCACGGTCGAGCTGAGGGTGGCCTCGCTGGGCTCGAAGATGAAGTCCCCGGTGTTGACGTCGTAGCTGCCCGTCAGCGCGAATCGATCCTCCGCGCCCTTTCTGCGAACGAAGCCCGTGACCGAGGTGCCATTCACCGCGAGCTCCTCGAGAAGGAGGTAGAACGGTTGGCTGTCGATGGGCTCGACGCCGTCCCGGAGGACGCGATACACGCCGGTGACGTCGTAGCTGGTGGCGAGCGCGAGAGGCATGGGGGGACTGACGGAGTCGCCGCAAGCCATGATCGCCGCGAGCGCGAGGAAGAGGAGGCCACGTTTGCTCACCGGGTCTCCTTTAGCGTGTGCAGTACTTGACCGCCACGCCGTTGACACGACCGGCGCACATCCCGTCGGGGGCGCAGCCAGGATCGTCGTCGCAGACCTTCTTGCACAGCGGAGCCCCGCCGATGTTGATGCAGACCAGGCCCCGTTCACACCGCTCTGTGCTGCACGAGTCCTCTTCGAGCCCAGGCCCCGATGGGCGGCAGCGGAGATCGAAGGAGCCTCCAAAGCGCAGGAAAGGCTGACACGACTCGCCGATGGGGCAGGGCTCTTGTGTGAGCACGTCGCACGCCGGCGGAAGCGGGCTGCAGACCCCCCAGTTGGTGTTTCGCACCCGTTCGAGGCAGTCGGCTTCGAAGGGCAGACCCGCACACCCGGCGCCGCTCTCCCGGTCACAGATCTGGCGACAGACCGGCGGCAGACCGCTGCCATCTCCGATACACACCATGCCCGGCTGGCACTGGCCGCCCGCGCAAGGCTCGTTGATGGCCACGTCGTCCACGTTGGGTGTCACACACTCGGCCCCGCCGCGCTCGATGATGCACTTGGTGGAAGGGTCGACGCAGCCCGACTGAAGCAAGGGGTCACACTGATCGACGATGCCCGTGTCCGCAGGGCCGGCGTCGGGGTCGCCGGATGCGTCTCGAGGGTCGCCCGCATCGGCCGAGACGCCAGCGTCTGGGTCCGGGACCGTGCCATCACCCGCTGCGGCATCACCCGCCCTCGGCGGTGCCGCATCATTCGAGCAGCCGCCCAGGACCAGCAGGGAACATACGAGTAGACCGACACCGGGCCCCCGACAAAGGGCGGCAGAACGCTTCTCCAAAACCACGCTCACCTCTACCCTGCAGCATACGCCGATGGCGAAACGAGTGCGACTTTTCGAGGGTACGCCCCTCGCCACGGGCGAGTGCCGGGTGCTTCCGCACCAAGGACCGGTTCCCTATCGCAGCCTCCTCCTCTCGATGACCGATCGAGGTCTGCGCGTGTACTTCAACGTCTGCCGGCATGTGCCCGTCCCTCTCGACGCGGGCTCCTTCGTGGCGCCGGTGGATGACGGCGACTGGGTCTGCGACACGCACGGTGCTCGCTACGACCTCTCGAGTGGCTACTGTCACACGGGGCCATGTCTAGGCTCCTCACTGCTGCCGGTTCGGGTGGAACTCGAGGATGGGGTGCTCTACGGCTGGTTTGGTGAGGACGGCGGACCCGAAACCTGACGCAACCTTTGGCGTTCATTGCCGATAAACATGCTGTGCGGTCCATGCTCTCACCGCTCGCTCGCCTGCACTTGAGGCCGCGCACGCAGCTCGAGCATGGTTCCGAGAACAGAAGGCTCTATGCCTATCTCAACTCGGGCATGGCGGTCGTCACGATGGTTTCACCCGCCGCGCTCGCGAGCAACACCCACGAAGTGCCGCGCGTTCCGATCTCGTTCGACGAGCTGTCCGAGTCTCGACTCATCGCCGGCAAGAACGCGCCGGGCGTGCTCGCGAGCACTCACGTCGCTGAAGGCTCGGCTCGAACGCGCATCAGCGTGCACGGAGTGAACGCTAGCCCCGAAGACCTGGGCCCGCTGCTTCATCTGGGGGCAGAGCGGGGGGAGAACACCTCGACCTTCGCCTACGACGATCGCTTTCGTCGCCTCGAACACAGCGCCGCCGATCTCGCAACCGGCCTTGCGGAGTGGCGCGCCGCGAATCCGGAGCAGACCCTGGTCATCGACGCTCACAGCATGGGCGGGCGGGTGGTGCTCGCGGCTCTCGCGAAGATACAAGACCTCGACACCTTCGGCCCGATCGAGCTGAACTTGGTCGCGGTGCCGCTCGCGGGCTACGGCAGCGCGAACTGGTCCAAGCTCACGCCCGGTTTCCTGCGCGACGCCATCCCGGTCGCACGGCCCAGCTTGGACATGGGTTCTCGCTCGCGCTTTCAGAAGGGCCTCGATCGACTCGTGCTCCCGGACAACGTCCGGACCACCATCTACGTCGCGGGCAAGGATGATGTCGTGGAGGGCGGCGATGCCCATCCCACGCACATCGTGAAGAACCTCCGGGCCAAGGTGGTCCACGTGCCGGAGGCCGGCCACGTCAGCATTCTGTCCGAAGTTGCGGGTCTCTTGAGCACACCCGCCGACTGAGAGGGTTCAGTTGGGCTCGAAGGTCCCGCTTCCGCTCCGAGGCGGGAGCTCACTGTCGATCTCGAGCTCAGCGTCCTCCTCATCGTCTTCGACATAGTGAGAGGCGTGGTGCAGGACCATCAGCCATTCACCCTCGATGAGCTCGAAGATCGTCGTGCCAATGACCGAGGTCTCGAACTCTTCACCGTCTTCGGTGACCACGTGAGCGAAAGACACGAGGTTGACCCACGCGGTGGTCTCGTTCACTTCCACGTGCACGTCCGCCAGCTCGAAGTCGATCTGGTGCATGGTGTTGAAGATATCGAGCCAGCTCTGACGAATGTCGTGCCAGCCCACCACCGGATCCCAGCCGGGGTGAATGCACCTCGCGTAGGGAGAGTGCGACCAGAGGCGGTCCATGCGGTCGATGTCTCGCCCGCTGAAGGCCTCGTAGAAGGCGTAGTTGGCCTCTTCGACGCGGGTTAGCTCTTTGGTGGGCGAAGACTTCCTCCGCGGGGGCGGACGGGATTCACGTCGTTTTGTTTCGAGCCCGCTGGTCCTGCGCTTGCTCATCCAACTCGCAAGGCTAGCACACGCTCTTCTGGAATACTGCCCTACCACCGAAAAACGGGGCCAAGTCAGGGGCTTGGCTTGAAGCGACCCCGAGGAGCGGTGTACCAAAGAGCAGATGCGGGTCGTTCTGGAAGTCGAGAAGGGGGCGGAGGTTGGAGTCTCACACGAGCTCGAGGCTCGAGCCTATCGAGTGATCGGTCGCGAAGGCGGCGCGGACATCACGGTTCAGCTCTCCACGGAGGGGGACCGGATCCTCGAGCCCGAAGATCTGCGGCGGGTGGAGGTGCATCTCGCGCGGCGGCAGCCCACCCCGAGCGAAACCGACCCCAGACCGCGCATCGGGAGCTTTCGGCGTGAGCGCGACGTTCTGCTCGACGACGAGAAGGTCTCTCGCACGCACGCGATGGTCTTTCTCGACGAGGAGGGGCCTTCGATCGTCGATCTGGTGTCGACCAATGGGACCCTCGTCAATGGCAAGCGGGTTCGAGATCGCGATCTCGCCTCCGGCGACCTCATCAACATTGGCAAGACCCGCTTCCTCGTGCGCATCTTGCCTTGACGAGCGACGCCCCCCCCAGGACGAAGGGGCGATGATTCGCCGGGTGCTTCTGCTGCTCTTGCTCGGCGCCTCGCTCGGCTGCGGCAGCGAGCTCGAGACCTGCCTCGACACCAGCCCCGAGGGGACGCTGCGCTTCGAAGACGCGAGCACGAAGCTCCCGGACTTCTTCGCTCACCCTTGGCCCTCGGATCTGAGACGCGAACCGGATGGCCGTCTGCGATTGGCCAGCTTCCCCAACCCGCGAGCGTCCACCGCACTCGAGGACTACAAGCGCATCATCAGTGAAGAGACCCGTGGCTTCGGGACCAACAGCGCCTTGTACGCCTCTTTTGGGGCCGCCCTCGATATCGAGAGCTTCCCGGCGAGCGCGGCCATGGCCGCGGCCGAGGACGCGACGGTTCAGCTCATCGACATCGACGCCGGCTCCCCCGAACGGGGTCGCCGCTTCCCGCTCGACCTCCGGTTCAGCGAAGCCGCCACGCTGTTCTTGCCTGCGAACCATCTCATCGCGCATCCCCCGTTTGGGTTCCCGCTTCGTCCCAACAGCACCTATGCGCTCGTCCTGAGCACCGGTCTTCGTCGAGCGGACGGTTCAGCGCTCGAGTCGCCGCGAGACGTCCACAACGCGCTCCGCGAGGCGTGTCTGGCCCGAGCACCTTCGGGTCTCGCCGAGGTCTTCGCCCCGCTTCGGGCTCATCTATCGGATGTTGGCCGTTCGGTGGCCGAGATCGCTGGGGCTGCGGTCTTCACCACTCAAGACGCGGTGGGATCGGCCCGGGAGGTCGCCGCCTTCGCCCGGGAGCTCCCCATCCCGGATCTGCGCGTCACATTCAATGGACGGCTGGGTGATGCGGTGACCGTCATCCAAGGGGAACTCGAGCTGCCGGGACTTCAGGAGGGCACGGTGCCGTTTTCGCGGCCCGACCAAGGTGGACGTTTGGCCAGAGACGAGGCCGGTGGCCTGCGCGTCGTGCGGCAAGAGACCACTCGCGTGACCTTCACCTGGCCCCGGCGGGCCGCACCCACCTCCGGCTGGCCGGTGGTCATCTACGCGCACGGAACGGGGGGTGACTTCGAAGACGTGTTGAACCCCTCCGTCGGCGCGGCGCTCGCGGCGCAAGGATTGGCGGCGGTGGGCTACGACCTCCAGCTTCACGGTCCTCGTGCGCCCGCCGGTACCGACCCCGCGCTCACCTTCTTCAACATCGCCAACATCCTCGCGGCCCGAGACAACTTTCTTCAGGGCCTCTCCGATCTGGTGGTGCTCACTCGATTCGTACAGAACCGGCACGTTCGCGCGACGCCGATCGAAACTGTCCGTCTCGATCACACACGCACCGGCTTCCTCGGACACTCCCAGGGCGGTCTCATTGGTACGCTGTACGCCGCCATGGAGCCGAACCTGAAGAGCGCGGTCTTCTCGGGCACCGCAGGCGTCCTCGCGATCACGCTGGTGGAGCGCAAAGACATCGTGAACTTTCGCGCGCTGCTCGAGACCCTCGCCGGCATCGACGGCGAAGAGACGCTGGATGAGGTTCATCCGCTGATCAGTCTCTTTCAGACCTTCATCGAACCCGCCGACCCCATCAACTACGCTCGTCTCCTCCCCGTGGAGCCGCCCGAGGGTCGCCTCCGTGATGCACTCTTCATCGAGGGCCTGCTCGACGACGCCTCACCAGCGCGGGGTCACGAGGCCTTGGCCTCGGCGGCCCGAGCGCCGGTGGTGGAGCCGGTCGCCCGTATCCCTGCCGCGTCCGAGATCTTGGGCATTGCCCCGGTGCGTGCGCCGGTCGAACACAACCTCGTGCTGGGCGAGTCGCGCGCCACCACCGGGCTGCTTCAGTACCCGGAGGGCGATCACTTCCCTCTGTTCGACTACGAGGACGCCAAGCGCAGGAGTGCGCGCTTCCTTCGCACCGGCCTCATCGAAGGCAAAGCGGTGATCGAGGCGCCCTGAGGCGCTGTGCTCTGAACCGGGAACTTGCCGGAGGCCTGCGACGGGGGTATCTGGGCTCTCATGGTCGATCCGAACCGCACCTTCCACGCGAGCCAGGCGATCGCGTTGGCGGAGCTCTTGCTGCTCAAGTTCGCGAACGAACGCTACGGCACCGGGGTTCCTCGAGTCCTGAAGGTCCTCGAGACCGACGGCCCAAGCACGGACGGCGGTCGCAAAGCTCGGCAGCCCTTGGTGCTCATGCCCGACGGTGGACCCGAGAACCGAGCCGTCATGTGCGGCTGGATCGACGGCGCGAAACAAACCAGCGAGCTCCGAAGCTACATGGTCATCTCTCAGCAGTTTCAATCGCGGCACAACGAGCCGCTCGACATCTCCAGAGGCGAATACGACCGGTTCCTCAAAACGGCTCAGGAGTTCCTGAAGACTCAGGGGCTCGAGGTTCACTTCAGCAGTGCGCCTGCGGCACGGGCGTCGAGCATTCCTCCGCCCGCATCGCCGAGTGCGCCCCGCCCGGCGGCCACTCAGGCCTGGATGACGCCGGTGCTCGTGGCCACCTCCTTCGTTCTGGGCTTCATCCTTTGCCTCATCCTCGTGAAGAGCGGCGCGCTTTAAACCTCAGCACGAAGCCTCAGCCCACCTGCTTCGCGAGGTGAGCGCCGATGACCCGAAATCCCAGCTCGAGCATTCGTTGGCCCTCCTCGGTCTCGAGCAGATCGAATGCCTCTCCCGAAGACAACCCGGCGCCTTCGTCCATCAGGATGGTGAGCGCGGCGATCGGCCCCTCGTCCTTCTTCTTGGGCTTGAAGGCCGCGTAGCGCTGCCGCTTGTACATGCGCTTGCCCACGCGTTCGACGACACTCGCGTCGTCCTGATCGCTGTCGTCGGTCAAGGCTCGCCAGAAGCCGAGTTGAACCCCCTCGATCAGTCGAAGCAGAGAGAAGGCTTCTTCGAGCCGGCCGTAGGCCTCGTTGAGATCGACGTTGCGGAGTCCGGCGTAGGTTGGGGCGAGCATCTCGGCCAGCCGGATACGTGTGGTGAGCGCGGCGAAGCTCGTGGGCACCCGGCTCATGTTCGAGGTGTATCGCGTTTGATCACGGTCGATCCAGCGCGCATTCTCGCTGCCCGCTCGAGGCAACTTCGAGTCCGCGGCGGACGGGACACTAGCGCGGACGTCCCTGCGAGATCCAAGTCTCGACGAGCTGGATCTCCTCGTCCGACATGGACGGCAATCCCAGCGGCATGCCTCGAAGCTCGGAGACGACCCCTCGCTCCTCCGACCGCCGCGCGAGCATCACGGCCAGGAGGCGGGGCAGACCGTTCTCGGTCGGTAGAAACACGCTCTGCCGGGAGCCATCGCTCGCCAAGAGACCCGCCGCGACCCCCTCGTAGCTCGACAGATCCAGACGTCGCGCAGCGAAGCCCAATCCGCCGGTGTTGCCCGGGCCCCCATCGCCCCGGTTGTAGTCGGGCGAAGAGTGACAGTGCCAGCACACTTTCCGAAAGACGCGCTTCTCCACCTCCGCGTAGCTCACTTTGCGCTCGAGCACGGGGAGCCTCGGCTTCGACGCGGGCGCGCGCTCCAGTTCCAGCTTCGCGTGCCACACGAAGGAGGCGAGGGCGTCGACCTCTTTGGGGGCGAGCCCGAGCGAAGGCATGAGGGTGTCGGGTCTCAGAGCCCGGGGGTTCTCGAGCCAGGCGCGGAGCACCGCGGGCTGGAGGCGCTCGCGGGTGAAGCGCAGGTCGGGCGCGAGCGCCATGGGGTTCGCGGGTGATGCCTCCCTGGTCATCGCGCGGTACGGCGAGTCGCCCCTTGGGTGTTCGCCGGAGCCCGAGAACGCATGGCAGTCGCCGCAGCGGTGCTTCTCATACAGCGCGCGTCCCCGCTCCACGTGTGCCGAGCTCGGCACAGGCCCCGCGCTCTCCTTCGGCACGAGGTGACGTGCGAGGGCGGAGGCCTCCTCTGCCGACATCCGAAAGCGCGGCATGCTCGCGGGCAGCTCGGGGCGCAGGTCCTGGGGCGCGAGCAAGAAAGCCTCGACCCATTCTCGACGCAGCACGTTTCCAATGCCGGCGAGCGAGGGCACGACGCGAAGGCTGCGGAGGTGCGGTCTCCACTCGACGAGGGCCTCCTTGGGGGCCTCGAAGCGATCTTCGAGGATCGCTTGATGGCAGCGGACGCAGTGGCGGCTCTCGGTGATGGCGGTGAGCCCAGTGCCCTCGTGGCAGCGATGACACTCGAAGCGCGCGAGCAGCGCGGCACCATCAGGCGCTGCTGCGACGAGGACCGGCACGATGATGAGGGCGAGGGAGAGCAAGACTCAGCTCGAAGGCCCGTCCCCGTAGGCCTTTGTCACCGGCGCCGAGCGCTTGGACCGCTTCGCGGGCGCGCTGAGCGTGCACATCAATGCGTCCTTCGCCATGGTGCGGCATCGAGTCAGCGCGCGGTCGCGACCCTCGGCGTCCGCCGTCTTGTCTCGAAGCTTCGCGAGCGCGAGGAAGCCGTATTCGTCAGCCATGAGATCCCGCTTCTCGAGCGACTCGAGCAGCGAGAGCGCTTTTGCGTCAGCGACCTTGGTCCCCAGCCTCGAGAGCGTCTCACCGAGGCGGGTCTCGATGATCGTGTCGCCCGGATACGCCTGATGGAGCGCGTCGAAGGACCAAGCCGCGTCCGTCACCTGGCCGAGTCGGAGCCTGGCGGTGGAGGTGACCAATGAGATACGGCGCTCGAGGTCGCTCGAGTCGACCTCGATCTCCCCGTCATAGAGACGGGACAGCGCCTTTCGGTAGCGGCCTTCGAGAAGGTCCGTCTCGGCCTTGGCGACGAGCTTGGCGGCCTGGTCGGTTTTGAGCATGACCGCGTTTCCACACGGGAAAGCGGCGGCCGGGGCAAATGCGCCGAGGGCCAGGATGACGGATGCGGAAGCAGTTTTGGATCTCACTCGAATTCCTCCCACCGGGCCGAACTCGGGGCCCCCTCTACGTTCTTCCCTAAGCCTCAGGATCCATCCACCGTGTGGGTCCGTTCAGAGGGCCAAGACGTCCGCGATCTCCTCGAACATCCGCGCGCGCCGTTTGGTGGTGGGGCTCGAACCATCGAGGAGCTTCGCGGTCTCGGCCGCCACCGCTTCGAGCTTCACCAGCGTGCAGAGCGGATCATCCGTGGATCGGAAGCCGATCTCGGGTGGAATCGGTCCCCCGGGGTTCCACGCCGCCATCAGACGAGTGTGCCCGGCGATGAGCGCGCGCATGGCGACGTTGGCGAGTCGGCTGGCCCGCATGCGATCCGAGGCGGTGGGGCTGCCGCCGCGGACCAAGTGCCCGAGTACGAGCACCCGACTCTCGAAGCTTCCACCCACCTCGTCCCCGAGGCGCTTACGCAACTCGGCGTCGAGCTCGGACTTCAGCTTCACGGTGGGGATGCCGAGGCCCTCGGCCTTGATGATGAGCACACGCCTCGAGCGGCCGCGAGGACGGTCGCGCGACCGAATGATGATGTCCGTCACCGCGGACACGATCTCGTCGTGGCTCTTGCCGGACTCACGGAACAGGACCGCGTCGGCGGCCGCCGCGATGCCCGAGGACATCGCGAGATAGCCGCTGTCTCGCCCCATCACTTCGACGATGAAGGTCCGTTCGTGCGCGGAGGCGGTGTCGCTCACCTTGTCGCAGGCTTCCATGATGGTGTTGACCGCGGTGTCTACGCCGATGGCGTACATTGTGAGGCCCACGTCGTTGTCGATGGACGCGGGCAGCCCGATGACCGCGGTCTGGAAGTCCGCCCCCACTTCATCGGGCGCGGTGAGCGCCGCTGCGCCCGCGAGCGAGCCGTTACCGCCTATGACGAGCAGCCCCTCGATGCCGTGCTGGGTCAAGACGCGCCTCGCCTGATCGCGTCCGGCGCGCTCACGAAACTCGGTGCTGCGCGCGGAGCCGAGCACCGTGCCGCCGAGGTGGATGATGTCCGCGACATCCGCGGTGCTGAGAGGGACCAACGCGCCGGCGAGCAGCCCCTGATAGCCATGCTCGATCCCGATCATCTCCATGTCACGCGCGAGGCCGATCTTCGTGGCGGCGCGGATCGCTGCGTTCATGCCGGGTGCATCCCCGCCGCTGGTGAGTATCGCGACCTTCTTCATAGGGCGTGAAGGCTACCATCGCTGCGTGTGCCAAGAAACGCGGGTTGCTGGAGAGTTTCGGCCTTGGCCGAGGACGAGCCGCACCCCTGTGGGCGCCCGGAGCGCAGTGGCCAACGGGCTCCGAGCTTGCTATCACCCGCCCCATGACGGACTTGGTGCAAAAAGAACAACGAGGCGGCGTGCTCCTCCTCAGCCTCTGCAACGCCCCCGCCAACGGCTACAGCTACGAGATGATGCGTGCGCTCGACGCGGCGGTGCTCGGTGCGCGCATGGACACCTCCGTGCACGTCATCATGCTCACCGGCGCGGGTGACCGTTTCTTCTGCGCCGGCGCGGATATCAGCATGCTCGACGCTGCAGACCCCACCTTCAAGTACTACTTCTGCTTGCACGCGAACGAGACACTCAACCGGCTCGAACAGACCCCCAAGCTCGTCATCGCGGCGCTCAACGGTCACACCGTCGGTGGTGGGCTCGAGGTGGCGCTCGCGGCGGACCTGCGGATCGCAAAGGACGCGGACTTCAAGCTGGGCCTGCCCGAAGTGAACCTCGGAGTTCTCCCGGGCACCGGCGGTACGCAGCGACTCGCACGCGCCCTCGGAAAGAGCCTCGCGATCGAGCTCATGGCCACCGGAAGAAACTTTGGGGTGGCCGAGGCGAAGGCGATGGGGCTCGTGAACCAGGTGCTTCCAGCCGAGGGCTTCATGGACCGAGCCTTCGAGTACGCCGAGCAGTTTGTGCCGCCCAAGCGCGCCTCGCGTGCGGTGGGCTTCATCAAACGCGCCGTCCACAGCGGCCTCGAGTCGTCCTTCTCCGAGGGCCTTGCGCTCGAGCGTGAGCTTCAGCAGCAGCTCTTCGCGGGTGAAGACGCCAAAGAGGGCATCAAGGCCTTCGTCGAGCGTCGTGAGGCGCAATTTAAGGGCCGCTGAGCCGATCGCGCGTGCACCTCGCAGCTCGACGGATGGACTCCGGTGTCGCGGGCAGCGATCGTGCTGCATGCGTCGATGGGTCGGCTCATCATGGCTCGTCCTGCTCGCGGCCTGCAGCGAAGCCGAATCGGATCGAAGCGATGTCGCGCCAAGCCAGATCGATGCTGCGAGTGACGCCGGTGCCTCGATTGACGCGGCGCGTCCACCCGACGACGGATCGATCCCGGTCGAACACGATGCCGGCCCGCCTGCACCCGACGCAGCACCAAGGGATGCAGCCGTGGATCCGCCGGACGTGGTCTCCGGTCCTACCGACGCCGAGCCTTTCGATGCGGGTCCGGCTCCATCCTCCGCTCTGCGCCCGGTGCCCGGTGAACTCACGGTCGTCCAGCTCGATCTGCCGCCCGGTCCTACGTTTCGGCTCGGCGAGTCTGCGATCGTCGTCGGTCCATCCGGGTCGGTGGTGTTGCTCGATGTGGGGAACTCGAGCCATGACGACGACGTCCGTGCTCGCCTCCAAGAAGTGAATCGGCATCTGGGTCGACCCGACGGGCAGGTGGACTGGATCATCCTCACGCACTTCCACGGCGATCACGTCGGTGCCATGGCGGACCTCTTCTCGGGCAACAACCCGCTCAGCGTGACGGGCGGGGTGGTCTACCGCGGCTTCGTCGATCTCGGTGAAGGCATGAACACCAATGACTACGCGGAGGTGTGTGATCTGCTTCGAGGACCACTCGCGTCCCAGGCGCGTCCGCTCTGCGTCTCCGCGAGCGCACCCCCTTGTCGTTGGGCGTCGGGGGACGACCCCGTTCTCGCCTCGGGTTGCCCCGGCCTCGCAGAGGGTGATCTCAGCGCCGCGAGTGATGATGCCTCCGGTCTGCCGGCCTACTTCGATCTGGATGGGGCGCGGGTGAGCTTCAGCGCCGCCAACGGCTGGGTCTATGACGGTCGCGAAGCGCGATTCATGCGCTTTGGGCATGAGGACGGGAACGAAGAGAACGGCCGAAGTCTGGTCGGACAGATCAGCTACGGACCGTTCACCTATCACTTCGGTGGCGATCTCACCGGCTCGGGCGAGGCCACGGAACCCGACGTCGAGTCGTTTTGGGCGACCCACGCCGGGGCCGAGATCTACGGCACGCTGGGCGCGGACGTAATTCATGCACATCATCACGCGCGCCGCACGAGCTCGAACACGGTCCTGATCGATCTGCTCGCGCCCCTGGATGGGAGGAGCCGCAACGTCGTCGCTGGGATCAACCAGATGTACGTGGGCTCACCGGCGACCGAGGTCGTAACCGCGTGGACCGGTCGAGCTCGCTTGGGGCGCGGAGCGTTCTGGGTCACCGAGATCGCGCCCGGCGGGGACTCTAGTTCAGCCTCCACGGATCTGGTCGCCGCGGACGGGGAAGTGATCATCCAGACCTTCGGCGCCGGCGCGGGCTATTGGGTGCAGGCCTCGGGTCCGGCGCTTCACACTCGAGGCTTTAGCTCGCTTCGTTAAAGCTCGGGGCGAGGGCCTACCGCTTTGCGGATGCGGTCAGCGAGTTTTTCGTCGTAGCTCGCGCGGCGTTCCTTTCGTCGCGGGGGGCTGTTTCTCGGGGGCAGGCGAGACCGCAGCGAGCAGTCGCGCGCGAAACTCCTGCTCGACGCCCGCTCGGTCTCGACGGAGGCGCCGGACGAAGCTTTCCCCGACCGCGGTGTCGGGATCGTGCTTCGCGCTCCAATCGATGAGGTCGAGCATGACGGGCAAAAGATCTACGCCCTTGGGGGTCAGGCGATATCGCTTGGCCTCGCGCCCTTCTCCTGGTGTGACTCGCTCGATGACCTCGTCTTCCTCGAGCCGCGCGAGGCGATCGGCGAGCACATTCGTCGCGATGCCTTCTTCCGCCCGCAAGAACTCGGTGTAGCTCGACCGGCCTTTGAACATGAGGTCGCGGATGATCAGCAGCGTCCAGGCGTCACCAAACACCGTGAGGGCGAAGTGGATGGGGCAGTCGGACTTTCGCGCGCGACGAGTCATCGTGGACGGGGGTCGAGCCTACATGCCAGGCATCGACATCACACTCAAGAGCTGCACCGAGGCGCCAGGTGCTTTGAAGTGCGGATGGCCCACGAACAGCTTCTTGGCCTCATCGAGCGACGCCGCTTGCACGAAAGAGTAGCCGCCGATGTGACCGGGCACCGCCGCGCCTTCGATGACCGCGGACTCTCCGAACGGTGCCCCCATGTCGAGAAGTGCCTTACCGGTCTTTTGGCCCCAAGCGGCCCATTCGTCCATCATGGCCTTGCGTTGTTCGGGCGTGGTGTTCTTCAGCTGCTCTTGGTTGGATGCGGTCGAACGGTAGAGAACGAGGAACTTATTCATGTGTGTCTCCTAAACTGGGTTGAAGGTTTTCGGCGAATCGATGCGCTTGTCTCATTTAGACTTGCAAAAAGCAAGTGAAGATCCAGGTGCGCTGTTCCAGCAGTCGGTGATGTCGTGAGCGAGCCGGCTTTTGCCCGCGGGGCTCCTCCGCTAGTGTCCCGTCCGAGAAGTTCGATCATGTTCCCGCGAAGTATCTTTCGTCGCTGGTCGGCGCGCTACGAAGGGAGTTGGGTCGCCCCCAATGACCGAGGAGCCCGAAAGGGCGGCCGCAGGC
>WYAZ01000172.1 GCA_011526105.1 Deltaproteobacteria bacterium | reverse complement strand
TCACTGACCTCGAGATCTCCGCTAGGGAGCTCGTAGCCGAAGACGAAGCCGAGGAGGTGCGGGGCCAAGCCGGGCGCGTTGCGAAAGAGGTCGATGAGGGCCTCGTGGGTGTGAGAGGCGGCCACGCGGAGAAGGCTCTAGCACGGTGGCACGCGGTGAACACGCGCGAAGGGACCACCGGCGCCATCGTGCTCGACTCAAACGAAATCCTGCCGCTTCCCTCTCGTCTGTTCGGCTACATCGTGGATCTTGGTTTCTCCGGCAAGCGCTTGCCGGCCTATCATAGTCGAGGGACGAGGAGGTCCATCCGATCATGCGCGGGGGTCGCGCGACCCGTGGGTGTGTCGCGGATGTCGTTGTTGGGCGCCGGGTTCTGCTGGGACAGCTTGCTCAGCTTGGGTTGCGATCAACAGCCTTCCCCATGGCGATGTTCTCGCGCCCGCGCTAGACAGATCCCATGGCAAAGCGAGACGCGGGGGCCCATCTTCCCATCCCCGACGGCTGGGGGCTCACCCAAACCGTCCTTCACTACGAGGGTGAGGATCTCAGCGCGGATCCGGATCCGTTCGCCGGGAGCGTGGTGGTCCAGCTCCGGATGGACGCGGAGCCCGATGAAGATCTGAAGAAGCTCTCCGAGAACGACGTTGCCTCACTGAAAGGGGCGCTGGCCGGCTTTCAGTCGAGGAAGGCCACCGAGGGCGGCAAGAGCCTCCACACGTCTTCGGAGTTTAGCTTCACAGACGAGGACGGTCGCGCCTTGCAGCAGCTCATTCTCTACGGCCGTCGCGGTGGTCACGTGTACACGGTGACGGGTACCCATGTGCAAGGGGCTCGCTTCGAGACCGTGCGTACTGCCGCCTCCGAACTCGCGACCGCCTTGCTCGAAGGCTGAGCGCCAGCTCGCCGCTCACGCCACAACGAGCCGGGAGATGAGAGGATCGATCACACTTCGTCAGGGGGCGCTTTAGGCTCCCGCCATGTTCAGGATAGGATAGTCGGCACCTTGGGAACCGTAGAGGCCGTATTCGTGGTGGTGCTTGGGGCCGTGTTGACCGGGATTGGAGGCACATGGCTGGCCCGTGCCGACCGAAGCATCCCGGGTTTTGTAGATTCCCTGGTTCGGATGTTCACCATCATCCGATGGGGCAATCCGGACTCCAGAAAGGCCTCAAAGACAACCGCGTTCACGTTGGTTGTGATCGGAGTCCTCTTCGTCGCCGTGGGATCTGTCGTCTTCCTCTCCTGATGCGTTCCCGGGGTTCCTCGCTCGCTCCCCGTTAGCTTGCCGTGCTTGCCAGCGACTCGATGTAGCCGTTCATCCAGGCGCGCATCGCCTTGTCGTTGGTCTTCACATCCAGGCCGATGGCGACCGCAGTGACAATCCACTGGTCGACGAAGGTGATGAACACCAAGGTGCGAAGCGGCGTCTGCCCGAACTTGTAGCTGAGCTCGCCCCACTTGGCGGGCTTGCCGTGGAAGTCGCGATTCTCGGACACCTTGATCGTGGCGTTCTGACTGCGCTGCGCGACCTCGCCGAGCGTGCGTTCGACCGCCTGTGCTGGCTCCTCGTCCGCCTGCGGCAAAGAGACCGCCACCGTGAAGGAGCGCCGATACGCGACCGGCTTGGTCTTGGCCATGGTCGGACCCGCCTTGAGCGGCTCCGTTTTGTCTTCGGTGCCGAGGAGCGTGATCATCGCGGGCACCACGGGGTCGGGACCCGGGAGCTCGAAGGAGAAGAGTCCGAGATTGAGCTTCATGGCGAAGGAAGGACAAGCGATCATGGGGCCCTTGGCAAGCCCGAAATCGCTCGTTCTCAGGCTTTGATGGAGTCGGGCCCGAGGCTGCCGTCGAGTCCGATGACCGTCTCGACGGTCCGGCCGCCCGCTTTGAACGTGAAGCTGTAGGTCCCGGCTTCATCGGAACGAACCGCCTGGCTGGGCTTGCCGAGCGCGGTGGTGCTGCCATCCAAGGCGGCGATGTGTCGCTCGGAGGCGATGCGCGCCATGTCGGTGAGCAAGCGTTCGCCGAGGTCGATGCTGAGCTTCTCGAAGTCCGCGACCGGACGTCCGACCGCGTCGAACTCCATCGAGATCTTGCCGCCACCGGGCAACTTTCCGCTCACGCGATACGAGGCGAGCTCGTCGGCCTCGGTCGTGGGGAGTCGCTCGACCGCGAGGCCTGAAAGCTCCGGTACGCGATCTGCTTCGAAGAGGCCGAAGCGGCTGTACACCTGACTGATGAGCGCGTTCATCGTCTCTTGCGCGAGCTCCTTCATTCGATCATCCGGCAGGTGGCGTGCGTCGTGCCCGGCCGCCTCGAGCTTGGCGACGTACGCGGGCGAGAGCAGCTTCGAGACCATGCGCAGGTCGCTTACGCGTTCGGGCTTCTTGTGTACGCGCTCGGCCCAGTCGTCCAGCGCGTCGGCCTTGGGGCGTTCGCTGCGAGGCAAAGCCTCTCGGGCGAGATAGATCTCCTCCGCGCCCTTCTTGGCGACCTCCTGGCTGGTCCCCGCGAGCATGTCCTTCGCGAGCTTCGTCTTCAGCATGTAGTAGATGCCGTGTCCCATTCGGACTTCTGGGTCAGGCCCGGTGCTGAGCACGTCGAGCGCGACCGCCCCGATGGTGGGAAGCAAGGCCGAGCGCGCAGTGGTGAACTCACTCCGCAGGGTGCTCAGATCCGCGTTCGACTTCGACAGCGACTCCAGCGTGGCTGCGAAGCCCTCGAGCTGGGCGAGCACCGGCGTGCGGAAACTCTCGATGGCCGAGTACTCTCGCCCGAGCTTCTCTTCGCTCGCGGCCTCGGGGTTCGCTTCGTAGGCCTGCTTGAAGGCCTCGTTCGACTGCTTCGAGACCTGGATCATCGTGCGCAGCGCGCCGGCCTCTTTGCGGAAGCGATCGGTCAGCTCTTCGCGCGACCCGCTCGTGATGTCTCGCTTCAAGAAGCGGCTGATCGAAGTGGCGTACTCGGATCCAAACGCATTGCCGATCTCGACGCCGGTGTTCGTGCGTTCGACTCGGCCCGCACCCGACAGCCGCTCGCCGATGACGCGTCCGACCTTTTCGCCGAGCATCGCGCCGCCGATGGCGGTCACGTAGGCGGCGATGGTGGGGTCGGTGAAGAGCGAGAGCACTCCGGCGCCGAGCGCGGCCCCGACGAAGGGCACGGCATGCCCGACCATCTTGCCCCACCACTCGCGGCGGGCTCCGGCATCTCGGTGGCCGAGCCCATCGAGCATGCTCTTCAGCGTGGTGGGGGCCATGTCTTCGCCGGTGGGGACGCCCACTTGCGCCGAGGGCGGCCAGAGGGTGTTCATGTCCAGCTTGCCCGCCATGTGCAGGCTGTGAAGCGCGAGCACTTCACCTACGCTCGGTTCGGGACCAACCCGCTGCCGAAGGTACTCGAGCTCACCTTCGTTCGGCTTCCGATTCAGGCCTTCGAGGACCGGCAAGAACCGAAAGAGCCCGGGGTTCGAGACCGCGAGCATCCGCCTGCCGTACTCGTGCATGAGCCCAGCGAAGGCCTTCTCCGTAGTCTCGGCGCGCGAAGGTGAGGGCACGAGCTGAATCAGGCTCGGGATGTCCTCGAGCTTGCCGTTCACGGTGCTGAGCGCGAGGTGATACTGAGCCTCCGACAACGCCTTGGGCGGCGAGCTCGCGGTCAAGCTGGCGTCGAGTTCGGACGCGTATGACTTCAGATGTTTGATCGCGAGCTTCTCGCTGTCCGTGACGTTGCGACCGGGGAAGGTCTCCTCGCGACGCTCTACCAAGTATCGGGTGAGCGCGGCCTCCTGCTTGATGGCCTGAAGGAGCACCGCGCCTTCTTTGCCCTTGAAGGGGAGGCTCTTGTTGGCGCGTTCCCACATGCGCACGATGTCGTGATCGGTCTCCCCTTCGAGGCGATTCATGCCGGTCTGGACCGCGACCTTCTTGATCTCACCGTCGGCGAGGTACTTGCCGGTCTGGATGCCGGAGCGGATGGCGAGCGCCGCGGTGAGGAATGCGAGCGCGGGGGCGGCCCCAAAAGACCGCAGCGCCGACGTCGCCAAAAACCCGCCCATCACCGGCGAGATGCGCTTAGCCACGACCGTCATCTTCTCTTTGCTGGTCTTCTTGCTTCGTCGCTCATGGTCGGCGTTCGAGGCGTCGATGGTCGGACCAAAGGCTTCGAGCGCGACGTTCTTTCCTGCGAGTGGGCCCATCACGTTGACGACGTGTGCGATCTCGGCCTGGCTGAGCAAACCCCCGAGCATGGCGGAGACCGCGGCGATCTCGGTGCCCATCTCGACCGGGGCGGGTGCGTGCGAGGGCATGCGGGCGGCGATGTCGTCCATCGCCCAGGCGAGCAGGCCGTCTTCGAGGCGAAGGCGCTCGCGCTTGGCGACCTCGAGCAGAGCGGTGGCGTGTTTCTGGGTGGCGGGATCGGCGGCGCCGAGGTGCTTCTCCAGCACCTTGATCTGAGCGTCGAGCACGTTCGCTCTCTCGCGGATGGCGGCCTTGCCTTCGGGCAGCTCGGTCTTGCCGAGTGACAACTCCGAGAGGAGCTTTAGATCCTTCTCGATGCCGTCGAGCGCCGTGGACAGTTCCTTCTTCGATGTTCCGAAACCTTGAACCTTGAAACCCATGCGCCCTCCACGATCCCCTTAAACAAAGACAAGGAGGACCCCTTTCGAGGTCCTCCCTTTCTCTTTAGCCTGTCAACCAGACAGACGCGAACTCAGGCTCACTGGTCGAGCTTGATGGTGTTCTGCGGCTTGTCCCAAGCCTGCGCGGCCGCATCGAGCGACTCGAAGGCGAAGGTGGCGACCATGGCGGGCACCACGATGGAGACCGCGAGCTCTGCG
>WYAZ01000171.1 GCA_011526105.1 Deltaproteobacteria bacterium | reverse complement strand
TTTGGCACCTCGATGTCGGCTCATCGCATCCTGGGGCTGAAGTCGGTCCCAAGGGTTTGGCTGTTCGCCAATTAAAGCGGTACGCGAGCTGGGTTCAGAACGTCGTGAGACAGTTCGGTCCCTATCCTCTGTGGGCGCAGGATACTTGAAGAGGAGCTTTTCTCAGTACGAGAGGACCGGAAAGGACGAACCTCTGGTGAATCAGTTGTCACTCCAGTGGCATGGCTGGGTAGCTAAGTTCGGAAAGGATAACCGCTGAAAGCATCTAAGCGGGAAGCCCCCCTCAAGATAAGGTATCCCTGAAGGGCTGTTCTAGACTAGGACGTTGATAGGCTGGGTGTGTAAGTACCGCAAGGTATGTAGCTGACCAGTACTAATCGCCCGTTCGGCTTTACCACTATTTATCGATCGAGATTAGGGTTCGGCAAACGAGCCGAGCTCGCTGTGTGCGCATCGCATGCATCAGATTCGTGTCGTCGTCCTTCGGATATTCAGGTGTCCGGTGGTTACAGCGTGAGGGCCACACCCGATCCCATCCCGAACTCGGAAGTTAAGCCTCACCGCGCCGATGGTACTGCACAGTTATCTGTGTGGGAGAGTAGGTCATCGCCGGGCTTTATGGGCCTCGAGAGGTAAACCTCTCGAGGCCCTTTTTTTTTGTCCGCGGGCCCGTGCCAGCATCGGGTCGCGCCTGCGGCCCACTACTCGCTACTCTCATTCCCCGCTCGTGAACGTGAACGTGGCCGATCATACAGAGCTCGCTCCGCGCTCGAGATTCCCTGGTGAACTCGGCGGCCGGCCCGATCGGGCTTCGCGCTCGGGTTGGATCGTTCACGGCCACGTTCACGGCTACGTTCGTGGGGCCGCGCGGAAATGGAGGGGATGCTTCAAGCGGTGGGGGTGCGGCGTTGACGGTGCCACGACAGATGGGGTCACGTCCTCGGCGGAGGATCGCCCATGATGATCGAACCTAGAGGCTGCGGCTGGATCGAAGTGATCTGCGGGCCGATGTTCTCCGGCAAGACCGAGGAGCTCATCCGCCGAGTGAGGCGCGCCGAGATCGCGCGGCAGAAGGTACAGGTCTTCAAGCCCGCGATCGATACACGCTATTCGTCCTCGCACGTGGTCAGTCACGACGACCAGCGAAAGGACGCCACGATGGTGAGCTCTTCGCTCGAGGTGCTGGAGCGCATCGAACCCGACACCCGAGTCGTAGGGCTCGATGAAGCCCAGTTCTTCGACGACAAGGTGCTCGCCGTCGCGAATCGCCTCGCATGGGAAGGGCGTCGTGTGATCGTGGCTGGCCTCGATCTCGACTACCGCGGTGTTCCTTTCGAACCCATGCCTCAGCTCATGAGCGTCGCGGAGTACGTGACGAAGCTGCTCTCCATCTGCGTCGTC
This sequence comes from Deltaproteobacteria bacterium, assembly GCA_011526105.1. Taxonomy (GTDB): domain Bacteria; phylum Myxococcota; class Kuafuiibacteriia; order Kuafuiibacteriales; family Kuafuiibacteriaceae; genus WYAZ01. The sequence continues at coordinate 125,202 of WYAZ01000171.1, read as the reverse complement.
TGCGGCAATCCTGCGAACTACAGCCAGAAGCTCAGCACGGACGGCGCGCGCGTTGAAGTCGGCGCGAAAGATCTCTACGAAGCTCGCTGCCGGATCCACTTCGAGCCCCCAGACCGAAGCATCCTCGCCGCGCGTACGCGGCGGAGCGAAGCGCCTGTCTCGGGCGAGGCTGCGCATGTCTGAGGACCAGCAGCGCAGCATGGAAGTGCTCCTCTCGGAGGCGCAGATCCGTACGCGGGTGGCCGAGATGGGCAGAGAGATCAGCGCCATTTATGGCGATGAAGCGCTCACCGTCATCGGAGTCCTAAACGGGTCATTCATCTTCATGGCGGATCTCGTGCGGCAGATCTCGAGTCCGGTGCGCTGCGAGTTTCTCGGTCTCTCGTCCTACGGATCGGCCACGGAGTCCTCGGGCGTCGTCGCCATCACGAAGGATCTAGGCTCGAGCATTGCGGGTCAGCACGTCCTCGTCGTCGAAGACATCATCGATACCGGGCTGACCATGAAGTACTTGCTCGAGAACCTTTCGACGCGGCATCCGGCCTCGGTCCGCGTTGCTTCCTTGCTCTCGAAACCTGCGCGTCGACAGGTCGAGACTCAGATCGATTTTCTCGGTTTCACGATCGAAGACCGATTTGTGGTGGGGTACGGCCTCGACTACGCCGGGCTCCATCGGAACCAAGGGTTCATCGGCGTCCTCGCGCCCGGCCGTTTTGGGGCCTGAGCGCGCTCAGATCGGGCCTTCCCTCCTCCTTCGCGAGGGCGAGTGTTTTGGGCCCTTTTTCCTTTGCCCCCCTGTCGGATTCGAGGTACCACCCGCGCGCGCGAAGCCCTACTTGGGCGGTTTCAGCGCAAGAGGCAACGCGATGGCTTCCACAGAGGAAAAGGTCAAATCGATTATTGTAGAACAACTCGGAATCTCCGAGGATGAGGTGAAGCCGGAGGCATCCTTCATTGATGACCTCGGTGCCGACTCGCTCGACATCGTTGAGCTCGTGATGGCGATGGAAGAGGAATTCGAGATCGAGATCCCCGACGAAGAGGCCGAGAACATCAAGACCGTCGGCGACGCCATCAAGTACATCGATCAGCACAAGTCGTCCTGAGAGCGGGAGACGGGAGGCTCGTCCATGGCGGCTTTGACCGATCACCGGGGACGCCCCCGCGTTGTGATCACGGGCATGGGCACGGTTACGCCCTGTGGCACCGGTCTCGACAAGACGTGGTCGCGGCTGATCGAAGGCCAAAGCGGCATCTCGGCGATCGAGTGCTTCGACGCCTCCCAGTTCCCGACCCGATTCGCCGGTGAGGTGAAGGACTTCGACCCCGAGCGCTGGCTCGACCCCAAAGAGGTGAGGCGCTCGGACCGATTCATCCATTTCGCGCTCGCGTGTGCCGACATGGCCATGGAGGACGCCTCTTGGAAGATCGATCCGGCCCATGCGCATCGTGTGGGTGTGATCGTGGGCGCCGGCCTGGGCGGTCTCGCGGTCATCGAACGCGACTTCAAGAAGCTGCTCGAAGGTGGGCCGCGGAAGATCTCGCCGTTCTTTATTCCCGCGCTCATTGTGAACCTCGCCCCCGGGCACATCTCGATCCGGCATGGAGCGAAGGGTCCGAACTGGTCTCCGGTCTCGGCCTGCGCCACCAGCGCTCACGCGATCGGCGAGGCGGCGGAGACCATTCGCCGAGGGACCTGTGACGCCGTGATCTGTGGTGGCGCCGAGTCGACGATCACCCCCCTGGGCATCGGTGGGTTCAACGCGATGAAGGCTCTGTCGACGCGGAACGAAGCGCCCGAGAAGGCGAGTCGGCCCTGGGACAAAGACCGCGACGGCTTTGTCATGGGCGAGGGCGCGGGGATCTTGATCCTCGAGACCCTGGAGCACGCCCAGAAGCGCGGCGCTCGTATCCACGCGGAAGTGACGGGGTACGGCGCGACGGCCGACGCCTTCCACATCACGGCCCCGGATGGTGACGGAGCCGCACGTTGCATGCGCGCCGCACTCGAAGACGCTGGGATCGCGCGGGAAGACGTCGGCTACGTCAACGCGCACGGGACTTCGACACCGGTGGGCGACGAGAAGGAGATCGAGGCGCTGAAGGAGGTCTTCGGACCCCACGCGGCGAAGCTCCTGGTCTCATCCACCAAATCCATGCACGGGCATCTCCTTGGCGCCGCGGGCGCGGTCGAGGCGATCGTGACCGTCAAGGCGCTCGAGACGGGCACGATCCCGCCGACCATCAACCTGGACTCCCCTTCGGAGGGCTGCGACCTCGACCTCGTACCCCATCGGGCCCGCGCGGCGCAGGTGGAGATGGCGCTCTCCAACTCGTTCGGTTTCGGCGGCACCAACTGCAGCCTCATCCTCCGGCGCTGGTCGTAGGAACCGACGGCCGTCGCCGCGGGCTGACCTCTGAGCGGGGTCGCCCTTCCACATACCCCACCGAACTGAGCTGAAGTGGGAACCGCACCTTGAAGGCAGGTCCGGAGCTACCTATGCTCCCCTCGTGCGCACGACCTCGGCCGCCTTGACGGACGTCGGCATGAAGCGCCCTCACAACGAGGACGCCTACTTCCACGACGACGCGCTTCAACTGTACGTGGTGGCCGATGGCATGGGCGGGCACGCCGCTGGAGAGGTCGCATCTTGGGAAGCGGTCCAGGCGGTTCACGGAATGGTGAAGCAAGGCCGCGAGCGGATCGATGCGTTCCTTCGGAAGCCGGATCAAGAGAGCGTGAACTCGCTGCGCCGTCTGGTCGAAAGCGGGATCCAGGCTGCGACCTATATGGTGTTCGGCATCGCGGAGCAGGAGCCGGACGCCAAAGGCATGGGGACGACCATCACCGCGCTCCTCGTCGCGGGCGATATCGCGGTCATCGGATCGGTGGGCGACAGTCGCGCGTACCTCGTGCGGGACTCGCAGGCTTGGCAGGTGACGGAGGACCACACGCTGGTTCAGTTGCAGCTCAAGGCGGGCCTCGTCACCGAGGAGCAGGCGCGCACCTCGCCCAAGGGCAACGTCATCACTCGGGCGGTGGGGCCGAGAGACTACGTTCAGGTGGATACGTTCGTGGTGCCCATCAAAGCGGGGGATCGCTACCTGCTCTGCTCGGACGGGCTGCACGGGTACTTGGACACGCAGGAGATCTCGCCCTTGCTGGGGCAAGGAAGTCTCGAGGAGGCTTGCGGGAAGTTCATCCAGCTTGCGAACTCGCGAGGCGGCAAAGACAACATCACCTGCGTTTCGGTCGAGATCATCCCGAGCTGAGGCCCGACCGGGCGTCGCTGCGCTCAGCGAGCGCCGGTGCGGCCTATGGCCAGCTTGAACGCGCGGGCGTTCGTACCCGCCGCGGCCAGACACCAGCGGTACTCGAGCGCCAACACCTGGATGAGTTCGGGGCGCTCCTCGATGGGGACGTCGCGGAAGTCGAGACTGCTCACACGCCCGAAGCCTTTCAAGAAGAGGAGCGCGAGCCGAATCGTGGGACCGGAGCCTTGCTCTTTGCGTCCGCGGAGACGGGCCTCGGCTTCCAAGGCCCTCACTTCGGTTTCGAGTCGGAGGCGGAGAGCCAGCAGCGGGGAGGGTGAGGGCAGGGCGTCCTGAGTCGAGCCGCGGTAGGATCGGAGGACCTCGCAGATCGGCCCGGCTCGGTTCGTTCTCAGGTGGGGTGCGGACGCCCGGATTCGATCCGTCTCCCGGATGCGCCGGTGGCAGCGTGCCTCCGGGGTCGGCAGGATGAGCTCGGGGCGGGTGGGCTGGTCGTGCATGGTGGCCATGTCGGCCGAGGGAGCAACTGCCGTGCTCTTTTCGAAGCGCCTAATATTACGGCGTAATACGACTCTCCTGGTATCCGTCACCACCCGGCTGCGGGTGGATGAGACCACCGTGAAACTGGCGGCCGCCGCCGCCGCACGCCAAGCTCCGAGGAGGCTCGAAGCCTGCACCATGACGGTTCTCAGTCCCGAACTCTTGAGGAAGCTCCCCAAAAGCGACCTCCATTGCCATCTGGACGGATCCCTCCGGCTCCGGACGATCCTGGAGCTCGCCGAGAGCTCCGGGGTGAAGCTCGACGCGCGGGACGAAGCCGGCCTCGCGGACGCGATCCACATGGGCGAGGTCTGCGCCTCACTCGAGGACTACCTCGAGGCGTTCGAGATCACGCTGTCGGTGATGCAGACCGAAGCCGCGCTCTATCGAGCCGCTTACGAACTGGTCGAGGACGTTGCTTCGGAGAACGTCCGGTACATCGAGGTCCGCTACGCGCCCATCTTGCATACACGCCGCGGGCTGGCGCTGCCCGCGATTGTCGAGGCCGTGCTCTACGGGCTTCGCGACGGCGGCCGCGACTTCGGGGTGAAGAGCGGGGTCATCCTGTGCGGGATCCGAAACATGGCCCCCGAGGTGTCCGTACGCATGGCCGAGCTCGCGATCGCCTTCAAACATCGAGGCGTGGTGGCCTTTGATCTCGCGGGCGCCGAGCTAAACTTCCCGGCCAAGGCCCACGTCGAGGCCTTCCGTCTCATCCTCAACAACAACATCAACTGCACGCTCCACGCTGGGGAAGCCTACGGTCCGGAGTCGATCCATCAAGCCATCCACTTTTGCGGTGCCCACCGGATCGGCCACGGATGCCGGCTCGGCGAAGACGGCGAGTTGCTCAACTATGTCAACGACCACCGCATCGCGCTGGAATGCTGTCCGAGCAGCAACATCCAAACTCGGGCGGTGGAGCGGCTCGAAGTCCATCCGCTCCGCTTCTTCTTCGACTACGGACTCCGCGTCACCGTGAACACCGACAACCGACTCATCACGGACACCACGCTCACCAAGGAACTCTGGCTGTGTCACGAGCGGATGGGCTTCTCGCTCGAGGAGCTTCAAGAGATCATTCTCTTCGGGTTCAAGTCAGCCTTCATGCCGCTTCGAGAGAAGCAGAGCCTGCTCGTAGAAGTGCGAAACGAGATCGAGGCTCTCACCGGAGAAGCGTCGGCTGACGAGCCTGATCGCGGCGAGGGGCCGGAGCGAGCGTCCTTGCGACCGGGCGAGTCGTATCCGCCTTATCGAAGGCCCGCTGGCACTCCCGGGGGCGGCAGCGCGCCGCACCGCCCAGCTACAGAAAGCCACGCTCCCCGAGCAGCTTCCGCAGCGAAGACTCCTCGAAGCCCTGCATCAAGACCCCGCCGACGTCGATGACGGGAACTCCGCCGGGCTGGATGCCGGCGCGGGCCGCCTTCTGAGCCAACTCCTCGGCTGCGCTCCGCGAGGCCTCGATGTCCTTCTCCGTGTATCGCACGCCGATGCCGTCCAAGAAGCGGCGCGCCTTCTTGCACGCGCCACACCACGAGGCGCTATAGAGGACGAGTTCGCGCCCCAGGCCGGCGGGGGCGGCCGCGGTGCTGGTCTTCACGACCTGCGCTTCGAAGCCGAGCCGGCTGGCGATGGCGACCGGATACGTGCCATCGGGACGGGGGGCGCTCAGGTCTGCGAGCGCGACGTACCGGCTGGCGCCGCGCTGCTCCGGGGTGAGCGAGAGATCGACCACCACCACGTTCCGCCGGCGCTCGGGGGGCACGTCTTCGATGCGGGTGGCCGACCGGAACGCCCCCGCCTCGGGGTCGAAGAACGTGAAGACGAGGTCGGTTCTCGAGGCGTGGACACGGAGCTCCGGCAGGGAGTCTGGCTCCTGCGGCGGCGGGGCGGGTTCTTCCCGTTCCGGGCGCGGGCAACCGAAGCTCGAGACCGTGGCGAGGAGGAGGAGGTAAGAAATTTGCGGAAAGCGCCGACCTAGACCTACTGTGCCTCTCATGGGAGCCAATCCACCGATCCGTTGGTACGACATCACGACGACCGCTTCGTGTCAGCTGCCGTTTGTGGACTTCTACGAAGCAGACCCGTCCGAGAATCCGACGGTGCGCCCGTCCAAGCTCCCGCCGGAGCGAATTCCGATTCCGGGGGAGTACGGTATCTACATCGTCGGCGTTCAAGAGAATCCGCACCTCTAGAGAGCCAAGCCGCATCCCTCCCGTCGTCGTACTTGCCCCCGAAATCCCTGTCTGCGTTGCTCCTCGATCGTTGGGGCCGACCCAACTCAATCGTCGCGCCTTGCCAGAGATTCCGGGTTCTTCGTCCGACTCGGTCCGATATGCGGATCGGCTCTCTAGAGCTCATCTCCCCCCCGGCCGAGCGAGACGACCGAGGCGCGCAAGGCGGGCCGACGAATGCGCCATCCCGCGATGACGCGGGGAGGCCCAACACCGCGCGGCGACGTGGAACGGCCGAAATCGCGACCGAGGGGGGTTTTGAGACGAGCTCTAGGCGCGGCCCTCGACCCCCGGCGAGGGCTGGCCTAACATCCCGCCCGATGTCGGGAGAGCAACGCCGAGGCGGGGCGGACACCTCCGCCGAGCCGGGCGGCGGTCAGAAGTGGAGTGCGACCGGCATCTCCGAAGATGCCGACGCCTACCAGGACCTGGTCGAAGAGAGTCCCGACGACGTCCTCGATCTGAACTCTCGTTGGCTGTTTCAACTGGGAAACGACATCTTTGGCCCCATCTCGGCGAAGGAACTCGTGGAGAAGCTCTACGCGGGTGGCATCGACGCGGAGACGAAGATCGCACCCGAGGACGGCGAGTTTCTGGCGCTGCGCCGCTATGGCGCGTTCCGAGTTCATCTCCCCAAGGCGGCGGCGCATCGCGCGGCCGAGCAGGAAGCGCGTCGGGAGGAGAAGGCGGCGAAGAGCCGGGTGCTGCGACGGAGGGCGGTCTTCATCGGGGGCGGTCTGTTCGTCTCCATCGCCATCTTTTTTGCCGTCCTCACCGTCGTTCGCGAGCGGCGCGCCGCCGACCTCACCGCGAGGGAGGAACAGAAGCTCCAGGATGATCTCGCTCGGCTGCACGCCTCCGTGACCATCGATCCCCCGATCATCGACCTGAAGCCCGAGGAGGAGGAACCCCGGCCGACGCAAGGGAAGGGCAAGAGGCCGCGGGGCGGACGAACCAAGGTCGTGGCGCTCTCGGGCGGGACGGAGAAGCTCAGCCGCGAAGAGATCATGGTCGGCGTGTCGACCGCATTTCCGGGGGTGAAGAAGTGCATCGTGCAGCAGCTCCAGCGCGACCGGGACATCGTGCCCGAACGCGTGATGTTGAGCTTCAACATCGGCAATGATGGTGTCGTTCGAGAGGTGAGCTTCGACGATCGCTTCCTACGGAAGTCGCCGATGCGCGACTGCGTAGCGCAGACGCTGGCGGGCGTCCGCTTCCGCTCCTTCGTAGGAGAGGTCCGCAACGTCGAGTACCCGATCAACATCGGTCGGTAGGACGAACGCGATTATGGATATCGGAGGAAAGAAGCGCGTGCTCCTGGGGGAGCTGCTGGTCAGAAACGGCAAGCTCAGCCAAGACCAGCTGGAGTTCGCGTTGACCGAGCAGGCGAGAAGCGCAGCGCCCTTCGCCACCACGTGCCTGAGGCTGGGCCTCGCCTCCGAGCACGACCTGGTGGCTGCGCTGGCCGAGCAGTACGGTGTTCCCGGCGTCGAACTGGGCACCGCCGTCATCTCGACGGAAGCTGTCGGCACGGTCCCGCTCGAGGTCGCGCGCTCTCATCTGCTCCTTCCCCTGTCGATGGAGCATGGTCGCCTGAACTTGGCGGTCACGAATCCGACACGCAAATCAGCCTTCGACGAGATCGCCTTCGCGACGGGGCGCGAGGTCGTCGGACTGGTGGCGCTGGAAGGGCCTCTGCTCGCCGCCATCGAGGCCAGCCACAAAGCCCGGGTGGCTGGAGCGGTGTGCTGCAGTGCCGATGGACGCCCTCATCCCGGCCCGCCGGTCGCCCAGGAGGTGCGAGTGACGGTGGGCTCCGTCGCCAAGGGCCTCGAACTCGACACGCCCGAACAGGCCGCGGTCCCCGTCGCCAGGCCGTCGGCGCCACCGCTGCCGAAGCACGGCTCGCCTCGCGTGCTCGCGGTGGACGACGAGGAGGCCATCCTCGATCTGATTGAAACCGCCCTCAAGAAGCGCGGGGTGGAGGTGGTAAGGGCGACGCGCGGTCGCCAGGCCCTCGAGCTTCTCGAGAGCACCTCGCCCGACCTCGTCCTACTCGACGCGATGTTGCCCGAGATACACGGATTCGAGCTGTGCAGCACGATCAAGAAGTCCGAGCGCTACAAGCACATACCGGTGATCATCATCTCCGCGATCTACACGGGATGGAACTTTGCGCAGGATGTGAAGCGTCTCTATGGGGCGGACGACTACCTCGAGAAGCCGTTTCGGGTGGTGGAACTCGTTCGCCGAGTGGAGGACACATTGAAACTCAATGCGGCGAGGCCGGAGCCTCCGGACCTACAGCAAGCGGCTCGCTCCGCAACGCTCGAGTGCAAGCGCGCGGCGGATCTGCTGCGACTCGGCCGCGCGCAAGAGGCCGAGGAGGCGGCACGTAGGGCCCTGGGGCACATGCCCTTCGACGCGCGAGCGCACTTCATCCTCGGGACCGCGCTGCAAGCTCAAGGGCACATCTACCAGGCGATCTCGGCGCTCGAACGTGTGGTTGAGATTTCTCCTTCGATGTTCTCGGCGCTCAAGAACCTCGCCGTGCTTTATGAGCGTCAGGGCTTCCGGGCCAAGGCGGTCGAAAGTTGGATGCGCGCCCTCGAGCAGAGCCCGAGTGACGCGGTGCGACAAACCATCAAGGCGCACTTGATCGGACTGCTCTGATGCATCCTCCGTCGGTTGCACGGATCGGCGCAGGGAGGCATGCTCAGTCCCCGGCGACAGATGCGAAGGGCAACGGGGCGCGGGCCTCGTTCTCGCCCGCATGCATCTCGTGGGTACCCAGAGGAAGAGTGAGGCTCGCGAACCACACATGCTCCGGAGGCGGGGCCGAATGAAGTTCCTCTGCGGTAGTTGCCGGACCAAGTACCAGATTTCCGACGAGAAGGTTCGTGGGAAGATCCTGACCATCCGCTGCAAGAAGTGTGGTGCGAAGGTCATGGTCAAGGAGTCGCTCACCCGTCAGGGCGACGTTGTGATCGCACCCGTCAGCGAAGAGCAGAAGCTGCGCGCGGCCGAGGTCGAGATGGCACGCGCCGAGGCGTCACATGGCATGGCAAAGGCGGCCGGAACGCTCTCGTCCGCTTTTGATGTCGCGATGCGCGCGGCCCCGGACGACATGCCCACCGCCATCGCGCCCACCCCGTCGAATCAGGCCGAGGCCGGGGTCGAATGGTACACCGCGGCGGACGGCAAACAGCTTGGACCCTATGCCTTCGGGGAGCTCGTTCAGCGAGTGAGAGATGGTCTCGTCCAGCCCCGCCACTACGTTTGGCGCGATGGCTACGATGGCTGGAAGCGTGTTCGCGACATCCCGGATCTCGCCCAGCTCCTGCCGCAGGACAAGAAGCGACCGCCGCCGCCGCCGCCCATGGCGGTCGAGCCCTCCGGCAATAACGTCGTCGATTTCGCGAGTCGCCGCGCGGAGCGGGAGAGGTCTCAAGCACCGGTCGAACTCGATGAAGATCCCACGCGCCTCGAGCGGGCGCACGTGGATGCACCCGCGCGCGACTCGACCGGCCGGGCGGAAGAACTCGACAGCGTCCTGAATGACGCGCTGGGGATCGCGGGGGAGGGCGCCACTACGCGCGAGAGCCCGAAGAACACGGCCGGCCAAGACCGAGCTTTGGACGCGATCGCCGCTTCGAGCGCGATCTTCACGTCGAGTTCGGAGAGCTCCGTTCCTTCCGCGGTGCCGGAAGATCTCTTTGACATGGTCCCCAGGGCGAGCTCCCAGGAGCTGGTCTCGAGGGAGTCCACCCGCTTCTTCGTGCAGGCGGCGGGTGTGCAGCACCAAAAGTCTCGTGACCGTCTCGGTGTGTTCATCGGTTTCGCGGCGGCCTTGCTGCTCGTCGGCTTCTTCGGTCTGTGGGGGACCGGGGTCATTGCGATCTCGATCCCGGGCCTCGGCAACCCCTTCGCGCGGGCGGCCACCGAGGCGGAAGAGGCCCCGCAGGACGAGGCCGAGCTGACCGAGCTCGAGCGACAGATGCTCGAGGGCTTGAAGGGGCAGGAGCGAGCGCGCGCGGCCCAAAAAATCGTGCGGCAGCGGCGTACCGGTTCGGGGTCCAAGGCCCAGGGTTCCGGGATCGAATACGTCTCCGAGAACGGGTCCGGGGCGGTCGCCCGAGGTTCCCGAACCGGCGAGGGCGGCGCAGTGGGGATCGATCTCGCAACCGAGACCGAGGTGCCCGAGGCCTCGCTCGCACGCATCGATCTGCCCGGTGGTAACCCGAGCGAGGTCCCACTCCCCGACACCAACCGGCTCGATGAGGGCATGATCACCCAGGTGGTGAACGCGAACCGAAAGGCCATCGCGCTCTGCTACCAAAAGGCGCTCAAAGGCGCCGGGCCAGATGGTCTCGGTGGAAAGGTCACGTTCCAAGTGACCGTGGAACCCGACGGCTCGGTCTCCAAGGCGCGTGTCGCGGCGGGGAAGTTCCAGGGCACGGAGATCGCGCGCTGCATGACCGCCAAGATGCGAGACTGGCGCTTCCCGGCCTTTCGCGGCCCGGCGCAGAACATCGAGATCCCGGTCGTCCTGCAGCAATCCGCGTTCTGAGGCTCCTCGCGGGGCCGGTGACGCTTGCCATGGTCCTGGCGTGACGCTAAGTCCTAGCCGTTGTTTCTCGGCCGCGTGATAGGGCGGGTCGTCGCAAGTGTGAAGACCCCGGGCCTCGAAGGCGCCAAGCTCCTCGTCGTGCAGCCGGTGGACGCGAACGGTGGCCTTCTGGGCTCTCCATTGGTCGCGTGCGACCAGGCGCAGGCGGGTCCCGGTGATCGGGTCTTCTGCGTGGACAAGCGCGAAGCGACCCTCGCCATGCCCGACCCCTTTGTGCCGATAGACGCGGCGATCGTCGGCATCGTCGACCACGCGGAGCACGATCGCTGATGCTCCTCGGGCGCGTGACGGGCACCGTGGTCTCCACGGTGAAACATGCGGCTTACGAGGGCCAGAAGCTCTTGCTCGTGGAGCCCATCGACGAAGGCGGGACGCGAATCGGCGATGAACTCATCGCGGTCGACCGGGCACAAGCAGGCCCCGGCGACCTGGTCCTCGTGCTCCAAGAAGGTAACGGCGTCCGGCAGATCTTCCGGCGCGACGAGGCGCTCGAGAACCCGCCCATTCTTCAGACCATCGTGGCGATCGTAGACTCCATCCGGGGCGCGACGTGAAACCGATTCACCCGCTGAAGCGCGCGGTGGCCGAGTACAGCCAGCTGCTTCACGCGCGAGGATGGGTCGCCAACCACGACGGCAACGTCTCCGCCCGTCTCGCCGAGCACGATCGCTTCCTCATCAGCCCCACCGCAGTGAGCAAACGCGAGGTCGCACCCGAGCACATCGTCGTCTGTGAGCTCACAGGGCGGCCGATGGGGAAGGGCAGGCCGCCGAGCGAGGTCTCGCTTCACGTCGGTGCGTATCGCCATCCGGACGTCAGAGCGGTCATTCATACACACTCTCCGCACGCGACCGCGTTCTCGCTCGCCGGAGTTGCCCTGCAGCCGATCAGCTTGCCCGAGGTGGTGGTCTCGCTCGGCGCCGAGATCCCGCTCGTGCCGCGCTTCTTGCCCAAGGACCCCGCGGTGGCGGATGCCGTCGAGGTGGCGCTGGGTCGAACCGATGTCGTGCTGCTCGTGGGCAACGGCGTGCTGTCGGTGGGTCGGGATCTCGAAGAGGCCTATCTGCGCGCCGAGCTGGTGGAGCACTACGCTCGTGTACTCGCCGCAGCCAAGCAGCTCGGCGGACCCGCGCCTCTGTCCGGGGCCGAGATGAATCGCCTGCTCGAGCTGCGTCGGAGCGCGGGCTTGGGCGCGCGGCGTGGGCCCGAGGCCGGGCTGGTGCGGATCGTCGAAGAGGAGCTCCGGAAAGTCATGGGAGGTTCGAAGTGAGTAGCGCACGAGACCGCGACATGGACAGGCTGGTCGAGCTCATTGCTCGCCGTGTGGAAGGAGCGCTGGCGGGCTCTGCCGCCACGTCGCAGACGAAAGCCCCCTGCGGGAGCTGCGGCGTTCGAGGCGGTTGCGACAAGAAGGTCGTCGAGAGCGCGCTTCAGCTCACGGGGAGCCGCGTGAGCGCCAACATCGGTCTCGAGGCGGCGCCCTGCTCGCACGTAGCGCCCCTGATCGATCACACCTTGCTCAAGCCGGAGGCGACCCGTGAGGAGGTCAAGCAACTCTGCGAGGAGGCGCGCCGCTTTGGCTTCGCCACCGTGTGCCTCAACAGCGAGAACATCCGACTCGCCGCCGCCTTGCTCGAGGGTTCCTCCGTGAAGCCGATCGCGGTCGTGGGCTTCCCGCTCGGCGCTGGCACCAGCAGCGCCAAGGCCTTCGAGACTCGGGAGGCGATCCGAAACGGGGCGCAAGAGATCGACATGGTCATCAACATCGGTGCGATCAAGTCGAAGGACTACCTCTTTGCGCTCGAGGACATCCGGAGCGTGGTCGGCGCCGCCGGACGCACGCCGGTGAAGGTCATCCTCGAGACGAGCAAGCTGACCCGCGACGAGAAGGTCATCGCCTGCGCGCTCTCAAAGGCGGCCGGCGCGGCCTTCGTCAAGACCTCCACCGGTTTTGGCGGCGGCGGTGCAACCGCCGAAGACATCCAGCTCATGCGCGAGGTCGTGGGCGACGACATGGGCGTGAAGGCCTCGGGGGGCGTGCGAACCATCGACGACGTCGAGGCCATGGTGAAGGCCGGCGCCAACCGCATCGGCGCCTCTTCGTCAGTGGCCATCGTGCAATGCGAGCGGGGCGAAACGGGGAAGAGCAAGGGCTACTGAATCCGCGCACACGTCGTCTGCTCCCATCGTCCTTACCCTGGTCTTCGCACTGGGCTGGATCGCCCGGAGACTGGCGCTCCGACCCGGAATCTGATCTTCTAGCCTCGTGCGAGCCGTCGACGTCATCCGCAAGAAGAGAGACGGCGGTGCGGTGTCCGTCGAAGAGATCCAGTGGCTCGTGGACGCCCACACGCGCGGCGAGGTCGGTGATGATCAAATGGCGGCCTTCGCCATGGCGGTCTACTTCAAGGGCATGAACGCGGCGGAGCTCGCGGCGCTCACCGAGGCGATGATGCGTTCGGGAAACGTCATCGATCTCTCGGACGTGCCGGGCAAGAAGATCGACAAACACTCGACCGGAGGGGTGGGCGACAAGGTCTCCATCTGCCTCGCCCCATTGGTCGCGGTCTGTGGCGTGCGTGTCCCGATGATGTCTGGACGCGGGCTCGGGCACACCGGCGGGACTTTGGACAAGCTCTCCGCCATCCCCGGCTTTTCTTCCCAGCTCGACGACGAACGCTTTCGAGAGCTGGTGGAGACACACGGCTTCGCGCTCATCGGTCAGACCGACTCCCTCGCCCCAGCGGACAAGAAGCTCTACGCCCTGCGCGACGTCACGGCGACGGTGGAGTCCATCCCGCTCATCTCGGCTTCGATCCTGTCGAAGAAGCTCGCCGAGGGCATCGATGGTCTGGTGCTCGATGTGAAGGCCGGCAGCGGCGCCTTCATGAAGTCGCTCGACGACGCGCGAAACCTCGCGAAGACGATGGTCTCGGTGGGGGAGAAGATGGGCCGTTCGGTTCGAGCGCTCATCACCAACATGGATCAGGTGCTCGGGGTTGCCGTGGGCAACGCCAACGAGCTCTGGGAGGCCTTCGATGTCTTGAAGGGAGAGGGCCCCGCAGACCTGGTGCAGCTCACGCTGGAGCTCGGGGCGGAGATGTTGCTCATGGGAGGCGTGGCGGACTCACTCGAGGACGGCCGAACGCGGCTCACCCGCGCCATGAAGGATGGCCGGGGCCTCGAGAGGCTGCGCCGGCTCGTCGAGGCCCAGGGCGGAGACCCGAAAGCGCTCGATGACCGCACGGTCATGCCCATGGCCGAGCATCGCTTCGAGCTCGCAGCGACGAGCGCCGGTTTCGTGGGCGGCTTCGACGTGGAGGGCATCGGCCGGGCCGCCATGCTGCTCGGGGCGGGTCGGGCGCGCATCCAGGACTCCATCGACACCGGGGTCGGACTCGAGATGCGGGTTCGAATCGGGGATCCGGTCGAGGTAGGCCAGCCGCTCTGCCTGGGGACCTACAACGACGAGGCGAGACGGCTGCAGGCCACCGCCGCCCTCGAGGCTGCCATCCGGATTCAAGAACAGCCCGAAGCCCCTTTGCCCCTCATCCGCGAGCGGGTGTAGGGATCTTTCATGAGCGAACTCTCGCGTATCGAGATCGCCGTGGCGCATATCCGTTCCAAGCTCAGCTCGGGGCTGCAGCCTCGAGTTGGGATCGTGCTCGGGTCCGGGCTAGGCGCGCTCGCGGACTCGATGGAGATCGAGGTCGCGCTCCCGTATCAGACGATTCCGGGGTTCCTCTCGAGCACCGTCGAGGGGCACGCGGGAAAGCTGTGTCTGGGCACACTCGGGGGCGTGCCGGCGGCGGTCATGCAGGGGCGTATCCATCTGTACGAGGGCCACCCGGAGAAGGACGTCGTCTTCCCGGTGCGTGTGCTGTGCCGCATGGGCGTAGAGGCACTGGTCGTCACCAACGCCGCTGGAGGTATCGACCGGTCCTTCTCCTCGGGGGAGATGATGCTCCTGACCGACCACCTCAACCTCACCGGGCGGAATCCGCTCATGGGCGAGAACGACGAGGCGATTGGTCCACGTTTCCCGGACATGTCGGTCGCCTACGAGCCCTCGCTGCGTGCGATCGCGCACGAGGTCGCGGCGGTCGAGGGCTTCGAGCTTCGGGAGGGGGTCTATGCCGGTCTGCTCGGACCCACGTACGAGACCCCGGCCGAGGTGCGTATGTTGCGCACGCTCGGTGCCTCCGCGGTGGGAATGTCCACGGTCCTCGAGGTCATCGCGGCCCGGCACATGGGTGTACCGGTGCTCGGCCTCTCGGTCATCTCCAACCTGGCCGCGGGGCTCTCTTTGGGACCCCTATCGCATGATGAGGTCAAGGAGACCGCTGATCGTGTCCAAGACCGCGTACTCGCGCTCATTCGCGGGTTCGGACAGCGCCTCCTCGCGAGCTGACCTGGCTTACGATGCTGCCGTCGTTTCTGCTCAGGTTCCTGCATCGACGCAACGACGAGACGCTGGCGCTGTTCGCGCGGCTCTTGTTCTCGCGTTCCTGGCGGAAGTTTCACGAGGCGGTCCACGACGTTCGCGGGGTTCAGGAGAAGCGCCTGCTGGAGATCGTTCGGCGTAATCAGAACACCGACTTCGGTCGCCGTCACCACTTCTCCGAGATCCGAGACTTCGAGAGCTTCCGAAGGAACGTGCCCGTTCGAGGTTATGACGAGTTCGACCCGTTCATTCAGCGAATGCTCGCCGGGGAGGCGGACGTCCTCGTCGCCGGTCGGCCCTTCTTTTATGCCCAAACCAGCGGGACGACCGGCGCAGCGAAGTACATCCCGGTCACGCGCGAGTACCTGAAGGAGTACCGCAACCCGAGGCGCATCTGGATGCGTCAGGTCATGCAGAGCTTTCCTGGGCTTCTGAAGGGCAAGATCCTCGGGATGCACAGCCCGAAGATCGAGGGGCGTACGAAAGCGGGGGTGCCTTACGGCTCGATCACCGTGGCCTTCTCGGGCTCCCCCGACGACACGAAGATGAAGGTGCGAGACCTCGGCTATGACCCTGCGCCTCGGCGCCTCTTTCTGCTCTCAGAC
This sequence comes from Deltaproteobacteria bacterium, assembly GCA_011526105.1. Lineage (GTDB taxonomy): Bacteria > Myxococcota > Kuafuiibacteriia > Kuafuiibacteriales > Kuafuiibacteriaceae > WYAZ01. Next base: position 109,476 of record WYAZ01000171.1, on the reverse strand, counting down.
TTCGAGCGCCGCTACTACGCCGTGCTTCGGCTCGCGGCTCAGGAGAGCCTGAGCCTGGTGGGCACGATCAATCCCTCCACGATGGTGCTCCTCGCGAAGAAGCTCGACGCCCACGCCGAAGCCTTGGCAGAGGATCTGGAATCGGGCCAGATGCGCGGACTCGAGACCCTTCCGGAGCCGCTGCAATCCGAGTTGCGTCTGCGCCTGAGACCAGCGCCCGAGGCAGCGGCGCGTCTGCGCGCATCGAAGGCGCGGCATGGGAGGGTCGTGGCGACCGAGTTGTGGCCCGAGCTTCGGGGCCTCTTGGCCTGGAAGGGCGGGAGCGCGCCCTTCTACCTGCGACAGCTCGGTGATTGGTTCCCGGGCCTGGCGGTCATGGACTACGGCTACCTCGCCACCGAGGGGGGCTTCTCGATTCCGCTCTCCACCGACGGGTCGCGAGGGGTCGCCGCGGTCACCGGACACGTGCTCGAGTTTGTGCCCGAGGAGGCGGCTGAGCAGGGGACCTTTGAGCCCGCGTTCCTCGCGGACGAGCTCGAGATCGGGGCGACCTACCGGGTGATCATCACCGGCTCCCACGGCCTCTATCGCTACGACATCAACGACGTCGTGCGCTGCGTGGGTCGCTACGGAAACTGCGCGGAGATCGAGTTCCTGCACAAGGGCGGGAACATGCTCAGCATCACCGGGGAGAAGGTCGGCGAGAGCCACGTGGTAAACGCCTTCGATCGGGCGGTCCAGAGCACCGGGCTCAGTCTCGTGGGCTTTTCGGTCTCGCTCGAACTTGGAGACCCGCCACGCTACCTGTTTGCGGTCGAGCCCCGAGAAGAGATTCCGAAGAACGCGCTCGATCGCTTCCGCATCGCGGCCGACTTGGCGCTGCAGGAAGCGAACATGGAGTACGGCGCCAAGCGCAGCTCTAAACGACTCGGCGCCCCGGCGCTCGTGGTCCTGAAGAGCGGCGCCTACGACGAGGAGCGCATGCGTCGCGTGGCGGCGGGGGCCCCGGACAGTCACGTGAAGCCGCCGCACTTGGTCCGTGACCCCGCGCGCATCGAGGCTTTTGGGATCCTCGATCGCATCGAGGGTGAGTCTTGAGTTCGTCCGAGGTCGCGGCGATCTCGTTCGATCTCGACGGGACACTTTATCGGGTTCGACGTTTGCGCGTGGCCGTGCGGCTCTACTCGGACCGCCACTTGCTCGTCGCGCTGCTCGCGGCGCGCGAACGCATCCGGCGCGAGCCCGCCCTCGAGGATGGCGCCGCGCTGTTTCGTCGTCAGGTCGACCTCGTGGCGCCGACCTTCGGATGGACCACGGCCGAGACGGAACGTCGGCTGCTCGCGCTCGGGGAGCGGCTGCCCGCGGCCCTCACGCGCGGCATGCGCCCCTTCCGAGGGGTGAAGGAGGCTTTGCTGCAGGCCAAGGCGGCGGGTCTCAAGCTGGCGGTCCTCTCGGACTACGCGCCGGCGGAGAAGCTGCGCTGGCTCGGACTCGATGCGCTGGGCTTTGACGCCGCAATCGGGGCCGACGCGACCGGCGCCCTCAAACCCCACGCTCGGTCCTTCGAGGTGCTCGCGTCGGCGCTCTCGCTGCCGCCCGATTCGATTCTGCACATCGGCGACCGAGAGGACCTGGACGTGGAGGGGGCGCTCGCAGCGGGCCTCAGGACTTGGCGTTTTGCGCCCGCAGGCGAGGTGAATACCAAGGCGGAGCACCAGTTCCGGCAGTGGCATGCAGGGCTTTTCTCGCCGATCTCCGGCGAACCGACCTAGACGTTCGTCCGAGGACTCGAAGGGATGATTGCACGCCCTGGGGAAACGTTATACGAGCGAGGCTGCATGCGTAACTTCTTCTCCATCATCGTGATCTTCGCGATCCTCCTAGTCGGCGGCGGTTGGGTCTACACGAAGCAACAGCGCGAAAAGAACCGGCTCGAGGTCGTGGACCAACTCGCCGAAGCTCGGAAGAACTTCGCCAACAAGGCGAGGTCTTCTGCGAACGAGGTGGAGTCGAGCGACTACCTCCGCGCGATTCGCGCGGCGCTCACTCAGTACGAGGAGGAGCTCGCGGGGCGGGTCTACAAGAAGAGCAAGGAGCTGCGGAACCCCGATGCGTACAAGGAGCGGGTCGACGCCCAGTTCAAGGAGGGCAAGCTCGACGAAGCGCAGCGCAAGAGCATGCTCGAAGGCTACGAACTCGTGAACGCCGCGTACGAAACGCTGAAGAGCAAGTCCTGGAATCCGGTGCTCACGGCGAAGGGCGGCGCCGACACGCGGCTCGACATCTATCACCTCTCCAAGGGCGTGACGCCCGAGGGCGGGCCGGTACTGATCGGCAAGTTCTTCTTCTGGGGCATCGAGGACAGCACCGATGTTCGCTGGGGTCAGCTCTCCATTCGCCTCTGGCACACCGAGAAGGAGATGGTGAAGGAGAAGGGCCGGCAGGTGGAGAAGGACGTCGAGAAGGTCTTGGGGAAGCAAGAGGGTGAGGCGCAGCCGCACATCATCGTGCAGCGCCCGGCCAACTACATCGACGAGTTCCCTTCCTTCGTGTCTATCGGCGAGGTCTGGTTCCCTGTGCCGCCGCATCAGGCCGAACACATGGACCTCACCTTCGAGTACCGCACCAAGACCTACGGCGGTGGAGAGGTCGAGAGTTCACTCAAGTGGGAGAAGCTGGCCATCCCGAGCGACTGGAAACTGGGCAAGGATCAGGTCTGGGACGCGGACGAAATCGAAGCCACGCCGGAAGAGCTCGCAGGCCGAGATGGTCAGGACGCGGACGGCGGCGTCGAGGGTCAAGAGACGGCCCAGTGAGTCGCGGCTGAAGGCTCAGCGTTCCTCGAGCGCGACCTTCACTACGAAATGCCCAGCCTCGTTGGGGGCCACCACTTCTTCCCAGGTCTTGTAACGGTTCTTGGTGATCTTCATCCTGAGCGGCGTGTTCCCGCTCGGGCTCTTGATCACCATCGGGCTCTTTCCGCGGACCAGGCCGTTGACCTCGATGGTGGCCTCGGAGGGTACGGTCATGACTGAGAGCATGGGCTGTGCGGGCGGCGGTGGCGGAGGCTCGGGCGCCTCTTTGATCTGGGGGTTCGCTTCGACCAGCGCCTTCGCAGGTGGTTCGTCCTTCTTCGGTGCGGGCGCAGGATCGAGCTTCCCAGGGGTGCGGGCCTGGTTCACGGGCGGGGCAATGACCTCGACATCGTCCGCGCTGAGGAGCTTGTACACGACGAAGCCCCCGATGAGCGCGAGCGCGAGCGCGATGGCCGACAGGAGCTCCTTGTACTCGACAAAGAACGGCTCCTTGGTGGGCGCGGGCGGCGTGTCGGCCGCGAGGCGATCCATCAGCTCACCCGAGAAGCCCTGGACCAGGGGTGGAAGCTTGGGCACTTCGGGGGCAACGGGGCCGCTGCTCGCCGCTGGCTTGGGCAGACTGAGCACCGGACGGTCGCTCGTCGGAGGCGACGCGGGCGCGCGCTCGCCGGACTTCAGGTCGAGGAGTGGTCGGGCAGCCTCCGCGGCGAAGGGGGGAGCCACCAGATCCACCGGGGTGCGGTCGAGCTCCGGCTCGGGGTCGTCGAGCTCACCGACGACGCTCTCCCATCCTCCGTTTCCAGTGCCCATGCTGCTCGAGCGCTAGCCTAACGGGGCCCGAAGAGCCTCACAAGGTTCGTTGTGCGGCGCCATCGCACCCCCCGCCTGACCCTACTTGGTCTTCTTCTTCTTCTTCTTTGCGGCCTTCGGCGCTGCGGCCTCGATGCGCTTGATCTCGAAGGAAGCCTGTCGGCCCTTGACGGTCAGTACGGCGGCCATCCCGATCGACTCGGTGCCGTCATTCATCTTCCAGGCCACCGCGTCTGCGGCGCCGGGGTTGAGGAACAAGGTGTCCACGAACTCTGCGGGCGGCACGAGCTTCGAGCCTGCGAGATCCGTGGCCCGCCCTCCGGCCTCATGGATGTTGGGGGCGATGCCGAATCGAACTCCTGTGTCGTCGATCAGACGTTGAAGCGCGGGGTCGCCGACGTTGGCCTGCTCGAGCGTGCGGTCGAGGGCATCGGCGCCCTCCTGCAGGGGCGGGCTGTGACTCAAGAGGACCACCGTCTTGCTGCCCGCAGCCTTGATGATCGCCTTGGTGGCCTCGAGGTCTCCTGGTCCGTACTCGCAGCCATCTTCCGCGTGGATATAGACCTTGTTGTGGTAGCCGGGCACGGAGACCACTGCGACGTCATCGAGCGACGCGAGGCGGGTCTGGTTCATGTCGATCACCTGCGGGTGCCGCGCGGACACTGCGGCGAGCGCGGTCGCGTATTCGGCCCGGCTCTCGAGGTTGCCGATGATCGTGAAGACCGGCAGCTTGGAACCCGCGACCTTCGACAGCACCTTCTCGATCTGAGCGCTCTTCTCCCCGAGGTCGCCGGCGACGACGATGGCGTCGACCTTCTTCGCTTTGAAGAACTCGAGGAACTGATCCAAGTTGCTCAGGTTCTCGGCGGTGTCTTCTTTGATGTTCGCCAGGACGCCAAACACGGCGGTGTCATCCTCGTCCGACGAGGTCTCCGTGAGCTGCGCGCCCTTCTTCTCGAAAGTCCGGTCTCCCGCACTGACTGTCTGGGGCTCACCGTCGGTCGACCACTTGGCCATGCACGAGGGGTCGGCGATGGGGGCGGGCGGGGGCGGCGGCTCGGGCGTCTTCGCGGGGGGCGGAGGAGGAGGTGGTGGCGGAGGTGGCTCTGCCGGGCAGCCATAGCCGACGAGGGCGGTGAGGAGGAGCGAGAGGGCTGGGATCTGCGTGGCTTTCATGAGGTTCTCCAAAACGCGCGGAGGATAAGGGCAATTCGCAAGCGGTAGCAAGCCCTTGGATCCGGACGGGGACCGTTGCGCTCATCGGCCGAAAGGTCTTTGCTAGCCGGAGGTGGACGGAGACGCTCGCATCGAATCGGGGTCGGCGGCCCTCGAGGCCTGGGCCGCGGAGCAGCGTGCCCTCGCGCGAGCGCTCAATCTCTCCTTGGACGAATGGTTGGCCGAGCTCGAGGCGGCGGCCGAGCGCCGAACCGGTCTGACCGCCGCGGTCGTGGGTGCGGCGGTGGCGCACGGGCTGGGGCTTTCTGTGCTCGAGCGATTGCACCCCGAGAAGCTGCTCGATGAGGCTCGGCGTCTCATCGACCCGCGCCCGCCGAAAGCTCAGAGTCCGGTCTTGAGGGAGGCGATTCGGCGCGCAGAGGAGCTCGGCGCTTCCCAAGGCCAAGGTCGAAGCCGACTCAAGCGGCGCGAACCCAAGTCGCAGACCACGCCCGAACGGCGTTCGGAGATCCAGGGCGCGCGCTCGGCCCGGGCGAGGACGGCCGATGCCCCGGGGGACGACGAGTGAAGCCCTCGGGTCCAGGGAAGCCGGCCGACTTCCAAGTTGATCCGCGGGTCCGGAAGCTGCTCGCCGATTGGGGCCGGGAGCGGGGCACGGAACCGGGGCTCCTCGAGCTCGGGCGGCAGGCCAAAAAGCTCGATTCGGACCAGAAGGAGCAGCTCACGCGCCGGCTGGCCGAGATATCGCTCGGCATGTTGTTTGTCCTTTGCCAGACCCACCGACCCGAGTGAGACCCTTATTGAGGCCTCAGAAGTCATCGAAACCTGACATTGATCCGCAACCTCGGCCCGTCTAGGGTGGCCGAACCGGTGCGGATCGCCATCCTCTCCGATATCCACGGGAACATCGAAGCGCTCGAGGCTGTGCTGAAGCGCTTCGGTGAGCTTGGCTCCATCGACAGCTACGTGTGTCTCGGTGACATCGTCGGCTACGGGGCCGAGCCGGAGGCTTGTTGCTCGCGCATTCGCGAGCTCGCCAAGGTGACGCTCCTCGGCAATCACGACGCGGCGGTCGCGGGGCGCATGGACTACTCCTACTACTACGACGCCGCGCGTGAGGCGCTCGATTGGTGTCTGGGCCAGCTCTCCGCCGAGAACCTCGCCTGGCTGAAGGCGCTGCCCTACACGCACCGCGAGGGTCACGTGTTCTACAGTCACGGCTCTCCACTCAACCCCGCCGACTACGACTACATCTTCTCCACCGATCAAGCGCGCGGCCTCATGACCATCTTTGAGGAGCTCGGGGACGTGACTTTCATTGGGCATTCTCACCTCACGAAGGTTTTTGCGCTCTCCGACGAGGATGCGTTTGACGTCGTGGCGCCCAAGTTTCGACTCAAAGACGGCATGAAATACATCGTGACCGTTGGCTCAGTGGGGCAGCCGCGTGACTACGACCCCAGGGCCTGCGCGGGTCTCTACGACACCGAGAAGCGCGAGTTTCAGTACGTTCGCGTCGACTATGATATCGAGTCTCAGCGCCAGAAGATCCTCGAGGCCGGTCTCGCACAGAACTTTGGCACTCGGCTCCTTCTGGGGGTCTAGGGGGCCCGGTGACGGCGCGGCTCACCCCGGCCACCTGGGCGCTTCTGGCCGCCACAGCCCTCGCGACCTTCGGCTGCAAATCCCGCGCGCGGGAGCGGGTGGCCGCTCCGAAGATCCGAACCCTCTCGGGCCCACCCGGCGTGGATACGAAGGATCCGAACGCACTTCTCGAGGCTCGGCTCGAGAAGCGATTGCCCGAGGCGCTCCCCAGCTTCGAGTGGTCGAAGCCCACCGACGAAGGGCCTCGCTGGCAGCTCGAGGCGACGCTCGAACTTTCGGAGAGCACCCGGGCGAAAGCCACCGAAGAAGGCGTGCTGCCCGAGGACCAAGTGCTGCGCGGCGTTCGACTCGAGCTGCGTCTGTCGTTGCTCGGAGCGGAGGTCCAGACCGGCGCGCGACGTGAGCAGAATGCGAGCAGCGTCGTGGCTCGGAACGTTCCGGTCTTCGATGGTTTCGGCCCGCTGATCGAGGAGGCGGTCGAGGGCGCGCTTCGCCAGCTCGAAGTCGAGCGTGAGCTCGTCACCGCGCCGGTGGATCGAGTGCAGGCGGTCCTCGCGGACTCCGACCCCGCGCTGCGAGCCCGCGCGGTGGAGGCGGCGCGCGAGCGGTTGCTCGTGGAGCTCGTGCCGGCACTGCTCGAGCGCCTGGCGGATGATCGTGAAGAACCGGAGGTCGTGATGAAGAGCATCGGCGCCTTGGTTGCGCTCAAAGACCCTCGAGCCGTGCCCGCGCTCATCGATTCCGCGCGGCGCCGTTCGCCCATCTATCTCACCCAGATCATCTTCGGGGTGGCGGAGATCGGTGGTAAGGAGGCCGAGGCGTACCTGTTCACGGTGGCCCGTGGCCATCCGGACGAACAGGTTCGAAAGAACGCAGAAGACGCGCTGGAGGAGCTCGGACGCCGCAAAGGCCGAACGAGCTCAGAGAAGGAGACGCAGTGATGAGACTCGAGACCCATGCCTCGCTCTTGCTGGGACGGACTGGAGGCATGCTCACGCTCGCGATGCTCCTCGTGGCGGGCTGCGCGAGCAGCAGCCATCGGCCGGAGCGGGACCGAAGCATCGAAGAGTATGCCCCGCTCAAGCTCGGCGCGCGCTGGTCCTATGCGGTCCGTTATCCCGGACAAGAGGGAGAGATGACCGTGTCGCTGGTCGGGATGGAGAACCAGTACTTCATGGACGATCGGGGCGGCTACTTCCTGCACACCCCCGACGGGCTGAGGGACAAGGAGAGGTTCCTCATCCGGTACCCGCTCGTGCCGGGCAACAAGTGGAAGTCGGTGGTCGGGCCGAGCGCGGTCGAGCACCTCGAGATCGTCTCCGTGGGTGAGCCGTGCGAGGCCGCGGCCGGGAACTTCGCGGACTGCTTGGTGGTGATGGGGCGGATTCGCCGCGACGACACGATGTCCCTCGAGATTCGGTGGACCTGGGTCCGCGGGATCGGTCTGGCCAAGCTCGAGACCACCGCAGATTTAAAGGGTAAGGGGACGCTCCCTCAGGTCACGCAGAGCCTCAAGCACTACGATCTGCAGGCGGGGGCGACCGCCGCGCCCTCGACCCCAGCCTCGGCTCCAAGCGATGCGCCGGGCGGGGAAGAAGAAGGGGCGCCCGAGACCTGGGAGAGCGAGTGAGCCTTCGGCTGGAGTGGAGCCCACAGGCAGAGGTCGCGATCATCATCTTCGATCGGCCGGAGGCGAAGAACGCCATCGACCGTGCGACGATGGACGAGCTGTCGCGGGCGCTCGATGCGGTCGAGGCTGCACCTGGCCTGCTCGCAGTGATCGTCACCGCGTCCGGAGACAGCTTTGTCTCGGGCGGTGATCTCAAAGACCTCGCTCACATCCCCGAGCCCGCCGAGGGCCGCGCGATGTCCATCGCGATGCAGGCGCAGTTGAACCGACTCGCGGCGCTCTCGGTGCCGACCTTCGCTGCGATCAATGGAGATGCCTACGGCGGCGGATGCGAACTCTTGCTCGCGTGCGACGTGCGGATCATGAAACACGGCGCCCACCTCGAGTTTCGTCAAACGGCGATGGGGCTCACGACCGGATGGGGCGGGGGGCTACGCCTGGTCGAAGCGGTCGGGCGAGCCGAGGCGGTCCTGTTGCTCACGACCGGGGTCCCGGTCGAGGCCGAGGAGGCTCAGCGATGCGGGCTCGTCCAGCGCTTGACCGACGATCCGCGCGCGCTCGCGGAGGCGCTCGCGGGTCGGCTGAGAGGACGCTCACTCAGGGCGATCCGCGCCAGCAAGCGCATGCTCACACTTGCCGCTACGCTCCCACCCGGGGAAGCAAGTAAGGCGGAGCTCGATGCGTTCGAGAGTACATGGGGGTCGCCCGAACATCGCGCGGCCGTGACGCGGTTTTTGACCCGGACCTGAGACATGGATACCGCACCGACGCCTGTCGTATGGAGAGGTTGGGGGTCGGTCCCTAACATCTCAATCGATGACGTTTTTCTCGTTCATGCGGGGGCTGACCGGAGCCCTCTACCGCGAACGACGATTCACCGCCGAGCAGCTCCGAGCCCACCGCGACGAGCGACTCAGAACTCTCATTGAGCACGCCAAGACTCGGACCCGTCTCGGGGCCGAGAAGCTCGCGCATATCGACACCAGTCTCCCCATCAACCTCGCGCAGATCCGGCCCACGAGCAAAGCCGAGCTCCTCGAGCGCTTCGAGGACTCGATCGTCGACGGGGTTCCGACGCTCGAAGAGGTCAAGCGGCACGTCGCCGAGCACGGCGGGGGTACGCACCTCTGCCGCGGCCGGTTCACGGTCGCGACCACCTCCGGGACCACCGGGCGCGTGGGTTACTTCATCTCCGATCGCAAAGACTTCGCGGAGCAAAACGGCGCGCTCTTGGCGCGCATCCTTCGGCACCGCTTGGCGCCGCGCGATGTGCTTCGTTTCTCTTTTGGTCGCCGCTACCGCATGGCGATGACCATCGCGACCGGCGGCGCGTTCATCACCCGTCTGGTCGCCGACGTGAGGCCATTTCTCACCGGAGCGTTCGTCGATACTCAAACCTTCGACATCATGGCGCCGACCGAGGCCCTCGTTCACCAGCTCAACCTGTTTCGGCCGCACTACCTGCACGGCTATCCGACCATGGTCGAGGCGCTGGCCCACGAACGACTGCTCGGCCGCCTCGCGATCGATCCCGAGTTCATCTCTTTGGGGAGCGAGCCGGTTTCGAGGCGTGCTCTGTCGGCCATCGCACGCGCATTTCCACGGGCGCAGATCGCCGAGACCTACGGCGCCACCGAGTGCGTGGCGATCGCCAATCAGTGCAGCGCGGGCCGCATGCACGTGAACGAGGACCTCGCGATCATCGAGCCGGTCGACGCGATGGGACGTCCGGTCCCGGTGGGCGTGGCGAGCGACAAGGTCTATCTGACCAACCTCGTGAATCGCGCGCAACCGCTGTTGCGCTACGAGCTCAGCGACTCGATCACCTTGCTCGGCGACGACTGTCCCTGCGGATCACCCATGCGCTCGGTGCGCATCGAAGGGCGCGCCGACGACACCATCTTCTTGGCCGACGCTTCGGGGCAGTTCTCGGCGCACCCGCCGGTGCCCTTCGAGGTGGTCTTCCTCGGGGTGGCTGGACTTCGCCAGTACCAGCTCGTGCACGAGCGCCAGAACCAGCTCCTGGTCCGCGTGGTGTCCGAGGACGGCGTGGATGCGGCGGAGGTCGCGCGCGGCGCTTCGCAGGCGCTCACCGCATACCTCGCCCGCGCCCGCTTGGATGCAGAGGTCGAGGTGTCGGTCGAGCTCACGGATAGCCTGGAGCGCACCGCGGCCGGGCATAAACTCCGCCAGATCTACTCCAAAGTGCCGCGTCCCGCGCTCGCGGGCTGAAGCTCTCCCCCCTCCCTGATTCTTGGGTTAGGCTTTGCGCCCCGTGAGTCGCGCCGGCGCCATCATCATCGGAAACGAGGTCCTCTCGGGGAAAGTCGAGGAGGAGAATGCGCGCTTTCTCATCCGAGAACTGCGTGAGATGGGCGTCAAGCTGGAGCGCATCGTGTTTTTGCGCGACGAAGTGGAGGAGATCGCGAGCGAGGTGCGGCGCATGTCGGCCGCCTACGACCACGTCTTCACCTCGGGCGGGGTGGGCAGCACCCATGACGACGTGACCTTCCTCGGCGTGGCTCGGGCCTTTGGGCGAGAGCTCCGGCTCGACCCCAGCCTCGAGTCGATGCTCGCCGAGCGCTTTGGGGAGAAGATGAACGACGTGGTGCGCCGCATGGCTTCGGTGCCCGAAGGCTCGAAGCTCCTCTATGCGCGGCCCGACCGCTTTCCGGTCCTGCAGGTGGAGAACGTCTTCGTCCTGCCGGGGGTCCCGCTGTTCTTTCGCGCCAAGTTCGATGAGGTCCTCCGGGATCGGCTCCGAGGGCCCGCCTTCGTGCTGCGGCAGGTCTTCATCTCGGTCCAGGAGGACGAGATCGCGCTCCATCTCGAGGCGGTTCAGCGCGCCCACCCAGACCTGGAGCTGGGTTCGTACCCACGGTTCGATGACGCGGACCATCGGGTTCGGCTGACGGTCGAGGGCCGCGATCGGGACCGGGTCGAGACCGCCTTTGCCGAGCTGCTCGAAGGGCTTTCGCCGGGCTGGGTGGTACGAACGGAGTGACCGATTTGACGCGGTTTTCGGGGCCGTGCTACCGCGATGAGGGGATGCTGCGATCGATGAGACCGGCGATGGCCTTGGCCTGCACGCTCGCGCTCTTCGCGATCGTGGGCACCCACCTCTCGGTCGCCGAAGCCCGCCGCCCCAGAGGCACGCTGCTCGTGCTCGGACTCGAGGCGGAGGGCTTTGCGGCCGCAGACGTCGAGGCGCTCGATGCGGCCATTCGCGCCGAAGCGGGTGAGGTCTCGAGCCTGCAGCTCTTGCCGCGCCCCGCCTTGGACACCGCGTCGATGGCGCTCTCGGCCGGGTGTGAGGGTCGAGGGACGGCCTGCCTGGTCGCCATCGGCAAGACGCTCTCGGTGACGATGGTGCTCGAAGCCACCCTCACGGGGGACAGCTCCGCGGCCACGCTCACGCTCAAGCTCGTGCGTGTATCCAACGGACGCGATCAATCCCTCACGCGGACCCTGACGGACGTCGCGGGCGAGAGCGCGGCCGAGGTGCGGGTCTATGTGGCCCACCTGTTTGGAAAGAAGCGGGAGCTTCCACCCGGGTCCATCGCCCTCGTTGCGACGCGGGGCGGCGCCGATCTCTCCGACGCCCGTATTCGTCTCGACGATAAGGCGGCCACCGAAAAAGATCTGAAGCGCGTCTCCCCGGGCTCACACCGGCTCGAGCTCACCAAGGTCGGACATCAAGCGTTCTTGTGGCAAGGCCAGGTTCACGCCGGGCGCGAGACCAAGGTGCAGGTCCTGCTCGAGCCCCTCGTGGCCCAAAAGCTCACGCCTCCCCCAAAGCTCCCCGACCCGGCGGTCGACCTCACGCCAAAACCGAAGGATGCGCCGCCGCCGGACGAGGCCCAGCCCAAGGTGGCGGCCAAGGTGGAGACCGACAGCGGCGGCCCGCGGATCTTTACGTGGATCCTGAGCGGGGGGGCGGTCGCGGCCGGGGTCGTGGGCGCCGTCTTCGGGGTGCAGAAGCTCTCTCTCGATAGCGAGATCAGCCAGGCCCAGGACGTCCGCAACGAGGCTTGCAGAGCCGGCGATGTCGCGAGCTGCAATCGCAGCGTCTGCGACGACACCCTCGCCGAGGACTGCGGTTCGGCCGACACCAAGGCCACCGTGGCGACCGTGGCTTGGGTCATGGCGGGCGCGTTCGCGGTCGGCGCGGTGGCGGCCTTCTTTGTGGAGACGCCCGACGAGCCGGCCTTCGAGGGAGCGGTCATCCCGCGCGTGGGCGGCGGAGACGTCGCCCTGCGCGTGCGCTTCTAGCGTTTTGGAGAACGTCGCGTGCTGACGGCCTGGGTTCTTCTGTCCGCCGTTCTCGCGGCCCCGACCGCCGATGCCCAGGAAGCGCCTCGGCTCACCCTCGAGGTCTTGAATGCGCGAGCCGGGCGCAAGCTCTTGTCCTTCGAAGATGTCATTGGCCCAAGCGCGGCGTCTTCGACCACGAAGACGTCATGGCGCGCGGCGCTGCTCTATGCGCTTCCGCTCGCGGGCTGCGAGGGCTGCGACGTCCGTCTGCGAGAGCTGCAGGAACTCCACGACCGAATCGCCGCCCGCGGAGGCTCGGTGGTCGTCGTGATCCTCGGGCCGCCCGATCGTGCGAAGGAAGCGCGTGCCGCCTATCGTGACGCGGAGGTCTCCTATCCGGTGGTCTACGATGGTCACGGCTTGGCGCGACTTCGGCTGCATCTGAAGGGGCCGAGGAGCACGGTGGTGCTCGGGAGCAACGGGCTGCCGATCGTGACCTTTGGGGCGGTCGCGTCGGGTTTGCTTCGGGCGGAGCAGGCGCTGATGGCGGCGCTCGCGGAGGACGAGAGTTAGGGGCTCAGGCCTGCGCGAACTCCTTCGCGAGCGCCTTCAGTACCTCGGGCGGCGGATCTTCGTCGACTCGGACATACGGATAAACCTCGTTGAAGAACTTATCGTAGAGCACTTGGGCCTTCTCGCCTTCGACCCCGCCCACGAGCTCATACGGAACTCGGCCCATGGAGAAGTAGGCCTCCGGATACTTCTCGAGCGTGCTGATGCCGCCGCCGAACTCGTCTCGGGCTCCGTACACGACGCGGCCGATCTGTCCGTGGCTCGTGCAGTTCTGAAGGCACATGCCGCAGGGCTCGAGGGAGGTGTAGAGCGCGAGCTTCATCGTGGGATCTCGACTGTGAAGGCGGTCGAAGACTTCCCAATCGGCCACGTCCTTGGCGCCAAAGGTCCCCTGGCTCATCGCGGTCTCGAAGACCTGCTGCGGGCGTCCGTGGAGGTTGCCGTCTTCGTCGCGCTGGAAGCAGCTCCCCTCCTTCACGGCCGCATCGAGTTGGCGCTCATATTTCTCGATCTTGGCGGCGCTGAAGAAACCCTGTTTCTCGAGCTTGGCGGGATTGAGGCCGAGGCTCTGGTCCTTCATGAGGCCCTGCGCCTCCAGCTTCTTCAGGATCTCCTGGCTGCGCGGGCTGAGTGCGCCGCCTCGCTGCCGATGCAGAACGAGGATCTGGGCGATGCCGGTGTACGTGCGCTGCTTGAGCGCCCGGAGCGCCTCCATCTCGCCGTGACGATCGTACTCGGGCAGCGGGTTGTAGGCGCGGTTCATGCCCACCGCCACGATCTTGTCGCCGGCGGTGATGATGGTGGCGGCGGGGGTGTTCAGCTCCGAGAACGATACGCCGCAGAGCCTGATGACGCCCTTCATCATCTTGCGGTCGAAGGCGCTGACCTCGGCGCCCTCCTGATGGCTCACGCGCTCGGCGCCTTGGGCCGCGGTCTGAAGGCGCTTAACGCCTTCAGCGAGCTTCTTGAACGCGGTCTTGACCTGGGCTGCCGACAGCAAGGCCGAGGCTCCGCCTTTGGCCTCTGGGAAAGCGGCGGCCAGCGGCTTCAGCCGGGGATCGGCGGCGAACTCGTCTAGGGCGGCCGCCACCAAACCTTTGGCCTCGCTGAGGCCCTCGGCGGTACGCTTCTGGCTCAGCGCGCTCTCGATCTTTCCCGAGAGTTTGTCGGAGGGCTTCAGCGTGTGGGTGACGAGCTGCGTGTCACCCGGATGCTTCTTGCTCGACTTCACTTGCCGGACTCCTCGACGCGCAACGACAGCCACGACTTTGGCGTGCTCCACATTTCTGCGAGCTCCTCGACGAGGCTCAAGTCGCCGGCCAGGGCGAGGCGACCTTCATCTACCGCCTGCACCACGTCGAGGGTCCCGTCGAGGAACGACGAGAACTCGGAGGCGTCCATGCGAATGAGCAGATCGCCGGTCTCGTCGTGGGCCGAGAGCGAGCTCACCTCCGGCGGCTGAGCGAGGCGCACGCGCCAGCGCCCGCCGGACGGACCCGCGACCTCGAAGATCACATCGGCGTTGCGTTTGGTGCGCGCCTTCTTCTCCGAGAAAAGCCTCGGCAGTTCTTGGTCAAAGAACTGGGTCGCGGTCACCGTGCTCACGAGGCGGCCTCCTTGGCGGGCGCTTCGAGCGCCGCACGCGCTTCATCGGCGGTGTCGACGATATCAAACAGGCGCCGAAACTCGCCCTTGGCCACCGCGCGCATGACCGCGGGGTCGGTGCTGGCGGGGTCCATGGCTTTCTCGAAGGCATCGATGAGGGGGGCCCAGAACTCGCGACCCACCAACACCAGCGGGCGCTTGGGTGCGTTGCCGGTGCTGATCAAACACGCGATCTCGAACACCTCGTCCATGGTGCCCACGCCGCCGGGCAAGGCCACGATGCCCACGTTGTTCTCGTACATGAGCGGCTTGTGGGCGATGGCGCTCTTGGCCACGTAGCCGACATCGGCTCGCTTCTCCACGCTCGCACGATCGAGCTTGCCGTCGTCGAGCAAGAAGGCTTGCAGCGAAGGTCCTTGGGCGCTCTGGTTCCCGGAGTGGACCGCGTCGAAGAGCGCACCGGGACCACCGAGGCGCATCGGCACCTGGCTGCGTCCGAGCTGCTCGGCCAAGGCGCGTGCCGCATGCACCTCCGGATCGCTCGGGCGGAGTCGCTTGCCGCCCACAAAGGTGACCGCGGTCGCCACTTCTTTGAGCGCCATGGGGCCCTCATGGAGGTCGTGACTCAGGCTCTCGATGTCGGCCACGATGGAGCGCACGTTCTTGGGGCCGGCGGCGTGGATGGCCTCGAGGATGACCGGGAGCCCCTCGCTCACCCCGTCCGCGAACGCGATGGAGGGCGGCTCCGCTGGGTCGACCAGACCTCGAGCGTTCCAGTTGTGCTGGAGGCGCTCCACCGCGCCAGACCAGAACGCACGTCCCTCGAACACCACTGTGCGGTCCATCCGCATGACCTCGAACAGCTCGTTCAAGGTGCCAATGCCCCCGGGGAAGATGGAGAAAGCGGGCGCGCCCTCGGTCAACGCGAGGCGTCTGGGGATGAAGTGCAGGAAGATGCCCATGTCCTCGATGGCATCACTCGCCTTCTGTTCGAAGGGGAGGTTTCCGCCCATGCGGGAGCCCTGCGCCTTGAGGCCGGCGGCGAGCTCTTGCGCGGCGGCGGGCGGGGCGAGCCCAAGGAGTTTGGTGCGCGCTTCGACATAGCCTTTGGCCACCGCGTGCATGATGCCGGGGCCGGCGCCGGTACGAGGCCTCAAGTTCAGTTCGGCGGGCGGGATGAGCTGCGCGAGCACGCCGGCTAGGCGTTCGGGGTCTCCGCCGGACACCGAGAACGCGTGCGCGAGCTGAGCCGGCGGCAAGCTGGCGGCCGCGAGCGAAGTCACCACCGCCTTTGCGGCCGAGACCGCGCCGGTCGAGAAGAGGCCGCTCTTCAGCGCCTTGCTGAACAGACCGGCGTCGATGGGCGCGACGTTCGCGAGCAGCAGCGCCTCGCCGTAGGCCTCCGCGATCTGATAGTGCGGATGACCGGGCTGAATGCGCGCGCCGCCGAAGAAGGTGAGGGCGTCGAGCATGTGCTCGAGGAAGCTCGCGGCCTGCTTCGACTGGTCGGCGAGCAAGACGGCGAGGCTTTCGGCCGGCCTCGAGAACGCCGACTGACGGGCCGCGATGAGGTTGCTGCTGGGGCCGCCTTTGGCGACTGGGGCTTCGTGTGGTTGCTGGGTCGGCGGCTCGATCGGCAGCGGAGGACCAGCGCCGCGGACTTCGGCCTCGGCGAGCGCGGGCGCGACCTTGGACCCCTTGGTCGCCCGAGTCAGGGCACTGAAGCCTGGCTTTTGGCCGATACGATGCCGCATCTCGAAGCGAGAGGTAGGATATCTCGGCAGGATACCGCAGATTCCGACCGCCGACCCAGAGTGAAGGCGGGGCGGCCGGAGGTCAAGAGGGACCGCCGGTTCAGGGCGCGGTGGGCGACCCCGTTTGGGGTTTTGGGCGCCCGATGAGTCGCTCCGCGTTAGCCCGATAGATCTTCTCGAGCACCGCCGCCGGCAGCCCGATGCCGTCGATGGTCCAGCGCCCTTGGATGGGGGTGGGGCTGGGCTGCTGTTTGTCCCAGGTCTCGAGCCAGCGCCAGTGGGCTTGGAAGTAGGGACCGACCTCCTCGGCTCGGTTGGGCTCCTCGCCGAAAGACCCCAGCATGTAGAAGCCCTCGGGGCCGAGTCCGGTATCGGTGCCGAAGAGGATTCGATCCTGGTGACGGACGAAGAGCTCGTGCAGCTTCTTTGCGTCGTGCCGGCCGAGCTCGGGGAGGCGTGCCGCCAGATCCACGTACAGGTTGGGATGGGCTTCCAGCGCGTGACCGACCCAGAAGGGATCTTCGGAGTTGTTGCCGAAGTGAACCGCCACGAAGTTGGTCGCCGGGTGCCGCGCCACCAGTCCAAGGAGCTGCTCGAGCAGCGCCTCGAAGGAGGGCACCGGTCGATCGTGGTTCGACCAGCCCGGATGCGCCGACAGCTCCTCGAAGCGCTCGTTCTTTTCGTCGATGGGTTCCCAAAAGGCCTTTGGGTCGCCGGTGTGGATGAAGACCGGCAGTTTCAGCTCCCCCGCGGTCTGCCAGATCGGATCGAGCCAAGGGTCGTCGACCGCGAGCAGCTCGCCGCTGGGTTTGCGGACCTGAAGCCCCAGCGCCTTCTCCACCTTGAGCGCGCGAACCCCGAGTTCGTGGCTCTTCTTCAGCAGCTCCGCCGCTCGGGTCGGGAAGTCTTCGAATCGGCGCGCGGCCATCCACGGGATGTTCGCAGCCACGAGGAATCGCCCGCTCTGCTCGGCGAGCTCCAGCTGTTTTTCGAGGATGGCGCCGGGCCAGGTCCCCGAGAGGTTGAGACCGTAGGCGAGGCCCTGCTCGTCCATGAGCTTCACCGCGCGATCGAACTCGGAAGGGGAGACGTGCAGGTGAACGTCGACCACGCCTCGGGCTCGAACGGCGGCCGGCGCGGCGGGACGAATCAGGTCCATCATGCGCTGGCAGCCCACCCCGCTGACCATGAGGCCCGCGAGAAGCAGGGTGGAGCCGACCTTCTGCATGGCGCCCATCTTAGGGTAGTCGCGTCAATTCACAAGCAGTGATCCCCGCGCTAAGGAGGGGCGGATGCGTCTGGTGTCCATCGCCGTCTTGTTCGGCGCGCTCGGTTGCGCGGCGACGGTGCCCGAGACGGAGCACAAGGCCGCCCTGCGCGCTCAACAGACCGACTACGAGCATCGCCTTCGACGGGCCGAAGAGGCGCGGCAGCGGGCCGAGCAGCTTGGGGCGGAGCAGGCGGTGGATGCGACGCGACGCCGGCAGGCGATGCTCGAGCGTGTGCACGCCCTCGAGAGCGCGCTCGCTCAGAAGCAGCGCCTCTGGGACGAGAGCGTCCGCGGCGGTTCTGAGTCGAGCGCGCTCGCGGGGTCGTCGCTCGGCGGTGCCCTCGGGCGCCTGCTCGGGGTCGAGGTCGAGTCCGGTCGCGTCGGCGCCGTCTTGGTGCTGCACCTGCCCCTCGACGTCTTCTTCGAGCCCGGCTCCATCCGGCTCCGAAAGACCGCGGCCGCCGCCATACCCGCGATGGCCAAGGAGCTCAGCGGGGGCGGCAAGCATCGGATCGAACTCCGCGTCGGGGCCGACGATCTACGGCCGATGGAGGAGGAAGGTCCTGGGCCCTTCGAGCTCTCGGCGATGCAATCGGTCGCCCTCGGAGGCGCCCTGGTCGATGCGGGCCTCGATCCCTCCCTCTTGCGACTGACCGCGCTCGGCGCCGGGGCGCCCAGAAGCGACAACGACTCCCCCGAGGGGCGAACCCGGAACCGGCGCCTCGAGCTGCGACTCGAACCCGTGGGTCCGCCCAGCCGAAGCCGCTCGCCGACCCGAAGCGGGGGATGAGCGCAACCCTCGGCTTGATTCTCAGAGGCGCAGGTGCGCATGAGAAGGCCATGATGGACGCCCTCTCGAAGACCGACCCCGAGATCCACGACGTGCTCGTCAAGGAGACGCGCCGCCAGGAGAGCGGGATTGAGCTCATCGCCAGCGAAAACTTCGTCTCCGAGGCCGTGATGCAGGCCATGGGCTCCCCGCTGACCAACAAGTACGCGGAAGGTCTGCCGAAGAAGCGCTACTACGGCGGCTGCGAGGTCGTGGACATCGCGGAGACTCTGGCCATCGAGCGTCTCAAGCAGCTCTTTGGCTGCGAGGCGGCCAACGTGCAGCCCCACTCGGGCGCGCAGGCCAACATGGCGGTGTACTTCAGCGTGCTCGAGCCCGGGGACCAGTACGTGGCGATGAGCCTCTCGGAGGGCGGGCACCTCACCCACGGTTCTCCCGTCAACTTCTCGGGGCGGCTCTACAAACCGGTCGCCTACGGCGTGCACCCCGAGACCCACCTCATCGACTACGACCAGGTGCGGCGCACGATGAAAGAGGTCAAGCCGAAGCTCCTGGTCGCGGGCGCCTCCGCTTATCCGCGGATCATCGACTTCGAGCGGCTCGGCGAGATCGCGCGTGAGGTGGGGGCCAAGATGATGACCGACATCGCTCACATCGCGGGTCTGGTGGCGGCGGGCGAGCACCCTTCGCCGGTGCCGCACGCGGAGTTCATCACCTCCACCACGCACAAGACCCTGCGCGGGCCGCGCGGCGGGGTGGTGATGATGCGCGAGTCCGAGGCGAAGACACTGAACTCGCGCGTGTTCCCGGGCATGCAGGGCGGACCGCTGATGCACGTGATCGCAGCGAAGGCTGTGGCCTTTCAAGAGGCGCTGCGACCCGAGTTCAAGATCTATCAGCAGCAGGTCCGAAAGAACGCGCACGCGATGGCCGAGGCGTTTCTCTCAAAGGGCTACAAGCTCGTCTCCGGGGGCACCGACAACCACCTGCTCTTGGTCGATCTGCGAACGCGCAAGATGACCGGCAAGGTGGCAGAGGAGGCCCTGGGCAAGGTCAACATCACCGTCAACAAGAACATGATCCCGGGGGATCCGGAGTCACCGTTCGTGACCTCGGGCATCCGGCTCGGCACGCCGGCCATGACCACACGCGGGCTGAAGGAGGGGGACATGCGTTCGGTGGTCGATCTCATCGACCGGGCGCTTTCGGCCGAAGGCGGGGACAAGGCGCTGGCTTCCATCCGCGCAGAGGTCGAGGCCCTCGCCGGGCAGTTCCCGCTGTATCCTCACCGCCAGAGCTGAGCCGGCCGACCCGGAAAGTGCATTCGCACGCCCGGGACCGCCGAAGTTCATTGCGTAATCACCCACTTCCGCCTAGATCCTCGCCTGCGAGGCCGCCGCCCGCTCGAGCTGGGAAATGAAGTGCCCTTTCTGCGGTCACACCGAGAACAAGGTGATTGACTCGAGGCTGTCCAAGGACGGCGCCATCATCCGCCGCCGGCGCGAGTGTAATGACTGCGGCCGGCGCTTCACCACGTATGAGCGCATCGAAGAAATCCTGCCGCAGGTCGTAAAGAGCGACGAACGCCGCGAGCCCTTTGAGCGGCAGAAGATCCTGCGCGCGCTCCGCTTGGTCTCCGAGAAGCGACCCGTCCCCGAGAGCACCCTCGAAGATCTGGTCGACGACCTGGAGAAGCAGCTTCAAGAGACCGGCGAGAAAGAGGTCGAGTCCTCGGTCATCGCCGAAGAGATCTTGATACGGCTCTCCGAGCTCGACGACATCGCCTACGTACGCTACGCCGCTCGCTACCGGGGTCACCAGGACCTCGAGGCTTTTGCCGAGGAGTTCAAGCACTTCCTCGACGCGAAGAAGAGCGAGGGTGCCGCTTCGTGAGCCGAGCTCGGGTCCGCGCCGCGGCCGACGATGAGAGATTCATGCGCCGCGCTCTGGATGAGGCCCGGCGAGGCGTCGGACACACCAGCCCCAACCCCGCGGTGGGGGCGGTGGTCGTCCGCGGCGGCCGCATCATCGCCATCGGCTATCACCGAGAGGCCGGCGAGGATCACGCGGAGGTCGACGCGCTCCGAAAGGCCGGGGCCAAGGCGAAAGGGGCCACGCTCTACGCGACGCTCGAACCCTGCGTGCACTTCGGTCGCACGCCGCCTTGCACGCGCGCGATCCTGGACGCAGGCATCAAACGGGTGGTCGTGGGTTCGCGCGATCCAAACCCCCGGGTGAGCGGGCGCGGCATCGTGGAGCTCGAGAAGGCCGGCCTCGAGGTCGCCATCGGGGTCCTCGAGGAGGAGTGCCGCGCGCTCAACGAGGCCTTTAACCACGCCATCACCCGCCGCTCTCCCTTCGTTGTGCTCAAGGCCGCGGTCAGCTTGGACGGGCGCACCGCGACGCGCAGCGGGGACTCCAAATGGATCACTGGGCCGGCGGCGCGGCGCGCCGGACGGGCGCTGCGAGCCGAGCTGGACTGCATCGTGATCGGCATCGAGACCGCGCTCGCGGACGACCCCAGCCTCACCGCTCGGGCGACCGGCGCAAAGAACCCGCTCCGAGTCGTGCTCGACTCCAAGCTGCGGCTCCCGCCGAGCAGCAAGCTCGCCAAGACCGCCGCCAGGGTGCCCACGCTCGTGGTCACGACGCTCGCGGCCAGCGCCCGGCGACGAAGGGCGCTCGAGGCGCTGGGGGTGGACGTTCAGATCCTGCCCTCGGACAAGAGCGGCCGGGTTCGAATCGGCAAGGTCCTCGAGCTGCTCTACAAGAGGGGTCACAACGGAGTCCTCGTCGAGGGGGGCCAGACCATCCACGGCGCGTTTCTCGACGCCAAGGCCGTGCATCGCGTGGTGCTCTTTGTGGCCCCGAAGCTGATCGGCGGCGAAGCGGCCCCGGGCGCTTTCGGAGGCACGGGGGTCTCGTCCCTCGCGGACGCGCTCGAGCTGGACCGCCTCGAAGCGGTGCCGGTGGGTCGCGATCTGATGTTGACCGGTCGCGTGCGCACGAGGCGGAGCTAGATCATGTTCACGGGGATCATCGAGGCCATGGGCCGCGTCAGCGCCTTCGACGCCGGTCCGCGCGGGGGCCGGGTCATGACCGTCAAGAGCGAGCTGCCGGAGTCCTCGATGAAGCTCGGTGACTCCATCGCTTGTTCGGGGGTCTGCCTCACCGTCACACGGCTCATGGGTTCGAGCTTCACGGTCGAGGTGGGCCCCGAGACCCTCGAGCGAACGACGCTCGGGCAGCTGCGCGCCGGGGGCCAGATCAACCTCGAGCGGGCGCTCGCGGTCGGTGATCGCCTCGGCGGCCATATCGTCTCGGGCCACGTCGATGGGGTCGGGATCATCCAGCGCGTGACGCCGCGCGAGAACGCCTACGACCTCGACATCGAAACGCCGGCGGAGATCCTTCCGCTCATCGCGGCCCGCGGCTCCATCACCCTGGACGGGATCTCGCTCACGGTCACCGGGGTCTCGGGTTCGAGCTTCTCGGTCTCGATCATCCCGCACACCTGGCAGGTCACCACGCTCTCGCACCGGCGGCCCTCGGATCCCGTGAACCTGGAGGCCGACGTCCTCGCCCGGCACGTAGCGCGGCTGCTCGAGTATCGCGGCGCCTAGACCTCGGTGCTTTCCGGGGTTTCCCGGGCCGGTGCTTTGTTTGTTGCGAATCCGGGTGGTTGGGCCTATCGCCACCATTCCCATGGGCGCGAAGCCACGAGCTGAGTCGGGCGCGGGACGTTCGCTGGCCGCCGTCGCCAACGTCGAGGCGGCGATCTCCGACATCGCGGCCGGCAAGATGGTCATCCTCGTCGACGATGAAGACCGCGAGAACGAGGGCGATCTCTGCATGGCGGCCGAGCTCGTAACTCCGGCCGCCATCAACTTCATGGCCACCCACGCACGAGGCCTGATCTGTTTGACCCTCACCGAGAATCAGATCCGGCGTCTCGGACTCCCGATGATGGTCGAGTCCAACGAGTCGCCCTTCGAGACCGGCTTCACAGTGTCCATCGAAGCTCGCGAGGGCGTCACCACCGGCATCAGCGCCGCCGATCGCGCCCACACCATTCGCACCGCCGTGCGGGCCGAGGCCACCGCCGAGGACATCGTCAAGCCCGGCCACGTGTTTCCGATTCGTGCGCGACGGGGCGGGGTGCTGGTTCGGACCGGGCAAACCGAGGGCTCCGTGGATCTGGCGCGTTTGGCTCGACTGATACCCGCCGGGGTCATCTGCGAGATCATGAACGAGGACGGCACCATGGCGCGTCGTCCCGAGCTCGAGGCCTTCGCGACCCTTCACGGTCTCCGCATTGTGAGCATCGCCGACCTCATCGAGTATCGGCTCTCGCGCGAATCCCTGGTCGAGCGTGTGTCCGAGCGGCTCATTGAGACCCCCGACTGGGGCACGGTGTCCGCGCAGGTCTTCCGCTCGGTGATCGACCAGAGCGAGCACATCGCCCTGGTCAAGGGGGACGTCAGCGGAGACGAGCCCCCGCTGGTCCGTGTGCAGTCGGTCGAGCTCCCCTCGGATCTCGTCGGACTCGCTTTGAGCGGCGGCGGCGTCGAGCTGCGAGCGGCGATGAGTCTCATCCAGGCGGAGGGGCGCGGGGTGTTCGTCTACCTGTTGCGAAAGGACCCTGAAGGCGTGGGGCTCGCGCAGAAGCTCGACCGCATCGCCCAGAGCGAGGGTGCCTCCGGAGAGAAGTACCGGCGGGTCGGCGCCCGGATGGACCTTCGCGAGTTCGGCATCGGGGCGCAGATACTCAAGGGCCTGGGGGTTCGCCGATTTCGCCTCATGTCCAACCATGAAGTACGCATCGTCGGGATCGAAGGCTTCGATCTCGAGCTGACGGAGCGGGTACCACTTCCGGTGGACGCCGTGGCCTCGAGCTGAAGGGAGACGGAGATGACGGGAGCAGCACACGAAGGACACCTGACGATCGAAGGCTACCGCTTTGGAATCGTTGTGAGCCGTTTCAACGCCGCGATCACCGAGCGCTTGCTCGAAGGTGCAGTGGACTGCCTCACGCGCCATGGCGGCAGCCCGTCGGACCGAGAGATCGTGCGTGTGCCGGGGACCTGGGAGATGCCGGTGGCGGTGAAGTGGATGGTTGAATCCGGTCGCTTCGACGCGGTCATCGCGCTCGGCACCGTCATCCGCGGGGGCACGCCCCACTTCGAGTACGTGGCGGGCGAGGTGGCCAAGGGGGTCGCCAGCGTCGCGCTGACCGCTGGGGTCCCGGTGACCTTCGGGGTCCTGACCACGGAGACGATCGATCAGGCGGTGGAGCGCGCAGGGACGAAACACGGCAACAAAGGCTTCGAGGCTGCGCTGGCAGCCATCGAGATGGTCAGCCTGAAGAAGAGGCTGGGAGAGGCAGGATGGGATCTCGGAGGCAGGCCCGCGAGTTCGCGTTGATGATCCTCTACGGGATGGATCTCGCCCGGACCTCCGCAGACGCCGCCGTCTCGGGGTTCCTCGAGACCTTCGCCACCGGGGAGGTGCTCGATCCGGTTCCGCCGTTCATTTCGCGGCAGCCGGACCGGCTCGAACGGCCGTCGACGGACGTCGAGGCCCACCTGCGTCGACTCGTCTTTGGGGTCTCGGGTGAGCTCGAGGCCATCGACGCCGCCATCACCGAGACGTCCTCCCACTGGCGCCTCGATCGCATGAGCTGCGTGGACAGGAACCTCCTCCGGCTCTCGGCCTTCGAGCTGCTCTTTTTGGCCGAGGAGATCCCGCGTAAGGTCGCCATCAACGAGGCGGTCGAGTTGGCGAAGTCCTTCGGCAGCAAGGAGTCGAGCGCCTTCGTGAACGGGCTGCTCGATCGTCTTCGAAGGTGATGCCGAAGTGCTGGTGAGGGTCATGACCGGGAATCCGGCCGGTCTCGACGGCTTGGTCGTCGACGCGCTGATGCTCCCCCTCTATGAGCAGCGCCGGCAGCCTCTGGGGGTCGCCGGCTTCGTCGACTGGCGTTTGTCGGGCCGACTCGGGCGAATGATTAAGAAAGGGACCTTCGCCGGTCGGGAAGGCGAGTCGGTTCTGACCTCGGCGCTCGGGCGCCTGGGCGCACGGCGCATCTTCCTCTATGGGCTGGGCGAGCCCCGGCCTCGCACCCGAGTCGAGTGGACCGACACACTCGAGAAGATGTTCCGTATCCTCTCCGATGCCAAGGCGGAGGACGTGGCGCTGGCCACCCCCGAGCTTGGCACCGCCGACCGCGCGCGTCTCTCGGGTGAGGACCACAACGTGGATGCGCTCGAGATCGTCCGGGCCTGGATCGCGGCGAAAGCCACCAAGGATGCGCCCTTTGAACGTCTGGTCCTGCTCGATGCGCGAGGCGAGCTCGAACGCGCGCGGAAGGACCTCCGCGAGCTTGGCCAAAAGAGCGGACTCGACGTCGCCGGCGCCTGAGCCCCAGCTTCTGCCCGAGCCAGGCCAGCCAGGGCTCGTTTAGACCAGGTGGCAAGCGGTTTCGGGCTGTGCTAACCCTTTCGCATGACCAAGCGAACGGCAGTGGAGCTCGATTTCGTGCTCTACGCGGGCGACCCCGATGCGGGCGCCAAGGCCTACGAGAGCCAAAAGGTGCTCGAGGCCTTCGAGAGCCTGAAGGGCTCGTTTGAATTCGGAAGCGGCCTCTACGGGTCTCTCATCATCAGTCGAGACGGCAAACCTCTGGGCGACAGAAAGGCCGAGCCGATCGTTCGGCTCCTGACCAACATCGTGCGCAGCGTCTCCTACGTGATCGACGGCGAGCCCGAGACCGTCATGCTTGCGGAGTCCGCACACGGTTTGTTGTTCGAGAGGCAGAGCAACGAAGTCCGCATGACGTTCTTCCGAGGCGAAGACGCGTTCGAGCCGGAGGAGATTCTCTTCGAGCCGCAGGTGCTGGACGCCGTGGAGTGGTCCTCTCAGGTCACCGGCATGGCCGACCGCCTCATCGAGCTCTTCAAGCGGGCGCGCCCCTCGGACTGGGACGGCGAGGACTGCGCCGGTGCCTTGCTCGAGTTCCTCGAGGTCGCCAAAGACACCGCCAAGACCTATCGCCTCGCGCGCGAGCGCGGCCTCAGGTAGGCGGCGCCGTGTCGAAGAAGATCGTCGGCCGCTACGGGCTCGAGTCTGGCTCCGGCATGATGAACACGCCCGAGCACCTCGAGGAGCTCGAAGAACGGCGGGCCGAGCATGCGAAGGTCACCCGCGGCAAAGCCAAGGTCGCGTTCGCCGATCTTTTAAAGAAGAAGCTGAATCCCGAGGGCGAGGACGAAGAAGAGGAGCCCGAGGAGGAGGAGGAGGCCGGAGGGCGGGACCCTCTACTGGGCCTGTCTCCACAGCAGGATCCCGACCTCGGCCGGGGCAAGAAGGGCCGGGCCGGCAAAGTCATCGTCAAAGGTTAGAGCTCATCTCAAAACCCGGTTCGCCCCCGGTTTCGCTTCCCCCTGAAAGCGCGCTACCTTATCCCCCGTGTCCAAGCTGCATCCGGTGGCGCGGGAACTCGCGGTCCTCTCCCGCGCGGCCTATCCCCTCATCTACGTGATCACACAAGAGGAGGAACGCGCGTTTCGGCTCATCGAGGAGGCGGGGGCGGCCGGAAGGAAGAGCATCTCTACCTGGTCCATCGCCCGCGGCTTCGGCGAGACGCCCGAGGGGCCGGGCGTGTTTGGCGATCCTGGGGTCGCCCTCGACCGGATCCGCGACACCGAGACCCCGGAGCTCTTTGTCCTCTTCGACTTTCACCAGTACCTCGGAGACCCATTGGTCATCCGAAAGCTTCGCGAGCGCCTGCGGCAATGCGCCAAGCGCCGGCAGAGCATCATCTTGGTGGCGCCGGTGCTCGTGCTTCCGCCGGATCTCGAGAAGGAAGCCGCGGTGCTCGATCTCCCGCTCCCCAAAGCGGTCGAGCTCAAAGAGGTGCTCGACGAGGTCTGCGTGAACGAGAAGATCGATGTGCCCGAGGAGATCCGTGAGCGGGCCGTGCGGTCCGCGCTCGGTCTGTCGCGCAATCAGGCCGAGCGGGTCTTCCGAAAGGTCATGGTGCTCCGCAAAGGTCTGGTCGACGCCGACCTGAAGCTCGTCGTCGAGGAAAAGAAGCACATCCTCCGCTCCACCGACGTGCTCGAGTTCCATGAGCTCGGCGAGTCTCTGTCGGACGTCGGCGGGCTCGGAGAGATGAAGCGCTGGCTCGACGAGCGCACTTCGGCGTTTGGTGATGAGGCGCGGACCTTTGGTCTGCCGCCACCCAAGGGGCTCCTGCTCCTCGGGGTGCAGGGCTGCGGCAAGTCGCTCTCGGCGAAGGCGGTGGCCGAGTTCTGGAAGTTTCCGCTCTTGCGCCTCGACGTCGGCGCGGTCTTCTCCGGCGCGGGCGGTGCGCCCGAGGCCGCCATCCGCGACGCCATCAAGGTGGCGGAGAGCTTGTCTCCCGTCGTGCTCTGGGTGGACGAGATCGAGAAGGGCTTCGCGTCCAGCGACGAGGGGGGGGAGTCCAGCACGCGCGTGTTCGGCAGTTTTATCACCTGGCTAGCGGAGAAGAGCGCGGAGGTCTTTGTGGTGGCCACCGCCAACGACGTCTCTGGCTTGCCGCCCGAGCTCATCCGAAAGGGCCGATTCGACGAGATCTTCTTCGTGGACCTGCCCAATCCCCACGAGCGCCTCGAAATCCTCAAGATCCACATGCGAAAGCGCGGACGCCAGCCGGACGCCTTTCCGGCGCTCCCGGAGCTGGCCAAGATCGCGGAGCACTTCTCTGGGGCGGAGCTCGAGCAGGTCGTGATCTCGGCCCTCTACTCTGCGTTCGCCGCGAAGCGCGACGTGTCCGAGGTGGACATGCGGAACGCGCTCAAGTTCACGGTTCCGCTCTACCGAACCTACGAAGAGAAGATCAAAGAGCTGAGGGAGTGGGCCAAGAACCGCGCGCGTCCGGCCACGCTCGACTCCTCCGTGCTCGATCTGTTTGGTGTGAAGGAGTGAGGCGCTCCGAAGGACGAGACCGGGACGTGGAGTGGCCTCGTCTCGGTGGCGCGGCCGAGATCGGGCCCGACCTCAGCGTCGAGGGATTGGTCTCCTCGTCCGAGGATCTCATCGTGCGTGGGCATGTGCGGGGTCGACTCCGGCTCGAGCGCCGAGCGCTCATCGAGGTCGGGGCGCGGGTCGAGGCAGAAGTTCTTGCCTCTGAGGTCGTGGTTCGCGGCACAGTGCGTGGTCAGATCCGCGCGACCGAGCGCATCGTCCTTTCGAGCTCCGCGGACGTGGAAGGGGACGTGGAGGCGCCGGTCATTCAAGTGGAGGAGGGCGCTCGACTCGTCGGCCGAGTGCTGATGCGCTTTCCGGTCGAGGGCCGCGCCCCCGGGGTGTTCTCTTGAGAGGGGCGAGCCGCGTCGGAGCGCGATCACGCATCGAGGGGCGACTCGAGAGCCGCGGCGAGGTCATCGTGTTCGGCGCCATCGAGGGCGAGATCGAGGCCGAGCGTGTGGTCGTCGAGCGCCAAGGTACCCTGGTCGGGGAAGCACGCGCTCGGCGCATCCTGGTCAAGGGGAGAGCTCGGGCGGATCTCAGCGCTTCGCAGGTGGTGCAGCTCGAGGCCAGCGCGGTGGTCGAAGGACAACTCAAAGCGGATCGCGTGCTCATCGAGGATGGTGCCGACTTCCGCGGCCAAGTACACATGGCCAAGCCCCGCTCGGGGCGGGATGACGAGGATGAACCATAGCTCTGAGCGCGAGACCGTGATCGAGTCCGACGCGGTGTTGCGGGGTCGCGTTCTCGGCCACGATGACGTCCGTGTGCTCGGGACCGTCATCGGCGAAGTCGAGACCGACGCGCGCGTCACGGTGGGGACCTCGGGTGTGGTCGAAGGCGACATCAAGGCCCGCGAGATCGTCGTGTTCGGCGTCGTGCGCGGGGCGCTCTCCGGGCTCGAGCGCATCGTGCTGGAGGAAGGGGCGCGCATCCTGGGAGACTTGAGCACCGAGCAACTCATCCTTCGCGAGGGGGCGGCGATTCGAGGCCGGGTGCGTACGGATGGAGGGCCGGTCCGCCATCTCGCGGGCGTGGACGAGGAGTCGCGGACCGAGCTCGAGGAGCGGCCGCCGGTGCCCATCCCGAGGCCAGAGCTGAGCGAGGTCTCCAGCGCGCCCCCGGCCCGCGAAAAGGTGGGTC
This sequence comes from Deltaproteobacteria bacterium, assembly GCA_011526105.1. Taxonomy (GTDB): domain Bacteria; phylum Myxococcota; class Kuafuiibacteriia; order Kuafuiibacteriales; family Kuafuiibacteriaceae; genus WYAZ01. The sequence goes on along the minus strand of WYAZ01000171.1, from coordinate 81,038 downwards.
GGCCGCGTCGGCCGCGGATGCGCGTGAAGGTGAAACGCAGGCCTGTGGCCCCGGAGGTGTCGTGAAGAGGTTGTTCGCCATCATGGGTCTTTCGTCGTGCCTCGCCTGTGCGAGCGCCGAACCGGTCCGGGTTCGGCTCATGCACACGCAGGTGCCCACCGAGAAAGACTACAAAGAGGTCTTAGGTCGCTGGACCCGCTCGGATAAGGTCTACGAGTTGCTCGAGGCGGTCCTGTTCGTTTCGGCCACCTTTCACTCGCCCGAGTTCCGGCAGGCCTTCCTCGTGGCGCACCCCAATGTCTATGGCCGCGGCAGCGACGAAGCCCGCCGGCTGGCCCTGCTCGAAGGCGGGGCCGAGGAGAACTTCGAGTTCTTCTTTGCCGCCTACACCGCCGATGCGAGCTGGAACGACTTCGGCAAGGAGGAGTCGATCTGGCGGGTCACCTTGGAAGGTGATGAGGGAGAGAAGGTCGATGGCGTGGTCACCCGCCTCAAGACCAACGCCAACCTCCGCGTGACCTACCCCTACGTCACGCCTTGGTCGCGGACTTATGCGGTGCGCTTCCCCCGCACCGGCTCGGACGGCCGCCTGCTCATCCGCCCGACCGCGGATCACTTCACGGTGCGGTTCTCCTCCGCCCTGGGCGAAGGCGTTTTGACCTGGTATCTGGATGCAGCGGGCCTCAAGCGCCAAGAGGGCGCTACACCAGCTCCTTCCGCTCAATGATGGTGTCCTCCGGGACGCCGAGCTCCGGGTAGTCGATGTTGTAGTGCAGCCCGCGCGACTCTTTTCGCTTCAGCGCGCAGGCGACGATCAGCTCGGCCACGGTCGCGATGTTTCGCAGCTCGATGAGATCGCGGGTGACGGTGGCTCGCCAGTAGAAGTCGCGGATCTCCTCACGGATCATGTCGATGCGTCTCTGAGCTCTCATGAGGCGTCTTTGACTACGAACGATGCCCACGTAGTTCCACATGAAGCGGCGGATCTCGTCCCAGCACTGGGTGATGACGACCCGCTCGTCGGACGGCACCGCGTTGCCCACGTCCCACTCCGGCAGCCCGTCGAGATCGATGGGGGCGCTCGCCATCCGGGCCTGGCTGGCGACCGCCGCGCGGTGGCCGAAGACCGCCGCCTCGAGCAGGCTGTTGGACGCGAGGCGGTTGGCGCCGTGCATGCCGGTGGAGGAGGCCTCGCCGGCCACAAAGAGCCCGGGCAGGGTGCTCTCCCCGTCGAGGTTCGTGCGGATTCCGCCGCAGGTGTAGTGGGCGGCCGGCACCACGGGAATGGGACGGGTCGTGAGGTCGATGCCGAAGGAGAGACAGGTCTCGTAGATGTTCGGGAACCGCTGTTTGAGGAACTCGCCGTCGAGGTGGGTCACGTCCAAAACGACGTAGTCGTCGCCGGTGCGTTTGAGCTCGGCGTCGATCGCTCGAGCCACCACGTCGCGTGGCGCGAGGTCTTTCAAGGGATGGTAGTCCAGCATGAACGCGACGCCATCGATGCGCCTCAGGATCCCACCTTCCCCGCGCAGGGCCTCGGAGATGAGGAAGGACTTGGCGGCGGGGTGAAAGAGGCAGGTCGGGTGAAACTGGATGAACTCCATGTTGGCGATGGAGGCGCCGGCTCGGTACGCCATCGCGATGCCGTCGCCGGTCGCCACGTCCGGGTTCGAGGTATAGAGGTAGACCTTGCCGGCCCCCCCGGTCGCGATGAGCGTGCTCTTTGCGACGAAGGTCTCCACTCGATCGTTCTTCTCGTCGAGCGCGTAGGCCCCCAGGCAGCGGTCCTCGCCGCTGAAGAGCTTGTGGCTGTATCCGGTGTTCCGTCCCGCGATCTTGCGGGTGGTGATGAGGTCGATGGCCGCGTGGTGTTCGAACATCTGCACGCGCGCCTGCTCACCGAGCTCCTCGAGGAGCGCACGTTGAATCTCACGGCCGGTGATGTCGCCGGCATGCAGGATCCGGCGGTTGGAGTGGCCGCCTTCGCGCGTGAGATCGAAGCGGCCGGCGGACTCGTCGAAGCGGACACCTTGTCCGATCAGCCGTCGGATCGCGGCCGGGCCCTCTCGCACCACGGTCTCGACCACGTCTCTGCGGCATAACCCGGCCCCTGCGCGAAGTGTGTCCTCGACGTGGGCCTCGAAGGAGTCCTCGTCCCCCAGCACGCTCGCGATCCCGCCCTGAGCGTAGGCGGTGTTGGCCTCGCGAGCGTCGCGTTTGGTGATGAGGGTGACCGACTGCCCCTGGCGCGCGGCCTCGAGCGCGTAGCTGAGCGCAGCGAGCCCGCTTCCGATCACCAAACTGTCGGATATGTGCGCCATGGTCGGGCAGGCTAGCACCGACTGGGGGCCACCCGAAACCTTGCCTGGAGGCCGATGAGTGCTAGGATTCCCCGCAGTGGCAGCGGCGCGCGCGCGGAGCCTCGGGTCGCTGGCCGGGGGCGTGGTGTTCTTGCTCTGGGCGCAGCTCGCTCAGGCCGAGGTGTACACCTGGGTGGATGCGGACGGGGTCCTGCACTTCGCCGAAGTCGATGGAACCAAGGACGATCGCTACCTCGCCTACTCGGACAGCGATGTCGAGGGCTTCGGCGGCCAGAGCCCCAAGGTTCAGATCCTCCGGGACGGGAGCAAGCGCACGCTGTACGCGGCGGACGTGACCCGTTACGACCGGATCCTCGAGCGCGCGGCCGAGCACTATCAGCTGCCGGCGGCCTTTCTGAAGGCGGTCGCGAAGGTCGAATCGAACTTCAATCCCCGCGCGGTGTCGAGCGCCAACGCCAAGGGCCTCATGCAGATCATCGACGGCACCGCTCGCACCCTCAGCGTCGAGGACCCCTTCGATCCCGAGCAGAGCATCTTTGGCGGAGCTCGGTATTTGAGGACGCTGGCCAACATGTTCGACGGTGATTTGGCGCTGACCGCCGCCGCCTACAACGCAGGCCCGGACCGGGTGAAGAAGGCGGGCGGGATCCCCAAGATCCGAGAGACCATGCGATACGTCGACCGCGTCCTGGAGATGTATCGATTCTACAGTCGGAGGCGGTGAGCGGTGGACTTGGTAGTGCCGGATCTGAGTGTTCCTCCGCCCCCAGTCGACCCCTTCGAGGTCGGGGTCGACGACGACTTCATCTACTACCTGCGCGAAGGTGGCGAGGCGCTGCGCGAGGGGCGCGCCCAAGAAGCCCGAAGCGCCCTCGAGCGCGCGTACGCCCTGAGACCGGACAGCTCGCGCGCCCAGAACCTGCTCGGGCTCGCCTACTTCAAGCTCGGCCTGCTCGAGGCCGCCAAGGCCATCTACGATCGCCTGGTTCGAGAGTTCCCCGCGGAAGCCTCCTTGCTCGTGAACCTGGGGCTCGTCCTTCTTCGGCAGGGCCGCCTCCCTGAGTCGGAGAGCGCGTTTCGGGAGGCGCTGGCCAAAAAGCCCGGCCACGTTCGAGCGCACTGCTACCTGGGTCTGGTCCTCTACCGCCGCGGCGCCTTCGAGGAAGCCAAGGAACACTTCATCCGGGGCGACGCCCGCGACTTCGCGCTCAAGGTCGATCGTAAACTCCACGACGGCCAGCCTGGTGGGCACAGCGCCACCGACGCCTTGCTCCTCGAGGTCGCCCACGAGGGCGTATCGCGGATCTCGACCGCTCCGCCCGAGTCCACCTTCCGCGGCGTCGAGCCAGGGAGGGATGTCGCCCCGATGCGCAACGAAGAGGCCTGGGAGGGCTCCGGCGACGTTCCGGGTCGGAGCGAGAGTTTCTCGACCCCTTCTTTGCTCTCGGTGATTGGGGCCGGTCCCGCGCGCGTGCCCATCCCCGACGCCGACACCGAAGAGAGTATGCGTCCCGCTGTCTTCGATTCCGATCCGCCGGCGGACCTTCGGACGATGATTCCCATCGTCGATCCCCGCGTGGTGACGCTCGATGATCTCGAGTTCATGCTCGGCTTCTGCACCGAGGCCGAGCGGGGTCGGGAGGCGAGACTGCTCCTCGACGGGGCGGCGTTCGTAGAAGAGCGCAAGCTGCTCGCGGTGCATGGGTCGGCCTCCCTCTGCGTCGCCGAAGTCGAGCTCGAACCGGACGCGGCGCGCGCGCGCTTCGTGCGCCTCGAGGGTTATGGGCGTGCACTGCTCTCGGTCGACAGCGTCGCGGTCGCGCTGCGTGAAGCCAGCGACCTCGTGCTGAAGTGGCATGTCGTGGCCGGGTTCGAAGGAAGGTTTAGCTTCAAGCGGCTGGAGGTCGCCGGGCTGGAGGTCCTGCGGCTGAGCGGGCAGGGCAGCTTGCTCCTCGATGCCCCGAGCCGACCGGTCATCGTCTCGGTCTCGAAGGCCGAAGAGTTCACGGTCTCGCCGGACGCTGTGCTCGGGTGGTCTTTGTCGCTCGCGGTCAGCCGCGAATCAGGCCCGCTCGACAACTCGTTCCTCCGCTTCCGGGGAGACGGGCTCGTGCTCCTCGGAGCCTAGGTCATCGATGTCCGGCTCTGGTTCGGGTCGTAGCTCGCTCGCTCGGCAGGCGCTGAATCTGCCTAACCTCATCACCTATCTGCGCGTGCTCGCCATCCCCGGGGTCATGCTCGTGATGTCCTACGACTCGCCCAGAAACGCCTTCATCGCCGCGATGCTCTTCGCCACCGCGTCCGCGAGTGACGCGCTCGACGGCTATCTCGCGCGCCGCTACGGCATGAGTTCGCTGATCGGCAAGTTCCTCGATCCGCTCGCGGACAAGCTGCTCGTCATGGCGGTGATCGTCATGCTGCTCGATCTGGGCCGGGTCTCGGTCTGGATCGTCGTCGTGATCCTCGCGCGGGAGACCGTGATCACCGGCCTGCGCGCCATCGCGGCGGGGGAGGGACTCATCATCGCGGCTCGGGAGCTGGGCAAGGCCAAGACCGCGCTGCAGATGGTCGGGCTCTGGGCGCTCCTTCTTCACCACCCGTACCCCATTGGGTTCTTCGACGAGCCGGTGGACTTCCATCGCCTCGGCACCGTCCTCCTCTACCTCTCGGTGATCCTGTCTTTGGTGTCCGCCTGGGACTACTTCCGAGGGTTCGCGCGCGCGGTCTCCCAGGCCGAAACGCCCTGAAAGCGACGCTCCGCTTTTCGGCTTGACTCGGGCCCAAACGCGGTGTGGATTAGCCCCCCAAGCGGGAGTAACTCAGTGGTAGAGTGCAACCTTGCCAAGGTTGAAGTCGCGAGTTCGACCCTCGTCTCCCGCTCTTCCAGAAAGCCGTAGTCGCCAAAGCCGGGTCCACCCCTAAGGGGGGCCGCGGCGCGCCTCGCGCGCCTTGCGATGCGCGCCCCGCGCGAGTCACCATCACCTCATGCCCCTATCTTCGAGGCTTCTGCCTGGTGTCCTCGCCCTGGGCGCCCTGTGCGCGTTCTTCTTGTACTCGCCCGGCCGGGCGCGCTGCGACTTCGTGCGCGCGAACCCCAGCGACTACCGCGCCAAGCTGCAAGCGCTCGCGCCGGGTGATCGACTCGAACTCGAGGCGGGAGAGTACGATGGCCTCACGCTCTCGGGCCTGCACGGCGAAGAAGGTCGATGGATCGAGATCGCGGGCCCTTCGACCGGGGCGCGCGCCAAGCTCGTGGGCCGGTCTTGCTGCAACACCATCAGCCTCCGCGACAGCAGCTACGTGGTGATTCGGGACCTCGAGGTCGACAATCGCGGGCTCGAGGTCGACGGCTTCAAGGTCGAGTCCAACGCGAGCTTCGCCCACCACATCACGCTCGAGGGGCTGCACATCCATGGCTTCGGCCAGAACCAGCAGCTCGTCGGGATCAGCACCAAGGCGCCGGTCTGGGACTTCGTCATTCGCGGCAACATCATCGAAGGGGCGGGCACCGGGCTCTACCTCGGAGACTCCGATGGAAGCGACCCCTTCATTCGCGGCGTCATCGAGAACAACCTCGTCGTCAACCCGATGGGCTATGCGATGCAGATCAAGCACCAGGGGCCCCGGCCCTCGAGGGCGGGCATGCCCACCGACCCCTCGGTCACGGTCATTCGGCACAACGTGTTCATCAAGTCGGCCAACGCCTCGACGGGGGACCTCGCGCGTCCGAACCTGCTCGTGGGCCACTTCCCGCTGTCGGGCGCCGGCGCCCAGGATCGCTACGACATCTACGGCAACTTCCTCTATGAGAACGCGACCGGGACCGAGGGTCTCTTTCAGGGGGAAGGTAACGTGTCCTTCTACGCCAACGTGCTGGTGAATCGCTTTGGGGGCGGGGCCGCCTTCGTGCCGCACCTCGACGTGCCGAGAGAGATCGCGGTGTTTCGCAACACCATCTACGTCCAGGGCACGGGGATTCGGGTCTCGGGAGGCGCGGCGGGCTTCGTTCAGCGTGTTTTTCAGAACGCGGTGTTCTCGGGCAGCACACCGATCTCGGGGGGCAACGCGAGCGACAACCACGTCGGTGCGCTCGCGGACGCGGAAGGCCGCGTGGCGTCCCCTTCGTTCGGGCTCGCCGGCATGGACTTCTACCCACTCGCCGGTGAACTGGAGGGCGCCGGCGTCTCCCTCGACGGTTATGCCGACCGCAGCGAGGCGGCGCTCGACTTCAACCGCGACCCCTACGACCCGAAGCATCGGGGCGCGTACGGCGGCTCGGGGACGAACTCGGGCTGGGGGCTCGCGGGGACACTGAAGGGCGTCCCGGACGTGGTGAGACCGCCGGCCGACGGCGGCACTCCATTCGATGCGGGCACGGCGCCTCCACGCGACGGGGGCGCGCGGTCGGACGGGGGCTCATCGCCGGATGGAGGTGAGCCCGCATCGGGCTGCAGCGCGGTGGACGGCGGTTCGATGGCGCCCCTCGCGCTACTGCCGCTTCTGTTCTGGTTTGGGCGCAGGCGGCGCGTCGTCGTCGTCGTGGCCGGCCTCATGGCATTCGCATGCGGGGAAGACGGCCCGCCGGGCGACGCGCCCACCTACGAAGCGAACGTACGCAGCATCCTCGATGCGCGCTGCGTGGGTTGTCACCAGGCCGGGGGCATCGGGCCCTTTGCTCTCGCGAGCTACGAGGATGCCCGCGCAGCCTCGATGGCGGCGCTCCATGCGATGGAGACCGGTCGCATGCCGCCATGGATGCCCGATCCCGAGTGCCGTCACTACGTGGGCGAGCGTCTGCTCGGCGAAAACGAGCTCGCAACCTTCCGTGCTTGGGTCGAGGCCGGGACGCCGCAGGGAACGCCGGTGAACGCTTCCGGCCAACGAGCGGCCCCAAACGACGCGCCTCTGGCGGCCTTCGAAGCGACGCACCGTCTCCGCGCGGCGGCCCCTTACGCGCCTGATCGAGCGCGATCTGACGACTACCGCTGCTTCTTGCTCGATGGCGAGTTCGAGACCGAGTCCTTCCTCACCGCGAGCCAGGTGGTGCCCGACGCTCAGTCGATGGTGCACCATGTCCTCGTCTACGCGGTGGATCGCGCCGCCGCCCGGAGCTTGCTGCCTCTCGATGGCGCGGACGGCCAGGTGGGCTACACCTGTTTTGGCGGGCCGATCGCCACCGCCGAGGCCGGGCGGAGCCGGCTCGGACAGACCACTCAGCTCGGCGCCTGGGTCCCGGGTTCCTTGCCCGCGATCTTCGACGGCGATGCCGCGACCCGCATCGGCGCGGGCAGTCGCATCGTGATGCAGGTGCATTACAACACGCAGAACGGCGGCGCTCAGACCGACCAGACCACCTTCGAGATGCGGCTTCAGACCGAGGCGCCCACCTACCTCGTCACCCCGAGGCCGGTGGCGGTGCTCAGCCTCGACATCCCACCGAACCTGTCGAGTGTGCAGAACGAACGCTCGTTCCCTTATTCGGGGCCCGAGCCGCGCGTGATCTCGGCTGCGGCCGGTCACATGCATCTGCTCGGCAAGAGTCTTCGCGGGGAGGTCGAGAGGCAAAGTGGCGAAAAGAGCTGCCTGCTCGACATTCCCCGCTGGGACTTCGGTTGGCAGCAAGCGTACCGCTTCTTGCCCGGCGAAGAGCTGGTTCTGTCGGCCGGCGACCGCGTGCGTCTGTCCTGCGAGTACGACAACTCGGCCGCGAATCAGCCGGTCGTCGGTGGCACCCGGCTCGAACCCAGACGTGTGAGCTGGGGGGAGGGCACGACCGATGAGATGTGCCTCATGTACCTCGTGCACGTGGAGCCGTACGCCCGCGCGAAGCCGGCGTCGTGTGACGGCCTATCGACCTGCCGAGCCAACTGCGAAGGCTCGAGCACCGCGTGTCAGCTCGGCTGTGAGACGGTCGATCCAGCCTGCGCCACCTGCGCGCTGCAGGCTCTGGTCGATTGTGCGGGGCGTTCCTGCGCGACCTCTCTGACCGCGATCCGCGACTGCCTCACCGATTGCGGCAGCGGGGCGGCGATGCTCGGCGGAGACCTGGAGGCCTGCCTCGAGACGAGCTGTCCTGCGGGCTACGAGACCGCAAAGACCTGCATGGATGGGGTCATCGCCACCGGGGTCTGTGACGCCGACCTCGCGAGCTGCGGTTAGCTGTCGTCGTCTGCGGACGAAGCACCGGCCGCCGGCGCCGGCATGTAGAGCGGGTGGAAGACGCTCGGCCGATCGTGATGGTTCTGGTGCATGTAGATGCCGAAGAAGATCCGGTTTCCGATCCAGTATTTTCCGGTGTCCAAGTTGATGGGGCGGAAGTCGCCGGGCACGTAGCCGAACGCGTTGTGCGTGGACCAGTTGAAGTGCACGAGGTGGAGAAAGCCCAGGATGGACGCGGGGACGAAGAGAAAGAAGAACGCCTCGGGGCCGAGGAAGACGTACCAGGTAAAGATGGCCAGGAGGTTGGTGACGTAGGAGAAGTAGGCGCGCCGCTTCTCGTAGCGCCGTGTCTCCGGAGAGTCGCCGTAAAGCTCGAAGTAGATCGTCTGGAGCTGCTTCTCGACGTTGTAGATCGTGTGCCAAAGGAACTTCCAGTAGCTGCGCTCGACCGGGTGGGGATCCTTCTCGACGTCGTCCGTGTAGCGGTGATGACGCTGATGGATGACCTCCCAAGAAGCGAAGCGTGTGAGGACGACCACGCCGCAGAGCTCACCGACGATCCGGTTGATCGAGCGGGGGAAGCTCTTGTGACAGGCGTTATGGACGAAGACCGAGCAGACGATCTGCAGATAGCAGGCCAGCGGAAGCAGCGACCAATGGGCGGCACGGAACTCGCCGATCACACCCTCGTGGCCGGTGGCGGCCATGGCACCGAGCGCGGCGAGGCAGAGAAGCACGTAGAAGCCGTCGTAGTAGAGGTAGAAGTAGCGGTTCTTGCGTAGCTGCTTGAAAGGCAGTGAGGTCAGGGTGGCTGCAATCGCCGTCACTTTCGGGCTCCTTGGCCGTCTCCAGGACGAAACGGGCGACGCTCTCGTAACGCAGGCCACCCCGAAGGTCCACTGCGGAGTGAAGCTGACGGTTGACCGAAGAAGCGACCGACCGGTCGGACGCTGCCCAAACGTCGCGCTTGAGGAGGCCGGTCAGGGCTGGTACGCCCGCCCAGACGTGTCCAAGTGGGTGCAGCATCCCGCCGAATGGCGGCAGGTCGGCATCGTGCTCGTGTACCTAGGGCTCTTGGGCTCGATGTACTTCGTGCCGGACTGCCGAAACGTGCTGTTCTTCGCGGCGGCCTGCTACTTCAGCTTCCTGAACTCGGTGGTGATCCACAACCACATGCATCAGGGCATCTTTCGCTCGAAGGGCCTCAACAAGTTCTGGAACTGCCTGCTGAGCTTCGGCAGTCTCTATCCGGCCTCCACCAACACCCCAGCCCACAACCTGGTGCATCACCACTTCTCGGATGATGGTCGCCCCGACTGGGCCGCGCCGGACATCGTGTACTTCCGGTGGAACCTCCTCAATCTGCTTCACTTCCCGAACGTCGCTGGACCGAGCACCTTCAATGGCACCAAACGCTGGAGCGCGCTGTCGGGGCGTGAGGCCTTTCGGCGCCAGCTCAACCTCGAGACCGCCTTCGCGTTCGGGCTCACTGGCTTGCTCGCGGTCTTCGATCTCTGGACGACCCTCTTCTTCATCGTCCTGCCGCAGCTCTATGGCGCTCGAGGCATCCTTCGCATCAACCTCATCCAGCACGACGGTTGTGACATCCACAGCACCTACAACCACTCGCGGAACTTCGTGGGCCGGGCCTTCAACTGGATCATGTGCAACAACGGCTACCACACGATCCACCACAACCGCGCTGGCCTGCACTGGTCGGTCCTCCACGAGTTCCACGCAAAGGACGTTGCGCCCAAGATCGAACCCGCGCTCGATCAGCCCAGCATGGTGGGCTACCTCCTGCGCACGTACCTCCTGAACCTTCGGCGGCCACGCGGCCTCCTCGCGGAGGGCGCGGAGCCCGACATGGCCGCCGGTCAGTCGGTGCTCGCTCCGTAGGTGCCCATGCTGAGCTTCGAGTTCATGGGTGTGCTCGCCCTCTGGGTGCTCTGGGTGAACACGCTCCTCATTGCGGGGGCGGCGCTCATCGACTTGCGCCGTCTCGGGTCGGGGGTACGGGGTGTTCGCGTGCTCCGCGGACGCATCGAGGCTGCGAGCAGTGAGGGCTCACCTTTTGCGCAGCTCTCCGTTTCGCGCACCGGCCGCATCGCGGACGGGCCCACGCTCAGCATCCAGTTCGGCGCCCAGAAGCCCGAGAGTTCCCTGCATGGAGGCACGGTTCGGGTCGGCGAGACCGCGATGCTCGTCCGGGAAGTGCCGTGCCGGGTCTGGCTCGATCCGGAGATCATCGCGCACAAACTCGCTCACTTCACCGAGGCCGAGCTGCCCGAGGCCGAAGAGGCCGCCCGCAAGCGCCGCGGTCTGCAGCGAACGACCGATCTGCCGCTCGAGGTGGGGGACGACGTCTACCTGGCCGGTCGATTCGAGCAAACCGAGTCGGGCCTCGTCGCCTCCGCCTCCGACAACGCGCCGCTCTTGGTGTCCACGATCGATCCGCGCGCTTTCATCGCAAGACAGACCGCGAAGACGGTCTCCTTCCTCGTCGCGATGGTCCTCGTCTTGGCCCTCATCACCGGCTTGGCCTCGAGCGAACCCTTGTTTGGCCCGCTCTCGAAGCTCGGTGGGGTGCTCGGTCTGGCGTACTTCCTCTTGGTGCTGCCCGCAGCCACCTGGCTGCGCGAGCGCACCGCCGCGCCTGATCGGCGGAGCTACTTCGGCTACTGGAAGACCGGCCGACCGGCGCGGGTCAAGGGCGAGCCCAACCTCGCGCCGCCCCCTGTGGCCTGAGACCTCAGCGCTCGTTCAAAGCGTCGAGCCGCGTCACCGCGAGCGGCTTCAGGGCCTCATCCTCTGCGTCGATCACCGCTTTCAAGGCCTCGCGCGCCCCGGTGGTGTTGCCGTCACGGCGGTAGGCCTCGGCAAGCCCCAAAAGCAGCGCGCTCTTCGCCGTATCGGGCGCCACGACGAGCGCGCTGCGATACCACTGGATCGCGCGCTCGGCGTCGCCGCTGCCCAAGTAAGCGGCCGCAAATGCCGCCGCGACGTGCAGGTCTTTGCGACCTCGCTCCGGGATGGCGGCGAGGATCTCGAGCGCGGCCTCGAAGCGTCCGGCGCGCAAGGCCTCTCGAGCCTGGCCCGAGAGGATCTCGGTCGACGAAGGTCCAGCGCTTCCTTCTTTGGTCTCGGGCTTCGCGGCGGCGGCGGCGGCGCTGGGTTTCGCGGGTTCGCCCGTGGTGGGCGCGGGCGTGCTTGGGGCGGGCTTCGAGCTCTCACCCGCGTAGGCCCGCAGGGCGGCGGCCTGGCGGCGCGCCTTCTCGACCCAAGTCTGGCGGTCGGGTCTAGACTCGCGATCGGCGTAGCTCTCGTAGGCTGCAGCGGCGCCCTCTGCGTCTTTGGCTTCGCGCAGGGTCTCCGCCAGCCCGTACCAGGCGTCGGGATCCTGGGGCTGATGTTCGAGATAGATGCGGTAGCTCGCGGCGGCGTCCTTCACTCGCCCGGCTTTGCGGAGCGCAAAAGAGAGGTTGTAGCGGACCGCGTGCGCGTCGGGCGCGAGCGAGAGCGCACGCTCGAAGGCCGCGACCGCCTCCCGGTGGCTCTGCGTGGCGAGGTGCGCGTTCCCGAGCCCCACCCAAGTTTCGGCGTTGTTCGGCTGGCTCTGGGTGGCTCGGTTCAGAGCCTGCTTGGCCTCTTCATAGCGCCGCTCCTTCAGGAGCCGCAGCCCCTGTTCCAGCTCCGGGTTCTCGGGATTCTGAGCCCACGCGGTCGTGAACAGGGCGGTCGAGCCGATCGCCCAAAGGAGCAGTCCCAAAGAGAGAGAGAGGCGCATGCGGGCACCTTGTCACGGAGCGAAGGGGAATCGCCAGCGAGCCGCCGCTGAAAAACGACCTCGACCGATCGCCTGACTCGACGTTGTGGAGGGGAGTGCGATAGGGATCTGCCGCCACGGAATCAGGATGACCGAGCCCGAAGACCCGCCGTACCCCGAAGACCCGTCGTACCCCGTCACCCCGACGCCACGCCCTGCGCCGAGCGGGCCGGTGCGCTTCATCGCGCCCCCTTCCCGTGGGACTCGTGGGTTGCTCCTGCCGTTCTTCATCGGGCTGCTCTTCGGTGCGAGCTGCATGACCTGCGGCCAGCTTCCGACCTCCGAGTCTCAGGACATGATTGGGGAGAGCGCGCATCGCGTGGGCGTGATCGAGGTCCAGGGGCCGATCATGAACACCAAGGACACCGTCCGCGAGATCCGGCGATTCGCTCGCCAGGATGACCTCGACGCGCTGGTCGTGCGCATCGACTCTCCGGGCGGTGCGGTCGCGCCCTCGCAGGAGGTCTTCGATGCGATCCGAAGTGCGAGCACCAAGAAGCCGGTCGTCGCCTCGATGGGCAGCGTGGCCGCCTCGGGAGGGTTCTGGGTCGCGATGGCGGCGGACTATGTCTTTGCTGCCCCCGGCTCCATCACCGGCTCCATCGGCGTGATCTCGCAGGCCCCCGACCTCCGCGAGCTCGCGCGTTTTCTCATGGTGGATGTGCACACCTTCAAGTCGGGGCCGCACAAGGACCTCGGCAACCCGCTGCGCGAGATGACCGAGGGTGATCGGGCGATCTTTCAGGGCCTGGTCGACGACATCTTCGAGCAGTTCGTCTCCACCATCATGGAGCGCCGCAAGCTCAGCCGTGAGGCGGTGCTCCTGGTCGCCGACGGTCGCGTGATCTCCGGGCGCGCCGCCCAAGAGGCGGGCCTGGTCGATGAGCTCGGCGGCCTGTACGAAGCGGGCATCAAGGCGGCGGAGCTCGCGGATGAGCGGGCGCGAGGCGAGGGCAAGAAGGTGAAGGAGGGTCCGGTGGATCCGACCTTCGTCTATCCGCCGATGCGCGATCCGCTGCTCGCGCTGCTCTCCAGGGACTTCGGTGCCTCGCTGATGAAGGGCCTCTTTCAGGGCTTCGGCGAAGAGCTCGAGAGCACACGCGCTCGCTGGCCGCGCGGAGTCCGAGCCGAGTGGTGAACGCCTGGGGTCGACGAGCCTCGGCGCTCGCCTCGCTTTGCCTCCTGTCGACCGCCTCACCGCTGAGCTCCATCGCGGCGCCGAACCTCCCCCGAGTCCTCGTGCTCGGCTTCGACGGCTCAGCGCCCGAAGGAGACCGGCAGCGAGCGAGCCAAGATCTGATGACCGCCCTGCGCGGGTTCGAGAGCTTCGACGTCGTCTCGCTCCTCGCGCCGACCGAGATCCTCGGGCCTCGACTCGCGGAGGCTCTGGCGGGCTGCGCCGATGATCCGTGCAGAGCGCGGCAGCTCGCGAGTTTGGGCGCCGGCACCTTGGTGGTCGGAAGCCTCGACGAGCTCGCCGGGGTCCTGCGTCTGGATGTCCGAAGGGTCGAGACCACAACCACTGCGGCGCGCATGCAAGCGCGTGTCACCATCGAGGTCGCGCGGGGCGCGCCGGGGGTGCTCGAGACGCGTCTCTACTCGGTCGCGGCCGACCTCTTTCCGGAGGAGGCCAAGCGAGCCTTCGCGACCCTAGGCCTCGAGGTCGAGCCCGAAGGCAGCCAGATCTTTTTGGACGGCCTCGAGGTCGGCCGCAGCCCCATCGCACCGCTCAAGCTCCGCGCGGGGCCGCATCAGCTCCGATTCTCGAGCCAAGGTCACACGAGCGAGCAGCGAGAAGTGACGTTGCTCGTGGGCCAGACCAAGGTGGAGACGGTCGAGCTGCATCGCGTCCGAGGTATCTTGCCCTGGGTCCTCGGCGGCACCGCGGCGGGCGCCGCTGCGCTGGGTTTGGTGCTGGGACTGAGCGCCTCCGGGACCGCGAGCGCGTGGACCGACGCCTGCGGAGCGACCGGTCCATGCGAGGCCGGATTCACCCGGGCGCGGTTTGCCGACGACGACAGCGCGGTCGACACCCAGCGCACCTTCGCGAACGTGCTCTTCGGCTCGGCGGTCGCGCTCTCCATCGGGGCGGTGCTTGGCTACGTCTTCGACCCGGGAGAAGAAGAGTGACCTCCGCCCATGCGCGTGCGGCCGGGTCGGCGTCTTGTCTTCTGACGCTGCTTCTCGGCTGTACGGTCTCACTGCCCGAGATCGACGCGGAGCGCTTCGCCTGCGTCTCGGATGCTCGCGACGACGATGGTCTGCTTCCTTGTCCCGAGAGCCACGCCTGCGTGCTCGAGCGTTGCCGTCCTCGACTCGACTGCCAACGCGAAGACATCGACGCCCAAGGATGTGCGCCGGAACTCGATCGCTGTGAGCTCCTCATCGGAGACGAGACCGCGCGCGTCGCGTGTGTTCGAGGTCTGCAGCTCGAGACCAGTACGCGAACGCCGACCCTGCTGTCGGACTGCGCCTGTCCGGACGGCACGTACTGCGTGGGTGCATCCGCCGTGGGGTCGGTCGACGAAGGCATCGGTCCGAGCCTGTTCGTCCTCACCGAGGCCTCCGGCCCCACCCTTCCGCTCGGACGTTTGGGGATCGAAGGCGAGCATTCGGAGGCCCGGGTCTGTGCGCGCGCTTGCGGGAGCGAGGTCGACTGCTCGGCCGGTCACACATGTCGCCCGGCGGTTGTCTTGCAGGAGCATCTGCTCTCTCGCGAGACCAGCACCCGCTCCACCGTCGGCGTGTGTATGCCGGACGTGCTGCGCACTTCGTCCACCGCGCGCGCTCAGCTCGACGGCGAAGCCTGTTATGGGGCCGAGGCCTGTCGCTCCGAGTTGGGCCGCACCCAAGGGATCTGCCAAGCCAACCCTTCGACCGCGCCCGACCACCCCTCGCTGCCCATCGGTGACGCGGCCTGGGGTGTGCGCCGCGTGCTCCGAACCCGCTGCGTCCCGCGGCCGAGCACGAGCTTCAAGGACCCCGGCCTCGGCTGTGTGGTCCACGAGGAGTGCGCGAGCCAGGTCTGCTTCGACGGTCGATGTGCGCTGCTCTGCGACCCCATGCAACCCGAGGTCTGTGGCGGCAGCGGCCGGCTCTGTCGCGACCGCACCGTCGTGCGGAACTTCCCGGGCGGGGGACCCTCGGTGGAAGACCGGATCTTCCTCTGCGATCGCTAGAGCTCATCTCAGGGGCCCTGGGCTCTCCTTGGAGGCCCTGGAATTCATTTCGAGCGGGGTCCGATGTAGGCTCCCGGCGATGGTCAGCGCGCGCACCCCGGGACCGACCAAGCTGACGTTCCCCTATCTGCTCAGCTTGCTCACCGAGGCCGGCGCGCTCGGCGAGGTCGAGATGCGCGACCTCGTCGCGAAGGAAGAGACCCTCCGCGCCAAGTTCTTGCGCGAAAAGTTCGGCGCGAACGCGCTTCGTACGCACAAACATCACGAGGTCTCTGCCACCGAGCTCGTCGAGGCCGCCAAGCTGCCCCATCCGGAGGCGCCCGGCCGCCTCATCGACGAGGACATCCTCGCGCAGCTCTTGGCCCAGCTCAGTGGGCTCGCCTACAAGAAGATCGACCCGCTCGAGCTGGACATGCAGCTCGTGACCAAGGCGCTGCCGCGGGGCTTCGCGCGCCGCCACTTCATCCTCCCGCTGAAGCGCAACGGGACCAAGCTGGTCGTGTCCGTCTTCGACCCCTACGACACCGCGCCCCTCGAGGAGTTCTCTCGGGCCACCGGCACCGAGCTCGAAGTCGTCATCAGCGCCAAAAAAGACATCGTCAACGTCATCGCCCAGTTCTACGGCTTCCGCACCGCGGTGAGCTCCGCCGCCCAGGACGCCCGCAAGTCGGCGCACAACAACCTCTCGAACCTCGAGCAGCTCGTCCGGGTGCGAAGCAGCGAGGAGATCGATCCTCAAGACCAGAACATCGTCGCCGCGGTCGAGTATTTGCTGAACGCCGCCTTCGACAACCGCGCCAGCGACATTCACATCGAGCCCAAACGCGAGCTCTCCACCCTGCGCCTCCGTATCGACGGCGTTCTGCACGAGATCGGCCAGGTCCCCTCCGGCGTGCACCCGGCGGTGGTCGCGCGCGTGAAGATCCTCGCGCGCATGGACATCGCCGAGAAGAGACGCCCTCAAGATGGGCGCATCAAGACCCAAAAGGGCGAGCGCGAGGTCGAGCTCCGTGTCTCCTCACTCCCCACCGCCTTCGGCGAGAAGATCGTCATTCGTATCTTCGACCCTCAGATCCTGCTCGCCGAGATCATCGACCTCGGCTTCACGAGCAAGGAGCGCGACACCTACGAGGACTGGATTCGGCGCCCCAACGGGCTCATCCTCGTGACCGGTCCCACCGGAAGCGGAAAGACCACCACGCTGTATTCCACGCTCAAGTACCTGGCGGCGCCGACGGTCAACATCGTGACCGTCGAGGACCCGATCGAAATGATCTACGAGCCGCTGAACCAAGTGGCGGTGCAGAAGAAGATCGACGTCACCTTTGCCGCCGCGCTTCGGACCATCCTTCGTCAGGACCCCGACATCATCATGGTGGGCGAGGTGCGTGACCAAGAGACCGCGTCCATGACCATTCAGTCCGCGCTGACCGGGCACCTCGTGTTCTCCACGCTGCACACGAACGACACCGCGAGCACCGTCTCGCGCCTCATCGAACTCGGCGCAGAGCCGTTCTTGTTGTCATCGGTCTTGACCGGCATCTTGGCCCAGCGTCTGGTGCGAAAGGTCTGTCAGGACTGCGCGATGGAGTTGTTTCTCTCCGAGGAGCAGATCCTCGCGCTCGGTATCCCCGTGAACCCGAACGAGCCCACCAAGCGATTGCCGGTCAAAGTGGGGCAGGGCTGCGTGCGATGTCGCCACACCGGTTTGTACGGTCGAACCGGCGTCTTCGAGATGCTCGACGTCTCGAGGAAGATCCGAAAGCTCGTGCACGAAGGGAAAGACAGCAAAGAGATCATGAAGGCCGCCATGGCCGATGGCATGACCAGCCTTCGGCAGGCAGCCATTCGCAAGCTCGCTCAGGGCGTCACGACGTACGAAGAGATCTTCCGCGTCACCGCTGAGCTGGAGAACTGAGCCCGAACATGCGGAAAGACCGCGGCCTCGAAACGAAGGTGGGGCTCTTCGTGCTGGCGGGTGTGTCCCTCCTGCTCGTCATGATCTTTCTCCTCGGGGCGGAGCGTCACGCCTTCGAGGGGCGCGTGGTCCTCACCGCCCGATTCGAGGACGTCGAAGGCCTGAAGGTCGGAGCCCCCGTGCGGCTCGCCGGCTTGGACGTGGGGGTGGTGCGCGGTATCGGCTTCTCCTCCTCGGCCGAAGATCGTCGGCTCGTCGTCGAGCTTCAGGTCCGAGAATCCGTGCTCGATCGCATTCGAACCGACTCGATCGCCACCATCGGCTCGCGTGGTGTGCTCGGCGACAAAACCATCGACGTGCTCGTGGGCACCCCAAGCGCCCCGCCGGTCCAAGAGGGCTCGGAGCTTCCGGCCAAGGCGGCCGCGGACATCTCCACCTTGCTCGTCAAGGCGGATCGCGTGCTCGATAACACGGTCGAGATCACCAACTCGGTGCGCAACATCGCGGATGCGGTCGCGGACAGCGACGTCCAGAAAGACCTCGGACACCTGGTGAAGACGCTGGCGGAGCTCGTCAGCGAGGTGAAGGGCGGGCGGGGTTTCCTGCACTCCATCGTCTACGACGACGCGTACCAAAAGCGGATCTTCCAGGCGCTCGACGACCTCGCCGAGAGCGGCAAGGTCTTGCGCGGAACCGCCGACGACGTGAGCGACATCGTCCGAAGCATCCGAAAAGGACCCGGCGCCTTGAACGCCCTCATCTATGACCCAAAGGGGGCGGAGCTCGTAGCCGAGCTGGGCCAGGCCGCGACGCAGATCGAGGCGATCACCCGCTCGATGCGCGAAGAGCGCGGCATCGTGCATCAGCTCGTGTTTGCCCAGCCGGGCAAAGACCCCGTGGGTGATCTCGCCGAGACCGCTCGCACCTTGCGAGAGATCGTGCGCCGCATCGACAAGGGCGAAGGCACCATCGGCGCCCTCATCAAGGACCCCAGTGTTTACGAAGACCTCAAGCTCACCCTCGGCGAGGTCCGAAGAAATCAGCTCTTGAAAGCTGTCTTGCGCATGGCGATCGAATCCAGAGATGAGACACCGCCTCAGCTCCAAAAGCGCCCTTGAGCTCGGGCCTTCGCGTCGTTCTGCGCGTGGGGAAATGTAAGAGCGCCTCGGGGTGATCGCCTTCACATCCCCGGGGGAGCTTCTCCCCAAGGCGAAACGGCGCTAGGTTCCCGGCCCATAAGCTCGTGCCGGAGCAGGCTTCCGGCGCCCCAAGGAGAACGTTCGATGCAATTCAAGTGGCTAACTGCTCTATCTCTCTCATCGGTCATGGCCGTCGCTTGCGGCGGTGGTGGCCCAGACACCGCCAAGGTGAAGGCGGACTTTGAAAGCCCCTCTGGCAAGACCTCCGACAAGGACGCGGTCATCGCGGCCAACGGCAAGCGCTCCGCTTCGGGCGGCGCGACCAGCGCCGCGGGTGCGCTCAACCCATTCGGTGGGCTCGGACTCACGTCGCAGAACGCCTCCGAGGGTCCGTTCTCGCGCGTCTCGGCCTTCGTCATTCACCGCTTGAACCAGCAGATCGTCCGACGTTCGGCGCCCATCTCGGCGCGCATTCAGGCGCAGTCCGAAGAGGGCTATGACTTCGAGGGCTGCTTCGACCCGAACTCCGTCAGCGCTTCGGGCGGCGGCAGCAGCGTATCGTACAGCTACAGCATCAACTTCGGTGACTGCAACAGCGGCATGACCGGCAGCATGGATGTCGACGGCGAAGCCGAGTACAGCGACGACTTCACCAGCGGCAGCGGCAGCTTCGAGATGAACTACAACAACGTCTGCACCACCGCGACCGGCGACTGCATCAGCGGGGTCATCGTGATGGAGTTCTCGCTCGGCGGCGCGGGCGCCTTCGACGACTTCATCATGGCCTGGGACGTCACGACCAGCGGCGGCGAAGTTGGCACCACGCACACGCGCGGCGGCATCCGCTACGTGGAGGGCGAGAACGGCACCGAGACCGAGTTTTTGGTCTACGTTCGAGACAGCTCCGGCGTCGAGGTCTCCTACGTGCTGAAGATCTCGCAGGACTCGGGTGGCAACGTCACGTTGTCCATCACCGGCTCGGACGGCTCCATCGAGTGCACGTTCAACGCGGACGGCTCGGGTAGCTGCAGCGGCGACTACGACTTCGACTGGGAAGAGGGCTACGCGGACTCGATCGAGTCGAACCCGGCCTTCGCCGACTACGAAGACTGAGAAGGCTCGCCTGAGCTCTGCTCGATGAGGGCGGGTGCCGAAAGGTGCCCGCCCTTTTTTTATGCTCAGGCCTTGCCAATGAGGCCGCGCTGCCTCCCCACCTTCTCGAAAGCGGCGAGGCATTGATCGATCTGCGCCTCGCTGTGCGCGGCCGAGAGCTGCACCCGGATGCGCGCCTCACCCTTGGGCACCACCGGGAACGAGAAGCCCACCACGTAGATGCCCTCCTCGAGGAGGTCTTCGGCCAGTCCGGCCGCGAGCCGTGCATCGCCGAGCATGATCGGCGTGATGGGGTGCGTGCCTGGCTTCACGGTGTAGCCCAGCTTCGTGATGCCGGCCCGAAACCGCTGGGTGTTCAACTCGACCCGGTCGCGCCACTCGGTGCTCTCCGAGAGCATGTTCAGCACCTCGAGCGAGGCGCCCACAATCGCCGGAGCGAGCGTGTTCGAGAATAGGTACGGCCGCGAGCGCTGGCGCAACAGATCGATGATCGGCTTTCTGCCGCTGATGTAGCCGCCCGAGGCCCCGCCGAGCGCCTTGCCCAGCGTGCCGGTGATGATGTCCACGCGCCCGCTGACCCCGCAGTGTTCGGGGGTCCCGCGGCCGGTGCGGCCCACAAACCCCGTCGCATGGCAGTCGTCGATCATGACCATCGCTTGGTGACGCTCGGCGAGGTCGCAGATCGCATCCAGCTTGGCGTAGGCGCCGTCCATCGAGAAGACGCCGTCGGTGGCGATGAGACGCACGCGGCTCTTCTGGGTCTCCTTCAGCCGCTCTTCGAGCTCGTTCATGTCGCCGTGCAGGTAGCGATGCCGCTCGGCCTTGGAGAGGCGAATCCCGTCGATGATGGAGGCGTGGTTGAGCTGGTCGGAGATCACCGCGTCCTGTTCCCCCAGGATGGTCTCGAAGAGCCCCCCGTTGGCGTCGAAGCAGCTCGAGTAGAGGATGGTGTCCTCGGTGCCCAAATATTTGGAGAGCGCGTCTTCGAGCGCGCGGTGGATGTCCTGGGTGCCGCAGATGAAACGGACCGAGGCGAGCCCAAAGCCGTGCTCATCGAGGGCCTTCTTGGCGGCTTCGATGACGCGTGGATGACTGGCGAGACCCAGGTAGTTGTTCGCGCAGAAGTTGAGGACCGCGCCGCCGCCTTGGGTGCGGATCTCGGCGCCCTGAGGCGTGGTGATGATCCGTTCCCGCTTGGTGAGGCCTTGGACCTCGATCTCTTTGAGCGCGTCTTCGTAGATGGAGCGGTGAGCTTCGAACATGACCGGAGGCTCCGTCGCCGGAGGACTTCGGTCAAGGCGCGACGTAGACCACTTTGGAGATGTGGTTCACGTAGTCGACGATCGCCTGCAGATCCTTGGGATCGATGCGGCTGAACTTGACCCCGACGCCGGACCGCGCCGAACCGTCCGGACCCGCGGGCGCGGCGCCGAACCAAGCGACCTTTCCCACCGCGGTGATGGGCCGCTCCGAGGTGGGTAGCTCGAGGGTGAGATCGATGTGCGTGCCGATCTTGAGAGGATGCTCGGTGGTGATGAGGATGCCGCCGTCCGAGATGTTGAGCGTGCTCGAGCGGTAGATCGTCTCCCCGTCCTTGATGGACACGGACAGGTTGCACGGCACTCGGCGGTTCGACCGCTTCGTGGAGGGGTTGTGAGAAGGCGAAGCGGAAGCCGGGGGCAGGCTTGGATGCAGGGGGGTGCGGGCCGAACCTCCGTTGGCGTCGCCATCGAGATCATCCCGGGTCTCGGTCCGGTCTTTCGACGGAGAGAGGCCCTCTCCGGTCGGAGTCTTTTGGTTCTCCCATTGCTCGGCCTTCTTGAGCTCGGCCGTCTCTTTGCCGGCCAGCGTCTGGACGATCGGCTTGCTGATCTGCGGCATGGTGCTTTGGGGGTCGCCCGCGACCAGAGACAGGCCCGGGGGCGGCGCCGAGCTCACGCCGGAGGTGCCGCGACCCACGAGCGTGGAGAGCCGAGCCAAGAGCGCTTCGCCCGTCAGGTCCGGCCCGAGGAAGTCGTCCGCGCGATGGGCGTTCTCCTCGATTTCGGTGTTCGCGAGGTCGTCGAGGTGGCCGTGCAGAAGCACCGGAATGGCGTGGGTCCCCGGCTGGCGCTTCAGCTCGAGACAGAGCAACGCCCCCGAACGATCTTGAAGCTTCAAGGCGCTGACGACCGCGTCCGGTCGGTTGCTCGCCACGAGGCTCAGGGCGGTCTTGGTGTCCGAAGCGATATCGACCGAGTAGCCCGCCTGCTTCAGGACCTTCGCGAACTCGTCGCGCCGTTCGGTCATCGCGTCCACGAGCAGCACCACGCGTGTGCGATGCAGGTTCTTCAGCCCGCGGCGGAGGGACTCCGAGGTGACGGGTTTGTCGATGAACCCGGCGACGAAGTACGCGTCCGAGGCGAGCCGGCGGGCGAGATGATCTCGTCCGCGTTCGCTCATCACGAAGATGGGGATCTCCTCCGACTCGGGTGAGCTGCGCAGCGCGTCCAGAAGCTGAAGCACGTCTCGGTCGGGCAGATGCTGATCGAGCACGATGGCGTCGAAGTGCTTGCCGCTCTTCGTCACGAGGAGCAGCGCCTCGAGACCGGTGTGCGCGCGCGCGATCTCCCAGCCGTTGCCCTGCATCATGGGGTCGTTGGGGGTGATCTTCCGACCGAGGAGGGTCTCGGCGACGAACTTCGAGAGGGCACGGTCTCCGGCGACGACGAGGAGCTGTCTCATGATGCGCCCAGCCTCACTTCCTCTTGGACCCAAGCCGCGTAGGGGAGGGAGGCCTCGGACGCTCGCAGCCCTAGGATCTCGGGGACCTGATACGAGTGACGCGCTCGAATCGCCTCCTCGAGGGCCGGATACGCCTGGACGGTGGTCTTGATGACCAGCAGGGTCTCACCCGCGTCTTCGATGGCGCCCTGCCAGCGGTAGACGGACCGTACGCCGGGCACGAGGCTCACGCAGGCCGCGAGCCGGGACTCGACCAGATGCCGGGCCAGCTCGGGCGCCTCGGAGGGAGGAGCGCTCACGTGGACGAGCAGGACTTCCACTTTGGCTTCCATCTTCTCTTCAGTCTTTACAGCGGTGTAGGCTTCGAGTGAAGCGTCCCCGCACAATGAGCCCCTTTCGTCCCCTCCTCGCTGCCTTCCTGGGCCTGCTCGTCGCCTGCGGGGACACCGATCCGGGCTCCGAGGCGCCGATCATCCGACACTTCAGCGTCGAGGGCGTCTCGAGTGCCCGCATCGAGGTCGGCCGACCGGTGGTCCTCGCCTGGGAGGTCTCGAACGCCGAAGAAGTCCGGCTCGAGGCACGGCCCGGCGGGCTGCTCCGCTCGGGCGCGCCGCTGGCGGGCACCTTTCGGACTGGCCCGATCGACGGCGCGACGAGCTTCGTTCTCAGCGCAAAGGGTCCCGGGGGCGAGGCCTCGAAGGTCGTCGATGTGGATCTCGACGGGGACGACGCTATTCGAGTGGTCTCTTTTCTGGCGGTGCCGGCCGAGATCGGGCCCGGCGAGAGCACATCACTCAGCTGGGAGGTCCAGCGAGCGGAGCACGTCCGGATCGATACGACTCGAGGCGAAGCCGTCCTGGACGAGGACGATCGGGCGCTGGGTACCGTCAATGTCACGCCGGCGGTGACCGAGACCTATCTGCTCACTGCCGCCGGACGTGGCGGACCCGCGGTGGCCGCGGTGACGGTCGTGGTGCGCGGGTCTCCTAGGATCGTGGTGTTTCGCGCCGAGCCCGCCGCGCTCGCTCGCGGGCAGAGCACTCGCCTCATCTATCGGGTCGAGAACGCAGACCGCGTCACGTTGCTCGACGGCTCGGGCGCGGTGCTCTCCTCCTCGGACGAACTCGCGGCGGAGGTTGAGGTTCGGCCGCTCGAGACGGAGCAGTTTCGGCTCGTCGTGAGCCGGGCGAACTTCCCCGAACTCGACCGTGAGCTCACCGTGACCGTCACCCAGCCCCCGGGCGCCCGTTGGCGCTCCGTGCGCACGAGTTCGGTCTCGGTCGAGTACGGAGAGCCGGTGACGACCTGGTTTGAGGCCGAGAACGCGCCCGACGGGGTACGAGCCAGCTATCGCGCTCGCGCGATCTACAGCTCGCCGCTTGCGGTCGGGACCTTCACTTTCACCCCCACCGTCAGCGGCACGCTCGAGCTGTGGGCCGAGAATACGCTCGAAGGATCGGTCCACAGCGAGATTCCAATCGAGGTCCTGTCGAGCCCACCTCGCATCCTGAGCCTCGTCGCCGAGCCCGCGCTCGCCGTCCTGGGTCGGCCCTTCCTGCTGCGCTTTGAAGTTCGCGGGGCCGATACGCTATCGCTCGAAGCCGATGCGTCCGCGTCGAGCCTCGATCTCTCGCGGGGCGAGGTCATGCTCGTGGCGAGCAGCACTCTCACACGGCTTCGGCTCACCGCCGCCAACCCCCACGGAGCGTCCATCGCCGAGCTGGAGGTGCCGGCGACCGACCAACCGGTGATCGACGCCTTTTCGGTGGAGCCCGAGGTCTTCGATGGGCTCGCCGTCACCGCGACCGTGAGCTACGCGGTGCGCAACGCCTCCACGCTCGAGCTCTCCGGTCCGGCCGGCGCGTGGGCGCGCTTTCCGACCCCCTTCGCCTCGGTGGGGACTTGGAACGCGCGGGTGACGAGTTCGAGCCTCGTGCGTGTTCGGGCGGAGAACGCGTTTGGCTTCGTCCGGGTGTGGAAGTCCATCGCTCAGCTCGTCCCAGAGCGCGAGTCGAACGACACCCCGGCGGAAGCTCAGCCGCTCTCGGGGGACGGAGGGGGCGTGCGCGGCGCGCTGGACACCGCGCTCGACGTCGACCTCTACCGTCTGAGTGTGCCCGCGGGCGGACGAATCGAGGCGCTGCTCGGCCGGCATTCGCTCGGCTGCGCGGACACCCTGGGGCTCGAGCTGAGTCTCCTTGGGCCTGACGGTTTCGATCGCCTCGCCGAGGGCGCAGTCGACGACGCCGGCGCCTGCCTCGCCATTCGACCCGAACGAGCCCCCGGGGCGATGGGGCTCGAGACGGGCGAGGTTCTTCTGCAAGTCCGAGGTGCTTCGCCCGCCGCGTACGTGCTCACCGCCTCGGTGTCAGCGGGCTTTTAGGATCTCTGCCCCCTCAAGACGCGCGAAACTGATCGCTCTTCAGATCGTGGCGCCGCATCAGCTGCCACAGGTTCTTGCGATCGAGGCCCGCGCGTTCGGCGACTCTCGTGAGGTGTCCGTTTTCCTCCTCGAGCAGAGTGCGAAGGTAGCTTTGTTCGAAGCGGTCGAGCACCGCGCGCTTCTCCTCGCGATAGGTCCGCATCTCGGGACCGGTGCTCAGGAGGGCCTTGGCTCTGGGGCTGCGTTCTGCGGCTTCGGAGAACTCCACGTCCGCGTCGCGGATGATGCCGTCCACCGCCATGACCGCGAGCTGCTCGATCTTGTTCTCCAGCTCGCGCACGTTGCCGGGCCAGGTGTGCGCTTCGAGGCGCCTAAAGACCTCGGGGGACTCGACCTCGACGCTCTTGCCGAAGCGTCGGTTGAATCGCTCGAGGAAGTACGAAGCCAGCAGGGCGACGTCGCCGGCGCGATCTCGCAGCGGCGGCAGCTCGAGCGGGATGATGTTGAGGCGATAGAAGAGGTCCTCGCGAAAGATCCCTTCTGCCACCGCGCGTCGCAGGTCTCGGTTGGTGGCGGCGATGATTCGCACGTCGGCGATCTTGGACTTGGGGCTGCCGAGCGGCTTGTACTCCTTGAGCTGGAGAAAACGCAGCAGCTTCACCTGCACGGCGGGCGAGATCTCCCCGATCTCATCGAGAAAAAGCGTGCCGGTGTGCGCCGCGTCGACGAGTCCCGGCGTGTCCGCGTGGGCGTCCGTGAAGGCGCCGCGTTTGTAGCCAAAGAGCTCGGACTCGAGCAGCGTCTCCGGGAGCGAACCGCAGTTGACGGTGACGAACGGCCGAGTGCTCCGCCTCGACAGCTCGTGGATGGTCTTGGCGACGACCTCCTTGCCGGTGCCCGACTCCCCGTAGATCACGACCGAGGCCTCGGTCTGCGCCACGGTGGGGAGCCGACTCTCGACCGCGAGCATGGCGGGGCTCTTTCCGATGAGGCGGCCCGCGGTGGTGTCGAGCGCCGAATCGCGGAGCTTCCTCACCTCCTGCGTGAGCGTGACCCGCTCGACCACGCGCATGAGCCGATGGACGAAGACGTCTTTGGTGAGGGGCTTGGAGAGGTAGTCGTCGGCGCCGCGGTGCAGAAACTCGACCGCGTCTTCGATCGACCCGTAGCTGGTCATGATGACCACCGGGATCGCCGGGAACTCCTTCTTCACCGCTAGGAGCAGCTCGTCTCCGGTCATGACCGGCATCCGGATGTCGGTCACGAGGATGTCCACTTCGCTCGCCCGAACCCGCGCGAGCGCCTCCTCGCCGTTCTCGGCGAAGCCGATCTCGACCCCCGCCTGGTCTCGGCAGAAGATCTCTAGGAGATAACGAGTGTTCGGATCGTCGTCCGCGATGAGAACTCGAACCAATGGGGGCCTCGTGGGGTGTGCCCGGGGGCACCGAGGCATAATAACCACGCCCTCAGGGTGAATGGAAGCCTTGGTTTCCCTGCCGCTTTTCGGCCTGCGGCAAGAAGACCGCGCCCATTGAGGCTGATTTACCTCGGATGAACCCTCCGCTTCCCGGGAATGCCCCCTGAACTCGGGTTCCTTGGCCTGGCACGGCTCGTGCTAGGTTATCGCTTCGTTGGAGATTGGTGCCGGAACGTAGCGACCCCCCCCGCTGCCTCCGTCGCCGCTCTCCGCGTTTCAAGGGCGGGTGATGCCCCCGGAATCCCCCCTCTGGGTTCATCATCCGCCCTCGTTTTTTCTCACCGCCCGAGGCTCTCGCGCACATCCATTGGATCCTGAAGCCAGGTTGGCGGTCCGCTGTGCCGGCCCGAGAAGCCCCAACCGGCGCCGATGAATCCGAAGCCGGCCCGTCCGGCGGCCTCGGCATCGACCGGCATGTCACCCACGTAGTGCACCCCCAGACGCGGCAGGTGGTCACGTCCAAGCCGCCGGAGCGTCAAAAGCAGCAAGCTGGGGTCGGGCTTGCGCGCCGTTTCATCTCCCCCCGAGACCGCCCCGAAGAAGGCGCCGAGGTCGAGGTTCGTGAGGAGCTCGCGCGCGAGGCCGGCCGGCTTGTTCGTCGCCACGCCGAGCGCGATCCCATCGGCGCAGAGCGCCTCGAGCAGCTTCGTCACGCCCGGGTACGGCCGAGTCTTGTTCGACAGGCGTCTCTGGTACGCATCCAAGAACCGCTCGCGCACCAGCTCGACCGGCCCGCCGTTCGGCAGCGCGCCGCGGATCAGGTGGTGTGATCCGAATCCGATGAGGCTGCGCGTCGTGTCCAGGGTGACACTCGTGTGACCGGTGGCCTCGAGCGCGGCGACGAGCGCGTCGTGGATGTCCTCGAGGCTGTCGACGAGTGTGCCATCGAGATCGAAGATGACGGCGGACGCTCGGGGCTCCGGGCTCACAGCGTGACGTCGCCGACGACGAGGATTTGAGCGGTGCCGGAGCCCACGAGGAAAGCCGAGACGCCGAAGACGTCGCCGACCTTCTCTCCGTTGTTCGCGGCGACCAAGACCACGGCATAGACGCCGTCCGCGCTGAAGGTCCCGGCCGGGATCTCGAGCTGCGTCGGCGGATTCCCCGTCACGAAATCGAGGATCTCCTTGGCGGTCTTGGGCCGGGTATCGAAGACGAGCTCCGGTCGATCGGGCGTAGCTTGGTCGGCCCGGAAGACCGTCAGGTAGGCGTAGCGTCCGGACTCGAGCGGCCAAGTCACGGTGAGCGCGGTGGACTTGGGGTGCAGGAGCACGCCCGGCGGAAGATCCGCGCGCGAAGTGGGGGCGGGCGCCAAGACGAGCCCGGTCGGTCCGAGCGGCGCTGGTGCGACGGTGCGACCGCCGTAGGACTCGCCGCCCACCCCGACTTCGAACTCGTAGGTCGCGCCAGCGGAGTAGATGAGGTCACCATCGAGAGAGCTCACTCCGTAGAGCCCGTCGCCGCGCCCCGGCATCTTGACGCGGCGGCCGTCAAAAGCGAGGTGGACACTCGCATCGAGCACGGGCTTCGGTTCCGCGGTCGACAGTTCGTCCTCGCGCTCGCCCACCCAGGTCGAGGCGGCGACTTCGGGCGTCACGTCCAGCCAACCCGTCAGTGCCAGCTCGGGTGTCGCGAAGACGCTGCCGGCGACGACCGTCTTCGCGGTGACGCCTTCGATCAACGCGCAACCGGAGCAAAGCGCCAGAGCGAGGCCGAGGTGGCGATTCGAGCTTTTCATCCTGCTTTGACTCCTCGAGCGAACTGCCGTTTCATCGGCGGGTGCCCCCTCTTCGCTTCGCCAAGTATCACGGGCTCGGCAACGATTTTGTGCTTCTGGATCACCGGACCGAGGGCGGTTTGGTCGGCGCAGAGCTGGCCAAGCGCTTGTGCGACCGGCACCGGGGTATTGGCGCCGACGGGGTCCTGAGTCTGCTGCCTTCGCGAACCGCCGAGGCGAGCCTGCGGCTCCACATCTGGAACTCCGACGGCTCTGAAGCCGAGATGTGCGGCAACGGACTGCGCTGCGTGGTCCGCTACGTGCTCGCACGCGATGGGGGGGAGGTTCTCCGCGTGGACACCGATGCCGGGCTCAGGACCGGCCAGTTCGAGGTCGACGGGCGCGTGCGCGTGACGCTGGGCGTGCCGGTACTCGGGCCAGAGCTCAGGTTCGAAACCGAAGATAGGTCTCTGATAGGACGGGTTATTCATATAGGCAACCCGCACTTCGTTCTCGCCCCCTTCGAGCAAGGGGGGCTTCGAGACCTCGCGATGCGACTCGGCCCCTGGATTCAGGCGCAGGCCGCGTTCCCGGCCGGCACGAACGTCGAGTTCTTTCGATCGGAAGCCGACGCCCTCGAGCTCTGGGTCTACGAGCGGGGCGCCGGCCTCACAGAGGCCTGCGGCACGGGCGCGGCCGCGACGGTCGTCGCGCTCGACGCCGCGCATGGCCTGGGCGGCTCGAACCGCCGCAAGGTGAGGTTGCCAGGGGGCTTGCTCGATGTGGAGCTCGAACGGGATGAGCGCGGGGGCATCACGCAGGTGGCGATCATCGGGGAGGCCGTTCGCGTGTTTGAGGGCACCTGGGTCTGCTAGGCTCCTTCGCATGGTCGCGGAGCTGGGCCAGCGCCTCCTGGTGGCCGCGCCGCAGGTGTTGGATGGCGAATTTGGGGGGGCAGTCGTCCTCCTGGTTCAGCATGAGGCCGAGGGATCGTTTGGCTTCATCGTGAATCGCGAGGCGCCGATGGCCTTCAAGGACGTCTTGAAAGAGCTGGATCTGGGGCAGAACGCGACGCCGCCGGAGCTTCCGGTGCTGGTCGGGGGGCCCGTGGCCCGAGAGAGCGGCTGGGTGATGTACGACCCCCGCACCCGGCCCGACCAGGAGAGCGACATCATCCAGGTGGGTGAGCGCCTCGTCGTGAGCACCTCGCTCGAGTTGCTCGCCGAAATCGCACGCAGCCAAACCGCGCCCCGGCACATCCTGCTGCTCGGCTACGCTGGCTGGGCGCCCGGTCAGCTCGAGCACGAGCTCCGCGAGGGCACCTGGATCCCCGTCGACTTCTCGGACGAGATCCTCTTCGAGACGCCGGTCGGGGAGCGCTGGGCGCGCGCGCTGGCCCTGGCGGGCATCGACCCGAATCAGCTCGTGCCTTCGCCGAGCGCGCTCTCGTGAGCCGCGCACTCGCCTGAGTCTGTGCAAGGCGGCCTCATGACCGGACAAACCCCTCTGGTTTCAGCGGTGGGGGCGCTCACGTGCCCAGGTCTGCGACCGTATTTCGTTTGAGAGACGGATCCGGTTTGCTAGATGAACCCCGTCCGTCGGACCGAACCGCCCGTGCGCACCGGACCCGACCAGGAGGTACCCCATGTCACGCTCCAAAGTCCTCAAGCAGCTGCTTCGCTCGAAGGATTCCACGATCCTCATGGAGGCCCACAACGGGCTCTCCGCCAAGCTCGCCCAGGAGGCGGGGTTCCCTGCGCTCTGGGGCAGCGGCCTGTCCATCTCGGCCGCGCTCGGCGTTCGTGACAACAACGAGGCGAGCTGGACCCAGGTCCTCGAGGTCCTCGAGTTCATGGCGGACGCGACCGACCTGCCCATCCTGCTCGATGGGGACACCGGCTACGGCAACTTCAACAACGTGCGCCGTCTGGTGAAGAAACTCGAACAGCGCAGCGTCGCCGGCGTGTGTCTCGAGGACAAGCTGTTCCCGAAGACCAACTCGTTCATCGACGGCGAGAAGCAGCCGCTCGCGGAGGTCGACGAGTTCTGCGGCAAACTGAAGGCCGCCAAAGACACGCAGAACGATCCCGACTTCGTGGTCGTCGCCCGAACCGAGGCGTTCATCGCGGACTGGGGTCTGCAAGAGGCGCTGCTTCGTGCGACCGCGTACGCGGAGAGCGGCGCCGACTGCATCCTGGTGCATTCGGCCAAGAAGGACGCCCGCGAGATCATGGCGTTCATGGATCACTGGAAGCTCGAGACCCCGGTGGTGATCGTGCCGACCAAGTACCCGAGCGAGCCGCTCGAGACCTTCCGAAAGGCCGGCATCCACAACTTCATCTTCGCCAACCACGCGCTCCGAAGCGTCATCACCGCGCTGCAGAGAAACCTGCGGAAGCTCAAAGAGACCGAGAGCCTCATGTCCATCGAGGCAGAGATCGCGCCGGTGAAGGAGATCTTCCGGCTTCAGAACATGGACGAGCTGCAGCAGGTCGAGGCTCGCTACCTGCCCGAGACAAAGAAGAAGACGCGCGCGCTGATCCTCGGCGCGTCCAAGGGCAACTTTGGACCGCTCACCGAGGACAAGCCGAAGCTGATGCTGTTCGTGGGCGGAAAGCCGGTGCTCTCGTGGCACGTCGAGGCCTTCAACCGGCAGGGCATCAAGGACATCGGCGTCGTCCGCGGCTTCAAGAAGGAGAGCGTGGATCTCACCGGGCCCTCGTACTTCGACAACGACCGCCACGCGGAGACCGGCGAGCTGGCCTCGCTGCTCTCAGCGAAAGACTACCTGCGGGGCGAGACCATCGTCGCGTACGGCGACATCATGTTCGACGACCATATCCTGCAAGGGCTGCTCTCTCACGAGGGAGACGCGGTCATTGCGGTCGACGCCGCCTGGAAGCTGCGCCAGCGCGACGATGAAAAGCGCGACCTCGTGTCGACGACCGGGGTCTCGGCCCCGCTTCACGACGAGAACTGCCAGCTGAAGGCGATAGGCGCCGGCCTGCCCGCGAACGAGGTGACCGGCGAGTGGGTGGGTTTGCTCCTGCTCCGCAACGGCGCGGCCGAGAAGGCGGCCGAGACCTTGGTCTCGATGCGCGCCAAAGACGCCGCGGCCTTCGATCGCGCGGACGTCCCGCAGCTCCTGCGCGAGCTCATGAGCGCCGGCGTCGAGGTCAAGGTCGTGCACACCTTCGGCCACTGGCGAGACCTCGACGCGGAGAAGGACCTCGTCGAGTCGGACCTCGCGAGCTAGGCCACCCTCGGATCGGAGACGACCATGTTGATCGATGATTTTGGCGAGGTCCTGAAGGGCCGGAACATCCGGTCCGGCAGCGGCGTGCCGTGCTCGTACTTCACGCCGCTGGTGAACTACATGTACGCGAACGACGGCATGGACTACCTGCCGGCTTCCAGCGAAGGCGAAGCGGTCTCCATCGCAGCGGGCATGGTGGCGGCGGGCCGTCCCTCGTTTGCGCTCATGCAAAACTCGGGGCTCGGCAACGCGGTGAATCCCATCACCTCGCTTTTGTACATCTACCAAATCCCGGTCGTTCTGCTGGTCTCTCACCGCGGCAAGCCGGGCGAGAAAGATGAGCCTCAGCACGAGCTCATGGGCCAGATCACGGTCGAGCTGTCAAAGCTCTGCGGCATGGAGACCTTTGTCATGCAGCCCGAGCGACTCACGGCGGAGCTCGAAGACACGCAGAGGCGGAAGGTGCCCGCGGTCTTCGTGGTGCCCGATGGCACCCTCTCGGGCGGCCCCAAGGCGGCGCCCATCGCGCTTCGCGTGCAGTCGGGTAAGGTGCCGGCACGGCCCGTCCGGACCTTCGAGCCCAAGCTCGGGCGCGAGGACGCTCTGAAGCTCCTTTTGCCGCTCCTCAACAAGGGCGGCAAGGAGCAGCTCGCCTGCGTCTCCACCACCGGCAAGCTGTCGCGGGAGCTCTTCGAGCTCGACGATACAGCGCACGACAAAACGAATCGCTTCTACATGGTGGGCTCGATGGGATGTGCGGCGAGCTTCGGTCTCGGCATCAACCGCGCGCAACCGGAGCGTCCGGTCATGGTACTCGACGGAGACGGCGCGCTGCTCATGAAGATGGGCACCTTGGCCACGGTCGGCATGGCTCAACCCCACCGCTTTACGCACGTCATGTTCGACAACGGCGCGCACGACACCACCGGCGGTCAGGCCACCGCATCGCCGTTTGTGGACTTCGAGTCGGTCGCCTTGGCCTGCGGCTATCAGAAGGCCGACACCGTCGCGGAGCCCTCCGAGATCGCACAGGCGGTCGAGAGCCACCTCGCCACCGACGGTCCGACCTTCCTGCGTGTTCTGGTGCGCACCGGCGCCCGCAAGGATCTCGGGCGGCCTTCGCTGAAGCCGCACGATCAATGGAAGCGCTTCACGAGCTTCCTGGGAGGTTGAAGATGGCGACCGGCTACCAAGCGGTCATTCTGGCGGCGGGGCGGGGCTCACGGCTCGGCTCCACCACCGAGGAGTACCCAAAGGCGCTCCTGCCCATCGGTCCCCGGAGCGCCGCCGACGCCACCGAGACTTCGTTTCTTCGGCGGCAGGCCGAGCTCCTCTTGCAGGCCGGGGTGGAGCAGGTCGTTGTCGTCGTCGGCTACCACCGCGATCAGATCGTGGACGCGGCGGCGTCGTGGAATCTGCCGCTCGAGTTCGCGGTCAATCCCACTCCGGAGATCATGGACTCGGGCAGCTTGCACAGCTTTCAGTTTGCGTCGCGCGCCGGCCTCGGGGTGCTCGACGGTACTCGGCAGACGCTGCTCCTCGATGCCGACATCGCCTACGAGCCTCGTCTGCTCGAGACGTTTTTGGCCGCTCCAGCTCGAACGTCATTGCTGGTGCACGGCCGCACCGCGGACAACGACGAAGAGGTGCGCGTGTTTGGCACCGCGAGCACGCCGCGTTTTCTCGGCAAGGGCCTGCGCGGTGCGCTCGTGGCAGGGCTGCCGTGCATCGGCGAGGCGGTGGGCATCGTGAAGTTCGCGCCCGAAGACCACGCGCTGGCACGTGAGACCATGGACTGGATGCTCGGGGATCCGAGCGCGCCCGAGGGCAGCGGCCGCTGGAAGGGCTACGGGCCGGCTAAGCGCCGGACCGAACACGAGGAGCTTTCTCAGCGCTTCATGCACTACGGCAAGATCTCGGCCGTCATGGTCGATCGCGACGTGCTCTTTATGGAGGTGGACGACGCGAAGGAATACGCGCAGCTCCGAGAGAACCTCTATCCGCGCATTCTCGAGAAGGAGGCGGCTCGATGATCCTCCTGAACCCGGGCCCGGCCAACACCACGGAGACCGTGAAGCGGGCTCAGCTCGCGGAAGACATCTGTCCGCGCGAGGTCTCCTTTGGCGATCTCGTTCGCAAGGTGCGCCGGCAGCTCGTCGAGGTCGTGCACGCCGGAACCGACTACGAAGCGGTGATCTTCGGCG
Source organism: Deltaproteobacteria bacterium (assembly GCA_011526105.1). Lineage (GTDB taxonomy): Bacteria > Myxococcota > Kuafuiibacteriia > Kuafuiibacteriales > Kuafuiibacteriaceae > WYAZ01. The sequence continues at coordinate 47,622 of WYAZ01000171.1, read as the reverse complement.
GATCCGGGACGGCCGGGGTCGAGGCTGCTATCTCGAGCGTCGTGCCCGAAGACGGGCGTCTGCTCGTCATCGACAACGGGGCCTACGGCGAGCGTATGGCCGAGATCGCGGCGGCCTATCGTATGCCGCATCATCGGCTGGAACTCGGCGTGGGCGCGTGGCCGGAGCTCGAGCGGATCGAGGCGGCGCTTGGTGCGGCGGCCTACTCGCACGTGGCGATCGTGCATCACGAGACCACGACCGGGATGCTGAATCCCGTCGCCGAGGTCGCGAAGCTTTGCCGCGCCCGCGGCGCGCAGCTGATCGTGGATGCCATGTCGAGCTACGCGGGGCTTCGGATCGACGTGGCGGGGGAGGGCATCGATTACCTCGTCTCGAGCTCGAACAAGTGCATTCAGGGCATGGCGGGGATCAGCTTCGTCATCGCGCGAAAAGAACTCCTGGAGCGGCTCCCGGTGATCGCGGGTCGTTCGCTGTATCTGTCGCTTCGAGATCAGCACCGCTTCTTCGAGAAGTCCGGTCAGATGCGCTTCACACCGCCGGTTCAGACCTTCTACGCGCTCGCGCAGGCGCTCGAGGAGTTCTTCGCGGAGACGGGCGAGGGCCGATACGCGCGCTATCGGGCGTGCTTTGACGCGCTGGACGCCGGCGTGCGCGAACTCGGCTTCGTTCGGCTCTTGCCGGAGTCGATGCTCTCTCGAATCCTCACTGCGTATGTCGAGCCAGACCATCCGCGCTACGGATACGACCTCATGCACGACCGGCTCTTTGAGAAGGGCTTCACCATCTATCCTGGCAAGGGCGCGAAGAAAGCCACGTTTAGGCTCGCCAACATGGGCGCCATCACCCCGGAGGACATGCGTTCCTTCGTCGCCGCCCTTGGTGCGACCATGAAGGAGATGGGTGTCGACCGCTTGTACTCGGGAGGGGCCGCGGCTCGAGCGAAGGGGCCGCGATGAAGCCGCCCGAGGTCTCGCCGATGGAGCGGTGGGTGCTGGATCGGATCTGCCGTCCGCTGTTGGCGCATATCCCGGAGTCGGTGACGCCCAATAGCCTGTCTTGGGCGGGCCACCTCGCGGCCTGGGCCGCGTTCATCTTGGCCTCCTCCTCGGTCTTCGTCTCGCGCGAGCTCGGGGTGTGGGCGCTTTGCTTCGCTGGGCTCGCGGTCTGGGCGCAGATGATCCTCGACAACCTCGACGGCATGCACGCGCGCGCGACCGGCCAGTGCAGCAAGTTCGGTGAGTTCCTCGACCACTGGCTCGATGCGCTGAACATCCCGCTCACGGCCGCCGGCATCGCCATGGCCATTGGGGTGGGCCCGGCGCTTCTTGTGGGCGTGCTCTTGACCGCGACCCTGGTCTACAACTCCCAGCTCGTCACGTACCGGACCTTCGGCCGCTTCGTGCCTCCGCCGACCAGCGGGACGGTGGCGCAGTTCTATTTGGGTTTGTCGTTCCTCGCGCTCGGGCCCTACTTCTACTTCTTCCCGCGAGAGCTCGGCTTCAACCAGCAGATCATCCTCGTCATGACGTTGGCTTCCATCTGGATGTCGCTTCGTCAGTGCTACTACTACTGGACGCACCTAAAGCGTGCGATCCTCGAGCAGGTGCCGTTCCTCGTGCTCGCTTCGCTCTTTGGAGCGCTCCATTTTTGGGGTCTCATCAGCGGCACGGAGTACGTGCTGCTCGCGAGCTTCCTCTCGTTCCGAATCACCGGGAGCTGCGTGCTGAACACGGTGCTGCAGCAGGCGCAGTACCACCGTATGGACTACGGCGTCCTGCTGTCTCAGGCCCTGATCTATTTCGCCGCCACGCGGACCCCCGAGCTCGCAATCGGGGGGCTCCTCGCGCCGCAGCTCGCGGTGTACGGCGCGCTGATCTACATCTTCGTGCGCAACGTGCTGGAACTCGCGCGTTTGTATCCTGAGTTCAGCGCCCGCGTGGCCGAGGCGCCGGCGCGTATCCCGGTGGAGTAGGTCCTCGGATCCCGAGGGCCGGCCTGTTGCAAGCCACACGAGCGCTTTTCGGCGAGGCAGCCGGAGGCTCGGTGTTCGGGGTCGTGATTGCCCAGAGCTCATCCGTCGCGATTCGAGGGCGGATCATGCTCCCTGAGTGAACCGCCGGAGAGCGCCCGGTCGGGTGGTTGTCGGCTCGCAACATTCCCGCTAAGACGCATTCATGATGGCCCTGCGCTCCCGCCTCGCCCTCCTGACCCTCGCCTTGGCTCCGGCCGGTTGGGCCTGTGGGGCGGATTCGACGGGCGACTTCTCGGTCTCCTCGGGCGCCAAGCTGCAACTCAACTTGCTCTGGGGAGGCAGCCCCGATGACACGGCGGAAGCGGCCAGCTTTTCGGCGCTCGTCAAGCTCAACAACCGCGAGGATCCAGCGACGGCACTCGAGGGCGAGGCCAGCGGCACGCTCACGAAAGGGACCGAGGTACTCCCGCTGACCAGACCCAATGGCATCCACTTTGCCCTGGCGAATACGACCCTGCCTCACGGCGGCCCGTTCGAACTCCAGGTCTCGATTGGCTCTGAGAGCGCCGAAGGCACCGTCGTCGACCCCATGCCCTGGTTCGACGTGTCTGCGCCCAGCACCTCGGCCATTCAGACCGCGGTCAACGTGACCTGGGCCGGTACGCCAGGCGCGAACTGCGAACTCGAAGTTCGCCCGGCCAGCTACCGTTCGGACCCCTCTGCCGACAACGGCGTGATCACCATACCCGGCACCGTCTTCACGGTCGCCGGGAGCTACTCGATCGAAGTCCATTGCGCCAAGACGGTGGCGCTGGTCGAGGGCGTGGCCTACGTGACCAGCGGGCTCAGGCGCTCGGTGACCCTCGCGGTCGAGTAGCAGCGCAGTCCCAGGAGAAAACCGCGCTCACGGTTGGGCGCTCGGATCGCCGGACGTAGAAACGAAGCCCAGCGCTCGCCTTCGGGTCCAAATCCAACCCCACGCGATGTCACTCCTCTGACGGAGGCGTCAGCGGCGCTCCTCGATGTGCGCGGCGCCCTTCGATCGTTCCGAGGACCCAGACCCCGGTCGAGACCATGAGCGCGAGGACAGGCCCTATGGGCCAGCGCGTGAACAACGGCCAATCACGCGCGATCTGCGCGCAGGTCGCGCGCCCAGTGACCGCCTCGGTTGCGAAGTGCTCGCAGTTGTCTTTGAAGAGGCGGTACCGCTTCTGTCCGCGGCTCCGAAGGGAGGTCTTCACCGCGCTGCGGCGAGGAAGCGTACGGTCGTTCACCACCGTGACCCCTGCGCCCTCGTGATCGAACTCCTTTAGGCCGAATTCCCGCACCCCACGCGGATGCCGACCGGTTGATGCGACGACCCGCAGCGCTCCCGTCGTGGGGTCGACGACCGCAACTCCGTGGTGCTCCACGGTACCTCCGATCGGCAGCTTGCTCGGGGTCGTGAGATGATCCCCTGGAGAGATCACGGTCGGCTCGCCCACGAGGACGGCGCGACCGGGCGTCGTCAGGGGAGCCCCGCTGGGAGGTTTGGTGCTCACTCCTCTTGCCATTTGGACAACGAGAAAGCAGGAGACGTGCCACTGCGCCAGTCCTTGGAATCAAGTCCGGAGAGTCTACTTCGAGCGTCATCCTTGGGCTCCTGGGGACTCACGTGCCCGCCTGGTGAGGACACTGTGCACTCCGGCGGACCGAGCCGGGCGACGGCCTTCCACCGTCTGCCGCCTGGCACTCCGAACCCCAGTTCGATCACCGGAGGGTTTCTTTGGGCTGTCGCCGCGAGGACTCGGGGCAGAAAGCCCCAACGAAGCCGTACAAGTCCTGAGCGGGACGAGCCTGACCCAGGACCGCAGAAAGACAGTCGAAGTCGCGAGATGTTCATCCAAGGTCCTGATGGGTTCATCAACGCAAAGGTCGCCTACTGGGCGGACGGCCTGGGCCAGCAGGGCGTCGAGTCCGCGATGGAGGGGTTCTTTGGAAGTCCACCCGCGGCGCAGGTCCGAGCTGAGCAGAAGTCGAACGGCTGGGTTTTCGTGCTCCAGCCCAAGCAGCTGACCCATCTGACTCCACGCTTTCATCTGTTCGCAGGCATTCGGACGACGTCCCTCCTCGAGGGCGCCGATGCGGTGGTCATCGTCGGAACCGAGATACCGGAGGAGGACCCCCGCGAACACGTCCACCCCGAGACGCCCATTCTGCTCGAGACGGGCTCGCCGCTCGAGACGCTGACCGGGTTGTACGAACGGGTAATCGCGCGCTGGGCGCGAGAGTTGAGCGACCACCCCAGGTGGAAGGAGTCCGCCATGGAGTTCTCTCGATGGAGTTCGATCAGACCGCTCTAGTGTCCCGTCCGAGGCGCACGGCCCCCTGCTTCGAGGGGGGCTCGACGTTCCCTTCTCGGCCGTTGGGCCGAGCTGGGTTGCTCACCGAAGCCGGAGGAGGAAGCGAGCCGCTGGCGTACAATGAGGGGTGATGACCAGGTCACTATCCGCCGACGAGCTGCACGCGCTGAGTGTTCGGACGGTCGGCCACTACGAAAGGTCGGCGCGCACCTTCGAGAAAGGGACACGGGATCACGACGTATCCCAGAACACGAGCGCATTGCTCGCCGCGATCGAAGAGGCGCCCCCGTTCGTCCTGCTCGACTTCGGCTGTGGCCCCGGCCGAGACCTGGCGTTCTTCAGGAGCCAAGGACATCGGCCGGTCGGACTCGATGCGTGTCCGAGTTTCGTGGAGATGGCGAGAGCAGCGACGGGCTGCGAGGTACTGCAGCAGAACTTCCTCGAGCTGTCCCTGCCCGACGGTCATTTTCACGGCGTCTTCGCGAACGCATCCTTGTTCCACGTGCCTACCCAGGAATTGCCGCGAGTGCTCGGTCAGCTCCATGCGTGTCTGCGCCCACGCGGCGTGCTCTTTTCGTCGAATCCTCGCGGTGAAGACAGCGAAGGCTTCCATGGCGAGCGTTATGGTAGCCACCACTCGCGGGAGCGCTGGCACACGCTGGTCACGAGTGCTGGGTTCAGCGAGATCGCTCACTACTATCGTCCCGATGGAAAGCCGCGTGCCGAGCAACCGTGGCTCGCGACGGTTTGGCGCAAGTGAACCGGGTCAGCTCTTTCGGTCTTCCTGGAGGGCAGAACGCCGCCGGTGGGCCGTGGTGCCCGGCCATCCACCACGGTCCCGTTCGCTCCTCTTGTCTTCGATGCTGGAAGTAGAGCCGCCAGCTCTGCGGTCGACGGTGAGGCCACCTGTTTCGAAGATGGGACGCAGGGCCTGCCGCTACCCCTGGCTGTAGTTCGGCGCTTCTTGCGTGATCATCACGTCATGCACATGCGACTCGCGCAGCCCCGCCGGTGTGATTCGAATGAAGCGCGCGCGGTCTCTGAGCTCGGCCAGGTCTTTGGCCCCGACGTAGCCCATGCCCGCTTGCACACCCCCCAGAAGCTGCGTCACCACGGCCTCGAGCGGTCCCTTGAACGGGACGCGACCCTCGATGCCCTCGGGCACGAGCTTCTCCTTCTCTCGGGTCTCGTGTTGTCCGTAGCGGTCGGCGGAGCCTTGCTGCATGGCCCCGAGGCTGCCCATCCCCCGATATTGCTTGAACGCGCGGCCTTGAAACAGCACCACCTCGCCCGGTGATTCTTCGACCCCGGCGAAGAGCGATCCGATCATCACGCTCGATGCACCCGCCGCGAGCGCTTTGACCACGTCGCCCGAGTACTTGATGCCGCCGTCACTGATCACCGGGACGTCGTGGGCGCGTGCCTCACGCACGCACTCATCCACCGCGGTCAGCTGCGGCACACCCACGCCCGCGACGATGCGTGTCGTACAGATGGAGCCGGGGCCGATGCCGACCTTCACTGCGTCGGCGCCGGCCTCGATGAGGGCGCGCGTGGCCTCGCGGGTCGCGACGTTGCCGGCGATGATCTCGACGCCGGGGTAGCGCGCCTTGAGCTCGGTCACCGTGTCGATGACGTTCTTCGAGTGTCCGTGCGCGGTGTCGACCACGATGATGTCCACGCCCGCTTCGACCAGGGCGGCAGCGCGCTCCTCTCGGCCGGGACCCACGCCGATGGCGGCGGCGGCGAGGAGCCGTCCCTTGCTGTCGGTGGCCGCGTGCGGAAAGCGGCGGCGCGCCTCTACGTCTTTGATGGTCACGAGGCCGACGAGCCGGCCGTCCGTGGAGACGATGGGGAGCTTCTCCTTGCGGTGCTCGTACATCTTCTTCTTGGCGTCTTCGATGGAGATGCCTTCGTGCGCGACCACCGGGGTCTTGGTCATGATCTCCCGAATTCGGATCGCGCCTCCGGGGGCTGAGCGGATGTCTCGATTGGTGAGGATGCCGACGAGCTTTCCGGTCTCGACGACCGGGAATCCGGAGACCCCGTGCTTGGCGGACAGGAGCAGGGCGTCGTCGAGGCTGAGCTCCGGTCCGACCGTAATGGGGTCACTGATCAGGACCGACTCGAAGCGCTTGACCTTGTGGACCTCGGCCGCCTGGTGGGTCGCCGGCATGTTCTTGTGAATCACGCCCAGCCCCCCAAGTTTCGCGAGGGTGATGGCGAGGCGTGACTCGGTCACGGTGTCCATCGCCGAGGAGAGCAGGGGCACGTTCAGCGAGAACTTCCGGGTGACGCGGGTCCCCAAAGAGGCATCCTTGGGGAGAATCTGAGAGTAGCCAGGGGCGATGAGGACGTCGTCGAAGGTCAGGCCAAAAGGCACGTCGGACTCGAGCATCTTGCCCCGGACTGGGTACGGGCCTGGAGCTCACCGGTCAAGGTCCGGCGCCGCCGGCGGCGATTTGTAGGTCAGGGGGCGATATCGGACGTTTTGGGGCTGGTCATTTGTCGTGGTTTTCGATTATGGTCCTGCCAACACGGATGCTGAGCCGATTTCGCTTAAGAAGCCTCGCATCCATAACCCAAGCCCGTCGCGCCTCCGTAGAGCGAGCACCCAGGGACGCATGTTCGTCGCAACCCTCATAGCAAGCAGAGCCAAGGCGCTGGACGGCGGGCCCAACGGGCCCACGAAAAGATCTCACAATGACCGTACGCATGTTAATCAATGCGACCGTACCGGAAGAACTCCGGATAGCGGTCGTGGAGGACGGCGAGCTCGTCGACCTCGATATCGAATCAACTGAAGGTAGCTCCATAAAGGGTAACATCTATAAAGGTGTTGTCCACAACGTAGAGGCCTCGCTCGCAGCGGCCTTCATCAACTTTGGCGACCACAAGCAGGGCTTCTTGCCCTTCGACGAAGTGGCGCCGTCCCTCTACGGCAAGAAGTGGGACAAGAAGGAGCCCCCTCGGATCACCGACGTCCTGAAGCGGGGCCAGGAGATCATCGTACAGGCCGCGAAGGACCCGGTGGGTGAAAAGGGCGCGGCCCTCACCACCTATCTGTCCATTCCGGGTCGCTTCACGGTCCTGATGCCGGGCAGCGATGCGCGCGGGATCTCGCGCAAGGTCGAAGACGGCTCGAGCCGCAAGCAGGTCAAGGCGATCGCCGAGCAGCTCACCATCCCGGAGGACTGCGGTTTCATCGTCCGCACTGCGGGCCTCGATCAGTCCAAAGAAGCCATCCAAAAGGACATCGATCGCCTGGCCGAGATCCACCAGACGATCGAGCGCACCGCCAAGATCGCACGAGCGCCGTCCATCCTGCACTCAGAGCCCGATCTGATCGTGCGCACGCTCCGCGAGCTCTTCACCGAGGAGATCGAAGAGGTGCTCATCGACAGCCGCGAGGAGTATGAGGCCACCAAGGCCTACTTCGAAGAGCTGATGCCGCAGTATGTGGACCGCATCAAGCACCACATCAACCCCATCCCGATCTTCACGTTCTACCACGTGGAAGAGCAGGTCGAGGCGACGTTTCAGCGCATCGTTCCGCTTCCGAGTGGCGGTTCCATCGTCATCGACGAGACCGAGGCGATGACCGCCATCGACGTCAACTCCGGGAAGATGACTTCGGAGCGTGATCACGAAGACACGGTCTTCAAGACCAACCTCGAGGCAGCACACGTCATCGCGCAGCAGCTTCGGCTTCGCGACCACGGAGGTATCGTCGTCATCGACTTCATCGACATGGAGATGTCGAAGCACAATCGCGAGGTCGAGGAGGCGTTGAAAGACGCGGCGGCCTACGACAAAGCGCGCCTGAAGGTCTCTCGCATTCTCTCCAACGGCCTCTGCATCCTGACGAGGCAGCGGATCCGCGGTGGAATCAAGAAGACCACGCGCCATCGTTGCCCGGCTTGCGGCGGCACCGGTTGGTTGCGCTCGCCCGAGTCGCACTCGTTGTCGCTGCTCAAGCGCATCGAAGCTCGGCTGGCGCAAGGTGAGGTCGAGGAGGTCCGTGTCTCCACCCACAAGATGACGGCGGAGTACCTGCTCAACTACAAGCGCAGCGAGCTGCTCGGCTTGGAGAGGCAGTATCGATGCCGAATCCTGGTCGTGGTGAAGCTCGAGCTCGATCGGGCCACCGACGAGGTGAAGTTCCTGTCCAAGGGCGAGCTCCTTCAAGAGATGACCGACAAGCTGCCGCCCCGAGAGAAGCGCAAGAAGCTCTCCGAGCGCAAAAAGAAGAAGCCCCGAGGCGGCCGCAGCCGAGAGGACGGTCGCGGTCGAGAGGACGGCGAGAGACGTGGGCCCAGACCGCCGCGCGCGGCACCGCCGGCGGCCGATCGTGGACCCGCCCCCGAGCCTCCCACCGAGGGCGGCGTGACCTTCACCGGCCGCCCGCCCAAGGAGCTGCTCGAGAAGATCAAACGTGACGCGGAGGAGCGACGGAAAGCGCGCGCCGGCCGAGGCCCCGTCAAGGACGGCGAAGACGGTGCCGCGCGGACCGCACTTCCGCCGGATCCGCCACCGCCGAGCGAACGTCCCCCCAGCTCCGAGTCTTGGACCAGCGCCTTCAGCGTGCCGCCGGTCGAGGTCGCCGAAGACATGATCGAGGAGGCTCGGCCGTCGAGCCCGCCGGACATGCAGGGCCTCGACAACGGACCTGAGGTCGAGGCTCAGGCCGAGGAGGCAGAGACGTCATCGGATCGCCCGTCGAAGCCACCCAGGAAGGGACGCACGCGGGCCCGAACCAGCTCGCGCAGCCGGAGCAAGAAGTCGGAGCCTCCTGCGACCGAGGAGGCGTTCTTCGCCGATGGCGAGGAAGCCGTACCCGGTGATTCCGAGGCGGACGAGCCCACCGCACCCGCCGCCGGCGGCGGCTTCTTGAAGCGACTGCTCGGCAACGGAAAGAGCGCGGCGCGGGACCAAGACGAGGGCTGAGGCGCCGTGCGAGCTTCTGTGCTCACTCTGCTGCTCTTTGGCGCGGCTCAGGTGGCGCTTTCGAGCGTGGCCGAAGCCGGGTCCTTCGCCTTGGCGCCCGTCCGAGGACCGAAGGGCGCCGCCCCGCGCGAAGTGGAGCGAGCGATACTCGATCGATTCGAGGCGCGCGGCGACGAAGCGCACCTTGGTGATCCACGACCAGGGGAGCACGTGCTCTCGGTCGATATCGAGAAACGGGGCAGGGTGTACGTCGCGCAGCTGTCGCTGTCGAGGCCGGGAGAGCCGACGCCCGTCGCTCGGCGCTCCGCCACCTACCACCCGCGTCGTGGCGTGAGTTCGACCCTCGCGGTGCTCCTCGACCGACTGCTCGATCGAACGTCCGCCGCGACCGAGGCGGGCGAGGAGGAGGCCGAGGCGTCGGCATCGCCCGAAGAAACGACGCGCGAAGGAGAGCCTCCCGAAGTGCCCCCGGAGGAAGTTGAAGATGTAGAGGTCGAGGCGCCTGGACTCCGCGTCGCGGCTGAGGCGGAGTCCGAGACCTCGAGGTGGTCGGTGGAACTGGGCGTGGGCCTCGGCACTCAGATGCTCTCCCGATACACCTTGTCCGTTGCTGAGGGCCCCACTGCGCTCGCGTATGGGACGAGCCCGCTGTTCTTGATCTCACCGATCGTCCGGGTTCGCCTGAGCGGAATACCTCTGTGGTTCTTGCTGCAAGGCGACATCGCTCCGGTGGGCTTTCTTCTCTCGACCGATCCGCCGCTGACTCCGGAGGTCGCCTCGGGCGCGTTCCTGGGCCTCGGGTTTCGGGCCGGCTGGGTCTTCGAGCTCGCGGGGAGCTTCACTCTTGCGCCCGTGCTCGGCTTGCGCGTCGAGAGCCTCGGCGTGGATCCCCAGACCGCGACGGTCCTCGCGGACGACGGCACCCCGGCCGTGACGGCCTTTGATGTCGTCTTGTCCGCCCGAGCGCTGGTGCCCGAGCTGGGCTTCGAGGCGCGATACGAACTCACACCAGATCTTCAGCTCGCGCTCGAGGCGCGCTTCCGCCTCATCGCCAGCTATGCGGAGACACCTGCAGCGTCCGGGGACGCGGGCTCGGGCGTGGGGGTGGTGATCGGCGGCGGGGCCGAGTGGAGCTTGCGCTCGTGGCTCGCGCTCGAGCTGCAGCTTCGATATCAATACAGCGCCGTTTCGTTCTCGGGCGTTGCGAGCCGAGTCGCCTTCGCGGACGACCCGCCTCTCGTTGATGCCTCGGCCGACTTCGAAGATCTAAAGCTCACCCTCGGGCCTCGGTTCAGGTTCTAACGATGGCCGTGCGCGCAAAGAACGGGAAGCTGCAGAACGCCGCACTTCGCTTGCGTGCCCGTCAGGTGTTCGAGGAGGGCGCCAAGGCGCTCCATCGATCCGCGGGTGCGGTGGATGACACCTTCGTCCGCGCCGCTCGTCGGATCACCAAGCTGCGGGGGCGGGTCGTGGTCACGGGCATCGGAAAGGCCGGCTTCATCGCCCAGAAAGTCTCGGCCACGCTCGCCTCGACCGGCACCCCCTCCCTCTACCTGCACCCGACGGATGCGCTTCACGGGGACCTGGGTCGAATGACCCCCGACGATCTCCTCCTCGCATTCTCGCACTCTGGGGAGACCGAGGAGCTCGTGCGCCTGCTTGGGCCGGTCAAACGGATGGGGGCTTTTGTTCTCGCGGTCACCGGAACGCGTGCCTCCAGCCTGGGGCGGGAGTCCGACCTGGTGCTCGAGATGGGACGATACGAAGAGGCCGGCCACGGACTCGCCCCCACCACGTCCACCACGGTCATGCTCGGATTCGGCGATGCGCTGGCGGTCGCGGTGCTGCATCTCCGTGGTTTCTCGGAGGAAGAGTTCCATCAGAACCATCCGGGGGGGAGCCTCGGTCGTCGGCTGAAGCGCGTGAAGGACGCCATGCGCAGCGGTGATCGCGTGCCGCTCGTCAAGCCCACGGCGCCCCTCCGTGAGGTCATCGCCGTCATGAGCCGGACGCCGGGGCGGCCCGGTGCCGCCCTGGTGGTGGGTCCCAAGTCGCGGCTCTCCGGCATCTTCACCGACGGCGACCTCCGCCGCTTGCTCGAGGAGAACGAGCAACTCGATCTTTCGACGAAGATCCGAGAGGTCATGGGACGATCTCCCAAGACCGTGCGCGCCGACGATCGCCTGAGCGACGCGATACGTCTCCTTCAGGACTTTCGCATCGACCAGGTCGCGGTCGTGGATCGAACCGGAAAGCCGGTGGGTCTACTCGATGTTCAGGACCTGCTCGCGCTGCGCGTGATCTGATTCCTTCGCCGATCCCCGCCTCGGAGGTTTACAACCGGGGCCCGAGCCTCCTAGCGTGTGCGGATGCGACGCAAGGCGATGGGAAGAGGGGCCATGGCTCTCGCCGGCCTCGGCATCCTGCTCTCGTGCTCCGAGAAGCCCACCGCCACCGAGCTCGGGGACGGTGGTGGTTTTCAGCTCCCCGATGCCGCGGTGCCCCACGCCGATGCATCCACCCCGGCGGACCTGGGGCCGGAGCCGGACGCAGGACCCTTTGTCTGTGATCCAGTCTGCGGCGCGGGCCTCGTCTGCGCGTGTCCGGACACATTCCCTCGTCGGTGTGGCTGCGTGAGTCCGGCTGGGCTCTCGAGGGCGTGTGACCCGCAGGTCCCCGAGAGCTGCTCCTCCGGACTCGTGTGCGTCGAGGCGCTCAAATACGATCGCTACGAGCACGTCTGCAGCGATGGCAGCCTCGGCACGCCTTGCTCTCGCCGCGAGCAGAGCTGCATCACAACCAACGGCTGCGTCTGCCTCTCCGGCGCACCGCTGGGCACGAGCTGTGCGTGTCAGGGCGCCCCCGCCGCCGGTGGTCCCTGTGATCCGAACGCATCCGCCCCCTGTCCCGCGTCCATGACCTGCGTTCCGGTCAGCGGGGGCGGTCAATCGGCTTGGTACTGCAGCGACGGCGCGGACGGTACGCCCTGCGTGCCCCTGGAGTACGAGGCGCATTGCGAGACCGAGCTCGGCTGTACTTGTCCGGTCTACCTCGGCACGCCGACCTGCGTTTGCCGAAACCGCGGCTCCGTCGGTCAGCTCTGTGACCCGACCATCAGCAACTCCTGCCTGCCGGGCCTCGAGTGCCGGCTCATGCAGGAAGGCGACACCCCGGACCAGCGCACCAGCCGGTGCTTCGGAGCGCCCAGCGATCTGTTGTGTGATCCTTTCGTCCCCGGCTCGTGCCCGCCGAACTACGAGTGTCAGCAGAGCTCGGACGGGCGCTTCCTCTGCGAGTCCACCGGACGGGACGGCGGGGTCGGCGGTCAGAGCTGCATCCCAGAGGCCGACGACTGCCCTCGAGGCTACGTCTGTCGCGAGGTCGCCTTCCAGCGCTTTCAGTGCGAAGCCATCTTCGAGGATCCGGACGCCGGCTTTGGGGGAGGGCGCCCTTGTGACCCGCTCCAACCGAACTGCCCCTTCGGGGAGTTCTGCGCGCAGGTCCGACCCGGCGAATACGAGTGTCGGGCGCCGTGACCGCGCCTCTCATGGAGATAGAGCGGGCCATCGTGGTGATGGGGCGCTTGCCGGCGCCGGGGAAGGTCAAGACACGGCTGGCCGCGGCGCTCGGAGAGGCGCAGGCGGCTCGGCTCTATGAAGCGTTCCTTTTGGACGTGTTCGATCTCGTGGAGCGCGCGCGCATCGGCTCGCGGGCGCAGGTCTTCTTCTCGGTGGCGGTTTCGGCCCCGGAGGAACTCGAACTGGCCGCCGCGATGGTCCCCGGCCCGGCTTGGCGTGTGTTTGCTCAGCAGGGAGACACGCTCGGTGAGAAGATCGAGCACACCCGGGCCAAGACCGGGGCGCGGCACACCGTGATCATCGGAAGCGATGCGCCCGCGATGCCCGAGTCCCGCCTGGAGGAGGCCTTCGCTGCGCTGGCGAGCGCGGACTGGGACGTGGTTTGCGGGCCCACGCTCGATGGGGGCTACGATCTCATCGCCTTCGCGGGACCTTTTCCCGGGCTACTCGAGGCGATCCCGTGGTCGACGAACGCGGTCATGTCGAGCACCCGCAGCGCCGCCGAACGGATCGGCTGCAGACTGCTGGCGCTGGAGCAGGGCAGGGACGTGGACGAACTCGCGGACCTGGAAGCCCTGCTCGAGTCGCTCTCGGGCGCGCCGACGTACGTGGCCCCCCGCAGCCGCAAAGCCGCCACGGCGGCGCTTCCCAGGCAGAAACCCGGAGACGGTTCTCCAGCCTGCGCAGGTAGACGTTGACCGAAAGCCCCGAGGCTCGATATGAGCCGCAGCTTCGGGCACGGCCCGAGAGGAGACTGATATGGCCAAGCAAGGTCGAGAGCTGATCAAGCTCGAGTCGTCGGCAGGAACCGGCTACTACTACGTAACGAGCAAGAACCGGCGGACTTCCACGACGAAGCTGCAGCTCAAGAAGTACGATCCGAAGGTGCGCAAGCACGTCCTCTTCGTCGAGAAGAAGATCAAGTAGGCATGGGCGACATCCGCGTCGAGAAGAGCCACCAGCTCTCCATCGAAGCCGCCAAGAAGGCCCTCGAGCCGTTTGCAGCGGAGCTCGAGAGCAAGTACGGCCTCAAGCTGAGCTGGAACGGCGCCAGAGCCGAGCTCAAGGGCACCGGCGCCTCCGGCACCGTCGATGTCTCGACCAGCAAGGTCGTGGTCTCCGTGAAGCTGGGCATGCTCGCGAAGGCGGCCGGTATCAAGGCCGAAAAAGTGCAGTCTTCCATCGACAAGCGCTTGAGCGCGGCCCTCGAGCCCGCTTCGGGCGCGTAGCGCCTCCTCATCACCCCAAGTCCTGAGCACGAACGGCCTCAGGGCGGAGCTGCGCCCGCGTTTCTTGCGGGTTGGGGCGACCTCGTCCTTTTCAGCATCGGATCGATGACCGGGGCTTGCAAAAACATACTGGTCAGGCTAAGAAATGACACATAGATTACGGGTCTAGTTTAAGTATTGTTTTCTTACAGACGCGGTTGCGTACAGAAATCTCGGAGGGGATATGCGAAAGCTCACAGTTTGGACCGGATGGGCGATGGCATTAGGGGTGATGGTGGGTGCCCCCAACCTGGGATGGAGCGCGGAGCCGGCGGCGCGGGCCCCTCTCAAGAGCTCCGAGACCGCCAACACGACCGAGGTTTCGTTGGTTCGTTATCATCAGGCGACCACCGTGGTGCGCGAGCGCACGGACGGGCGGCGTTTTGCGAGCTTCGAGGCCGAACCCAGCCTGCTTTCGCAGGGGAGCGCGTTGGTGTTTGAGATCTACTCGGTGGCCCCCACCGGCGTCGTTCCGCGCTGGCGGTGTGTGGCCCTTCACGACGCCGCCGACTGCCTCGGTACCCCGGTCAAGGTGGCCTATCTGCCTCGTGACGAGAAGATGGTCCTGAAGGCCACGCTCGTTCCGGTCAGCGAAGTCCCCGAACAGACCGTCGCGCTCGCCAAGCGCTGATTCCCCGGCCCCGCATTCCCGCCCGGGCGCTTCTGCACCAACAGCGGTGCATGACTGCACAGAAGAACGCCGGTCCCTCCCCTAACTAGCTGTTTCTAAAAGCCCGCTCCTCATGGCCCGTCACTTGCTGTTCCTCGTGCTGGGCGCTCGGTGCCCGGACTCTAGGAGGAGGCACAGATGTCGTCACTAATAGGACTCGTAGGCGGAAGCCATCTGCTCAGGGCCATGGGCCTGCAGATGGAGGGCGTGCTCAGCCAGCTCGAGCAGCAAACCGAGCGGATGCACGGCCTCGTGGATCAGTTCGAGCGCCTCGCCATGTCTCCTCACGCGCTCGGCAGCCTCTTGTCGAGCGGCGGACTTCCGGCGCCGATGTGCATGCCGCCTCCCTTCGCGGGCGGCTGCTGCTGCCCGGGCCACTACGCTCCAGCCCAGAACATGGACCTCGGAGCGGCGCCTCCCGGCGCCAACTTCTTCGAGCAGCTCAAAGCCCGCCGCAAGGGCGCGAAGCTCGAGCGGTTCTTGAAGCGACACCCGTTCGCTCGGCAGCAGTTCGAGATGATGATGGGCGGACGCATCGTGCCGGATGGCCGCAACGACGGTCGGCTCACCTTGGTGCCCTTTCCGCCCGGCTATTCTCCGGCCGGCGGCGCGCATAACGCGGCGGCCTTCTCTGCGCTCGGAATGCTCGACAATCTCAGCCGAGCCGCGGGCGGGGTCGCGAGCGGAGTCAACGCCGCGATGGGGGGCGGCGTACACCAAGCCGCGATGCTGGGAGCACTCGCTGGAGTGATGGACGGGATGCTCGGCGGCGGCGGGAGCTACATGCCCGGCGGCGGCGGGGCTGGCGCCCGAAGCGGGACGTACATGCCCGGAAGCGGGGCCACCGGAGGCTTCGGGACCTCGCCGAGCTTGGGCGGTGGTGCGGCTGCCGGAGGTGGTGCGGCCGCTGCGGGCGGCGGAGACGAGTTCAGTCGACTCCTCGCTGACCCCTCTCTGACCGTCGAAGACAAGGTCTGCCTCATGATCATGTTGATCATGAAGAAGATGGATAAAGAGATCGAAGAGCAGGCCAACTACATCAACAAGATCCAGCAGCAGCAGAGCAAGGGCGGCAAAGGCGGCACCGACGGGGCCAAGGGCGCCGGCGGTGCAGCAGGTGGCGGCGGTGCTGAAGGCGGCGGCAAGGGTGGGTCGAGCCCTTCCATCGACGTGGAGACCATGAAGCTGAAGCGTCTCATCGACAAGCGCAGCCAGATGTTCGACATGCTTCGCCAGATCATCGACAAGTACAACGAGACCGCGAAGAACATCATCCAGTCGATCGGTCGCTGAGCGGACTGGCTCTCTCGAACCTTCACTCCCACGCGCTGGGCGAGTAGCCTCGCCCGGTGCGCCCCCGCCACGAAGACCCCTCGGACTCGACCGGGCTTCGGTCTTTTCGGGTCGTCCTCCGCGAACTCGGCCCGACGCTTCGCCTCGTGCTCGAAGCGGACCGCTTTTCGGCCGCCCTCATCGGCATTCTCGGTATCCTCGGCGGGCTCCTGCCGCTCGCGGTGGCCTACGTCGGCCGGCTCATCGTCGATGCCGTGGTCGCCGCCTTGGCCTCCGACCCCGAGGCCGGACGTATGGCGGTGATCTACGTGGCCGTCGAGGCGGGTCTCATGGCGTTTGGACTGGCGCTCTCTCGGGGCTCGCAGCTCACCCGGGCGCTGCTCGGGCTCAAGCTCGGACACCTCATCAACCTGCGCATCCTCGCGAAGGCGACCGAGCTCGAACTCGCGCACTTCGAAGATCCAAAAATCTACGACCGGCTTCAGAACGCTCGACGTGAGGCGTCGTCGCGTCCGCTCAACGTCTTCACCACCCTCACGGGCTTCGTGCGCGATCTGCTCACGCTCGCTTCACTGGCGATCGCCCTGGTGACCTTCAGTCCACTTGCGGTGCTCGCGCTCGCGGTGGCGACGCTGCCGTCCTTCTTCTCCGAGCTCCGCTTCTCCCGCGAGGCCTACGGCCTCTTCTCCTGGCGCGCGCCCGAGGGGCGGCGGATGAAGTACCTCGAGTGGCTCCTCACCCGCGACCGCGAAGCCAAGGAGGTCAAGCTCTACTCCTTGTCGGAACACATCCTGGGGCTCTACCGGGGGCTGTATCAGAAGTTCTACGGTGAAGACCGAAGCCTCGCCATCCGCCGCGCCGGCTTCGGTTTCGTGCTCGGGCTGCTCTCCACTGCGACCTTCTACGGCACCTACGCCTGGATCGTGCTGCGAACCGCGGGCGGCCACCTGAGCCTCGGGGAGATGACCTTCTACCTTGCGATCTTTAGGCAGGGGCAGACCGCGCTCCGCGACCTGCTGTTTGCGGTAGGAAGCTCGTACGAAGACAGCCTCTTCATGTCGAACTTGTTCTCGTTCCTGCGCATCGAGACCAAAGAGGGAGGCACCGCGATGCGCGAGCTCGCTCCGGCGGTTGCCAAGACGGCGGGACGCGGCCGAGTTGTCTTTCAGGACGTGAGCTTCTCGTACCCCGGCGGGCGAGCCCCGGTGCTGCGTGGTTTCAACCTCGAGGTCGAGCCGGGGGAGAAGATCGCGCTCGTGGGCGCCAATGGCGCGGGGAAGAGCACGCTGGTGAAGCTGCTCACGGGACTGTACCGTCCGACCTCTGGGCAGATCCTCATCGACGGAGTACCCACGGTCGAGCTGAACCCGGAGGAGCTCAGGCAGCGCTTCGCCGTCGTGCTGCAGGACTTCGTGAGCTATCAGTTCACCGCGGGCGAAAACATCGGCCTCGGAGACCTCCGCCACCTCGAAGACCGAGAGCGCATCCTGAGGGCCGCCGACTCGGGCGACGCGCTCGAGCTCGTTCGCGAGCTCCCACGCGGACTCGATACGCAGCTGGGGCGCTGGTTCGACGGAGGGACCGAGCTGTCGACCGGGCAGTGGCAGAAGCTCGCTGTCTCGCGTGCCTTCATGCGCGAGGCGGACATCCTGATCCTCGACGAGCCCAGCGCTGCGTTAGATGCCGAAGCCGAGCACCGACTCTTCGAGCGCTTTCAGCGACTCGCCGAACACAAGACCGCGTTTCTCATCTCCCACCGCTTCTCGACGGTCCGGATGGCGGATCGTATCGTGGTTCTCGCGGACGGAACCCTGAAGGAGTCCGGCAGCCACGAAGCGCTCCTGGCCCAGAACGGTCGGTATGCGCAGCTCTTTCGGCTTCAGGCTCAAGGCTACCTGGAGGGCTGGCGATCCGGGTGAGCCCCGGGCAGAATGAGGCGGTGGGCGCTGGGGTTCGACTGTCATTCTGCGTTGTCCTCGGTCTGACCCTGGAGCTGGTGCACGCCTGGGACAACCCAGCGAATGCCCAAGAGGCGGGTCTGGCGGTGGGCGAGACCGCGCCCGGCTTCACCCTGAAGACCATGAACCCGAAGCTCTGCGGCCGGCAGAGCGCCGCTCTCGCCGAGTTTGTGGGCGCCAAAGCGAAGTCTCCGACGAAGGCCGTGTTTCTCAGTTTCGCTGCGTCCTACTGCGCACCGTGCCGCGTGGAGTGGACCCAGCTCGCGAAACGCCATGCGGAGCTCAAACAGGCGGGGGTCGAGCTCCTCGGGGTCGTGGTGGACCGCGAGGAAGCCGGGCAGATCGAAATGGCGAAGTTCGTCGAGACCGAGATCGAAGCGCCGTTCCCCGTGCTGCTCGATCGCTTTGGCATTCTCTCCAGGCGCTATCGCGCGAGCGCCCTGCCGTATGCGCTGCTCATCGACGGCGCGTCGGGCACGATCACGGAAGTTCATGTGGGCTACGAAGAGCGAGTGCTGAGTGCGCTGCTGACAAAACTCACCGGCGCCCGTTCCACGCCTCCGTGAGCCAAAGGGCCTGACGGAAACCGCCGGTGCCGTGACGAAGCTGGTGTTGCCCGCGTGTGACGGTGGCGATGCCGCAACCGAGGGCATCTCGGGTTTCGCGCTGGGTTCGGCCGGCGTCGAGCAGCTTCACGATCGCCCAACGCTCCGAGACCGCGTCAATCTCCGCCGCGCTCAGGAGGTCCTCGAGAAAACGCGCTATCTCCTCGGGTTTCTGCATGAGGGCCAGGACTTGGCTGAGCTCGGCGAGGCCTGAGGGCATGGTTCTTCTCTGGGGACCCACGGCGTACGTACTAGTACACGAGTACAGTTTAGACAACGTCCTAGAGCAAGGACGTCACCTCGGGTATGACGGGCCGGTGAAGAAACGAACCGAGTCCGAGCTCATCGCCGCGATCGCGCACCGGGTCCTAGCCTACGCCACCAAGCTGATCGTCGATGCCAACCACCGCAAGGACAAGCAGGAGGGCGACCCGAAAGTGGGCGGTCATCCGGCCGGCTGCGCCTCTTGCGTCCACATCATGTCGGCTCTGCACCTCGGGATTCGAGGGCCGGCAGACGTGTTCGTCAACAAGCCGCACGGCTCGCCGATCGACCATGCCTTGAACTACGCGCTGGGCCTCTTTCACGAGCCCTTCGGACGCAGGTGGATGAGCGAGGAAGAGGGCGCGGAGGTGCTCACCCGATTCCGCTCGTTCTCGAAGCGTGGGGAGCCGGTGCTTCAGAGCTACCACTCCGAGTTTGACCCCGATGGCAGCTTCTTCTTTCCCACCGGCTCGGTCGGAATCCCGGCGGTGGCCTCGATGTACACCGCACTCGCCTATCGATACGCAGAACACCACGGATTCGAAGCCCCAAAAGACGCGCACTTCTGGTCGCTGCTCGGCGACTCGGAGTTCCGCGAGGGCTCGCTCATGGAGGCCATGCCAGACGCGGCGGAGCGCGAGCTCGGGAACGTCACGTGGATCGTCGACTACAATCGTCAGAACCTGGATGGCACGCGCATCCCCAACCAACGCGGGCTGAGAGGCACGGACTGGGAGCGGATGGAGCGCCTCGGGCTGGCCAACGGCTGGGACGTGCATCAGCTCATCCACGGCAAGAAGCGCCTGGCGCTGTTCAAACGCCCCGGCGGCAAGGCCCTACAAGAGGTCCTCGAGAAGGGCTTCTCGGACTACGGCTTTCAGATCCTGCTCTACAAGAGGAACATCGAGGACATCCGGGGTCAGCTCCTCAGCGCGAACAAGAAGCTCGAGAAATTCCTCAAGGCGCTGTCGGACGACGAGCTGCTCGAGATCTTCTTGGATCTCGGTGGGCACGACATCGACGTCTTGATGGAGGCGTTCAGGAAGGCCCGTCAACCGAGCATCTCGCCCACGCTCATCATCGCGCACACGATCAAGGGCTGGGGACTCCACTCGCTGCAGGCGGCGCCAGGCAACCACAACGCCCTGCCGGAAGCGGACGAGGTCAAGGCAGTTCTGGAGGAGTGCGGGCTCACCGAGGACCACCCCTACGAGCTCTTTGCCGAGAAGTCTGAGGAGGGGCGTTTTCTGGCTTCGCGCCGTGCCACCTTGCGCGAGGGCACCGAGAAGCTCTGGGCGCTCAAGGACAAGAACCTCGCTCGCACCGAACAGCGGAGCCTGGCGGCGGGCCCGTTGCCCGAGACGCTCGGGCTGGACCTCAAGCTGCTCCCTCTCGTGCACACCCAGTACGTGTGGGGGCAGTTTGCCGGAAAGCTCATCCGCATCGGCAACCAACAAGAGGCCGAGCGAAAAGGCCAGAAGCAACGCATTCTGAGCGACGATGACCGCCGATGGGGACCGCTCGCGGAGCACGTGCTCACGATGGCGCCCGACGTCGGCACCTCGACGAACATCAATCCGGCCATGGACGAGAAGATCTATGGTCCGGGCTTCGAGAAGGATTGGGAGCACAACCTCGGGGTGCGAGATCGCCGTCGGCCAGGACTCATCCCGAACGAAGAGGCTTGGACCCGCCACCTTCGCTTCGAGATCGCGGAAGCCAATGCGATGAGCGCGGTGGGCGCGTTCGGCAAGATCAAAGACCGGATTGGTATCCCCTTTGTGCCGATCATGACCATCTACGACTTCTTCATCAAACGCGCCTTTGATCAGCTCTACTACAACCTGTACTGGGGCTCGAGCTTCATCGTGATCGGCACGCCATCAGGCGTGACGCTTTCGTCGGAGGGCGCCCAGCACTCCTGGAAGAGCGACATCCAGATGCCCAA
Source organism: Deltaproteobacteria bacterium (assembly GCA_011526105.1). Lineage (GTDB taxonomy): Bacteria > Myxococcota > Kuafuiibacteriia > Kuafuiibacteriales > Kuafuiibacteriaceae > WYAZ01. The sequence continues at coordinate 26,774 of WYAZ01000171.1, read as the reverse complement.
TCTCATCACCTGGGAGCCCTTCTACGCGCAGGAGATCGATTGGATCCTCTCGGACGCGGTTCGGCGCGCGTACACGGGTGACAACATCGGCCGCACGGGGGTCCTCGTGCGGTGTGTGACGCGCGCATTTAAACACGCCGAACTCGAGCGACGTCTCGAGCAGCACCTACGCTTCAAGGGCGCGTCCCCCGCAGAGATGCTCGAGGCCACGCGCAAGGACTGTCTCGCGGGTGCGTACTACCTCGTCGACTACCGAGGCTACGAAGGCTACGAGCCCGGAGAGAACGTGGTGAACATCTTCACGATGGGGGCGATGGGCTCGGAGGCGCTCGGGGCCTCGGATCGTCTCCGCCAAGAAGGGATCTTCGCGAATGTCATCAACGTGACGTCGGCCGATCTGCTCTGCGGAAACCTCGGCGCCCTCAATGGGTATCAACATCTGAAGACTGGTCTTCAGATCACCGGCGATCTGCATCTGCGCCAGAGCACCAACGGGCACACCCGCTACCACCTCAGTGACGCTGCAGATCTCGTGAGCGCAGCCGGACGCCGCGTGCCCATCGTCGCCGTGATGGACGGGGAACCCGGGCTGCTCGACAACCTCGGGAGCGTCGTGGGGGTACGGGCGGAGAGCTTGGCGGTGCGTAAGGCGAGCAAGTGTGGACGGCCCGTCGACGTATACGCGTATCAGCACATTGATGCGGACGCAGTGTACGAAGCCTGTGGGCGGATGTTGTCCGAGACCGCGCTCGAGAACGTGATCCTCAGCCCCGGCCTCCTTGACGCGGCTCGTCCGAATGAGAGCTATGAGGGCCGCAGCGCGTCATTCGAAGCACCGCTGTGGCCGCCGCGGCAGTAGGACCGGGGCGCACACGCGCGTTCATTCACTCGCGGAGACATGCGCTGTATGGTCCGAGCGCGTGGCCCAGCTGCTCTCCAAGAACCGCGATCGCTTCCGTCAGTGGGCAGAGCACGACAGCAGTGAAGACCTGGTGACCGGAGCGCTCCTGCTCGCGGCGGAGGAGTATCCGGACCTCGATGTAAACGCCTGTCTCTTCGACATGGAACGCATGGGCGAAGGCGCTCGGAACGCGGTCTCCTCCTTTGAGGCGCCCCGCGAGCGCGTCGAAGCCCTGGCCAGCTACTTCTCCGAGACCCTTGGATTCCGCGGCAACCAGAAGGACTACTACGACCCGAAGAACAGCTTTCTGAATGACGTTCTCGCTCGAAAGCTCGGCATCCCGATCACGCTGTCTGTGGTCTTCATGGAGCTCGGTCGGCGCGCGGGAGTTCCGCTGGTGGGCGTCGCGTTCCCTGCGCATTTTCTGGTGCGTCACGCGGTGGAACGCGAGTTGTTTGTGGACGTCTTCAACGACGGGCGACTCATGTCTCCGCAGGACCTCGCCAACTTCCTCTTCGACCTCACGAATGGGCGCGTCCGCTTCGAATCCTCCTTCGTGGAGCCGGTCGACCCGAAGCAGATCGTCCGCCGCATGCTCATGAACCTAGCGGGGCTCTACCGAGCCCGAGGCGAGAACCTGAAGGCACTCGACGCCGTGGATCGCATCGTCATTCTCGATCCCGAGAACCCCGAGGTCTATCGGGACCGCGCGATGATGTACCTCGAGCTCCAGGCCTATCCCTTCGCGGCGGCCGATCTCGAGTCCTTCCGGGACCGAACGGTCGACGCAGAAGAGCGACACGTCATCGGGAGGCTCCTCGCCGAAGTCTGCTCCCGCAGCTGCATCCTGCACTGATATGGGCCGCCGCAAGCCGACCGCGACCGCCACCGCGGCGCCGAAGAAACCGCGCGGCAAGAAGAGCCCCGCCCCCAGCTCACGAGGACTCAGCGCCCAGGAGGTCCAAGCCCCAGCATCCGACACAGCGAACACCGAGCTCGAGGCGAGACTCGAGGGTGACGGCATCGTGGTGCTCGCGCGTTACCGTGATCCCGTGGGTGGTCACACCGTGCTCTTTGCGGCGGTGCCGATCGAGAAGGTGGAGCCAGCCCCTTTTCAGCGCGATCTGTCCGAGACCCATGTCAAGCGACTCTCGGACGTGGTCTCCCGCCTCGATCATTACTTGGACCCGATCGTACTCGTGCGTACGCCCGAAGGCCACTACTGGACTCCGAACGGCCACCATCGCTACGCCGCCATGAAACGCCTCGGGGCCAAGTCGATCACCGCGCTTGTGCTGACGGATCCTGCGCTCATGTACCAGATCCTCGCGCTCAACACCGAGAAGTCGCCCAACCTCAAGGACCGGGCGCTCGAGGTGATTCGAATGGCGCGTCTGCTCGCCGACTTGGACCCGAGGGCCGAGACCGCCTTCGCGATCGAGTTCGACGACCCGACGCTACTCACGTTGGGGGTGGCGTACGAGAAGAGCGGACGTTTCTCTGGGAGTGTGTACCAGCCCATCCTCAAGAAGTGCGAAGCCTTCCTCGACCAATCGTTGCCCGCGGCGCTCGTCGAGCGTGAGCGCCGGGCCCAGCGGATGATCGAGATCGACGCCGCAGTGGGCGAGGCCGTGCAGGCTCTGAAGAAGCGCGGCATCGAGAGCCCCTACTTGAAGGCGTTCGTGGTCGCTCGCGTGAACCCGGTCCGCTTCACCAAGAAGTCCGGCCTCGACTTCGACGAGACGCTCGACAAGATGATGAAGTCGCTCGACGGCTTCGACGCCGGATCGGTGAAGAAAGAGCAGGTCGGCGCAGCGTCCGGCTACGGCGGCGGGGACGACTGAGGCACCCCGCTAAGGCATAGGGGCGAGCAGGGTTCGCGCCATCGCGTCGAGGTAGATCCGAAGCCCCAGCTCGAGCTCCTTCTTGCTGACGTTCTCATCGTGTCCGTGAATCGTGTCGATCTGCTGCTTGGACAAGAACACCGGTACGTAGCCGTAGGTCTTCACACCCCGAGGAGCAAAGAAGCGGGAGTCGTTCGCGCCCACCACCGTCCAAGGGGCGACGTGTGCCGCGGGGGCGTGGGCGCGCACTGCGTCCGTGAGCCCACGAAAGAAGGGGTCGTCGGTCGGGGCTTCGGGCACCGCGGGTCCGGGGGGCTCGAGCACCTCGAAGCGCACGGGGAGGCCTTCCATGAGCGCCGCGAGATCGCGGAGCAGCGACTCGGGGCTAGTGTCGGGTAAAAGGCGGATGTCGAGCACCGCGCTGGCCTCGGCCGGGATCACGTTCGCCTTCTGTCCGGCCTCGAGCATCGTGGGCGTGACGGTGTCTCGGATCATCGGGTTCAGGTTCTTGTTGGCGGAGAGGCTGTCTTCCACCAGCCACAGAACCCCCGGCCACGAGATATGAGAGAGGAAGAAGCTCTTCGGAAAGGATGCAATGCGGCCGAGCGCCTCGAACAGGTGCACGTTGGTGCCGATGAGCCGGGCCGCCCGCGGATGGGCGTCGAGGCGGTGAAGGGCTTCAGCGAGGACCCGAGGACCGCCGGTCGCGATCGGACGTGAGCCGTGGCCTGCGTCACCCTGGGCGATCATGCGCACCTTCATGGGGCGCTTCTGGGTGGTCGCGACGACGACGATGTCCTGGCCGTTCATGAAGTCGCGGACCGCGAACCCACCTTCGTCGAGCAAGTAGTCGGGTAGCCACTCGTTCATGTGGTCGGCCACCGCACGTTGAGCGCCGAGCCCGAGCGCCTCCTCGTCCGAGACCGCGAGCCAGATGACTTCACGTTCGAGCCGGTCACGCTGGCGGGTGAGCATCTCCATGGCCGCGAGCTGCAGCATGCCGACGAGCTTCATGTCGATGGCGCCTCGGCCGTAGATCTGTCCGTCGCGCTCGAGCCCGCCAAACGGCGGCATCGTCCACTGGTCACGCTCGACCGGGACGACATCGATGTGGTGGAGGAGCACGAGCGGGCCCTTCTTGGTGGGCATGTTGGGGGCGAGGCGTGCGTAGATGTTCGCGCGGTTGTCCCCCAGGTCGGTGACGGTGGAGGTCAGGCCCATACCGCTCAGAGTTTCCTGGAGCAGGGGCAGTGCGTTGGCCTCGTTGCCCGGCGGGTTTGTGGTGTCGATCGCGAGGTAACGAGCGAGGAAGCTCGCCCATCGGTCCGCATCAGCGGCTTCGAGCTTCGCCTCCGCCCGAGGCGCGACCGGGACGTTCGGGACGGTACAAGCGAAGAGCAGCAGCGCGCAGGCGAAGCTCAGAGCACTACGCATCATGGGCAGGGATCCATCAGGCCGCGTGGGGCCGAGATGCTCTCCGACCCAGTACCCACGCTGGCCACGAAACAGGTGTATTGGTGGCGCGCGCCTTCCTGATTAAACAGGACGTAGTGGCCGAGGTTGTTGGGCGCGGCGTACTGGACGACCCCGGCAACGCGGCCCCCGAGCGTCTGTCCGAGGGGGTAGGGGAGTGTGCTGCGCCCGTCCAAGCCCAGCGCCTCGGGCAGGATGGGTTCGATCGCCTCGCCCACCAACGGAATGCCCAAGCCCACCGCCATGGCGGCCTGCGCACGCGGGTGAAAGTAGCCGTCTCGAACGCCGGCCGACATGAATATGTGCTTCGGTGACATGCCCGGGTGGGGTTCTCGCGTGACGTAGCGAGCTTTTGCGATGGGGTCCACCAGGTCCCAGACGTGCTGAAAGGCGTGCATGAGTGGATGGTGGATGTGCAGATGTTCGCCTTCGGGCATCTCGACCAGCCGTTCCACGAAGGACCCGAGGGTCACGGGCTCAATCGCGGTCACGGCGATCTCGATGAGTGATCCGCCGGCGCCCGACAGGACCAAACCCTTGACGCGCCGATCAACTGTGGCCCACGGGACCGCGAGAGTCGTGCCCATGGACTGACCCATGGCGGTGAGACGGTCGGGATCGAATTGGATGAGGCCGCCCCCCGCCGCGCCCAAATCGATCTGTTGCTCGAGTATGGCCCGCGACAGCAAGATCATCTCCACCGCGGTGGTGTGATAGTTGTCGATCGTGGCGTCGATGTTTCCGAAGAGGTTGTAGAAGACCAGACCCGAGGTATCCGGAGGGCTGTGGCGGTTGCCGTGCAGCGGGAAGTCGAAGCCCAGGGTGGCAACCCCTCTTTGGGCGAGCCACTCGGCCGGACCTCGGCCCTCGGGCGGCATCGTGGGACTGCTGCCGTCCTCGGGTTTGGGGGCCCGGTCCGTGGCTTCACGCCAGTTGCTGCCCGAGCCGTGCAGATACAGAGTGAGCGGGAAGCCGGCGCCCGGCCGGGTGCCCTTGGGCACGGTGAGCGCGAGGCGCACCTTCTGACTCCCCACGACCTTCGGCGCGCCATTGGCTTCAAACTCGATGCGTCCTTCTCCGATGTTCGCATAGGGGCGCCGCCCGGTCTGAAACACCGGCACCGTCATGCTCGACGTGAGGACCTCGAAGCTCTCGAACGACTCGTGGCGCCGCCACGGCTCAATCGCGGGGAGGGGCAGCGACTCTGCCCAGTCTGCGAGCCGGAGGAGCAGCGCGTTGTGGTCGAGGGTGCTGAAGACACTCGCACCGACCACGCGCGAGGGGTCGAAGTCTTGTGCCTCCAGGAACGCTCGCAGCTTCCCTAGATCGTCCGCGAGCGCGGCGTCGGCGCCGTCTTCACCCTCGAACGCGGCATGAAACGCCGGGCTGCGTCCGAGGGGCAACCCACTGGCGTCGAGCACGGAATCCGTGATGACCGCGGCGTATCGAGTGAGCGGACGGCGCGTGAAGCCGAACACGACCCGCGCCGCGATCAGGTTGGGCGGTGCATAACGATCGCCGGTCGCGTTGAACACGACGTCGAGAGGGAAGAAGCGGCCCCGCTCGGGTGAGTTCTCATCCACGTCGACCAAGAAGACCGATGCGTCGAAGCTGAGGCTCTGGGCCGGCGAAGCCGGTAGACTCGACGCGTCGATGGGCGCGCTCACGGGGAAGAACACGCCCGAAGACAGTCCGAAACCGCCCTGAACCCGCGCCTCTGCCGCGTCGAGCCACATGCCGATGAGCTCGTTGCTCCGGGCCAGCGGCGAGTTGGTGCCATACGCCGGGAAGCGTTCGAAGTCGTAGCTGCCGTCGACCTCCAAACGGGCATCACTGGGGAAGGGCAGTGACCAGAAGCGGCCCTCCGCGGGGTCGGTGGCCACCGTCGTATCGCGAAGTACGAAGTCGGCGCCGCCCCCGCACGCCGCCGAAGACCCCACGAGACACCAGGGGAGGGCGAACTTCCAAGCGAGAGACATGGGGCCAAGATAGGAATCGGGACCTCTTCGGCAAGCGGAACTTGCGGCGGCGGCGCACGACGGGTACACGCGAGGCCCGCGATGGATCCTTACGTTTACCAGTACTCCATCGGTACGATCGTCTTCACCGTGGGCGTCTACTTCGCGGCGCGCCACGGTTACGTGGGGCTGTCGGGGCGCGGGCTCTATCGGCTCCTGGGCCTCATGGTCGTGCTCCTCGGCGTCGGCGGCGCGCAGGCCTACCTGGAGTACGGCGCCATGACCGAGCGGCCAGCGGTCGCCTACGCCGGTCCGCCGCACGTGCGCAGTGGGGTCGGCACGCCGCTCGACTATGGGATCATGGTCGTCTACTTCGCGGCGATCCTCTTCGTGGGCACCTGGTTTGGTCGGCGGCAGCGAACGGTCAAAGACTTCTTCTTTGGTGGTCAGCGTTTCTCGTGGTGGCTGATTGCGGTGAGCATGGTGGCCACCGTCGTCGGCTCGTACAGCTTCGTGAAGTACAGCCAGGTCGCCTTCACCTACGGCGTCGCGAGCGCGCAGACCTATCTGAACGACTGGTTCTGGATGCCGCTGCTCGCGTTCGGGTGGATCCCCATCTTGTACTTCTCGCGGGTGACTTCGGTGCCCGAGTACTTCGAGCGTCGCTTCGATCGTCACGTGAGGCTCTGGGTGAGCGTCATCATGATCATCTACCTCGTAGGCTACGTGGGGGTGAACCTGTTCACGATGGGCAAGGCGCTCTCCATCATGCTCGGCTGGCCGATTCTGGGCTCGGCGATCCTGGTGGCGGTGATCAGCGCGATCTACGTGACGTCTGGCGGGCAGACGAGCGTGATCATGACCGACCTCCTTCAAGGGGTCATGCTGCTCGTGACCGGCTTTCTCATCTTTGGCCTAGGCTTCGCGGAGCTGGGCGGCTTCTCGGGCTTTTGGGAGCACATCCCCCGAGACCTCCGGCGGGCGTTCACCAACTTCAACCAAGACCCGGCCTACAACAGCGTGGGGATCTTCTGGCAAGACGGGGTCGCGAACACCGTCATGTTCTACTTCTTGAACCAAGGCATCATCATGCGGTTCTTGGCGGCGAAGAGCGCCGAGGACGGGCGCAAGGCGGCTTTCGTGACCGCGCTGGTCCTGATGCCGGTCGCGGCGGCGGTGGTGGCCTCGGGCGGCTGGGTCGGCCGGGCCATGGTTCACGCGGGTCTTTTGTCCTCCGAAGTCCGCGCGGAAGAGGTCTTCTTCGTGGCCACCGAGGTGCTCGCTCGCCCCGGGGTGTTCGGCATGATCATGGCGTGTCTCACCGCCGCGCTCATGTCGACCGTGGACACCTTGATCACCGCCGTCGCCGCAGTGGTCGTCAACGACTTCTATCGCCCGTACTTCAGGCCCAAGGCTGAAGAAGGCGAGCTTCTGCGGGTGGCGCGCATCACGAGCGTCACCGTGACCTTGCTGGGCATCCTGCTCGTGCCGGTCTTCGCGAACTTCAAGTCCATCTACGCCGCGCACGGCGCCTTCACCGCGGCGGTGACCCCGCCCTTGGTCGTCGCCTTCCTGCTCTCGGTCTTCTGGCGTCGCTACACCAAGGCGGGTGCGGTGGCGACGCTCGCAGGTGGGATGGCGGTCATGCTGGCATCGATCGTCTATCCGGAGATGGTGAAGCCGTTTGCTCACGGTGTGCCCATGATCGAGGCCGAGGGCGGCCTCTTCGGTGGCATGCAGACGTTTCAATATATGCGCGCCTTCTTCGGGCTCGTCACAAGCGCGGCGATTGGCATCTCGGTGAGCCTGCTCAGCCGAGCCCGGCCGCTGGCAGAGATCCGTGGCTTGGTGTGGGGGACCCTGTCGGACGCCATCACGTATTACAAGGGGTCTCCTGGGCGCGAGGATGACGTGCGGCGCGCCGAGGCGAAGGTCGAGCTCCTCACCACGGACCGCGGCCACTCAGGCGCGGCCCAGCTCGCCGGCCTCGCGGTCTCGAGAGAACTCGCTGCGGCCTTGGGGGCGAAGGTCGGAGATCTCGTCTTTGTGTCGGATAGGCGGAGCTGGCTCGGCGGGCTCAACGCCGCGCACGCGATCATCGAGGAGATCTCCGAGCACGAGGGCAAGGTCGTGCAGCTCGGGCCCGAGCTCAGTACGCAGGTGGTCGCCCCAGGCCGGGTCCAAAAGCCAGTGATCGTCGAGCGGCTCTACTAGAGCTCATCTCAAAACCCCTCCGGTCGCGATTTCGGCCGATGCGCGTCGGTGCCCGGTGTTGGGCCTCGTCGCGTTATCGCGGGATAGCGCGTTCGTCGGCCCGCCTTGCGCACCTCGCGCCTCGGCCGTCTCGCTCGGTCAGAGGTTTTGAGATGAGCTCTAGAGCCTCGTTCGAAACGGAACGAGCTCCGCGAGTTCGGGGATGATGTGGTCGACGAGGTTTTGGTGCTCCTCGACGAGGAATCGCGCCACCGCCTCGTGCAGACCGGCGACCCGAAAGCGGTGGTTGCTGTGTACGATCACCGGAACGAAGCCGCGCCTCAGCTTGTGCTCGCCCTGGGCCCCCGCTTCGAAGAGCGTGAGCCCCTCGCGGATCGCGTGCTCGATGAGCTGGTAGTAGCAGAGCTCGAAGTGAAGATCGCGCACGTAGGCGGACGCGCCCCAGTGCCGGCCGTAGAGGTGACGCCCACGCTGAAAGGCGAGGGCCATCGCCACGATTTCCCCGTCGCTTCGAGCGGTCGCCACGCGCACCTCGGGGCCCATCACCTCACCGAGTCGTGCGAAGAAGGAGGGGCTCAGATAGGGGCGTCCCCACTTTCGATCGCTCGTGTGGCGATACAGCCGCTCGATCGCCCGCCAGTCTTCGGGGGTGAGTTCTGGACCCGTCTCCACCGCCAGCACCAGGCCCGACTCGGCCGCGCGTCGGCGCTCCTTCCTCACTTCCTTCCGGGCGTTTGCACGAAAGCGATCCAAGAAGTCCTCGAAGTCGCGGTAACCGTCGTTCCGCCAGTGGTATTGATGCGTGGCTCGTCGAAGAAATCCGGCCTGTTCGAGGCGCTCGGCCTCGTCGTCCATAGTGAAGAGGAAGTGCGACGAAAGCGCTCCCAGCTCTCGTTCGAGCGCATCGAGGCCGCGGAGCAGAGCCGCCTCCACCTCGTCGCGTCGGGCGTCCTTCGCGACCAGCAGGCGTGGCCCGGTGGCTGGGGTGAAAGGCACCGCGACCGTGAGCTTGGGATAGTAAGGGACGCCGGCTTGTTCGGCCGCGCGTGCCCATCCCCAATCGAAGATGTACTCGCCGTAGCTGTCGCTCTTTAGATAGGCGGGCATGACGCCGAGCAGCCGCTCTGTGTTCTTCTCGCGGACGAAGACATGCTGAGGGATCCAGCCGGTCCCCGCGCCCACCGAGCCCGAGGACTCGAGGAGCCCGAGAAAGCGATGCCCGGAGAAGACGTGATCCTCGGGGAGGAGCGCGTCCCAAGCCTCAGCGTCGAGGTCATCGATCCGCGCGGCGACCCCTACCTGGAGTTCGGTCATATCCTCGGCCCGGTCCCTCCGGCCTCAACCGGCTCGGCCGAGCAGGATCTGGATGTCGACGCGACGTTCGTTCGGGTAACGCTCCGGATCGCCACTGGCCTCTTTGGGGCCCCGGGACTCGTACCGGATGCGGTCCGCCGAGACCCCTTGTTTGGATAGATACTGTCCAACCCGCTGTGCCCGGGACAGCCCGAGTTTCTGGTTGAAGGCCTCGCTGCCGGTCGGATCGGTGTGGCCGATGAGGCGCACCTGCTCGCCCTTCAAAGGGCCTTCGGTCAGACACTCGGCGAGGCGATCCAGGTTCTCATGGGAACCCGCGAACTCGGCCGAGGCGAGGTGAAAGTAGGCCTGGAGCTCGGGGACCTTGCACTTCTCTACGACGATATCCATGAGGAGCACGTCGGTGTCGTCCGCGGAGTCGGGGCTGGGCGGCGCGCCGGCGCAGGCGCCGAGCAGCAAAGGGCACGCGAAAGCCCACGGAAGATGCTTAGAGCTCATCACGGCGCGGCCGCGAATCGTAGCGCCAAGAACGCGCGGCTGTGAAGTCATAGACCGGTCGACGGGACTTTGCGGCTCACCTCGGGTCGATCGTGAGAGAGACAGGGTAAGCGCCGACGGAGCGAGCGCAACGCGTCGAGGTCGATCTCCGCGATGGTGAATCCGATCCCGTCCGGCACGGTGGCGAGCACGGTGCCCCAGGGGTCGATGATCATCGAGCGCCCGTAGGTCCGCCGGGTCTCGTCATGCGCCCCGAACTGCCCGGCCGCGAGCACGTAGCACTGGTTCTCGATGGCGCGCGCGCGCAAGAGCACCTCCCAGTGATCGCGGCCGGTGGGCACGGTGAAAGCGGCGGGGACGGTGAGCAGCTCCGCGCCGTGTCGGGCCAGGGTTCGGTAGAGATCCGGAAAGCGGAGGTCGTAGCAGACGCTCAGCCCGATCGTTGCCAGCTCGGTGGCGACGAGGCAGGGTGCGTCGCCGGGCGCGACCGAGCTCGACTCCTTGTGGGTCGCACCCTCACCGAGCTCCACGTCGAAGAGGTGGATCTTGCGGTAGCGCGCCAGAGGTGAGCCCGAAGGGCCGAAGAGAACCGAGGTATTGTAGGCGTGGCTCGCGCTGGGGGCGGACTCCGGCAGCGTGCCGGCGACCAGCCAGATACCGTGACGTTTCGCGGCCGCGCCCAGACGGGCGAAGCCCGAGCCGTCGAGCGGCTCTGCCAGCTTCAGCTTCGCGGCCTCGGATCCCATGAAGCTCGTGTTCTCGGGCAGCACCACGAGGCGAGCCCCACGTGCCACCGCGGCTTCGATGAACACTTCGGCCTGCGCGAGCGAGTGTTCGACGTCGAGGGTCGTCGTGAGTTGGACCACCGCGGCAAGGAAGCGCATGCCTCATGCTACGCCATGAACCGTCGTCAGGGGTAATTCGGGGGACGTCAGAGCTCATCTCGAGGCCCCCGACCGAGCGAGACGACCGAGACGCGAGGCGCGCAAGGCGGGCCGACGAATGCGCTATCCCGCGATAGCGCGAGGAGGCCCAACACCGCGCGGCGACGTGGATCGGCCCGGATCGCGACCGAGGGGGTCTCGAGATGAGCTCTAGACTGGACCCGAACTCCGAGTTCGGGTCCAGTCGAGCGTCCCCCGAATTACCCCTGATGACATTTGTCCACGGAGCTGCTTAGTGTCCCGCCGAACATGGCTTTCTCGAAGGTCGACGCGCTCCCAAGCTTCCCCGCGCTCGAGTCCCGAATTCTAGACCTCTGGAAGGAGCGGGACGTCTTTCACCGCTCGCTCGAGGACTCCCGGGACCGCCCCGCCTTTGTGTTCTACGAGGGGCCGCCGACCGCCAACGGCATGCCTCACAACGGCCACGTCCTGACCCGAGTCATGAAGGACATCTGGCCTCGCTACCGAACCATGCGCGGCTACCACGTCGAGCGCTGGGCGGGCTGGGATACACATGGCCTCCCGGTCGAGGTCGAGGTCGAGAAGGAGCTCCGGATCTCCGGCAAGGCCGCGATCATGGAGTTCGGGGTCGAGGCCTTCGTCAAACGCTGCCTCGAGTCGGTCTTTCGCTACACCGAGCAGTGGGAAGAGCTCACCGAGCGCATCGGCTTCTGGGTCGACCTCGAGAAGGCCTACGTCACCTACCACAAGAGCTACGTCGAGTCGGTCTGGTGGGCACTGTCGAAGCTCTTCGAAAAGGGCCTGCTCTACAAAGGTCACAAAGTCGTCTGGTGGTGGGCTCAGGGCGGCACCGCGCTCTCATCCGGAGAGACCGGCAACGCTTATCGAACGGTCGACGACCCCTCGGTGTACGTGCGCTTTCCGCTGGTGGATGAAGAGGCCTCCTTGGTGGTTTGGACCACCACGCCTTGGACTCTGCCCTCGAACATGTTCGTCGCCGTGCACGGCGAGCTCGACTACAGCTACGTGAAGGACGCGGAGACCGGCCATGTGCTGATCGTGGCCGAAGGCTTGCGCGCCACCCTCTCCGAGAAGCTCGGTCGCCCCCTCGAGGTGCAAAAGACGGTCAAGGGCGAGGCCCTCTATGGCAAGCGCTACCGTCCCCCCTTCGACACCTACGCCCGCTCACTCGGGGACGACGCGCGCTACTTCCGGGTCGTTCCCGGCGACAAGGCAACGAGTGGCCCGGCCCAGTGGTTCGTCAATCTCGAGGCGGGCACTGGGGTCGTGCACTTGGCGCCCGCCTTCGGTGAGGACGACTGGAAGGTCTGGCGCGCCCTGGTGCGCCAAGGAGGCGAAATCCCGCTTTTGTGTGCGGTCGGGCCGGATGGAAGGCTGGCCGAGGTCCTGGGTGATCTCGCCGGCACCTGGGTGAAAGACGCGGACAAGCCCCTTCAGCGCCTGCTCAAGGACGCCGGCCTCGTGGTGCACGCAGAGGTCTATCGCCACGAGTATCCGTTCTGCTGGCGGGCGGAGAACGACCCGCTGATCCAGTACGCCCGAGACGCCTGGTTCATTCGGACCACCGAGGTGATCGATCGGGTGATGGAGAACAACCAAGCGGTCGAATGGCTCCCGAGTCACATCAAGGACGGCCGGTTCGGCGACTTTCTTGCGAACAACGTGGATTGGGCCCTGTCTCGCGAGCGCTTCTGGGGCACGCCGCTCAACATCTGGGAGTGTCCATCGTGCGAGCACGCGGTGGCCCCCGGCTCGGCGGCGGCCATCGAGGCCATGAACCCCCACGCCTTTGCGCACTTCAAGGAGGCGAAAGCGAAAGATCCGAGCCTCTCGGAGCACCTCGCGGTCCACAAGCCGTGGATCGACCAGGTCACCATCCCCTGCGAGCGCTGTCAGGGTCAGATGCGCCGAGTGCCCGACGTCATCGACTGCTGGTTCGACTCCGGCTGCATGCCCTTCGCGCAGTTCGGCTTCCCCTGGAAAGACGGAAGCGAAGCACGCTTCAAGGACGCCTTCCCCGCCGACTTCATCTCCGAAGCCATCGACCAGACTCGCGGCTGGTTCTACTCGCTCATGATGGTGTCGAGCTTGCTCTTCGAAGAGAGTGAGACACCACACCCCTACAAGCGCTGCATCGTGCTGGGACACGTCTCCGACAAACACGGCAAGAAGGAGTCCAAGAGCTCCGGCAACTACACCCCGCCTATGATCATCCTCGATCGCGTGCGCATGGAGTTTGCGCCGGTCGAGGTCGAAGGGGTCCTCGCCAAACCCGGCGAGGTGCTCATCGGTCGTGATGACCTCGATGGCCTCGATGTCCAGGAAGGGGCGAGCTTGCAGGTCTATCGCAGAGACCAGGAAGAGGGCGGCGCGCGCACCCTGGCCGTTCGAGCGCACAAGAAGCTCCCCCGCCGGGTCGCGGTCTTCGCCCAAGCGGACCTGAGCGGACTCGGCCTCGAGCTCGCTCCGACCGATACGCGACCGGCTGAGGTCCCGGGCCTACCGCTGGGCCAGCGCGTGGTCCTCGAAGATCGAGGGACGCCGGCGCCAGGGGCGGACGCGTTTCGTTGGTTCTTCTACGCGTCGAATCCGCCGTGGAACAACACGAGGCACTCTCTGGGCAACGTGCGCGGCCTCCAGAAGGAGCTGCCGATCAAGCTGCGCTCCGTCTACGCCTTCTTTGTCACCTACGCGAACATCGATGACTTCGATCCCGTCCGGGACGAGAAGCACCGCCGCAGCGTCCACGAGCGGGCGCTGCTCGATCGCTGGGTCATGTCCGAGCTCGAGAAGACCAAGAAGAAGGCGGTCGAGCACATGGACGCCTTTCGAAGCTTCGACGCCGCTCAGACCCTGAACGCCTTCGTCGAGTCGCTCTCGAACTGGTACGTGCGGCGCTCCCGGAGTCGTTTCTGGGCCGCGGGCCGCGAGCAAGACAAGCTCGACGCGTTCTGGACGCTCTACCAATGCCTTCGCGATCTGGCCCTGCTCTCCGCGCCCTTCACCCCGTTTCAAGCGGAAGACCTCTATCAGAACCTCGTCGTCGGTCCCTTCGGTAAGGCGGCACCCGAGAGCGTTCACTTGGCCTCGTATCCCACCGCGGACGCGTCCTTCGTCGATGAGCAGCTCTCGTCCACGATGGCGCTCCTGCGCGACCTGGTCTCCCTCGGGCTCAAGGTCCGCACCGAGCAGAAGATCCGAGTGCGGCAGCCCCTCTCCGAGGTCGAGCTCATCCTCTCGGATCCGCGTCTGGAGGAGGCGCTATCTCCCTACATCGAGATCATGAAGGAGGAGCTGAACGTGAAGCGCGTGCAGTTCGCCTCCAAGGCCGACGCCTACTGTTCGTTTCAGGTGAAGCCCAACTTCGCCGCCCTCGGAAAACGCCTCGGGTCGAAGATGAAGGTCGTGCAGGGACAACTCGCAGCCATGGACCCCGCGGTCTTGAAGAGCGCGCTCGATCGAGAGGGTCGCATCGACCTCGAACTGGACGACGGCTCGGTCTCCTTGTCCGCCGAAGAGGTCCTCGTGCAGGTCGTCGCGAAGGAAGGTTTCGCGGCGGCGGGATCGTCGGTGGGCGTCGTTGTGCTCGACACCAAAGTCGACGATGCGCTCCGCGAAGAGGGTCGCTTCCGCGAGGTCCTCGCGCGCGTGCAGGGGCTTCGAAAGGATCTCGCGCTCGACTTTGCGGCGCGCATCGAGCTTTCGCTGCGCGGCGCCCCGGAGCTCCTCAAAGCCCTAGAATCACGGCTCGATCTGCTCAAGTCCGAAGCGCTCGCCGAGGAGGTCCTGCTCGGCGCGACGCTCGGTGTCGAGGCGCGTTCCTTCTCGATCGACGGTCTCGAACTCGAGATTGAACTGCGCGATCTCTCCGCCCCGAAGAGCTGATGCGCAGAGGGCGGATCGGTCTCGCCCTCATCCTCGAGCGGAGAAGTTGGGCCGCGGGGAGAAGAGAGGGCGCAGAAAAATAAAAAGCCCCGAAGCGCCTCCATGTGGCTGCCTCGGGGCTCGTACGAGCCATCCGACCGAACTCGTGACTCAGCGAGTGTAGATCGTTCTCAAAGAAAATCAAAAGTTCGCGAACAAAAATGATCTGGAACCGCCGAGTTCTATCTCGAACGCCACTGCACTTTGTCCTGCCAAGCTCCACGCACACCCTCGGGCCAAGGGGCGGTCGGATAGCCGAGGTAGAAGAATCCGAGGCATCGTGCGCCCGGTTCGAGTCCGAGGAATCGAGCGACTCGCGGGTCGAAAGCCTTCTTGCCGCTCGTCCAGAAACCGCCGAGCCCGGATGCGAAGGCGGCGAGGTGGAGGTTCTGAACCGCGATGGCCACCGAAGCGATCTGCTCGTGCTCGAGGATCTTTGGGTTCGGCGGCGCCGCACTGCTGATGCTGATGATGACCGGCGGCACGAGCATCTTCTGCTCCATCTTGAGACGCCTCGGGTCGAGTGGGGCGGGGGCGGGCTCGCCGGGGTCGGTGAGCGTGCTGACCGCGGCCTCGACGAGCGCCTTTCGGGCCTCGCCTTCGAAGACCACAAAGCGCCAGGGCTCGGTGAGGCCGTGCGAGGGGGCCCAGTTGGCCGCCTCGAGCAGGGACTCGATCAGGTCGCGCGGCACCGGTCGGTCGGGGTCCATCGTCTCGGGCCGAACGGAACGGCGGCCACGTATCGCGTCGAAAACGTCCATGGGGCGCCGAGGTTAGCAGGCTCCTCGGCGGCCAAGCGCTTTTTTGCTTGCCAAGCGCGACCGGGCTGACCGATATCCCCCTTTGCAAACCCTTTTTGTTGGTCTCCGACCAAAAAGAGAGGTGGGCGCTTCGGCGACCCGCCTTTTTTTGTGCCTGGAGCCAACGGGGGACGGCGCCGCAAGGCAGGCAGAAGTGAGCAGCAAGAGCAGAATAGAGCAGGTGCGCGCGGTGCTCGAGCCCGTGGTCGCGCGGGAAGGCTTCGAGCTGGTCGAGGTCGAGCACGTCGTCGAGCGGGGAAAGATGGTGCTGCGGCTCTACATCGACACCGTGCCTCCGGGGACCAAGGAGCGCGGGGTGACCGTGGATCAGTGCTCGGTCGTGTCGCGCCTCGTCTCGGACGTGCTCGACGTGGAAGATGTCATCGGTGGGGCCTATGCGCTCGAGGTCTCCTCACCGGGGATCTTCCGGCCCCTCACCAAGCCCGAGCACTTCGATCGGGCGGTCGGGGAGCGCGTGCGCGTCAAGACCTTCGAGAAGATTGGAGACCGCAAGGTCTTCACCGGCATCCTGGCCGGGCGGGACGGGCAGAACCTACAACTTCGAGTGGATGGCGTGGAGCACACGCTCGATTTGGCTCAGGTGGCGAAGGCCAACCTGGAGCCTCTGATCTGAGTATGGCGAAAACAAAACGAGAGGGAAGTGCGATGGACAACGTCAACTTGAACGAGATCCTCGAGCAGGTCTCGAAGGACAAGGGCATCTCGAAGAAGATCCTGACCGAGGCGCTGGAGGCAGCGATGCTGACCGCGGCCCGCAAGATCCACGGGATGGAGAAGGACGTCGAAGCCCACTTCAACGAGGAATCCGGCGACGTCGAGCTCTTCGAGTTCAGGTCGGTGGTGGAGCGCGTCGAGAACCCGGCGACCGAGTTCAACCTCGAGGACGCCCGCAACCTAGACCCGGACGCGCAGATCGGCGACTCGCTCGGCATCAAGCTCGAGACCCGCGACATGGGGCGCATCGCGGCTCAGACCGCGAAGCAGGTCATCATTCAGCGCGTGCGCGAAGCCGAGCGCGAGAACATCTTCGGCGAATACGAAGACCGAAAGAACGAGCTCGCCACCGGCGTCGTGCGTCGTTTCGAGCGGGGCAACATCATCGTGGATCTCGGTCGAGCCGAAGCGGTGCTGCCGATGCGCGAACAGTGCCCGCGTGAGTCCTACCGCGTGAACGACCGCATCCAGGCCTTCGTCGTGGACGTGAACAAACAGGCGAGGGGGGCGCAGATCGTGCTTTCCCGCACCTCTCCGGGGCTGCTCATCAAGCTCTTCGAGATGGAGGTGCCCGAGATCTACGAAGGCATCGTGAAGATCGAGGCCGCGGCCCGAGAAGCTGGGGCGCGCTCAAAGATCGCCGTCGCCTCTTCGGACCGAGACGTGGACCCAGTCGGCGCCTGCGTGGGCATGAAGGGCTCACGGGTTCAGGCCGTGGTTCAAGAGCTCCGTGGCGAGAAGGTGGACATCGTCCCTTGGGACGAGGATCAGGCGCGGTTCGTCTGTAATGCGCTCGCACCGGCCGAAGTGAGCCGAGTGCTCATCGACGAGTCGAATCACGCGATGGAGATCATCGTCCCGGACGACCAGCTCTCTCTCGCCATCGGCCGCCGCGGCCAGAACGTGCGCTTGGCCTCTCAACTCACCGGTTGGAAGCTGGACATCGTCTCCGAGTCGAAGGTCAAGGAGATCAAGGACCGCGCCTTCAAGTCGCTCGGCCGCTTGAAGGGCGTGGGTGATATCCACATGCAGACCCTCTACAACTACGCCATCCGCTGCGCTCAGGACGTGCTCGACGCCGCGCCAGACTTCCTCTCGCGCATCCCCGGCATCGGCGAAGAGATGACCAAGCGCATCAAGGAAGACGCGATTCGGGTCGTGGCCGAAGAGCAGGAAGAGCTCAAGGAGCTCAAGCGTCTCGAAGAGCTCGCGGCGCGCGAACAGGCCAAGGCCATGTTCGTCCACGCGACCAGTCGGAAGAATCTGCTCCCCGAGGTCGACCGCCTGGCCAGGGTTCGAGGGGTCGGGGGCGATGTCCTCACGAAGCTCGAACTCGGCGATGTCCAGTCGGTCGAGGAGCTTGCTGCGCTCACCGACCTCGCGGGGGCGGCGGAGCGTTCGACGCTGACCAAAGAGAAGCTCGACGAGCTCCGGCACGCCGCGGGCGTCTATCTCGCGAAGGAAGAGGCCGGGCTAACCCTGAATCCGTCCACCGATGACGCGGGTCCGGAGGAGGGCTACGCCCCTTCCGAGTACCTGACCGGACCGGTGGTCGAAGAGGGCGCGGCCTAACCCGTTGCTTTTCCGAGGGCACGAGGTCTAAGTGGCGGCGGCGAAGGCAGGAGCTGAGAGCACACGGACGTGTGTGGTCTCGAAGGAGCAGTGGCCCGAAGGGCGTCTGCTCCGACTCGTGCTCGGGCCAGAGGGGCAGCCCTTCGTCGATCTCCAGAGCCGCGCGGGCGGCCGCGGGGTCTACGTGAGGGCGGACTCGCTGGCGGAAGCACTGGCGCCCAAGGCGCTCGGAAAGACCTTCCGAGGCCGGGCAAAGGTGCTGGCGTCGCCTGAGATCGAGGCGGTGCTGAAGGCCACGCGGCAGGCGCTCGACCAGCGCCTGTTCGAACTTTGCGGACTGGCTCGGCGGGCCGCGAAAGTCGAACTGGGGGTCGACGCGGTGGTCGAAGGTCTCGCCGAAGGCGGCGGACCGGTCGTGGTCGTCATCGCCGACGACCTTTCCGCGCGCTCATTGGAGCGGGTGGAAGAGGCGATGGCAAGGCGCGCAGGCGGGGTCACGAGGATCCCGCTGGGCACGCAGAACGAACTCGGACGAGCGGTCGGCCGAGACAGGTTGGGTGTGTTGCTCGTCTCCGACGAGCGGTTTCGGTCTCGCCTCGAGTGTGAGGCGGAACGGAGAAGCGGGTTACGCATCACATCCCTGGATGATTCGAGGAAGAGCCACTGATGGTGAAGAAGCGCGTACATGAGGTCGCCAAGGAACTTGGCTTCACGAACCGGGACATGATCGAGAAGCTGCAGAAGCTCGGCATGGAGGTTAAGTCACACTCGTCGAGCGTCGACATCGACGAGGTGCGCCTCGCGCTCCGCAAGGAAGAGGACACCAAGAAAGACAACACCGAGGAGCGCCGAGTCAGCACCGGCATCATTCGCCGTCGCCCGAAGGGT
The DNA here is from genome assembly GCA_011526105.1 of Deltaproteobacteria bacterium. GTDB lineage: Bacteria > Myxococcota > Kuafuiibacteriia > Kuafuiibacteriales > Kuafuiibacteriaceae > WYAZ01. The sequence goes on along the minus strand of WYAZ01000171.1, from coordinate 7,727 downwards.
GAAGAGGCTGCTCCGGTGAAAGTCGTGCGCCGCGCGGGCGGAGCCGCCCGCAAGGAGGAGCCGGTGGCTGCGGCCCCGGTGGAGTCCGAGTCCGAGGCCAAGGCCGCGACTGAATCTGCGGTCCAAGAGACCCCCTCCGCGACCGAGAGCCCGGTCGAGACCGCGGCCGCCCCCGAGACCACCGAGGCGAGCGCGACCGAGACGGTCGCCGAGGCCGAAGGGGCCGAGCCCGAGGTCCAGGCGGCCGACGGCCAGGCCGAAGGCGACGCTTCCGTGGAGGCGGCAGCGGAGGCGACCGAGGACGACGACAAGAAGGGCGACAAGAAGGGCGCTCGGCTCGCCCGACCCGAGAAGAAGCCCCGCGAAGAAGCCTACGACGAAGAGGACGATAAGCCGGAGATTCATCTGGAGGAGTTCGGTATTTCAGAAAACGACTTCATGCGAGGCGCCGAAGAGGCGCCCGCGGCGCGCGTGGCTCCGCCGCCGCCCTCCACCAAGATCGCGGCCCGGAAGTCCGAGGAACCGGGCAGCAAGGTCCTGCGCCGAATCGATCCCGCCGTGCTCAAGGCACGACTGAAGGACGACGCAAAGCGCCCCGAGCCGCCGAAGGATTGGGGACGGCAGGAGGTCGCGGCTTCGCCGGTGACCGAGCTGGTCGTTCGCACCGACGCCAGCGGCAAACGCCGCGAGCTCGTGGACGTCCGCAAAGAGGCCGCCAAGGGTGGCAAGGGCGGAAAGACCGGCGCCCGGCGTCGCGAGGAGATGAGCGCGAAGGATCTGCTGGAGCATCGTCGCGGACAGGTCTTCTATCCGGCCCCCAATCGAAAGCGGGTCAAAGGCAAGAAGACCGGCCCGAGGCGCCCCGAGGGAACGGCCCCCGAGAACATCGGGCCCATCATGATCGGCGAGACCATCACCGTGGCGGATCTCGCCAAACAGATGAGTGTGAAGGGCGCGGAGCTCATCCGCTGGTTCATGGGTCAGGGTGTCATGGCCGCCATCAACCAACCGGTCACACACGATCTCGCAGCGGCGGCGGCCGAGCAGTTTGGGTGCGAGGTCCAGTCGCTGGTCTTCGAAGAAGAAGAATTCATGGCGGGCGAGGCCGGCGGAGCCGAGCAGGCGGAAGATCCGGATGCGGTTCTGCGGGCCCCGGTTGTCACTGTCATGGGTCACGTCGATCACGGCAAGACCACGCTCCTCGACTACATTCGAAAGGCGAATGTCGCGGCGGGCGAGGCCGGCGGCATCACCCAGCGCATCGCCGGCTACCAGGTCAAGACCCCGAAGGGGAACGTGACCTTCCTCGACACCCCCGGTCACGCCGCCTTCACCGCAATGCGGGCTCGCGGCGCGACCGTCACCGACATCGTCATCTTGGTGGTGGCAGCGGACGACGGCGTGATGCCGCAGACCATCGAGGCCATCGAGCACGCGAAGGCGGCGAAGGTCCCGATCATCGTGGCCGTCAACAAGATCGACAAGCCGGAGGCCAACCCGGATCGGGTGCTGCAGCAGCTCACCCAGTACGGCATTCAGGTCGAGGCCTGGGGCGGCGACGTGCTCTGTCAGCAGGTGTCGGCCAAAGCGGGCACCGGCGTTCAGGAGCTGCTCGAGCAACTCGCCTTGCAGGCGGAAATCCTCGAGCTCAAGGCCAACCCGAATCTCCCCGCCCGAGGCAGCGTGATCGAAGCGCAGGTCGACAAGGGCAAGGGCCCGGTCGCGACCATTCTGGTGCAGGAAGGTACGCTGTCCGTGGGTGATGTGGTCGTGGTGGGCGAGGCCATTGGTAAGGTCCGGGCGCTCATGTCGGATTCAGGCCGGCGCGTGAAAGACGCGGGCCCAAGCACTCCGGTGCAGGTGCTCGGTCTCTCGGAGGTCCCGCAGCCGGGCGACGAAGTCCGGACCGCCAAGAGCGTCGAGGACGCGCGCAACATCGCGGCCAACCGTCGCGACAAACGTCGCGCGGAAGAGAACACCGGGCACGCCAAGGTCTCGCTTCAGGATCTCTTTGCGAAGATGCAGAGCGGCGAAAAGAAGGAGCTCAAGCTCCTCGTCAAGGCCGACCTGCAGGGTTCGCTCGAAGCGGTTCGAGATGCCCTCGAGGCTCTCAGCAACGATCAGGTCAAGGTGTCGGTCATCCGCGGCGGCGTGGGTGCGGTCACCGAGAGCGACATCGAGTTCGCCACCGCGTCCGAGGCGGTGATCATCGGCTTTGCGGTTCGACCCGACACGAACGCGCTCAAAGCCGCGCGTACACACGGGGTGCAGGTTCGTACCCACAAGATCATCTACGAAGCGGTGGATGAGGTTCTGCTCGCGATGCAAGGTCTCCTCGCCATGGTGGAGAAGGAGAAGTACCTCGGCCGTGCGGAAGTGCGGCAGACCTTCAACGTCCCCAAGGTGGGCACGGTGGCCGGCTGCGCGATCGTCGACGGCACGGTGTCCCGCGCCGCCCAGATCCGCCTCTTGAGAGATGGTCGCATCCTCTACGAGGGCAAGCTGGCAAGCCTCAAGCGTTTCAAGGATGACGTGCGCGAGGTCAAGGAAGGCTTCGAGTGCGGTATGGGTATCGAGAAGTTCAACGACATCCAAGTCGGTGACCTCATCGAGTCCTTCGAGATGATCGAGGTTCGCCCCGAGCTCGAAGCCCCTGGCCCGCGCGCTCCGGAAGCACGCGCCTAGCCCCGAGGCCGGATGTTCGTGGGCTGCCTAGAAGTGACTCTGTCGATCCCGGAGGCCCAGTCCCTCAAGGATAAGCGGAGCGTCGTGCGTCGCTCGATCGACCGAGCGCGCAACAAGTTCAACATCTCGGTGTCCGAGGTGGGGGACAACGACGAGTGGCAGCGCGCGCGGATTGGGGTGAGCTGTGTGGCCAACGACCACTCCTTCGTCAACTCGGTGCTCGACAAGGTGCTCGACCAGATCGAGCACGACTCGGTGGGGTACGCGCACGTGATCGATCAACGGCTCGAGATCGTGACCTTCTGACCATGGCACGTGGCAAGAAAAAAAAGGGGCCCGGGACCTCCGCCGGGAGCCGGCCGGTTCGGGCGGCCGAGCTCATCCGCGAGGAGATCTCGAGGATGCTCGTTCGCGGCGCTCTCAAAGATCCACGCCTCGAGTCGACCTTGTTGACCATCACGGAGGTCCGGTTGAGCCCAGACTTGTACTACGCGAGTGTCTACGTCTCGATCTTCGACGACTCGGACGAGATCCGAAAGAACGTGCTCGAAGGTTTGGCTTCGTGCGCCGGACACATCCGGCGAGTTCTAGGCTCGGAGCTCCGGTTCAGGCAGGCCCCGGAGCTGCGCTTCTTTCTCGATGAGAGCATCGCCTACGGCGCCAAGATCGAAGGACTCCTGCGTGACATCCGCGAGGACGGAAGCGCCACGGACGAGGAATGAGCGCCGCGGGACGACCAGAACCCATGAGCGGGCTGCTCTTGGTCGACAAGCCGACGGGCATGACCAGCCACGACGTCGTCTCGCGCGTGCGCCGCATCTTTGGGCAGCGCGAGGTCGGACACACCGGCACTCTGGATCCGATGGCCACTGGCCTCTTGGTCCTCGCGCTCGGCAACGCCACCCGCGTCGCGCGCTTCATCGAGGCCAAAGAGAAACACTACGAGGGCACGGTTCAGCTCGGTGTCGCCACGGACAGCTATGACGCCGACGGTCAGGTGACCGAACGCGCCCCGGTGCCGGCGCTCGCGCGCGAACGCGTCGAGGCCGTCTTGGCCGCGCTCGTGGGCCCGATGAGCCAGAGCCCGCCGCCGTTCTCGGCGGTGAAGGTCGAGGGGGAGCGCCTCTACAAGAAGGCGAGGCGAGGCGAGGGCATCGAGGGGCCGCCGCGGACCATCGAGGTCTATGACCTCTCACTGGCCGAACTCCGCGAAGACGCGCTCGAGATTCGCGCCCGGGTCTCCAAGGGGACCTACGTCCGGAGCCTGGCGGTCGCGATAGGACACGGATTGGAGCTTCCCGCCCACCTGTCCCGACTGCGGCGAACCGCGGTGGGGCAGCTTCTGGTCTCGGAGGCCCGTCCGCTCGATGCCCTCGAGGGCCGCCCCGAAGAGCTGCGCGCCATCGAGACGGTGCTGGGGGAGATGCCCAAAGTGCGCCTGGACGCGCACGGCCTCATCCAGGTGGGCTTCGGCAAACCGCCGCTGGCCCGGTGGATTCGGCCTGGGCTCGAAGGGAGTCCAGCGGCCGGAGATCCGGTCTTGCTGCTGGATCCCGAAGGCCGCGCCGCGGCACTCGGGTTTACTCTGTATGACGCGAAGGCGATGGCCGGCGTCTCGGAGAGCACGCAGGTGCTGAAGTACGCCTGCGTGCTCCGTCGTTGACACTCTCAAATCGCGGCCCTAGGGTGCCGCCGGTTGAAATGGAAGGAGCAGGATGCCTGCAATGAAGGCTGAGAAGAACGAGATCATTCAGAAACACGCGACCCACCCGACGGACACCGGGAGCCCAGAGGTTCAGATCGCCCTCCTCACGGAGCGGATCAACGGACTGTCGGAGCACTTCAAGTCGCACGGGAAAGACCACCACAGCCGGCGCGGCCTGCTGAAGATGGTCGGGCGGCGCCGTCGCATGCTGGATTACCTAAAGGGCACCGATGACGGTCGCTATCAGAACCTGATCCAGACCCTTGGGCTCCGCAAATAACTGAAAACAAAGGTTGTTCAGTGAGACGGCGGCCGCGCCAGCGAAGGCTCGGCGAAAGGATCATCACGGGCTAGACCCAAGGCTCCGGATGGTCGATAGTCGGGCCGGTCGCAAGGAAGCAGGAGGAGTACTCGAGACGTCGGTTGGTCGAACAATGAGCTGAATGGCGACTTTTCTTTATTGAAAAGAGCCATCCGAACCAAAATTTAGCCATTCAGCTCATTGCTCGATCCACTGACGGCGAGCCTCCTCAGCCTCCCCAGCGCGATCTCCCAAAAAAACCGTCTTCCTGGCGAGACACTTCGTGTCCTCGTCCCGAACAACCGCGCTCGAACGCCCTACAAGAGCCAAGCGGTTCGCGTTCGGAAAGGATACATCATGTCTAGAACCACAGAGACCGTCGACTTCGGCGGGCGCTCCATCACCTTCGACACCGGTCACATCGCGAAGCAGGCCCACGGGTCCGTGATGGTGAAGTACGCGGACACGCACGTGCTCGCCACCGTCTGCGCCGGCAAAGAGCCGCGCGAGGGCGTCGACTTCCTGCCTTTGACCTGTGACTACATCGAGAAGACCTACGCCGCGGGCAAGATCCCCGGCGGCTTCTTCAAGCGAGAGGGTCGCCCGCGCGACTCCGAGACCCTGATGTCTCGAATGATCGATCGCTCCATTCGCCCGCTCTTCCCCGAGGGATGGCGCGTCGAGACCCAGTGCATCGCCACCGTGATGAGCTACGATCCGGACGCCCCGTCCGATGTTGCGGCGCTCAACGGCGTGTCCTTCGCGCTCTCCATCTCCGATGTGCCCTTCGCGGGTCCCATCGCGGCATGCCGCGTAGGTCGGGTGGACGGCGAGCTCATCGCGAACCCCACTCGGGACCAGCGAGAAAAGTCGGACCTCGACCTCTTCGTCTCCGTCTCGAAGACCGCGATCACGATGGTCGAGGGTGGTGGTGCAGAGATCTCCGAAGCCGCGATGGTCGATGCGCTGCTGTTTGCCCAAAAGACCTGCCAGCCCCTCATCGAGCTGCAGCTCGAGATGCGCGAGAAGATCGGCCTCACTAAGCGCGTGGCGCCCGAGCTGCCCTCGGACGCGGCCCTCGAGGCCCGCGTGAAGGCGCTCGCCGCCGACCCGCTCCGCAAGGCGGTGACCACCAAAGACAAGGCCGAGCGCTACGCCGCGGTCGACGTCGTGAAGAAGACCGTGCTCGAGAAGCTCCGCGAGGAGCAGGGCGCGGAGGCCTTCAAGCCCAAGGAGGGGCTCGCGAAGCGATACTTCGCAGACTTCCAGTGGCTGATGGTTCGCCAGATGGCGGTGAACGAGAAGGTCCGCATCGACGGCCGCAAGCACGATGACATCCGCGCGATCTCGAGCGAAGTCACCATCCTGCCTCGCGTGCATGGCTCGGCCATGTTCCAGCGCGGAGAGACGCAGGCGATCGTGACCGCCACGCTCGGGACCAAGCAGGACTCGCAGCGCATCGAGAACCTGGAGACCAACTCCTTCAAGCGCTTCCTCTTGCACTACAACTTCCCGCCCTACTCGGTGGGTGAGGCGAAGTTCCTGCGTTCGGCGGGCCGTCGCGAGATCGGTCACGGAGCGCTCGCGGAGCGCGCGGTGGATCGCATGCTCCCGAGCGAAGACGCCTTCCCGTACACGATTCGCATCGTCTCCGAGGTCACCGAGTCGAACGGTTCGTCCTCCATGGCTTCGGTGTGTGGCGCGACGCTGTCGATGATGGACGCGGGTGTGCCCATCAAGGCGCCGGTCGCGGGTATCGCGATGGGGCTCATCGAGCAGGATGGCAAGATCGCGGTGCTCTCGGACATCCTCGGCGATGAGGACCACCTGGGTGACATGGACTTCAAGGTCTGCGGAACTCAGAACGGCATCACCGCGGTGCAGATGGACATCAAGCTCGAGGGTGTGAGCCGACAGACGCTGGAGCAGGCGCTCGAACAGGCCCGTGTGGGTCGCTTGCACATCTTGTCCAAGATGCTTCAGACCCTCGAGACCCCGCGCACGGAGATGTCGCAGTGGGCACCTCGCATCACCACGATCAAGGTGAAGCAGGAGCGCATCAAGGACGTCATCGGCCCGGGCGGCAAGGTCATCAAGGACATCGTCGCCAAGACCGGCGTCTCCATCGACGTGCAGGACGACGGCACGGTGAACGTGGCCTCGACGGATCCGGTGATGGCCGAGAAGGCGCTCCGGATGATCAAGGACATCACGCGCGAGCCCGAGCCGGGTAAGATCTACCTGGGCACGGTGCGCAAGGTGGCCGAGTTCGGCGCCTTCGTGGAGATCTTCCCGGGCACCGATGGCCTCGTGCACATCTCCGAGCTCGCCGAAAAGCGCGTGAATCAGGTCGAAGACATCGTCCGCGAAGGCGACGAAGTCCTCGTGAAGGTCGTCAGCGTGGACCGCAGCGGAAAGATCCGCCTCTCCCGCAAGGAGGCCCTCGGACAGCAGGCCTCCGACTGATGCGGCTTCTCGTGAAGCCCCTGCCGGGTCGCCCGGTCCTGCCGCTCCCCCGTTACGAAACGACGGGGGCGGCGGGCCTCGACCTGGCGGCGGCGGAGGCGGTCTCGATCCCCCCAGGCGCCTGGCGCCTGGTCGGGACGGGCCTCGCGCTCGAGATACCGGTCGGCTTCGAAGGCCAGGTGCGACCTCGCTCCGGGCTCGCCGCCAAACACGGCGTCACGGTCTTGAACGCGCCTGGAACCATCGACTCCGACTACCGGGGTGAGGTTAAGGTCATCCTGATGAACCATTCGGGTAACCCCTTCGATATCCAACCCGGAGACCGCATCGCGCAGCTGGTGCTGGCGCCCTGCGTTCAAGCGGAACTGGAGCTGGTCACCAGCCTCGAAGGCAGCGCCCGGGGGGAAGGTGGCTTCGGCCACACGGGGCGCAGCTAGCCCCCGCCGAGCGGAGCCGGGAGGGAGGATTCACTCCGACCGTCCCCGGGTAGGGCAAGCGAAGCGCGCAGCTAGCCCCTCCCGAGCGGAGCCGGGAGGGAGGATTCACTCCGACCGTCCCCGGGTAGGGCAA
>WYAZ01000170.1 GCA_011526105.1 Deltaproteobacteria bacterium | reverse complement strand
TGCGGCCGCCCTTTCGGGCTCCTCGGTCATTGGGGGCGACCCAACTCCCTTCGTAGCGCGCCGACCAGCGACGAAAGATACTTCGCGGGAACATGATCGAACTTCTCGGACGGGACACTAGGCGCCCCATCTCAGATCGGTCCCAGGCGAAGCGACCACCTCGAACGAGTCCGCTCCCACCCCCCCCGCCCACCGAAAAAGCCCTTCCCGCGGGCCGCGGTCTGCCGCCGCCGTTCATCGCGGACGCGGAGCCAGAGGGCAGTCGAGAGCGGACCGGCCTGCCATCGTTGGTTCGGCCCGCGGGGCCAAGCCTGATCGACGATGCCCCCCCACCGGACAGCCCGGTGCCTCGAGTCATCGCCGGCGGACTCGGCACGACATTGATCGCGACGGCCGCCTTGGCCAACCTCACGTCGTCCGACCCATCTCTTGCGAGCCCAACCGACCTCGTTCCGCTCCTGCTCTACTTCACGGGTTCGTTGCTCGTCACCGCGGCCATCGTCGCGCCCTAAGCTCGACGCTTCGAAGCCGGGCGTAAGCTTCGGTCGCACGGTGACACTAACCGCTCATGAGTAAACTCCACGGCCGAGCGGGCTCGTTACTGAGCGTTCTATTCGCAGTGCCAACTGCCTCGAGCCCGATGCTCTTGAACGGGTGCCAAGGTTTCGATTGCGAGGCCGTCGTGCAGAGGTTGGCCAGCGAGTGTAAACTTGCATTTGGTCCTTCGCTTAGGTGTATCGACTATCTGGATGATCCGTCGATGCTCGAGGGCAAGTTGTTCGTACCGGAGATCGAGACCTGTGAACTCGCCGACACGACCGCGGACGAGACCTGCCTGCTGACCGCGAGCTGCGAGGAGATCAGTGAGGGCGCGTGCTTCTCCCGGCTCTCACTCGGGACGGACTCCCAACCGTGTTTCGACACCTGTTACTACGCCTACCTTGATTGCTCGAACCCTTGTACATTTGAGTCTGCAGACTTCGAGGCGTGTCGTGGGTGTGACCGCGCGTGCGTCGAAGCGCTCTTTGCTTGCCAAGGCCGATGTTGAGACATGGATGCGTCAGCCTATGCTCGGTGACTTCCAAGTAGGCCCCATCGACTTCGGCATCTGGGTCGAAAATCCCGGGGCCGTCTCGGCCAACGCCGGCCTCCACCCGGGTCGTCTATGTACTCGTAGATGATGATGGAAGCGGCCCGGGGCGCGGCGGGCTCAACGAGCTCAGCGACGGCGCCCCCAACCCCGTCCGCGTGCCGTCCATGGGCTACCCCTGGGATCCGCGCGGACTCGATTGCCAACTCGGAGTCGCGCCGATAGTCTGAGTTGATGCGACGCCAAGCCCTGCTCTCGATTCCTCTGCTCGCCCTGCCTCTCGCTTGCGGGGGGCCCGATTCGTCGGCCGAGCCATGGTCGAGTTCGAATCGCATCGAGCTCTCGGCCGAGGATCTCAGCCCCATCGATGAAGGAGGCCAGTTGCTCCTTCGTCTGGACGAACTGCCCGCGGCCGGGGTCTCCTTCGACACCACCAAGGGCCCCATCGACTATTCAAAGATCGTGGTGGTCGATGGCTCCGAGTCGCCGCCCACGCTCGAGGCGTGGCTCGACCAGTTCGAAAAGGACACCGGAGTGGACCTCGCCGCGGCGCGATACTTCGGCATCACCCCCGACGATCTCGCGGCCCCAGGCGGTGAATCGCTCGAGGTCGAGGCGCTCGAGCGCAACGTCGGACTGCCCAACGCCGTCGGGTCGCTCGGCCTGGGCTGGGCGAACTGCGGTTACACGCCCACGTGTCTGACCTACGGCAACTGGTTTCGGTCGCTGGTGGCATGCCAGTGCCCCAACGTCACCCGCGATCCCATCCAAGAGTATGGACGGGTGCGGCGCGCCGGATTCGGTCTGGACCCGAGCATTCTCCCCGCGCTTCCGGGGACCGACATCACCGATCCCGAGCCCCCCGAGGGCAGCGACCCGGCCAATGGCGGCGGCACCGGCGGAACAGACTCCGGCGGCAGCGGCTCCGGGAGTTCCGGCGAGTCGAGTTCGGGCGGCGGAGGCAGCGGCAGCAGCGGCAGCTCCGGCGGCAGCCACAGCGCGGGCGGCTCCACCGGCGGCGGCTACGCCGGCGGCTTCTGAGCTTCTCGATCACCACTCATCGGGCCAGCGCATGTTCTTCATGAGTACGATGAGACCTTCCACGGTGTCGGCCTCCGCGTAGATCTCGCCGGCTGGCTTTCCCAGATCGTAGTACTGCTCCGGCATCCAGGGCTCACCTTGCGCCAGGGCCTCGGCGGAGGCTCGTTCGGCCTCCGCGGCGTCGATCACGAGCTGCCGGATTCGGAACTTGGTGTCTTGCTCGAGGATCATGACCGAGGGATGAGGTGCCCCGAGCCACACTGGTAGCCTCCTCGTCTTCACGAGCTCGACCGCTCGCTTGCGTCCCATCGGTGCCATCGGTGCCATCGGATCAGCCTCCGTCCTATTCCACGCTGCGCAGTTGGCTCGGCCTGGTGCCTCAGATCCTTCGCGGGATCACCACCGTGAGCGGTGCCTCCTCCTTCGTGGCCGGCTCCGTCGCCTCCGGCGGCTTGGGCTCACCTTCTTCGCGTTCGGGATTCTCAGCGATCAGCGCTCTGGCGGTCTCGAGCACGTGCTGACCTCCGCCGACGACCGCTGAGAAGAGCAGCGTGAACTCGCCCGGCGTGTCGATCGTCAGCTGATACGTTCCCGGCGGGTCGGCCGGTTCGAGCTTGTAGCCGATGTGGTCGCCTCCCTTTACCGCAAAGCCGCGGAGCTTGAGCTCCGGTGCGTAGTGCAAGAGGATGGGGCGACCCGCAATCCCTCTGTGTGTAGCCTCCGCTGTAGGCCTAAAGATCGTGCCGCGAGAGATCTTCGAAAGCATGCCCGGATGACGCTCGAGCAAAAGATCCACGAGCTCGAGAGGATACAGATCGATGATTCCAGTCGCGGGACCGAAGTCGCGCAGGGCTTTGTTGGCGTAAGCGCGGTCACGACACCGCACGTAGAGCTGGGCTAGATACTCGAGCGCGCTTTCGCGGGAGGCGCCATTCTTCCGCCGAGCCTCCGCGAGCAACATCGCGTGCTGAGCAAACCGGACGGAAGGACCGAGCTGTCGCTGCATCTCGTTCGGATCGGTCAGCTCCATGCGGCCGAGCGCGTCCTCGGGCTCGTCCTCGAACAGACGCATTCGTCCGTCGTCGATGCCCAGCGTCTTCGCCGCCGCCTCGCCCGTAGACTCGGAGTCCTGCTCGTCGCTCTCCTCCTGCGTTCCCCGCTTACCGCGCTTCTTCTCTTCGTCGAGACTCACTGCATCGACGAGGGCTTCCTTGCTCTTCTTGCTCGCGCCCTGGGCTTCGTCCTGTCCTCGCGCTTGCGTGTTGACGAGGGTCCGACGGCCTTGGTCCTCCTCCGCCGCATTCAGTGCCTGGAAGTCGGCGCTGTATTTGGCATCGACCACCTGCGCTGGTCCAGCGCGCGGACCCTGCGCGGCGGAGTTGGGCGGAGGTGTGTTGGCCGGGGGGACTCGGGTCATGGATGATGCTCCCGAGCGCTCACCGTTGAACCGTAGGGTGTCGGGCCTCATCGGGCAACCGCGCTCGCCCTACGGTCGGTACGGAGCTGTAGTCTTCGAGGTGACCGAGATCATCGCCATCGAGGCCTTTCAGCGAAGTCGCCGCCAGCTCTCGTTTCGCTTTCGGGCCGGCGAACTCCGTTTCCAAGCCAGCCACTGGTCCCACGGCGTCGATCTCCACGAACTCGAGGCCCGCTTCGGGGCCCATTTAATGGAGTGGATCGACTTTCACCTTGCGGCCTTCGAGCTCAACAAACTCTCGAGCCTGGCCCCGCAGCAGTTCGACCTCGGGCCCTTCGAGCGCCTCTGGCGACAGGTCCTCCGCGGGGTTTGGGCCCAGTGGCGCTACGAGAACAATCGACCCGATGATCCAGGACCGGCCTTCGTTTCGAAGCCCTCCAAGGCTCAGGCCGGGTGCGCGAGGAACGCGAGTATCGCCGCATGCCCGATCGGCCGCTGCGCCGCACGACCGTCTCGCGCGACACCACCGGCCTCCTGACCCGGACCGAGATCCATTTCGATGGAACCAGGACGGGATCCTCGATCACACGACCATCGTGCTCCACGACGCGCTCGAGCGCTCGGTCACCTCCACCAGCACCGAGATGAACGGCACGGTTCGCTCTGCCCATGGCACCTATGATGAGGCGGGGCATGTGACCCGGCGCGCGGGGTGCCCCGACCGAGGCTTCTGAGGCGTGGGTCGGGGGGTCGTTCCGGCACCGTAGCGAGATCAAAACCTGCGTTCACATCATGCTCGGGCGGTCGGTTGACCATGAGAGCCAGGGTGTGTCTGACTCGACCCGGGGAGACGTGTCGCGGACGGGGCGATGACCGAGCGCATCGAGGACACACGCACCCGCTATGTCATCTTTGCCGTGGCCTCCGGCGTGGCGGCGACCGCGGGGCTCGCGGTGGGCACCTACGGGACTCCCGGCTTCCTCGACGAGGAACCTACGAGAGGACGCGGAGTCGAAGTGCGGCTGGCACTATCAACCCACGTGATCCGTGCTGTAGAGCCAGAGGCGAACAGCCATGGAGCGAGCCATCGGCCTCGGTGTTCACGGAACGCGGTGAGGACCTGCACAAAGATCACCGCATCGACGAGGAGTTGCTGACCGAAGGGATTGCTCGACCATGGCCGAGATGGACCGAGGAGCGAGGCCGTGCGGATGCCGCGCTCCCGCGCAATCTCGCTCACCTCGAGGCCGCTCTCTCGGTGCTCGCGAGCCAGAGACCGCCCTTCATCACGAGTGCGCCGCTGCTGCACCATGCGCACCACAAATCACGGCACGGGGCCGACGGCTACCCATCGAAGCTCGGACGGATTCGAGGATGCCATGGCCTGGGTGCGGGTGGTTCGGCTCAGGGTGTATAGGTCGGCAGTTCGACGACGTAGCTGTCTACAATGACACCGGTGTTGCCCCAGCTGCTGCCATACAACACCCGGGTGCCGCTGGGGCTGATGACGACGTGCGGCTCGGCCCAGTAGTCAGCTGAGGCGGTACGGTGATGACCGATACGGCAGACCTTGCCCGTCGGATTGCTCGCCGGGTCGGTATCCACCAGCAACAGCTCGCTGTCGAGTAGACGAGCGCCGTTCATGTTACCCATGATCGACACCGCCATCAGACCGGGACGCTTGAACGCCATGCCTGAGATATGGGTGCCACCGGGCGGGTAGGGGTAGCCGGTGGCAGGGCCGACGATGACGCGGGCGGCACCGGTGACCATATTGTGCTGCACCAGGGTACCGACGCCACTGCCGTTCGGGCCAGTATCAAAGGCCACGGCATTCATCGTGTCCTGTCCGTTGGCCAGCATGGACATGGCGCCGTGCTCCTGCGCCGTGGCCATGTCCAGCACCAACAACACATTCATGTCATCGTCGCGTACCGTGCCCCGGCCATCGTTCTCGTTCAGGAAGTAGCGCGTGCCACTGGGTCCGGCCTGGGGTGCATTGTCGCCGGTGGCCAGAGTCAGCTGCCGGTTGACCGTATTAGTGGCGATGTTGTAGCTGAAGATTCTGTTGCTGTCGGGACACACGAGCCCGATCTTGCCCGAATCCCACGAGGTGAACATCGGATCGGTCCCGCCGGTCAGACCCCCCGGGCAGATACCGGCAAAATCATGCACCGTATCCTTCACCCGGGTACTGATGTGATAACGGATCAGGCGCCGACTGCTGATATCGACGTAGTATAGGAGATCCGGATTCTGGGTATGCCAGTAGATCTGCTCCAGGTCTGCCGGATCAATGTCATCGAGCTTGCGGATAAACGCATAGGTCTTGCCATTGAACAACTCATGCCCGCCACCCGAACCCACCGTACGGTACAGAATCAGGTAGGACTCATCCGCATTCCACGCCGATACCGTGGAATACACCGGCTTGAGCACGCTATTGCTGCCGCGGCCGTCATTCCTGACGTCGGTGATGCGGCGAATGGTCGTGCCGAACTCCGGGTCGGTGACAGTCTGGCCCAGGGTCGGCCTGGTCAGAGCGGTCATCGGGTGCGCGAGTTTGTCGGTCACCAGGCCATTACAGACATCTACCCCCGCATCCACCGCTGCGTCAGTCTGGCCATCGGAACCTTCGGCGTCGGGGCCTGTCGCGTCGGGGCCTGTCGCGTCGGGGCCCGTCGCGTCGAGGCCCGTCGCGTCAGAGCCGGCGGCATCGGCCCCGGGACCCGCATCATTTCCGGGGTCTGCGCCGGCGTCTGCGCAGGGAGCGCAGCGAAGGGCACCCCCGCAGCCATCGTCGCTCTCACCGCAAAGGCTGGGCGTCGAACTACAGCTTCGCGGAACGCACGCGCCGAGATCTGCGGGTGTGTCGTCGCTATCCCCGCATGCGCTCCCCAGAGCGAGAAGCGCGACAAACATCCAAGAACGTTTCAAGGCAGGGCCTCCCCATCCTTCGGCCGATGCCGACGACGCCGCGCATTACACTCCCGCCACCGAGTAGGATTCAAGGCGACCACGAAAGCGCCCGAATCCTCGTACTCGCCCTCTTCGAGGCCGATAGGCATCTTGGGAATGTGACGTCCGCGAGGCTTCTTCCGCCTCTGGTCTGCGGTGAGGTTCGTCACGCTGGTGAGACCGTGTCCGGCCTGGTGGTCATTCTGCTCGCGCTCCTGGTCGATCGAGCACTGTGACTCGGTTCTGGTGCCGCCTCTCTCGGTCGTAGGCTGGGAAACTGGCGTCCCGACCGGCACGAGCGACCATCGAGTTTCCGCCCTGGCAAACAGCGAAAGGAGAACAGTCACGGAGCGAACCATCGGCCTGACCGATCCCCTCCGCTTCGGGGTGGGGCCCCGAGCCTGACACATCATTCCGGAGGTCGATCGATCGGAACGGGTATCTTTTGGGCAGCCTCCTCGTCATCCTCTCGGCGCTCGATTGCGATGTGACCTCGAGATCCGGGCCAAGCTCTGTCGGGGCTGCGGCTGGTGCTCTGGAGTGATGCTCGGCGAGGTTGAGTTCGAGCGTCGCGGGAGTCGTGTCGTTGGCCTGGCCATCGCTCTCGTGGCAGTCGTCAGGCTGTCGTTTGGCGCTTCGCTTCTTTGGACTCCGCCCTCACAACACAGCTCGCCTACCGGCGCGGCCGTTGGGTTTGGCATTGCGGGCCTCATGCTTGGAGCGCTGGCGTGGCGTAGCCTCGTTCGGGGTCTTTGGTTTTACACAAACGGCTTTCGACGAAGCGGGTTCTTCTCTTCGCTGACGTGCAGATACTCCGAGCTACCCGAACTGAACCTGCTCCAGGTTGTTTTTCCCAGGGGACTAGTGTCCCGTCCGAGAAGTTCAGATCACGTTCGCGCTTGTCCTTTTCGTCCCTGGCCGACGCGCGGCCTGCGGCCGCCCTTTCGGGCTCCTCGGTCATTGGGGGCGACCCAACTCCCTTCGT
>WYAZ01000169.1 GCA_011526105.1 Deltaproteobacteria bacterium | reverse complement strand
CGCGCTTCAATGGGGCCGGCGATCGTGATCGCCGGAGAGGGTGTCAGCTCCTGATCGAGCGCGTCCGCGAACTCGCTTCAATGGGGCCGGCGATCGTGATCGCCGGAGAGTCTTCGAGGACCCGCACGACTAGGTGACGGAGTCGTGCTTCAATGGGGCCGGCGATCGTGATCGCCGGAGAGTCCGCTCGGATTCGCGCGACCGTCTCCGGCTCGTCCGGGCTTCAATGGGGCCGGCGATCGTGATCGCCGGAGAGACTCCGGCGGGATGGTTCGGCCGTGGAGCCACACCATGCTTCAATGGGGCCGGCGATCGTGATCGCCGGAGAGCATACGGCCATACTAGGCACGTGTCGCGCCAATGTGCTTCAATGGGGCCGGCGATCGTGATCGCCGGAGAGCTCGATCGGATACGGCGCCACATCGACAGCGCGCGACGGGCTTCAATGGGGCCGGCGATCGTGATCGCCGGAGAGACGGTGAAGGCCGCTGAGCTTCAGGTGGTTCTAACAGCTTCAATGGGGCCGGCGATCGTGATCGCCGGAGAGGATAGTGGCGGGGAGGGTGGCCCTGGGGCCGATGAGCTTCAATGGGGCCGGCGATCGTGATCGCCGGAGAGAAAGGTCCACGCGCTGGCGACGGCGGTCCACGCATCGCTTCAATGGGGCCGGCGATCGTGATCGCCGGAGAGTAGAACCGCACCGGGCGGCCGTCCCGGACCCAGGACCAGCTTCAATGGGGCCGGCGATCGTGATCGCCGGAGAGGGACCTCGTGATCCCTAAGGAATTCAACACACCTACCACCCGCCTCGCGAGCCCTTCCAGCACCAGCACATGATTTCCTCTCATCCACCACCTCCTTCCTCCTCCTCGAACGCGAATTCCTATTCGGTTCTCAATGACCTACGAACCGCGAGCGCCCCCGGTCATTTCGACGCCACCGGACCGCTCGAAGTGCAACCCACGCGAGCAACCTCAGCCTCACACGATAATCGCATGTCTCTCGGCCCGTGTGTAGGGGCGCCCGAGCGAACTCATCGCCTCCCTCGCGCGCCCGTCCTCAGGCCCCACGTCCACAAACAACACTTGGTCCTCATCGTGCTTGATGATCTCGCGCAACTCGGTCTGCGCCTGCACGAGCTCCATCCGATTCAGCGAGCACCGGAACACCGAGAGCTGCACGTGGTCGCCCCAGCCCCGCATGGTCTCGAAGACCCTCCGCAGACGTTTGGGATCGCAAATATCGTAGGTCACGATGTAACACTGGCGCGTGGACATGGTTCACCTCGTTCGGAACATCGGGTAGTCCGAGATCTCGCCGAAGATGAGGCGGGACATCAGCCGAGCCTGCAGCTCGAGCACTCTGCGATAGCTGAGCCGGTAGTCAAACAACGGATGCGTGACCAGGTGGTCCATCCGACGCTCATACGCCGCGATGAGCTTCTTCCGCGCGGCCGGCTTTATCGTACAACCCGCGACGTTCACGATGAAGTCGCTCGCGTCGAATACCCCGTTGTTCACGGCCGAGAGCACGACCGAGTCCGCGATGATCGGCCTGAACTCCTCCATCAGATCCAGCGCGAGTGCCGGCCGACCGTAGCGCGGCTGATGATAGAAGCCGAGCAGAGGCTCCAGCCCGACCGTCTGCACGGCCAGGACGAGATCCTTCGTGAGCAGCGCGTACGTGAAGGAGAGCAGGGCGTTGATCGGGTCGCGAGGTGGGCGGCGATTCCGATCCTCGAACCGGGCCTCCGGCCACGCACGACCCGGGCTCAGCATCTCCGCAAACAGTCGGAAGTATCGCTTCGCTGCCGTGCCTTCGATGCCGAGCAGACTCGCCAGGGACTCCACACGCAACGCCTTGTTGGCCAGGAGACGCAGCTCCTTGAGCTCGGCCTCGGGCGGGGCAGCGTGGTTTCTGCGAACCATGGTTCGGCAGTTCAGGATCTTCGAAGCCACGAGACGGCGCGCAACCCTCAGACAGAAGCCCGGCTCTCCTGCCAGCCGATGCTGAGCCACACGGAGCTCGACGTTCTTCGATCCCATACCCAAGGTCCGACCGAGGAACCAGCCGCCGAAGGTGAAGAACCCGAGCGGAATATCTCGCTCGAGAAGCGCCTTCATGGCCTGTGTCGTGACCTGCACGTTTCCGAACAGCGCAACCTGTGACGTATTCGGCAGCCTGGACTCGATCGTGCCGTTTGACGTCTCCACCGTCAGCAAGTCACCCTTCAAACGAAGGCGCGTGCCATGCTCTTGAATGTACACGGGCAGTCGATCGTCTCGCGCCGCGTACAGCCGCCTCGCTCGAGCGCTGGTCTGAACCGACGGATCCTCGAGCTCGTCGCCCTCAGCCCCTACCGTGCTCGTCTCGACCACCCCGACGTCTGCCAGCCCGCGAAGGAGATGCGTCTCGTCCGGCAAACAGATGCCCGCGAGCGAACAGCCGAAGCACTTCGGGCTGTCGACAAGGGGCGGCGGCAGTACCCGAGAACCCGCGAGCTCGCGTCCACGCTCGAGCGCGGTGAGGGTGGTCGACATGAGCTCGTCGGTGATCTCGATCTTCACGCGACGCCGCTCGGCTGCGAAGTAGATCTCGGCCTCGTCGCAGCGGTATCCGTGCTCGCGCAACAACATGACCTGCACGCAGACCTGCGCCCTCTCGGGGAGGTAGGCGCCTTCGGGCAGGTCGGGCGCGCGCCCACGCTTGTACTCGATGGGGACGACGCGGCCCTCATCGCCTTCGATGAGGTCGATCTTCGCGGTGAGCCCGATCTGGGGCGACGAGAGCCACACCGAGCGCGCGACGAAGGAGGCCATCTCTGCTCGACCGTCCGCATCCGGGTCCGCAGGCGTTGACGCGTGAGCGTCCAGGTCGGGGAGCGCACCGCCGCCGCGGTCGGTGCGCGTGTGCTTCGCGCGGCCCTCGACCGTGAAGTGGTTGTCCTCGAACTCGCGCTGCACCCACTCCAGGTAGAAGAGCCGCTCGCAATAGAGCACCTCGTTCACCATCCGCGCTGGCAAGAGCTTCGGGACGTCGCGTTCTTCGTGGTCTGAGTCGATGGGTGTTTCGGCCACACCTCGATCGTGTCACCGCTCGCCGTCACGGAGTGTCGTTGTCTTCGGGTTGTGCGGTCCGAAGCGTGGACTGCGCGAGTGTTCAGGCTCTGCTCAGCATCGGTGCTCAGCCGAGACCTTGGTCTCCTTCGCTAAAACACGGCGGCGCGACGAAGTCGCCGCGCCCATGGGAGTCTCCAGGCGACGGAACAATCGGCATGGAATGGAGTGCGGCGGAGTTACCTCGAAATGTGGTGAAGAGGAACGCGCGATAACCAGGCGGCTAGCGGCTCCGAGGGCGCGGGAAACCGACGTGGTCTTCGAGGCGTTCCACGCGGTGCCTCAGGTCTCGCACCACGTTGCCATCGGTTTCGAGGAAGTGGTCAAAGCGCGCAGTCTGACGCTCGACGGACTTGCGGAGATCGACGACCTCGCCTCGCAGGCCCGCGACCTCGGTGGCCAGTCGGATCTGACCCGTCGCGAGGTGATCGAGGCGCTCGGTGGTCTCTGTGCGAAGCTGCTGAATCTCAGCTTTGGTTTCAGTCCGCAGCTGTTGGAACTCGGTCCTGGTGTCCGCACGGAGGTGCTGGATCTCATCGCGTATCGAGCGAAGGACCTGAACGGTGAGGGGCTCTTCGTCACGACGCTCGGCCATGACGTGGATGGTGCCGCCCGTCGCCACGCATCGTCAAGACCGGCGGATCTGGAAGTCAGTCCGCAGGTTCGGCTCGCTCGCGGTCCTGCGCCCTCGCGCCTCTTCTGTTGAGCTTCGGGCTACTCCGCGCGGAAGAGCCCAAGACCGAAATGGGAGCCGTAGTGGAGGGCCAGCGGTCCGGCGGTGGAGGCGTTGAAGGACGTGAAGGGGTCTTGTGTGGTACGTGTTCGCCCTGGCAGGACTTGACGTCCGCTTGATCGGCCTCGGGCCGCGGTCGACCGATCAGATCTCGTGAGGAAGCGGGACCGTCTGGCCCCGGATGTGAGCCAACGCGGCGGTCTTGAGG
>WYAZ01000168.1 GCA_011526105.1 Deltaproteobacteria bacterium | reverse complement strand
CTCATCTCAAAACCCCCGACCGAGCGAGACGGCCAAGACGCGAGGCCCGCAAGGCGGGCCGACGAATGCGCTATCCTGCGATAACGCGAGGAGGCCCAACACGGCGGGCCGACGCGGATCGGCCGAGATCGCGACCGAGGGGGTTTTGAGATGAGCTCTAGCGCCGCAGGCACTGGCTTCGACGCAGGCATCCAAGAACAACCAGACCGAACAGGGCCATCCAGGGCCAGCTTTGGCGTTCGCTCCGCCGCGCCACGACCCCGTCCTTCGTCGAGCAAGAACAACCACCCGGTGGACTCAGGGCGCGGGCTTCCTCGATGGTGAGGGCCGCGCGTTCGCCGCTGGTATAGCGATCACACTGCCCGCGGAAGTCTCCGGTCTCGAGCTCACCTTCGTAGCCGCCGGGCGGCGGTAGGCAAGTCGCGACCGGCGCCCCGCTCGGGTAGACGTCACAGAGCCCCTTTCCATCGTCAGCGTCGAGCGACCGCTTGCTCGTCTCGCAGGCGTCGGCCTCGGCGAACATGGTCGACGCCCGCGCGCTCACGTGGTCGAAGCCCACGAAGTGTCCGATCTCGTGCACCAGTGTGTTCTCCAGATCGTAGATCTTGCTGTCCGAAGCCGGCACGCAGCTCGCCAGACTGTCTACATCCACGAAGTCGAAGTCATCGGCGTTGAAGATGATGTCAGCGTCGAGGATCTCGCCGGTCTGAATCACGAAGTGGGTGAGCGTCAACGCGAGCAATCGCTGCTCGGGGATCGGCGACTCCTTCCACGACTCCAGGAACGCGATGGCGTTGAACTGCGTCTCCGGCGAGGTCACATCAAACGCCTCGGTCTCGGTGGTGAAGCCCACGTGCATGAAGCTGAAGTCGCTGCAGCTGACTTTCGCCCACGCATCGAAGCTGCGTTGGATGGTCGCGATACTCGCGGCGTCGAGGAGGCGGTCATTGCGGGCCGAGATGGCGTACGGGACGCAGCGCGAGAGCCAGGCCTGGCTCACCGAGCCGTCGGAGACCTTCGTGCACTCGTAGGCTTCGGCGCGCACCGCGCTGAGCCCAGAGGAAAAGAACAGGAGGAGGGCTACAGCTCGAGCGGACACGCCCGAGCACCATAGCCGGTTCGATCGTCCGAGCTCAACCGCCCGCGCCGAAGCGCCAGGAAGCACCCACGCCGGCGGTCCAGAAGCCCGACTCGTAGGTGCCGTTCCCGACCGTCTCGGTCTGAGTCGGGTTGGTCGGGTTGTTCTGGGTGATCTCGCTGTTGTCGACCGTGCGCGTGGCCTGCATGATCCTGGCCGCCGCGACGTCCACCCGCACCGGACCTACGTCGAAGCTCACCCCGAGGGTGAGGCCGAGCTTGTCGCCGTCCATCACCGCGACCGAGAAGGTCTCGTCGCCAAAGGCGGAGGGCTCGTAGAACGCGCCGCCGCGCACGTTGAGCCCGTCCATGATCTGCCCGTCCGCGCCGAGGTGCATGGAGAAGGTGTCCCGCATCCGGCGAGGGAGCACCACCGCTCCGAGGGCGTAGTCGCCGATCGAAGGTACGTTCCGCAGCGTGATCCGATCGACCGGCTCGATCCTCACCTCGTCTTGCACCGACCACCCCTCGAAGTTTACCGCGCCCTCGACCGCGAGCTCGGGGATGATCTGCCAGCGCACGCCGCCGCGGACCGAGAGAGGGAATGGAATCTCGACCTGTACGCGGTTCCCGTCGACCGCGGCCGAGTCGAAGAAGGGGCTCGAAGGCAGCCGGACCCTGAACAGACCCTCGCCGCCGACCGAGTAGGGAAGCTGCAGCGAGGCGCCGAACGAGACTGGACCGAGGTCGTAGCTGGCGCCGAAGTTCGCGGTGAGCGTGAACGGATCGTGTAGCTCGAGCTCGGTGAGCACGTCGAGCTCGGGGTCCTCCGCCCAACCGAAGAGGCCGGTGTAGCCGGAGAACATCGTCCGCTGCGAGACGGACGCCACGACGTTCTGGAGACCCGCCCCAATGCGGAAGTCGCCGAAGCGAACTGCGGCCGCGAGGTGAACGAAGAGGAGCTTGGTCTGATCGTTGCTCACGAGCGCGTAGCGTTGCGGGCCGTCTTCGGCGAAGCGATGCTGCCCCCCAAAGGGTGCGTAGGCACCGACGCCTATGCTGATGCGTTCGTGGAGTTGCCAGACCAGTCCTACGCTGGGGATCGGAAGCGGGGTGGCCTCGTTGGAAACGCTGACCCCATCTTGGGGGCCACCGGCGCGGGTGAATGTGGCGTCGAGCGCCACGATCGCAACCCCGAGATTGAGCGAGGAGTCGCCGAGACGAGCGGGGTTGTACCAGAAGGCGTCTCCGCCCTCGGCCCCCGCCACGAGCGCCCCGCCCACCGAGAGCGCGCGCACCGACTGAATCGGCAAGGTGTAGCCGCCGGCGAAGCTGGCGCTTGGCGTGAGCACGACCAAGAGGGCGGCGAGTTGGCGCATCATTGTGTGCCCCCTTCGTGAGCGGCGTTTCGGCTTCGGACGAGGTCGTAGAACTTCTCGAGCCCGTGCTCTTCGTCCACCACGTAGGCGGCCAAGGTCTTCACGATCTGCTGAACGTCCGCGGTGGAGAGCAGGCCGTGGGCGCCGGGCCGGACGCGATTGGTCTCTTGAATTGCGCGACCGAGGCCGTACCAGTGGATGCCGCCCGGTGGCGCGGGTTCGAGGCCGCGCCGGGTGAGCTCGAGGAGCTGCTGCTCGGGGTCGAAGTCCAGCGCGCGGTTCGTGAAGTCGATGAGCTCGAGCGCGAGCCCGCGGTCGGGGTGCATCTCCTTGCCCATGAAGCGCACCATGGGCGCGACCACACTCGCGTCTTTGGCGGCGCCCAAGAGATCTCCAGCCAGGGCGAGCACCTCGGGAAAGCCGTCTTGGTCGTCGAGCATCTGATCCCGCATCTCGATGAGCATGCGTTCGAGCTCGGGCTCCGCCGCGATCGCATCCGCGAGGTCGAGCATGAGTGGCAGCACCGGCGAAGACACGGCGTCCTCCATCTCTTCGAGCAGGTCCTGTCGCCACCAACTCGCGAGGCGACCGCGGGTCTGATGAATCGCGAGGCGCGCCTCCGTGAAGTCGAGGAGATGTTCGGCCATCACGACCGCGCGTCGATTTCGCAAGCGCCGGCTCGTGCCGGTGCCGTCGGTCTCGAGGTAGAGCTCGCGGAGCAGAGCTTGCAGATCGTCGGCCGCTGCTTGGGTGCTCGGGCTCCGCGCCACCGCCTGATCCATGCGCTCCAAGGCCCACCATACGAGCTCGAAGGGCGACAGCGGTGAGACGCGGCGTCCATCAACCACCACATCGACCGCGCCCGCGCGCGTAGTGAGCGAGACGTCCTTGGCTACGAACTTGCGGATCGCGCGAAGGAGCACGTCTCGGGCCACCGCGCCTCCGGTGGCGGTGAGGCCACGGGTCTCGCGCAGGAGGTGGCCGGTCGACTCGAGCAGCTCCACCTCGGAGTAGATCGAGATGAGCATGGGCTCGAAGTCGCGAACCCCGGAGAGCTTGGAGTAGCGAGGGCTCTGTCGGCTGGTCTCCTGGTAGTCGCCTCCGGCTTGCGTCGCGTAGTGCAAATGGAGGAGCTCGAAGATGTCGAGCAAGATGTCGAGCTGTCCGCGAGACCAAAAAAGCCTCACCAGCGGGGCCAGCGCGCGGGCCATGTCGCTGCCGGCCACCGCGAAGAGCACGTCGCCATCGTTGTGGCGTACTTCGAGGCCTTCTTTGCCGACCGGGTTGCCGAAGATCTGGTCCTCGTTGATGAAGCGTGCGAGCTCTTCGGGCGTGGGCCTCGTGGAGAGACCGGTCAAGGTGCTCACGAGCGAAGGCACCTCCGCCTCGCCGATGAGCGACAGCAAGTAGAACGAGGCGAGGTCTGGGATCTCGAAGACAAACCCGAGCGGGACGCCGAGGAACTCGGGGCGGTAGCGAAGTCCGCGGGTGTCGTAGATGAGGTGCAGGACGCGCTGATGGTAGCTTTGGTTGTCTCGATGATCGGGCTGGCTGCGATCGACGACTTGCTGGAACATTCGCCCCTGATCGAAGTCCGCTTCGGTGATGGGCAGCCGCCTGAAACTCATGAGCTGCGCGCTCGCGCTCGGGAAACGCAGGAGGTCTGGGTCCTCCTCGACCAAAGTGAGGAGCGCTTCGACGAGTCCGGGTTGCTCGAGCAGGCGACGGATCATGCTGAGCATGTCGGTGAGCAGCGTATTTCCAGCGCGCAGATGGGCGGGGTGAGCGTCCGCGATGTCCTGTTGTTGTTCGAGCTCCTCCACGAGATAGGCGAGGCTGCCCTCGTGGGTCAGGAGCAGCTTCCGCACGATCGAGAGCAGCGGGAGGGCGTCTTCCGGCGCGATGCCTTGGAGGAGCGCGTGGCCGAGGTCGACCAGAGGGCTCGCGGCGGCGTGATAGGTACCCTCTTCGGTGCGCGGGCCCAGCACGGCCTCTCCCACCTTGCGGATCTTGGGGATGGCTCCGCGTTCGATGATGGTGCGTCCATCTCGCAGGGCGGTGCCGAGGATGGTCTGGTCGAGTTCGAGATACCGGTAGACCAAGCCCTGCGTGGTCATCGCCCTTCGTTCGGGATCTCGGGTGCCCTCGGCCGAGAAGGGCGGAAGATCGATCGGCTGTCCGGTGGGGGCGAGGAAGCGCCCGGCCTCGTCGATGTCCGCGAGCCCATCCGCGGGTGTGTTGTCGCGGAACATCCCAAAGGTGTCGATCGCGGGCGGCTCGACCCAGGCCATGCCGCGCGGGTCGCGGGCGACGACCTGAGGTGGATCTTCGAGGGTGTTTGTCGCCAAGCGACCATCCTCGAGCAGGAGCAGGTCGGCCGCGAGGACCAAGGTTCGTTCGTCGTCTTCCGAGATCTCGAGCTCGCTCGCACGCTCCGCTCCGTAGCGCAGCATTCGGATCATGAGGTCGCTCTCGCTCGGGTCCTTGGCTCCCGTCTCGTCGCGTCCGTCGTGAGCGAGCGCGAGCGCAAGCATGCGACGAGAGAGCTCTCGAAAGCACGGGTAGGCCGCGATGCGACGCACGAGCGCCTCCTGCCTCGCGAGGTCGACGTAACCCACGCGGTTCTGAAGGGCGGCGAGGGCGGCCTGGGCACCCGAGTCATCCTCGAGGCGACCGAGAATGCCGGCCATGGTGCGGGTCTGCTTCGGGAGGGTGTCGTCGTCGTAGAGCGGGAGCAATCCGATGAGGAGCGCTTGAGTTCGGTCCAGCTCACTCTCGGGCATCATGTGATCGATCGCGCTGATGAAGCGGCTCCGCTCGGACATGAATCCGAACGCGCGATCGGGCGCCTCGCGCTCGAGGTCCCGATGAACGACCCGAAAGATCTCCTCCCCGAGGGTCCCGCGCGCCGCGGTCTTCCGCGTGGTGTCGAGCGGCTCGGCGCACCCCAGACACACCAGGAGGAGCGAGGCGCAGGTGGGGATCAAAAGGCGCACGCCTGATCAGTGTGGGCTTTTGTGCGAGGATGGGTTATCCGCTCGATGTCGTATAATGTATGTCTGAGTGCGCGTGTTCACATATCTGGTTGAATGTATGGCAGCTTATCGGCCTCCCTCGACCGAGGGGGAGACGCCCGTTCCGCCTCGGTGCATCGGGGGGTAGAGAGGTCCCATGGCCGCGCGCAGGAAACCCAAGCCACCGCATGGACTCGCTCATCTCGATGAGCGCGGGGCTGCGCGCATGGTCGACATCGGCTCGAAGGACACCACGCACCGGGTCGCGGTGGCCGAGGCCTGGGTGAAGGTCTCGGCTGCGAGCCTCGACCGGTTGAGCGCAGGCAGCAGCGAGAAGGGGGACACACTCGCCGTTGTTCGCCTCGCGGGGATTCAGGCGGCGAAGCGTACCTCGGATCTGATCCCGCTCGCTCATCCCTTGCTGCTGACCCACGTCGCGGTCGACATCACGGTCGAGGCCGAGGTGCATCGCGTGCGGATCGAAGCGCGAGCAGAGACCGTCAACCTCACTGGCGTCGAACTCGAAGCGATGGTCGCGGCCAGCACCGCGGCGCTGACGCTCTACGACATGCTCAAGTCGCACGATCGTGGAATGGTGATCGAGCGCGTGCAGCTCATCATGAAGTCAGGGGGACGCAGCGGTACTTATCGTCGGGCCGAACGAAAAGGCGAGACCGAAGTGAGCACCGTACCGCGGCCGAAGCGAAAGAAGAAGACCCGTCGCCGCTCATCGAAGTGAACGGAGTCGGCTCCATTGCGCGCAACCAGGATATGAGGTCCCTATGAAACCATTCGCCATCGCCGGCGTTCAGATGAACGTCTCCGCCATCCATTCCAATGTGGAGATGATGAAGGTGAAGCTCGACATCACGATGGCCCTCTATCCATGGGTTGAAATGGTGGTGTTCAGCGAGCTGTGCGCGTACGGGCCGCTCATACACAACGCGCAGGAGGTCCCTGGCTTCTTTGAACGAGAAATGCAGGCGATGGCCAAGAAATACGGTGTCTGGCTCGTGCCGGGTTCGATCTTCGAGAAGATCGAAGGTCGCATTCACAACACCGCTTCCGTCATCAATCCGAGCGGTGAAGTCGTCACGCGGTATCGCAAGATGTTCCCATTCTTTCCTTACGAGGTGGGTGTGACCCCGGGAGAGGCGTTTTGTGTGTTCGACGTGCCCGAGGTCGGGAGGTTTGGGATCTCCATCTGCTATGACATGTGGTTCCCCGAGACCATTCGGACCCTGGCCGTGATGGGCGCAGAGGTGATCCTGCATCCCACGATGACCGGCACCATTGATCGCGATTCCGAGCTCGCTATCGCGCGTGCCATGGCCACCGTGAACCAGTGCTACCTCTTTGATGTGAACGGCCTCGAGACAGGCGGGAGTGGACGCTCCATCGTCTGCGGCCCAGATGGGCGCGTGATCTATCAGGCGGAAGGAAACGAAGAGATCATCCCCATCGAGCTCGACGTCGAGCGGGTCAAACGAAGTCGGGAGCTCGGCGTGCTTCGGTTGGGACAGCCGCTCAAGAGTTTCCGAGACCACATCGGGCAGTTCAGCATCTACCAGGCCGGCGCAAAACTGCCGTATTTGGATTCCCTCGGGCCGCTCATCAAACCGACGAGGCTGGACAAGCTGTCTCAGTCGAAGCTGCGAGAGGATGAACTCGCGACCGATCACACGCCTCCAAAGGCGACGGGGTAGTGAGCTCTAGAGCTCATCTAGAGCTCATCGTCGATGGCGGTCTCGATGCGCCGGATCCGTCCCAGATGGAGTCGGTGGCGAAGAAACAAGATCGTCACGAGCAAAGCGGCGGGGACGAGAAACAGGAGCACGAGCACCACCGGGAGGTTCTCGGTGAGCACGAGCCGTCGATGCAGCGCGCGGATGCGCTGATCGCTCGCCCCCAGCCTTCGCGCGCTGTCCACGAAGCTTCGGGCCTTCGAGTACTCGCCCTGCGCCACCGCGAGCTCCGCTCGTCGAGCCAGGAGGTTCGATCGCATTGTCCGCACGTCTTCGCGCTCGTGGGTGAGATCGCCCGACGAGAGCATCTCCTCCGCCCGATCGATCGCATCCAGAGCCAAAAAGCCCCGCGCCAGCTCGAGCCGGCTTTGGACGAGGAGCTCCGTCGCCTCGGGGCTGACCGCGACGCTCTGCCCGACTCTGAGCGCGGTGACGGCAGCATCGAAGTTGCCTCGGAGAAACAGCGCGCGAGCCCGGGCGAGGTAGATGGCCGCGATGGCCGTCGCCTCTTTCATGTACAGCTCCGGAGAGGCGGCATAGACGGCATCGAGGCTGCGGAAGGCCTCGTCGTATCGGCCTTCCGCGCCGAGCCGAAGACCACGCTCGAGCTCTGCTGTCCATCTTTGCTCCGCCGCCTGTGACAGCCGTTCGGCGAGCTGACTCACTTGCGCATCAAAGCTCGAGGCGGCCTCGAGCAGCACGCCATAGCGCGCCGCCGCCGCGCGCAGGGGTGCCGCCGCCGGTGCTCCGAGCTCGCGAATGACGGAGATGATCGCGGCCTGGCTCTCGCGATTCGGGGTGCCGAGCGCATCCACGAGGGGCTCCACCGCGGCGGGGCCAATTCGGGCGAGGGCGGAGAGTGCCGCGCGTCGCACCAAGTGGTCGCGGCTTTGGGTGAGCTCCGCGAGCGCGCCGACCGGTTCGGCGGACCCGAGATCTCCAAGCGCCTCGATCACCAGGAGGCGCGTGCTCCGATCCGAGACCGAGAGCTGCGCGCGAGCGGTCGGACGGCCCAGTGCGTGCAGGAGTCCGCGAGCAAAGACGCGCTTCGAGCCGTCGAGATCTCGGCCGGCGACCCGCACCAAACCGGGGACCGCCAAATCGCCGAGCCTCGTGAGCGACTCACGGATGGCCTCCCGGAACATCTCCGCGTGAGGCTCGGTCAAGTGCGCCGGTGGATTCGGCGCCCAGCTCGGCAGCAAGCGGAGTCTTGGCTCGTCGGCCTCAGAGGCTTCCGCGAGTCGGCTGATCAGAGCGTCCAGTGCGGCTCTCCACGCCGGGTTCGCGACACGCGGAACCAAATCGAGCAAGGGCTCGACGAGCTTCGGAGTCATCACGCTGCCCGCGGCTCGAATCGCAAAGAGGAGCCTCAAGGCGTTCGTGGCGCTGTGTATCTTGGGTTCGTCCGAGAGGACCACCCCGAGCTCGTCGATCGCGGAGTCCGGCAGCGGAGCGTCGGGCAGAGCGCTGTAGCTTCGAAACGCGGCGACCTGATCGGCGACCGCGCTGGACAGAAGCAGCTGAAGGGCGAGGTCGATGCTCGGAGGCCGAATCCGATAGCTCCGGATGCTCGCCCGATACCCGATCTCGTCCGCGCTTCGCGCGCGGCGCTGAGACGGCAGAGGGTGCTCCACGAGGAGGAAGTGCTCATCGAGCGGCGGCAGGCGGGTGTCGTCGAAGCCGTGCTGGAACTTCCAGCCCGGGATCGGGGTCTCGTTTTTTTCTTCGGCCCCCGTTCCGAGAAGCGCGATCTCGAGCTCGAGGTGAGACACTTCGACCGGGAGACGGTTTCTGAAGTGAAGTGAAAGGACGATCGCCTCCCACTGACGATCGGTGGCGGCGGGGGTGCCGCCGACGACCGCCCGGCTCTCGAGGAGCTGCACGAGAGGCTCGTCGTCTTCGACCGGGGGCGCGGCCCAAGCGGATCGTCCGGCCAAGAGGACCACGAGTGCGAATGTTCCCGAAGCCAGGCTCCTCATGCGTCGTGCGCTCCCCGCACGAAAGGAGTATATACTGCGCGGCTTGGACAGCACGCGAGGGACCCACGGACGCCTCATCGTCATCGAAGGCATCGATGGCGCCGGCAAGTCGACGCTTCAGCGCGGGCTCGCGGAGAGCCTACGTGCCCGCGGACGAACCGTGCTCTGCACGAAGGAGCCCACGGATGGCCCACTGGGTCAGCGCATTCGAGCGCTTGCACGCGACGGTCGTGGTTCGGTGAGCCCGGAGGAGGAGCTGGCGCTCTTCCATGAGGATCGGCGTCAACATGTGCAGGAGGTTGTTCGGCCCGCTCTGGAGCGGGGCGAAGTGGTCATTCAGGACCGTAGCTTTCACTCTACGGTTGCGTATCAAGGTGAACGCGGGCTCGATCGTGCGGAGCTCTGGGCCAAGAGCTTGGAGATCGCGCCCCTGCCGGACCTCCTCCTCGTAGTGGATCTTCCGGCCGAGGTCGCGCTCGAGCGCATTCGGAAGAATCGAGCCGGGGCCGACGACTTCGAGCAGCTCGATGGGCTAAGGCGCATCCGCTCGACCTTCCTCGGTTTTCCGGGCGCACTGGTCCTCGATGGGACCCTGCCTCCGGAGACGCTGCTCGACGCGGCGGAGGCCGCTCTTCGGCCTGTTATTTCAGAGCCTTGAGGGTCTACCTGGACCTGGTCGTCGGTTGGCTGGATACTCGGCGCGCACGTGCCGGAGGTCGGCCAAAACCTTGGGCGCTACACGCTGCTCAAGAAGCTCGCCGTCGGCGGGATGGGTGAGATCTACCTCGCCGCGCGGGCGGGTCCGCTCGGCTTTGCACCTCCTGTGGCGCTCAAGGTCCTAAAAGACGAGTTCGCCACCGATCGCCAGTTCGTCGACATGCTCGTCGACGAAGCGAACATCTGTCGGTTTCTGAACCACCAGAACGTCGTCTCGGTCCTCGACTTCGGCGAGTCGAAGAAAACCTACTACATCGCGATGGAGTATGTGCAGGGCCTCACTTTGAAGCAGCTGCTGGACGGGGTTCGCCTCCGCAAGAAGCCGCTCGATCTGAGTGTTGCGCTCTACATCGCGACCGAGCTCTGTCGCGCGCTCAAGTACGCTCACACGCGCAACAACCACGCGGGAGAGCCCCTCAACATCGTCCATCGCGACGTCACCCCGGGCAACGTGCTCTTGTCCGTGCAGGGTGAGGTCAAGCTCACCGACTTCGGCATCGCGCGCGCGCGGGGTCGCTCTCACCAGACCCAAGCTGGAGTTCTCAAAGGCAAGTTCGGCTACATGGCGCCCGAGATGCTCCGCTATGAGGCCATCGATGCCCGTGCCGACCTCTTTTGCACCGGCGTGCTCACCTACGAGATGGTTGCGGGCTGCCACCCGGTCGAAGGCGCAGCGATCATGGAGGCCATCCAGCGGTTCGAGGAGCGACGCATCGACCCGCCGTCGAAGTTCAACCCGCTCGTACCCAAGGCGCTCGACGTCATCTTGCTTCGGGCCTTGGAGCCAAAGACCTCCGATCGCTGGGCCTCCGCCACCGCGCTCGGAAACGCGCTGCAGGATCTCGCTCTGCAGAGCCCGGTTCTGCGTGGCGAGATGAAGAACGCTTCACAGCGACTCGTGGAGCTCATGCGCGAACTCGAGCCTTCCGTGTTCGAGCAGCCGGTTCCAAAGGAGTCCCTCGATCACTTGCTCGAGGTGAGTCGCAAAGCCGAGGACGAGGCACGCGCCAGCCTCGATGCAGTCACGGAGGAGTCGGCGCCGGCACCTGTGGAGTTCAAGCCGTCGGGCCCCATGCGAGCGGACTCGATTCCGCCGCGTGACGATGCGCCCTTCACCTTCAGGCCGACCGTGGGGGACCACTCGAGCGCGATGGGTGCGGTGAGCGCGGACAGTATCCCGCCGACCTTCATCCCCTCCGAGAAGTCCTCGCACGCAGCCCTGAAGCCGCTCCCCAAGGTCAAGACCTCGCGGGTCACCTTCACCGAGGACGAGTTTGCAACCAAGCTCGATCCCGCCGATCTAGCGCCGGCAGACTCAGAGGGTGACGAAGCTGCCACCGTTGCCATGCCGGCGGTAAGTCGTCACGACTACGCGCCGGACCCCGCCGTTCGTTTCACGGATACCAGCACCGATCGCTCGAACCTGCGCGCGGATCTCCTCGACGAGCCGCGACTCCCGGGCGCGGACGAGACCGGTCCTCAGAGCGCGGTCAAGAAGGAAGACCTCGACGATCGCACGATCGCGATGGGCATGCTCATTCCCGACTTCGACTCCGTGCCGGACGGCCGATCGCCGTCCTCGGCTTCCGGTCCCATTCGGGTCGGAAACCTCGAAGCGGATACGGACGAAGACCGGCGCTTTCAGGAGCAAGAGCTGTCCTCGGATCCCAAGGACGTGCCCTCGTCCTATTTGGACGACAAGACGGCGTACAGCCCGAACTTCGTCGGCGACGATGACGCGCCAACGATCCTGCCTTCCTCGGATCTCCTCCAGGCCGCCGACCGTACGCTCCTCGAACCTCTCGATGTTCACGACGCCCTGAGGCAAGCCTCGGTACAGGTGAGCGATCGTGATGCGAGCGCGGACGAAGAGGAGCCCGAGCTTCCCATGGCCGTCCGTGGTCGCGAGGTGTCCGCCGGTTATCTCGACGATCGCACTGTCGCGGGGGTCATCTCGGCCGAGGCGGAGGACCCGCGGCCCGCCATCGAGGGCCTCGGCGCCGATTTCAACATCCCTGGTGCGCCCACCACCGTAGGTGTCGTTTCGGACGACATCTCGGTGGACCAGACCCTGCTCGGAGTGATCTCCGAGCCGCCACCTCCGGCACGATCAGCGCGCGCTGCGCCGGAAGCGACACGTGTGCTTCCCGACCCCGACGCGGTCGATGCGTTCTCGAGCGCACCCCGTCCAAATCTCAGCACCAAGAATGGGCCGCACCCTTCGAGTTCGGCGCCGAAGGGCGGCATGCCCACCGCGAGCGGGATGCCGGCCCCCGAAGCCGCTTCGAGCATCCATCGCCCGCGTGTTCCGCTCATGCCGGCGGCCGTTCCTCTCACGCCTCGGGACCCGCCGACATCCGCATCGGTCCCCATGTCCGCTCGAACCAGCGCCGCCGCGCCCAGCAACCTGGTCCCGGGTGCTCAGACGGCTCAATGGATGGCGGGGGAACTTCCGTCGACCGCGCTCTCCTGGAGCGACGATGAGGCAGCGCGAAGGCTCGTCGCCACGCGCAATGCCGGTGCGGCCGCGGCGTCGCCTCCGCGATCGTCTACCGGGGCGGTCAGCGGCACTCGCCCCTATTCGATGGGGGCTTCCGCGCCTCTGGTCGCTCCGCCGCTGAACTCCCAGAACGTCATCGAGCCCGCGATGACCAGCGCGTACCCTCGCCCGCAAGCCCCATCGGCGGAGCGAGCGCCCCCGTCAGGTCCCAGCCTCGCAGTGATCGCTGCGCTGATCTCGATGTTCGTCATCGTCTTTGGCGTGGTGGGCATCATGTTCTTCACCAACGCCTTCTGGCCGCGTCTCGCGGTGGTGAGCGAGCCGCCGGGCGCCGAAGTTCAGGTGGACGGTCGGGTCTACGGTGCGACCCCGCTGCGGCTCAAGCTGAAACCCAACCAACCCCATTCCATCGAGCTCCGACTCGCCGGCTATCCAAAGCACCTCGTGGAGTCGCTCACGCTGAACTTCTTTGGTGATGAGTCTGTGTCGCATCGCTTCGAGCGCCAAGAGCGTCGCTTGTACATCGCGCCGGTGGCCGGCACCGTCTTCGTGAACGAGCAGGAAGCGGGCACCGGCATCGAGGTGCTGTTGCCTGCCGACCTCGATCCCGAGTCCGCGGTCACGATCCGCGTCGAGGCCAACGGGTACAAACCCTGGCAGAGGAAGCTCCCGCGACTCGCGGACATCGGAAAGAGCTTGGATGTGCCCCTCGAGGCCATCGAGGAGGGCTCGGCCCCGAGCCCGCCGGGCGGCGGCTGACCTCGACGAGCACCGCGAACTTCGCTACACCCTCGGCATGAGCGAGGCGTTTCACGGAACCGATCTCTACCAAGTCGACGGTCTGCTCTCCGAGGATGAGCGCATGGTGCGGGAC
Organism: Deltaproteobacteria bacterium; assembly: GCA_011526105.1. Lineage (GTDB taxonomy): Bacteria > Myxococcota > Kuafuiibacteriia > Kuafuiibacteriales > Kuafuiibacteriaceae > WYAZ01. Next base: position 30,659 of record WYAZ01000168.1, on the reverse strand, counting down.
TCGGTCTCGCGCTGGGTCGATGAGCGCTGGCTCCCGATTGTAAGAGACCACTACCGCGCCGGGACCTTCCCCATCGCGCTGTCGACGGAGCTCGGTGAGATGGGGCTCCTTGGTTCCAACCTGACCGGCTACGGATGCCCGGGGCTCTCCGGCTCGACCTACGGTCTGGCGATGATGGAGCTCGAGCGCGGCGATTCTGGCCTGCGCTCGTTCGCCTCGGTGCAGGGCTCGCTCTGCATGTTCCCCATCTGGCGTTATGGATCGGAAGCGCTCAAAGAGAAGTTTCTGCCCAAGATGGCCAAAGGCGAGCTCATCGGCTGCTTTGGTCTCACGGAGCCCGATCACGGCTCCGATCCCGGCGGCATGATCACCAAGGCGGTGAAGGACGGGAGCGACTACGTGCTCTCGGGCGAGAAGCTCTGGATCACCAACGGTTCGGTCGCCGATCTCGCGATCGTCTGGGCGAAGGTCGGATCCAATGAAGCCACGTCCATCCGCGGGTTCGTGGTGGAGAAGGGCATGAAGGGCTTCTCGGCCTACAATGTGGAAGGCAAATTCTCGCTGCGCGCCTCCGTGACCAGCGGTCTCGTCTTCGATGAGGTTCGTGTTCCGGCGACCCACCTGCTCGAGGGCACGGGCGGCCTGGGTTCACCTCTGTCCTGCCTCAACCAAGCGCGCTACGGCATCGCTTGGGGCGCGGTGGGCGCCGCGATCGCTTGCTTCACTTGTGCGCTCGACTACGTGAAGGAGCGCACGCAGTTCGGCAAACCGCTCGCGAGCTTTCAGCTCGTACAGGCCAAGCTAGCCGAGATGTACACCGAGATCGTAAAGGCGCAGCTCCTCTCGGTGCAGCTCGGGCGCCTCAAGGACGCCGGCAAAGTGACCCCGGTCCAAGTGAGCATGGCCAAGCGAAACAACGTCCACATGGCGCTCGAGGTCGCGCGCACGTGTCGCGAGATGCTCGGTGCCAACGGGATCGCGGACGAGTATCCGGTGTTCCGACATATGGCGAACCTCGAGAGCGTGTACACCTACGAAGGCACCCACGACATCCACACGCTGATTCTGGGGAAGCATCTGACCGGAATCTCCGCCTTCGAGTGAGGCCTGAGGCTCCTGACCGTTCCCCTCATTCTGGGGGCGGGTCCGTGAACGTGGTCGTAGTCGTGGTCGTGATCGCGGTCGTGGCCGTCGACGGGAAACGTGGCCCTTGGCCGTAGCCGATCCCACCGGATGCTTGCAGGGCCACGACGAGGCCCACGACAGGGACCTACCGACCACGGCTACGTTCACGTTCACGGCCACGACCACGGGCCCGAAGGGAAACGAGTCGATGCTTCTGATGAGGCCGCTCAGCTGATGATGGGCGGGGTCTTGTTGAAGTCCGGGTTCATCAGCGACAGCCCGCGCTTCTTCAAGTCAGCTTCGATGAGATCACGCATCTTCTTCTGGGTGGCGTCCGGGATCTCGTGCCATCCGGGCGGATCGCCGGCCATGTTCTCGACCGCGAGCAGGCCCGCGACATAGAGCAGCGAGTAGGTGACCTGAACGTACTCGGGAGGCAGGCCGTACTTCAGGTTTACGACCGATCCGCCATACAGCATGAGCCGCTCTTTACCGCCCTCGTCTCGCACGACGCGGTGGTAGTTCGTCTCCCGCCCCGCGAGATCGCCCGAGGTGATCTCGGCCCCCTTGAACGACGTCTTCCGGAGGCCACGGTTGTCCACTCGCTCCTTGGGGTCATCGGAGTGCAGGTCGCGGTCCTCGGGCAGGGTCATGTAGCCGAGCAACGCTCGAAGTTCGGTGGTCTTCGCGTTGCCGTCGATGTTCTCCCCATCAGCCTCGGCACGCCGAAACCCCATGATGCCCTTGGGCTCGGGGAGCTCGAGGGGAGGTTTCTGCTCTCCCCAAAGCGTGCCCGACCCGGCGTTGGCGAACACGGCCTTGTCCGGGAACAGATCGAACTCGCCGCGCTGCCAACCCGGTCCAGGGGTGCAATCCACCGCGAGGTGACCTTTCGCAAAGACCTTCTCACGGGCGGCCTCGAGTGATGCCTTGGCCTCGGGGGTCAACGTATCCTTCGACGCATTGGAAAGCAGCTTGGGGTCGATGCCCCCCACTCCGTATCCGTCCTTGTGGGCGAGCAGCATCGCCTTGGGGTCGTGATCGTAGACCTCGACCTCGTAGCCACGTTTCCTCAGCGCGGCGGCGGTGGCTCGACCGACCGCGCCGTAGCCGACCACCGCTGCCTTCTTGGGCTCGATGCGCAGCTCAGGATTCGCCTCGAACAGCATGCGCTCGATGTGCCAGGCCACGCACTCCCCGATGGCCGGTCCTTCGATCATCTTCTTGAGCCACGAGCGTGGCATGTTTGTGGGGTTGAGCTTGAGCGGAAGGCCGGCGCGTTCCATGGCCTCGCAGTTGAGCGCCCCGCGTTCGGTTTGTTCGACGCAGGCAATGTTCGGCGTGAGGTGGTCGATGCGCTCGCCGAGTTCGTGGAACATCTGGAGCATCGCGAAGCCATCATCGTAGACGAGCAGGGTCTTGGGGTGTGCACTTCCCTTGATACGGAGCGCGAGATCACGCCAGAACGCGTAGTCGGGGTTGAGCACGTTGTCCGCCTGAACATCGTGGTCTTTCAGATAGAGCGTGTTCTTTGCGAAGCCCCGGACCTGCTCTCTCGCGATGGCGTCCGGGTGCGCAGAGTAGTGCTTGCCCCGTTGCGCACCCGGCTCCGCGCCGCTGGCGACCAAGGCCCGGGAGAGGGCGTCGGAGCTGTCGACCAGGTGCCCGCTTCGACCGAGAATGACGTCCTTCAACACTTCGGGCGACCCGAACTGATCCACCACGCTCCAAAATCCGCCCATGCGCCTATCGAGGTCCGGAGTGCGGGCGGAACGACTCACCATCTCGAGCATGCCGGTGGGTAGATAGCGATACTTCACGCCTCGTCTGGAGGTGGCGATGGGCTTCTCGCCGTGCTCGGTGGCCTTCGAGAGGCTCACCAAGAGCTCGGCGGCGTTCGGTCCGAACGTCTCGAGCGCCTGACCCAGATGCACGATGCCCTCCTGGGTGGCGACCCCGGCGAGCGCCGACACCACTGCGTGCGGGATCAAGGTCTCCACCGCGATGGGACTGAGGCGATCACGCAGCTCGCCGTTGTAGCGCTGAGCGACGTAGTAGCTCGACATCTCGCGCGTGAGCGGATCGACCGGCTTTCGGTCGCGCGAAGCCAGCTTGTCGATGGGATGGTCGTAGTCGGGATTGTGGTCCATCATGTGTCGATGGAACTGGCTCGTGAGTGCGCTGCCCCCCTCGGACAAGAGCAGGTTGAGGACGTCGTCGAGCCGCAAGCAGGTGCCCGCCGGGACCCCCAGCTTCTGGGTGATGGCGGCGGTGCTCGTGGTCTCTTGGGTTCGGGCGAGCGAGTACGTGAGGCCCTTTCCCTCCGCCATCTCGTGCGCGAGCTCTGAGACCTTGGGACCAGTGGTCTTTGGACGTGTCGCTGCGGTGCCGAGGTTCCAGTGCGCGGAGGCATGCGGCATCTTGTGTTTGGGCGGCGCCTGAATGGAGGGCGGAGCGTTCCACTCGGAAGGGCGCTCCCTGCGCAGGGAGCCCCCGTACTTGATCGCGAGCGCCTTCGCCGCTGCGTCGTCGCTGCGCGCGGTCGCGTCGACGAAGAGCATCAGATCTCGTGGGTGGGCGTGGACCTCGGAGGCCAGGTCCTGGAGCGCATCGATGCGGGCGTCCTGCGCGCTCAGGGTTCGTATGGCCTCGATCCTCGCCAGGAAGCGGGCATCGTCGCCGAAACTGCTCGGAGGGAGGGTCATCCGAAGCCTACATCCTACCATAATCCAGCAAGTCCGAATCCTCAGAGCAACCCCTTGAGTTGGCGAGCAAAAAGACCCGGTTCCCTCCGACTGGACGCCCAGGGTGGGATTTCGGCCAGGTCGGACCTCGGGTAGCGTTCGGGTCCGTTGTCGGGCCTCGACGATCAGATTGACGCGCTCATGCGCGACCCCTCCTCCGAGGAAGCGGCCGAGGCACTGCGCGGTGCTGCGCGCGCGGAGGAGAAGGTGCGTGCCTACGCGGATGCGTTCTTCGAGCGTGGTCGGCTCTTGGCGGAGCGAAAACTCGAGGACGGAGCGATCGAGGCTTTCCTCGAGGCCGGTTTGGTCTACGAAGAAGAACTCGAGGACATCCAGGCCGCGACGAGCGCCTATCGGGCCGTGCTCGAGCTGCGGCCGGGCCACCGCCGAGCGATGTTCTCGCTCGGCCTGTTGCTTCACGATCTCGATCGCTTCGAGGAGTTGATCGAGCTCTATCGCAGTCGTCTGGAGCGGACGACCGACGACGGCGAGCAGACCACGCTCCACCTCTATGTCGCGGAGATCCTCGACGACAAGCTGGCCGACCAAGACGCGGCCTTCGAGGAGATCACGACGGCCGCGCGCTTGGCGCCTCGTAACCTGCGCATCATCAGCCGTCTCGAGCGCCTCGGCCAAGCGACCGGGCGACTCGACGAGGTCGCGGTCGTGCTCGGTGACCTCTTGATGAACCAGGACGACCCGCGTGTGCGAGCGGCGCTGGCCCTGCGCTTGGCCGAGCTGTACCTCGGTCCACTCGACGATCCGCGGCGCGCTCTAGCTCACTTCCGCTCCGCGCTCGCTGATGACGGCGGCAACCCTGAGCTCTTTCAAGAGGTACAGGACGTCTTCCGCGAGCAGCAGCGCTTCGATGGCTTGGCGCGTTTGCTCGAAGAGCTCTCTCAGGATCGCCGAACCGGGCCGCATCGAGTTCGCATCGAACGCGAGCTGGCGCGGATCTACGAGACAGAGCTCGATGATCTCCCGCGCGCGCTGCAGGTGCTGGCGCACCTGGCGGTCGAGTACCCCGAGGAGCGCGAACTCATCGACGAAGTCATGCGGCTCGGCATGGTCTCCGGGGATCTCGACACGGTGGCCCGCACCTACGAGGAGGTCTGCGCGAACACGCAGAATGCTCTGCTTCGAACGTACTTGCGGCTCAAGCTCGGTCACATCTACGGCCAGGTCCTCGAGGACTACGAGAGCGCATTGCGCGTATACCGCCAGATCATCGAAGAGGAGCCCGACCACCGGGAGGCACAGCGGCGCATGGCGCAGGTCGAAGAGAAGCTCGCGTCCATTCCCCCTGGGGTCGACCTCGAGAAGGTCGGTGAGTCTCGCGTCGCGACCGACGTCTCCGAGGAGCCCACCGATTTCGATGGTGCGGCCTACGGTCCCGAGAGCGAGACCTCGTTCGCGGCGGAGAACGATGCCGCCAGGGGGGTCGTCCACCTCGCTACGCCCGACCCCTCCGTCGACGGCTTCAACGCCGACGACGCTCGGAGCCCTTCCGGGAACTGGGCGGAGTACTTCGACGACAAGTCCGTTCCGCCGCGCACTCGAGGACGAGGCACGGCGGAGATCGCGAAGCTGGCCCGCGAAGAAGAGATATCGGCGACGGATTGGGGTGCGCGGGTGGTGGGCGAGGAGCCAACCGCCGAGGTTCGGCTCCCCATCGCCGCCGCGCCCGACGCGTCGTCGGTGGCCGCGGTCGAACCCAAGCCCCAGGACACGGCCGCTTTGGTCATCAAGGCTCGCCCGCGCGAGCCTTCGCTCGTGGAGATCGATGACGCCGATGTCATCGCCGAAGAGCGTTCCACGTCGAGCATCCATGCCGCGATTGATCCGCGGCGGAGCGAGGAGCCCAGCAAGCTCTTCACACACGACGAGCCGGCTCCGGCCTTCTTGTCGCCGCCGGAGACCGGCCTTCGAGGCCGAGCGCCGTTGGCGGTCCGCCAGGAGGTCGAGGAACGGATCGTTCAGCTCCAACAGCAGTACCAAGACGCAAAGCGTGAGGACGATCGCGCCGGTCAGACAGACGCCCTCGCCGGACTGGTGCGAGAGCATGAGGCGATCGGTGCCTTCGAGCGTGCCTTCGAGTCGCAGGCGCGGCTGTTGCAACTCGAGCCCACGAAGGAGCTGTTCGAGTCCAGTGTTCGTTTGGCGCGAGAGGCCGGGGCGTTGCCGGAGTTGGTGGTACGCTTCTCTGAGCTCGGCGGCCGTCTCGATCTCGCGGATCAGGCGCGGTTCGGGCTCCGGATCGCCAACATCGAGGCCGAAGAGCTCGGGGATATCGCGGGAGCCACCGAGCGGCTCGCGCACCTGCATGGCTTGGCGCCGGACGAACCGGGGCTCTTTGAGCGATGGGTCGAGCTGCTCGAGTTCGGCGAGGATTTTCGGGGCCTGTCCGAGGCCTGGCTCGACGAGGCTCGCCGCGCGCGCGATCTGGGTCGTTCGCGGGCCGGGTACCAACGAGCGGCCGAGGTCTTTGAGCTTCGGCTCAAAGATCCTTCCGCTGCCGCGGATGTCCTGCTCGGTTTTCTCGAACGCGACGAGGGTGATGAGCTGATGCAGCTCGAAGCCACGCGTCTCCTCGAGACCGCCGAACGCTACGATGACTTGGTGACGCTGCTCGAGAAGCGGATCTATCAGCTCGCCGGTCCGGACCGGGCCATGCTTCGGCGTCGCGTTGCGTTGATGTACGACGAGCGGCTGGGTGATCCCATCAACGCGGAGCGTATGCTTCGCCTCGCCCGGTCCGAAGACGAGCGCGATGCGGATAGCCTCGAACAGCTCGTGCGTATCCTCGAGCGGGCGGGTCGCTGGTCGGATCTCGTGGCCGCGCTTGGCGAGCAGCTCCCTCTCGCCAAAGGGAATCGCGCCCGGAGCGGCATCCGAGTACGAATGGCGCGTATCGCGGAGCAGCGGCTCAAGAACGTGGAGCTCGCGCTTCAGCACCTCGATGAGGCGGTGCGCGACGATCCGGCCGACCTCGATGTGCTCGCGGAGATCGAGCGGCTCCGGCGAGCTCAGCAAGACTGGCCGGGGGTCGCCGAGGCTCTGCAGCTCCGCTCACATGCGCTGGCGAGCCCGCGCGAACGCGCCGATACACTCGTGGAGATCGCCCGCCTGAGACTGAACGCCATGGGGGACATTGGGGGCGCGGCCCAGGCCTACCGAGACGCGATTGACCTCGATCCCGTACACGAGGAGGCGCTGGACGAACTCGCGACGTTGGCCGAACGCAGCGGCGACTTCGAGCACGCCACCGATCTTCTTCGCCGCCTCGCGGACCGCAACTCTGGGCCCAAGCGCGCCACCGCTTTTGCCCGCATCGGCGAGATCCTCGAGGTGCATCTCGACGACCGCGAGCGCGCGGCAGAGCACTACGACCGAGCGCTGTTCGCAGATCCGGACTGCGTGGAGGCGCTCTCGCCTCTTCGCCGCATGCGAGAAGAGCAGCGGGACTTCGCGTCCGCGTTCGATCTCGCCTCGCGCGAGGCGGCCTTGGTTCGCGACACCCGTCAGAAGGCGCTGCTTTGGGGCAAGGCGGGGGACCTCGCGCGGAATCAGCTTCACGAGAGCCTGGCGGCCATCGAGTGTTACGAGCGCGCCCTAGGCTCCGACGATGACGATCTCTCGAGCGCAGCCTCGCTCGGCGAGCTCTACCTCGGCCATCAGAAGCCCGAGCAGGCGCATGGGCTGTTGGTGCGTGCGGCGAGGGGCTTTCAGCGCAGCGATGCCACGCGTTCGCTCGAGCTCTGGATCTCGGCCGGACAAGCGGCCGAGCAACTCGTTCGGTTGGACGACGCCATCAAGGCCTACGAGTCAGCCCTCGAACTGCTGCCGACCGCCCGTCAACCGCTGTTGCGTCTGGCGGAGCTCCACGAGAACGCAAAGCGCTTCGAGAAGGCTTTCGAGTCTTGCTCGGACCTCATCCTTCATCACGAAGCGGCGCTCGGTTCGCGTGAACGAGCCCACGTGTACTCGCGGATGGCTCGATGCAAACGTGGCACCGATGACCTCGAGGGCGCCTCGAGACTCGCACAAAAGGCCTATGACTTGGCGCCGAGCGAGCCCAGCGTACTCGCTCTCTTTGGAGAGATCCTCGAGGCGACCGATGCGCCCGCCAAGGCGGCGGAGATGTGGTCGCGGCTTGCCAAGCTCAGCTCGGACTCCGATGAACGGCGCGCGCATCTCTTGCGAGCGGCTCGGCTCTATGGAGACCGGGCGGACGCGGTCGAAGACGCCATCGTATTGCTCGGGGAGCTCAACGTTCGAGATCCCTCGGACATCGAGGTTGTTCTCGATCTCGCGCGTATGCGTGAGCGCTCGGGTGACCGGTCCGCGGCCGCCGGGGCTCTCAAGAAGACCGCAGCTCTGCACCAAGGGCGTGTTCGAGCGAACCTGCTGGTCGAGGCAGCACGGATCTTTGGAAGCGGCGCCAGAGATCGCGACGCGGTGCTGCAGTGCCTCCTCGAGGCCACCCAAGCCTGTCCCACGCACGCCGCCGCCTTGTACCAGCTCTGCATCATGCTCGAAGCCGCCGAGGAGCCTCGAGCGCTCGCGGAGCTCGTCGAAGAGGCAGCTCGAGCTTTTCTCAGCGACGAGTCCTCGGCGGACGACGCCCCGGAGGGGCGCACCAAAGAGGCCCACGCGCTTTATCGGCGCGCGGAGGAGCTCTACCGTTTTCGCCTCGACCAGCCGCTCGAGGCGCTGCGCGTGGCGCGCAAGGCTCGCGAACTCGATCCCGGGGACCGAGCCGCGCATCTTGCGTTTGTCCGGCTCCTCGATCAGGCGGCGGTTCGCAGTCAACGCCTCGATCTGAAGCACGAGGCGGCGGAGGCCTGGCTCGAAGTGGCCGAGGGCGCGCCCTCGATGCTCGAGGCCGAGCGTCGGCTGTGCGCGCTTCGCGGCGAGCTCGGTCATACTCGACTCGCGCGTGTGCACGCGGAGATCATCCTGGCCTACGACGAGGCGACCGAGTCCGAACGTCGAGTCTTCGAACAAGAGTACGGAGATGGCAGGAGCCCACCGCCCCCAGTCGCAAAAGAAGGCGAGCCGGTCGTGATCCCCGAACATCCGATCGAGGCGACGCCCTTGGCGCGGGTCTTTGATCTCTTGGGCTACCATGTGCTGACGGCGCTCGAGAGCGAGTTCCCGGAGCCTCGTCTCAAGAAGCGCGACCGAGTCAAGATCCCGGAGCTCGACCCGCGGACGGCCGGACCCATCCTCGACATCATCGATCTCTTTGGTGCCAGCCCGCCCAATGTGTACGTCAAGCAAGACGCCACTCGGTCGATTCAGCCAGGTTTCGTGGATGGACGACCCGCACTCGTGGTGTGTCCGACGCTCGCCGAACGCGAGCTCGAGAGCATGCTGCGCTTCTGGGTGGGCTCGAGCCTCTCGTTGCTCAGGCCTCGCTCTCTGGCGATCTCGGTGATGCCGATCGAGCTTCTTCGGGAGGCACTCGAGGGTCTGGTCCGCGAAAGAGTGCCGAGCGACAAGCTCTACTCCGAACCCAAGCTCGCAAAGAAGCGGGGTCGGGCGCTGGAGAAGCTGCTCCCACCGGCCGTGCTTGGAGAGGTGGTCGAGTGTCTGGACAGATGGTTCGTGTCGGAGACGAGATCCTCGCTTCAACTCGAGAAGGAGGCAGTGCTCTTCAGCGCCGACCGGGCTGGCCTCCTGGCGTCCGGCTCTCCGTTGGTCGCGATCTCCGCCCTCGCGGCGGTGGGCCGGAAGGACCGCTCGCGAATGATCCCGATCATCGAATACTCGGCGACCAGGCACTTCTCGAGGATCATCGCTCGTTCACAGGAGGCGTGATCTCGCCGCCCTCGGCGGTGGTCACCGTCGCATGGGGATGCGCAAGAGCCGAAGTCCCGTCGAGACGACAGTGCGCTCAGGCAGGACGACCAGCTCGTCGCCCCAGCTCACCATATGACGAGTGTCGAGCAGCGGGGTCTGGTTCAGGACGCAGAGTCCGCGTTCTATGCGATACTCGGCGAGCTCCGGGCTCAGCGCAAAGCCGACTACGACCCCCCCCGGAGATTGGACGATTCGGCTCACGTCCGACAGGCCGAACTCGGTCAGCACGGACCACTCTTTCGACTCCGGGTAAAAGCGCCAGAGGTTCGACTCTTGAGTCCCCAGCAACAGCCCAAACGGTTCTTCGAAGCTCAGCACTGTCTGTCGCGCCGAGATGGGGTAGAGGACCTCGAATCGCCCGCTGGGCGTGAAATGAACGCTTACCGAGGAGGACTCCGTCGACATGACCACATGATCGGGTCCATTGGTCGCGATCAAGACGTCGAGCTTCTCAGGGCGACCGAAGGTCTGCAGCAGGCTCCAGGTTGTGCCATCGAGCCGGTAGAGACTTCGCTCTGAACCCACGTGAACGACCGGCTGGTCGTTGGTGTCCAGCTCGACCGCGATAGACCGGGCCGCCTCTGGGAACGCCGGAGTCCCTTCGACCACGGTCGAGGGACCAAAGCTCACTCGATAGACTCCCCGGGTGTGATTTACGAGCCAGAGCACGCCCTCTTGTTCGACTGCGGCGCGACTCGGAGAGCTCCGGTCGAGCTCGGCCCCGAGGGAGATCGCCTCGATCCTCCCGTCCTTGTGGACGATGTAGTTCGCGATGGGCGCCACAGCGCTTACAAGCAAGCGGTTGGCGTCGATGACCGCGAGCAGGCGACCTTCTCCGTGAGCACCGATGTCTACGAGCCGAGCGTTCGCGTGGTCCAGCCCCGAACAGCCTTCGCCCGGCAGCTCGAGCTCTTTGAACTCGTCGCTGATGGCAGAGACGGGCGTCCACTCGGCGGTCTCATCCATCGACGTTGTCTCGAACGCACGGCTCCATGTCGGGATGGGCCGGCCGGACTCACCGGGGCGGGGGAGAGGTACCAGCCCCGGGTCCAACGCCAGCTCTTCGAGGGTCTGGGAGAAAAAGAGCCACTCGACGCGAGCCTCGTCCTCGTGGTGGATCAGGAATCGGACCAGATCGCTCAGGGTCGTCGCGTAGAGGGAGAAGTCCTCATGTCCGTCGTGGACGGCGACCAAGGCTGAGCGCTCGTTCGGCTCCGCGAGGGGCGGCGTGATGTGAGTGTGCTGGTCGCAACCGAGACCGAAGAAGAACCCGACGATCGCGAGACGGAAGAGCCGATGCTTCGAATCCACCCGCGTGACTATCGCATGGTCGGACCAAGCGGGAACCCGTTTTCTCGTGGCACCCGCGTTCGCCCAAGCACTCCGGGAGTTGACCCCCGAGCCAGGGTCGAGCCGGAGGCGTCCGTTCAGCTTCGCCCCGGGTTTCGGACGAGCATGCCTCGAGGAACACCCCCGGATTCGGGGCGCTCGAGGCTTTGGCCGCCTGGGGACTCCGGGGTCTCGCGGATGACGGCTCCGAAGTTCCTGTCCCACGCGGCCGAACACGCGCCACTTGTGGCTCCACCAGCACTCACTCCGCCTCGGTTGCTTCCTCTCATCTCGCCCACCCGCCTCCCACCGCCCGACCACAACGACCCGTGGCCTCTCGCAGAGACGGCGCCTGCGGTGGTGGCGCGATGATGTCCCGCCACCCAGACGGCAGCGTTCGACCGGCTCCGGCACGGTGATTGCTTGGTCCAATGCCAGCACTTGAATGGAGGGAGCACACCATGTCGGGAAAGATTCCGGAGCAGACGAACAAGTTGAGCAAGGATCTCGGATATGAGGATGAGCCAGATTGCTCGAGCGAGGCGACGGCACTGATCCGGAAGGTGGGTGAGGAGTGATGACTCGCAAAGCTGCAGCGATCGGGAGGCCAAACGGGACTGGCGAAGTGGCGCGACGCGCGCTGGCCGGGCTCACGGGGACCCCACTCAGGATCACCACGCAGACGCGACAGGACCTGGCTGCGCTGCTCGAAAAGTCGGACGAGGAAGCTCTCCTCATGGAGTGCCACGCATTGGTCTCTCTAGCCAGGCGTCTCTTCGAGACGGGACAGCCGGACGCCGCTGACGACGTCCTTCAGATTGCCAACACCGCCACAGCAAGGCTCGAGAGACGCAACAACGGCTTGGTGCAGACACTCGACGAGTCGCAGCGCGAGACCGTCCGGCTGTTGGGGGTCCGGGACGTCGCGAAAAGGGCGCCGCGCATGGGAGAGGGCGCAGACCCGGGTTCGATCTCGGTAGCCTCGCTGAGTTCCAGGCTGCCGCGTAAATCATGATCGACCCCGAGTGAATCCGGGCGCGCGGAGGTCATCCACCCTTCGATGGGTGGTTGATGCAGCTCACTTCGACGTTCGACGTCGAAACAATGTATCGCAGAAGTCCGAGCGTCGATCATGTTTGCGAAGGAGGGGTTCATCGTGCTCATCGAATCCTCTTCCCAGACCCAAACAGCCGCCGCGCGGCTCGCAACGCGCACAGCCTTCGAACACGGCGACTCCCGATCGTATGACGAAGGCGACGAAACTGGATGCTCGAGGCATCACTCCCTTCGCGCGCGGCGAGCGCGAAGCCGAGCTTCGAGGTGATGTTGCACTTCGCGTTGAGTCCGCAACGAGATCGCCAACGACATCGCGTTGCTTTGCGAGCGCTCGTGAGCAGGCTCTCTGCGCGCAGCAATTCTGTGCACGGCCGCGTCCCCCGATTCTCGCTCGACACCAGGCTGTTGTGGACCAGGCCATCGCATCAACGCCCGGGCGCGTCCTGACCTTTACGCAGGCGTCACCTGGTCGAAGCCGAACGCCGCAACGCTTGCTCGGCGTCCGGAAAGCAGGCAGATTCGGCCAATGATCTCGACCACGCCTGGCGCCGGACAGCAGGTTTCCCGTACCCCCTTCAGCCGCTCGCTGAACAGAGCCGTCCTCTGCTGCGGCATCGCAGCCGCGCTTGGCCTCTCAGGCTGCAAGGAGCGCTGTGATGCAACGGCCCTGCACAACGACTGGAAGATGATGGAATCAGCGATTCCGAAGGGGGCGACGGTTTGCAAGCAGACGGACCCCAAGATGCTGGAACTCGACTTGGCCGGCACCGACTACTCGACGGCACACGCAGTCAAGGTGATGCTGGACGCGCTCGAGCCTGCCGGGTGGAACATGACGACCAGCGACTCAGGAGAGGGCTGGGACGCGGTGGTCGTCCAGAAGGGCTCGGACGAGGTAACTATCTCGGTCCAGAAGTCCGCTCGCCGTTACCGGGCAACGCTCGAGTTGAACCTGGGCCGATAGTCGGGCCCTGCCGCGCCACCAGGACGCGGACGCTGCGCGGCGGCACTGCCGAACATCTGCGGATGCGGCGCAGGGAGAGCTTCCCGGTGGTGATTTGAATCTGGAATTGGGTTCGTCACCACGGCATGACCAATCCGCTCTGATCCGGAAGAACTCACTCTTCGTCGGCCACGAGGACGCACCGAAGAACATGGCCACTCTGCGCCCGCTCGTCGCGAGATGTGTCGCGAACGACGTGAACCGCGAGGCCTAGCTCGCGGATGTCTTGGTGCGGACGCGGAGACACTCGGCGAGTCGGATCTACGAGCTCTAGCCACAGGACTGGCTAGTGCCCTGGAAACGTGGAGGCTAGCGAAATTCGGCGAGCGATCTTCGTGTCTGGTCGTCGCGCGAGGAGGGCGAATACTCTCTGTATTCCACCGACGAGAGCCAAAGGCGTCGCGGCGAGCAGCCGCGAAGAGAGCCGGCGACCTTTGCTAGCCTCCACGCTTCCAGGGCACTAGCGGGCATCGTCGGATTTGCTTCTGCCGAGCGCCAGCCCTACCACCCCCGGGAGACCAAACAAGGCGGCGCCCATCTTCGTGAGCAAGCTCGGAGAACGCGGCTCGTCGCCGCGCCCGATGTCCTTGATCACCTGCTTCGCCTCGGGCGAATAGCCGTCACCGCGCCCGATGTCCTTGAACACCTGCTTTGCCTCGGGCGAATAGCCGTCACCGCGCCCGATGTCCCTGATCACCTGCTTTGCCTCAGACGAATAGCCGTCCCCTGTGGTTGGGCTCTTCCCTAGTGATTCGAAGAACCTCGTGTACTTGGCATTCTGCTCCGAATTAATGTGCTTCTTGACCTCCCCGAGATCCGCTGGGCTGGTCTTGAAGTCGTGGTCGATTCCTAGATTGGCCGCGGCTCCCTGCTTCTGCGCCGAGGCAGACGCCTGGGACGTCGGGGATTTGTGGGTCTGCTGTGAAATGATTCCTGACATGATGTGCTCCCTCCTGTCGGATGCTGCCTTTGGTCAGAGCAATCACCGTGCCGGAGCGGGTCCGACGCTGCGGTTTGGGCGTCGGGCTCTCATGGCGAACGGCGGCGCACGAGCCGTCTCCACAAGAGGACACGGTTGTTGTGGTCGGTCGGTGGGTGGCGGGCCGGGAAAATGTTCGGTCTTATCCACCGGGTGTGCAGAGACAGTCCACGAGTCCCAGGTCGACCCCTCGAACCCGACACAGACCGCCGCCTGTCACGAGGGTCGGTCGCCTACGTCTTGGGGAGGACCGACCTGCTCGTACGACAGCGAGCAGCCCAAGGGTGGTGAGTGCTAGTGGAGGCACAAGTGGCGCGTGTCCGCCCGCAGGGGACGGGGATTCTTGGGCCATCGTGAGAGAGTTCGGAGCCTTCAGGCGACAAAAGCTTCGCCACCTCGGCGCAGGGCGCGAATGGTACCTTGAGGCTGGTGCACCTGAGCCTAGCATGAACAATAGAAGCCGGCCTCACGCTCTGCTGGGGCGGCTGCCAGACAGACGAGTGGGCCGCTGTCACGGATCAGCGACGACCGACCCCACTGTCGATGCTGAGCCAGCGAGTTGAGCTCTGACGCCACTCCCGAAACGCGAGTCCTTTTACGCAACGTTCTCTCCTGTGGCCGATAACGGAGGACCGGGGTCGCGCACCGGCCGCGAGAAGAGAGAAGCAAGATGAAATTTAGCTATGGACTCATCCCAAAGATCGCCAACAACGACGCTCGCTCGCTCGCGAAACAATACGCGGCGCACTTTGGCTCCTCGGAGGATCTCGCCAAGGCCGACGCCGCCTTCACCCAGGGCATGCGCGACGCCAACCTCGGAAAGGGGCCGTTGTGGAGCGGCACGTCGTCGACTGGCGTGGAATACGGCAGCCAGGATATCGCCACTGTGCGCAGGGCAATCGACATCGCGCAAGGTATGCTCCAGAACGCCTCGGTGCTTCCGGTGAATGCGGGCGCCTCGGCGGTGAAATCCGGTCCGCTCGCGCAGCATCAACTCGCGAACGGTCGAGACTAGAGCAAGTCGATTCCCTCAGACCCGCGGGCGTTCATCGGGATCTTTCGCGTGGCCTGTCGTGTCCCAAGGTCTCGATGCCTCGACAGAGGTGCCGAGACTCCGGGCGCCAGCGGAGAAAGCTGTTCACGGGAGACGTTATCCCTGTCGCTCGGTGCTGGTTCAGCGTCGCACGGGGATGCGCAAGATCTGAAGACCCGTCGAGGGTAGAGCACGCCGAGGCAAGGCCACCAGCTCGTCGCCCCAGCTCACCACGGAACGAGTGTCGAGCAGCGGGAGCTGTCTCAGACGGCAGAGTCCCCGCTCCGCATGATACTCGGCGAGATCTGGGGTCTCTTTGAAGCCGGCGACGAAGCCGCCCCGGTGATTGACGATGCGGATGACCTCGGAAGTGCCGAAGTCGCCCACGAGCGACCAGTCCGCTACGGCTCGGTCGAAACGCCAGATGGTTGATTCCTGGGTACCGAGCAACAGACCGAGCGGCTGGCCAAATGCAAGGAGCTTTGGGCGATTGACCCGAGCCGGATAGGGGAACTCGCTGCGCTGCCCGCGCTCGAAGTGGATGGTCACCGACGCGGTCTCGGCCGCCGCGACGAGGTGGTCGGGTCCGTCGGTGGCGAGCAAGAGGTCGTCGTTTCCTGGGGACCCGAAGGCCTGCACCAGGGTCCATCGATCTTCGTCGAGGCGATAGAGGTTCTTCTCCGACCCGACGTGAACGACGGGCTCGTGGTTCGCGTCGAGTTCGACCGCCAGGGCGAGTGCATCCTCGCTGAGGTCGGGGGTGTTCTCGACGACCACGGGGTTGCTGAAGGTGACTCGATACACGCCGTGGAATTGGCCGAAGGCAAGCCACACGACTCCGTCGCGCTCGGTGACCGCGGCGTGAACCTGGCGAGCGTCGAGGAAGGGTCCAAGGGAAACGGGTTCAATGCGACCATCCCGATACACGATGTAAGAGGCGAACGGCCGCGACGCGGTCACCAGAAGTCGCTCTGAATCGATGACTGCGAGCGCTCGCCCTTGTTCGTGCGGTCCGATCTTCGAGAGGGTGACGTGTTTGTGGTCGAGACCGGAGCAAGCATCGCCCGGGAGTCGGTGGGCCGCGAGCGTCGAGCTGATCGACGTCGTGAGTCGCCAGTCGGCATCGTCCTCCGCAAGCGCCTCGAAGGACCGGCTCCAATCGGAGATGGCGAGTCCGGACTCGTTTTCCTCGGGTGGGGGGACCACGCCGAGATTCAAGTCGAGCTCCTCGAGTGTCTTCGTGTAGAAGAGCCACTCGAATCGAAGCTCCGTGGTGCCCGAGTCTTCGAAGCGAATGGGGTGCGATAGATCGCTCGCGTAGAGGATGATGCCAGCCTCTTCATCGTGCACCGCGAGCAAGGCCGAGCGCTCGTCCGAGGCCGGGGTGGGCGGACTCAAGAAGATGCTCCTCGATCCGCACCCGAGCGGCGAAGCGACGAGCATCGCTAGCAGGCAGGAGCGGATGCATGCCGGCATCCGGGCCAGTATCGCACGGGTCGGACTCACGGGGGTCGACCTACGGCCGCGCGGGGATTCGTAGGAGCTGTAGGCCGGCGGTCGGAGAGCTGCGACGGGGGAGCGCAGCGACTTCATCCCCCCAACTCACCAAGAACCGTGTGTCCGAGAGCGAGGTCCTCGTAAGATCGCAGAATCCGCGCTCGGCATGATACTCGGCGAGCTCGGGCGTCTCGGTAAAACCGACAACGAAGCCGCGGCGATGTGCAACGATCTGACTCACGTCCGACCGGCCGAAACGAGCCGACATCGACCACTCATTGGACTCCAGGCTAAATCGCCAGAGGTTTGATTCTTGAGTCCCCATGAGCAGGCCAAACGGTTCTGCGAAGCCGAGCACTGTCGGTCGAGCTCTGGGATAGCGGACTTCAAAACGTCCGCTCGGCGTGAAGTGAACACTCACCGAGGAGGTCTCGGTCGACGTGACCAGATGATCGGACCCGTTGGTGGCGAGCACCAGATCGTTATTCTCCGGGCTCCCGAAGGTCTGAAGCAGCGTCCAGCCCGCGCCATCGAGACGGTAGAGACTTCGCTCCGAGCCCACGTGAACGACCGGCCGCTCGTTGGCGTCCAGCTCGACCGCGATTGAGCGCGGAGTCCCTGGAAACTCCGGCGCCGACTCGACCACGATCGAGGGACCAAAGCTCACTCGATACACTCCAAGGAAGGCTCCGTACACGATCCAGAGCACGCCTTCTCGTTCGACCGCGGCGCGATTGGGGGCCTTCACGTCGAGCTCAGCCCCAAGCGAGATCGCCTCGACCCGACCGTCCCTATGAACGATGTAGTTTGCGATGGGCGGTGCGGCGGTCACGAGCAGACGGTTCGCGTCGATGACCGCGAGCAGGCGACCTCCCTCGTGAACACCGATGTCCACCAGGTGAGCGTTCGCGTGGTCGAGCCCGGAACAGACTTCGCCCGGCAGCCTACGCTCCTTGAGCTCGCCGCTAATGGCAGAGACGGGCGTCCACTCGGCGGTCTCATCCGTCGATGCGGTTGCGAATGCTCGGCTCCATGTCGGGATGGGCCGGCCAGACTCGCCGGGGCCGGGGAGAGGGACCAGCCCCGGGCTCAGCGCCAGCTCTTCGAGGGTCTGGCTGAAGTACAACCACTCGAAGCGAACTTCGTCCGCGTTCTGGACGAGCAACTGGACCGGGTCGGTCAGCGCCGTCGCGTAGAGCGAGAAGTCCTCGCTTCCGTCGTGGACGGCCACCAAGGCCGAACGCTCGTTGGGTTCCGCGGGTGGCGGCGCGATCTGCGTTCGTCGGCCGCAGCCGGGGCCACACGAGAGGGCCGCGACCACGAGACCCAAGAACCGATGCCTCGAACGCACCGGGGCGACTATCGCATGCCTGGGGCGCGCGGGAACTCAGTTTCTGCGCGTGCCCGCGTTCGACCGAGAACCCGGGGAGTTGACCCCCGAGCCAGGGTCGAGTCAGATGCGCTCGTGCAGCTCTCCCTACGGGTGTCTCGTGAATGTCCATCGAGGAGCACCCCCGGATCCGCGGGATGAAGGCCTTCGTCGTGGCGAGTGGACGGCGCATCGAGCCGTTCGATGAGCCGGTGAGCTCCATGCCGCTGGCGGGCCGAACGCTCGCCGAGGAGCAGGCGTCGCTGTTCTCGCGTTTCTCTCTCGAGCGGGTCCTAGTCTCCGATGTGTCCGAGGTTCGAAGCGACGAACCCGCGCTCGTGACCTTCGATGACGTCTACTTCACGCGCCGGGTCCTAAAGAGCTTCCTCGCCACCTGGGATCGCAGGAAGGTGGGGCAACTCGCCTTGCCGCGGAGTTCCGCGGTCTTCTCGACCTACGGTGATCTCCAAGACTTCGAGGAGCGCCAGGATCAGGCGCTCTTTCGGTTCTTTGGTGTTCCCAGCGCCACGTCTTTGCGCCTCGACGGTCTGGTGGGCTCTTCGATGCCGGTGCCGGTGGTCTATCGGGAGCGCATCGTTCCCATCGCGGTGCCTCGCCACGTCGTGGGCTTCGAGCAATGGAACCAACCGGTCACGAGCAGCATTTGCCTCCACATCTCTCACTGGATGCACGTGCTGTACGCCAACCTATTGGCCATCCAGGTTCGATGGGTCGATCAGGTGCTCACTCGTCCGCTCTGGGCTCTGTCGCGACTGCTCTGGGCCGCTTGCCCTGGTCGCGGTCCCTACCTCGAGCGGCTCACGCGTCGCGCGAACGTCATCGGCCGCAACGTGAAGATCCACTCGACCGCCTTTGTCGAGGGTTCCTTCATCGGTGACGGAACGACCATCGGGCCGCAAGCCACCGTTCGCGGCGCGTACATCGGCAAGGATGTGAAGATCGATCAGCGCGCGGACGTGACCTACAGCGTCCTGGGCGATCGCTGCTTCGTGAGTAAACACGCCATTCTCAACTCCGCGGTCGCCTTCGAAGGCGCGGACTTGTGTCCCAAGGGTCTGCAGATGTCTCTCATCGGGCGCGACGTCGGTCTTGGGGCGCGTGTGAATCTGATGGACACGATGCCGGGCGGGAAGATCAAGGTCTCGCACGACGGCGAGCTGCGAGAGCTCGAGGCGAAGGTGCTTGGTTCATGCATCGGACACGGCTCGTTCATCGGTCCCGACATCTACCTCGCACCCGGGCGCGCCTTGCCCAACGGCACGCGCATCACCATGCCCAAGGAGCGCATCCTCTTTCGCATCCCGAAAGAGATCGATCGCGAGGCTACGTACGTGGCTCGTGACGGCGCGCTCGAGCCTCTCTGAGCTGCATGCGTCGATCGCTGTCGTCCTTGGTTCTCTACTACGTGGCCTACTACGCCACGTATGGTGTGCTCCTCCCGATCTTCAGCCCCTTCTTGCGGTCACGTGGTCTCAGCGCGTCCGAGATCGGCCTGCTCGCGAGCCTCGCCCCGGCCTTCAGCGCCTCGACACCGTTCTTGTTTGGATACCTGGCGGACCGTTTCGAGCGGCGAACGGGCATCCTCATCGTCGCGACGCTCCTGTCGGCGGCTGGCCTCGGCTTGCTCGTGGTCGCGCATGGCCCCCTCGCGATGCTGCTCGCGATGGCGCTATACGCGCTCTTTCGCGCTCCGCTGATCCCGCTCATCGACACCCTGACCTTGCTCGAGACCAAACGGATCGGGGTGAGCTACGCGCGCGTGCGGCTGTTCGGTTCACTCGCCTTTGTGGTGGGCGCGGCGGGGGTGGGGCTCTGGGCCGACGACACCCGCGGCATCTCGGAGGGACCGGGGATGTGGCTCGCGGTGGGCCTGTTCTTCTCCGCGTTTGTCGCTTCCCTCTTTGTGCCCAGAGATCGGCCCTTGGACACCGCGCGGCCTCGCTTCCATGATGCGTTGGCGTTGCTGAAGGATCGGCGCATCCTCATCCTCATCACTGCCTCCGCGCTGCACTGGACCACCCTCGCGCCTTATCATCTCTTCTTCGCGGTGCACGTGGAGGACCTGGGCCTCTCGCCGTTCGTGGCGGGCGGCGGCATGGCGCTGGGGGCGTTGTGCGAGACGGGCGTGATGTGGTGGTTTCCGCGGCACACCTCGGGTCGCTACACCGGCGCTCTGGTCCTGGCGTTCCTCGTGACCTCGTTGCGCTGGCTCTTCACCGCGTACACCACGGATGCCTCCACGCTTCTGTTGATCCAGGGTCTGCACGGGTTCTCCTTTGGCCTCTTCTATCCCGCGGCGCTTGCCGCGCTCAGCGCATTGGTTCCGGACCGACTGCGCGCGACCGGGCAAGGGCTCTTCATCTCGATGCTGGGTGCGGCGAGCTTCTTTGGTGATCTGAGCTCGGGGGTGATCTACGCGCACCTGGGGGGTCGAGGTCTCTACCTCGCGGCGGCCGGTCTCTCGCTGGGATCGGCGCTCTTTCTTCAGGGCATGACCGGAAGACGACCGAGCTGAGGGGCGGCATCCTCGAACGGGTCCTCTTTGGGCCCGATGAGGAACTGACCGACGCCGAGTTCATCGAGGTCACGCCGCGCGTGTTTGAGCAGCACCGCATCTCGCACCCGGCCGTTGTAGGCATCGACGGTGGCTTCGAACATCTCTTGGCTTCGCTCGACGTTCTCGGAGCTGCTGGTCTGACTCGGACAGCGTAGGCCCCAGACCACTTCGCGTCGTGCGGCCTTCAGAGTGTACGGGAAGCGTTCACAGGACAGCGGCCAACGCGGATGAAGCGTGCACCGAAGCTCAGTAGAAAGAGCGGCGCAGATGTGACTCTCGCCTATCTGACGCAGCACCGGAAGGGTCCGCCAGAGCTCAGAGTGCGTGAGCTCCTGAAGGTGTGGGCGGGCGGCCAGCAGGCTCTCCGGGAAGCGTGGCTTCTTGCGCTGGATGAGATCCGTGCGCTCGAGGTCGATCAGCGAGGCGATGTCCGAGAGCCGCAGCGAGACGAGGTTCTCGAGACCGGCGCAGCAGATGTCATCGCATCGCTCGCAGTCTGGGATCGTCCCGGGCTGGATGCGTTGCTTGATGCGCTCGGGGACGAGTAAGTCGAGGTCGAAGGACGCGCGGAGTGCGAGCTCATCGAGGGCCCGGGCAGAGAAGAGCCGCCCGAGCCCAGAGTGATGCTTCGCCCACAGCGCGTCGAGCGCGGCCTCCGTATCGCCTCTGCGCCGCGCCTCCACGTCTGACGGGTACGCCGGGAGGGGGCGTGATGCCAAGTGGTTGCGATCGCGGAGCCGCTTTGCTACCGGGAGGGCGTGCCCAAGGTCGTGGCTTCGGCCAACATCGCCCTCGTCAAGTACTGGGGCAAGCGCGAGACCGAGCTGAACCTACCGGCGGCCGGAAGCCTCTCGCTCACCCTGGACGCGCTTCGAACCGAGACCGAGGTCGAGCTCAGCTCGGGTTCGGAGGACACCCTCGAGCTCGACGGCACGGCAGTGAGCGGGAAGGCGCTTTCACGCACACGCGAATTTCTCGATGAGATCCGAAGACGCAGCGGACGCCACGAACATGCCCGCGTCGTGAGCCGGAACCACTTCCCCTCCGCCGCCGGCCTCGCCTCGAGCGCTTCCGGCTTCGCGGCGCTCGCGGTGGCGGCGGCACGCGCGTTTGGGCTCGAAGCGACCGAAGACGAGCTCTCCGAGCTCGCTCGCCTCGGTTCGGGCAGCGCGGCGCGTTCGATTCACGGCGGCTTCGTGCGGATGCACGCGGGCACGAGGGCGGACGGCAAGGATGCGATCGCCCGGCCCTTTCTCGGATCGATGCTCGAGCTTTCGGCCGCGATCGCGGTGGTGAAGGCCGGCGAAAAAGAGGTCTCATCGCGCGATGGCATGGAGCTCACCCAAGAGACCAGCCCCTACCACCAAAGTTGGATCGAGCTGGTCGATCGAGATCTACTCGCGGCCGAGCACGCCCTGACCGAGGGCGACTTCGAGCGCTTGGCGGAAGTCACCGAGGGGAGCTGTCTCGCCATGCACGGCAACGCCATGTCTGCCCGGCCCGGCATCATCTACTTCGCGCCGGTGACCTTGTGGGCGATCGATCGCGTCCGGCGGCTGCGTGCTTCTGGCACACCAGTGATGTTCACCGTGGATGCCGGCCCACACGTGGTGGCGTTTACGTTGCGCGAGCATCTTCCGCGCGTGGCCGAAGTGTTATCGGAGCACAGAGACATCGATCGTGTGCTGACCTCTGGCCCGGGCTTCGGGGCGCGGGTCGTGACTTCGGAAGCAGGCTGATGATCTCGGCGCCAGGAAAGCTCGTTCTGCTCGGGGACTACGCGGTCCTCGAGGATGGCACCGCGATGGTGGCGGCGGTGAATCGGCGGGCGCGCGGTTCCATCGTGCCTTCCAAGGCGCCTTCGAGCGGTCTTGTGCGGGCGGTGTATGATTTGGCTTCGCCGCTCAGCTTCGATCCGTCGCGGGAAGGCATCGAGATCGACACCTCTAACTTTAGAGACACCGAGGGCCGAAAACTCGGCATCGGTTCCTCGGCTGCAGTCGCCACGGTGGCGGCTGCGCTCGCGCGAGGCCGCGGCGGTCCGGAGACACTCGCGCTCGCGCTCGATGCGCATCGCAAGGCAACGGGCGGCGGCAGCGGAGTCGACGTGGCCTCGAGCTTTCACGGAGGCATCATCGCCGCCAAACGTCAGCCCTCGGCGGTGCGTCTGCTTCCCGTGGGCCTGCCTGGTCTTCATCTCTTCACGCTCTTCACCGGCGAGAGCGCGAGCACGAGCGAGCTCGTTCGAGCTTGTCGCGCCGCGGCTACGTGGCGAGAGCATGCGAGTCACCTCGCTCGCCTCGCGGATGAGGGCATCGAGGCTTGGTCGAGCGGCGATGCGGCGCGGTTTCTCCGGGTGGTGTCGCAGTATGGGAACGCGATGGACACGCTCGGGCGAGACGCCGGGGTGCCGGTCGTGACCGAGTCCATTCGCGCGGCCATGCGACTTGCGACCGAGGGCGGCGGCGCGGCCAAGCCCAGCGGCGCGGGCGGCGGCGACGTGGTGATCGGCTTCTCTTCGGACCCCGAGCTTGGGCGCCAAATTGCCGCCGAGACCGGGCTCGTTTCTGTGGAGCTCGTGGTCGACCCGCTGGGGCTGAGCTTCGAGCGAGCGTGAGTTTTCAGATGCCCGGGTCAGCGGTCGTGGTCTACGTTGGGCCGATGTTTCGTCGAGGACTTGGGCCATGGATTGGATTGGGACTCCTGGCTACGGTGACCGTCGCATGTTCGACCTCGGTTGGGACGAGCCCGGAGGACGCGGGTGCGGACGGCGGGTGCCCAAAGCACAGGCTCGGAAGCTCGTGGCCCGCTCCGGGCACGCTGCACGTCGCGAACAACCATGTGCTTCTGATCGAGATCGGCGACATCCCTCTGGAGGAGGTTCGTGCGGTGGGCCCGCGCCACGGAGTCGACGGAGGCGTGCCGCTCGAGACGAAGGTTCTCGCCCCCGGTCTGCTCCAGATCGAAACCTGCGGCGACAACGCGTGTGGCATTCACGTCCAGACGGAGTCGGGAGAGACCAAGATCCTCGACGTGAGCGCGAGCCCGATACCCTACTTCGATCACACTCCGCCTCAGCTCGAATCCGATCTGCGCTTTCGTGCCGCGACGTCCACCCAGGCCACGTGCGGGGCGCAGTCGACGTTCGTTGCCTCTTTTCGAAGCGCCGTCGATCCCAGGGAAGCCGAGCATGCATGCTCTACCGATGCGGGCGGCGCCGAATTGCCGTGCAACCTCTTCTTCGGTGCGTGGTTCAGCGTGCCCGTGCATCTGCTTTACGAGCACCCTCGCGGCCCCGGCGCTGCGGCCGTGGGCTACGCGATGACCGGAAAGACCGGCCCGCAGGGAGGTTGGATCCACCTCGACGACCTATCCCCGGGCCGCCACTGCTATGTGCTGGGCGCCATGGATAACTCGGGGAACCTGACGGTGGATGGGACTCCGGCCTGCATCGACGTGCCTTGAGTTCGGCTCTCCCTCGAACGCGGTGAGTGCGCCGCCAGTTCATTGTCGCCCGCCGGTCGTGCTACATTGCCTTCGTGGCGAGCCCCGAACTCGACTTTGAGCGCAGCTTGGCGCTCCACGTGGCGGTGGCCCAAAGACTCCATCAGCAGCCTGAGATCGTCGATCGAGCGAAGCACAAGCTTTCCGAGTGGCTCGCGCGGGGTGGTCGCTCCGAGGTCCTGTGGCGGAAGTGGGAGGAGATCCTGAAGCGATCTCCGGACGAAATCGCGGCCGTTCTCTCAGATCGGTCCGAAGAGGCGGCGTGGCTTCGAAAAGCCTCCCCGTTCGCGGGGGTTCTGTCGCCTCGCGAGCGGATCGAGATCCTCCGCGAAACACGCCGTCGTCTGGAGTCCGCACCATGAACCGGCAGCAGCTCGAACACATCATTCGAGCCTCGTGCACCATCGCCGATGACGACGACCTGATCATCATCGGCAGTCAGGCGGTGCTCGGTCAGTTCCCGGGCGCGCCGTCTGAACTCCTCGTATCCATGGAGGCTGACGTCTGCCCGAAGCATTGGCCCGAGCGCGCGGAACTCATCGAAGGTTCGATCGGCGAGCTTTCGATGTTCCATGAGACCTTTGGCTACTATGCTGACGGGGTCGGCGACCCGATGCCGACCATCCCGGCGGGCTGGGAAGAGCGGCTCATCTGCATTCGAGGTCCCGGCACCGCCGGAAAGACCGGCTGGGCGCTGGAGATTCATGATCTCCTCATCAGCAAGTACGTGGCGGGTCGCGACAAGGATCTCGTGTTCAATCGCGCGGCGATTCGGCACCGGCTCGCGGATCCCCGGGTCCTCCTGGAGCGCTTGGCCTCAACTCCGGTTGAAGCTGATGCCGCAGAGCGTATCGCCTCGCAGATCTCTGCTCACGCCGCTGAGCCTTCCGCATAGAGCGCAAGCTCACTTGCACCTCATCGCAGTTGGCGCCGCGGTGGCTTCGGTCTGCTGCCTCGGCCCAGATCATCCATGAAGCGCCGCTTGGCCGCGCGAAGCACCGTCTTCTCACGCTCGGTCGCGGGTCGGCCCGCGCGCAACTCCGACGGCGTCCCAAGACCCGGCGCCTCGAGCCACGGGGTGAGCGAAGGCGCGTGCAGCTGATAGTCGCCAGCTCCTTGCCCCGAAACAAAGAGAAACACTGAGCCAATGAATCCACGAAGGAATCGCGCGGAATGCTGGCGCCAGATGACGCCGGGCGCGTTGAATACCAACGACGTTCGAGACAGCTCCACGCTGAGCTCGCTGCCTTGCTCGTCCGTGCCGAGGAGGACGATCTCGGGGGAGACAGCGCCGCTCGCGCTGCCGATCCAGACATCCGCTCCGTAGATCTGTGGCGGCGCTCGTCCGAGGATGAGTACGTTCAAGGCTCCGCCGATGCCGGGGGGCGCCGTGAGCACTGGGTACCGCGTGGGGGCGACCTCGGGCACGAGCCAGCGCGTCGGAAAGACCCCGAATTCTTCATCGAAGACGAACAACCCGGTGGAACGTGGATCGAGCTCGGGGTTGAGGAAGTAGTTCTCGGAGGAACCGGCCGGGAAGAGCGGTTCGATCTCCATCGTTCGCGGCACAATGGGATCGGCATCCGCAGGCCCCCCCGAATCGCTCGGGGCTCCTGCATCACGCGGCGGTCTCACCCCGCCGTCGAAGATGAAGACGCTGGCATCCGCGGGGAACGCGCCGGTGGTTCGACCCGTGAGTCCGGTGGTGCCTGCGACGTCGCAGCCCGCCACGAGCCCCAAAAGCAAGATCGACCTGCCTACTCGCGCAGCCATCGGCGGGCCTCCTCCATGACGGTGTCTACGCCGCCGATCAGGTCCGTCTGACGCTGAAGGACGCGTGTGTGGGGGATGACCCCGCGGCCGGTGCTGAAGCTCTCGTTCGGGTCGTCCGATCGACGCAGAAAGATTGAGTCGTGAATCTGGATCGAACCGCCGCCGCCGAGTTCGAAGGCGCGAGTGGGAAGGGTGACGATCGCTCCAAAAGCGCCGTAGGTGGGGCCGGGTCCAAAGATCCGCGTGGCGGCGCCTCGATGACTCACAAACTCACTCACGTAGTCGTTGCCGGAGACGTCCTGGTAGTTGAGAACCGCGAGTTTCGCGTTCGCACCCAGCGACGAACGTGGACCCATCTGTGACTGCCCGAGCTGCCACCAGACCGCGTTTCCGCAGGCCAGATCGCCGAGGGAGGATGACTCTAGGCAGGCGCGGAAGGCGTCCTGGTGGGCTTTCAGATCTCCATCGAAGGCGGGGAGGAGCGCGACCCCGAAGGACTGCATGGGCCCGACGAGGCGTGAGGCGAGCGCGTCGGCGCCCTCGACGGTTCCGCCCCAGCCTCGGCGCTGATCGAGGAGGACCGAAGCGGGCGTGCCGGAGAGCGCGCGGTCGATCTCCGAGATCCACGAAGGATCTCCAGGCACGGCATTGATCAAGAGCATGCGTGTGAGTCCTTCGGTGCGGGAACCGACGAACCACGGAGCTGATCGCTGCGGATCCGGAACCGCCGGCTCGAGGCGTGCGTCGCAGTCCGCCACCGCAAAGCGCCACTCGGGAGGCTGATCGGTCCAGAGGCCGGCAAGGAGTTGCCGAAGATCGATCTCGATCTCGAGCACTTCGTTTGGCTGGCACACCCGGTTGACGATGGGACAACGAGAGAAGAGCGCCCGGGCACCCACCTCGGCGGCGCGATCGAGCACCTCCATGGCGTCGATCGCGGGCGCCCCGATCGGATCTCCACCGTAACTCGAAGGCTCGGCCTCAGCCGCCAGCCATTCGAGCGGAGGTCGACCTTCGACCGAGCGCAGCACGTCGCCGCGCCGCAGCCGCCCGGTGAGCGGGCCCAGGCTCGCGTCGTACACGAGCGGCCGCTCGGCGCCGCCTTCCGAGGCGTCCGCGGTGCCCAGGTGAGCGCAGACGCCCAGGCTCACCGGCCAGCGGTAGGCCCATCGCCTCGCGGCATAGTGTCCGTCGGCGAGCCCTACGGACGCCTTGCGCCAAGCCTCAAACAGCTTCGGCACGGGTGCGCCCTGGGCCTCCAAACTGCGAACCGTCGCCACCGCGGCCGACAGACCCTGCACCGAGACACGGCTCCCCGAGAAACGCCGATACTCCAGCTCGAGTTGAAACAGATATTCTCGGAACAGCTCGGGCGCGGTGCTGGGGCCATGTTTCGCCGCCGCATCGACGCAGCGACCATACAGGCAACTGCCGAGCTCTCCGCAGCTCGAAGACGCGCGGCAGTCTCGCGCCGGGACCTGCGCTGGACCGAGATCGACGATCTCGATCCCATCGACGGCGGCTCGGGCGCTGAAGTCGTTCTCGACCCCGCCGTCAAAACCGGCGGCGATCTGCTGATCCTCGAGCCAGAGCAACGGCGGGATACGCCCTGCGAGCCAGAAGTCGACCGGACCCGAGCTCAGCTCTCGCCACCCGTCCGATGTCACGCGCCCGGTTGGAAAGAGTGGGACCTCCGCCAGAACGTGTGCGCGGTCTGCGCTCAGGAACTCGAGGAACGATCGACGATCTCCGCTGAGCCAGACGAGCTTGGCGGTCATCTTGGTTCCGAGGGCCTTCTGCCAGAGGTGCACTTCCACGCGCCGGCGAGAGAACTCCGAGCCGTCGGGTTCGAGCTCGATCGCGAAGTACGGCCGTTCACCGCCGAGCTCGAGATAGTGCTGACCGACCAGGCTCCGAACCAGATCTCGTCGAAGAGCACGCCCACGCTCGGCAGCCTGAGACGCTTCGCTCACGCCCACGAACCAGGTGCGAAAGCCGACCCGTGTCGGCTCGACGCCGGGTTCGAAGTCGAGCGCCTTCTCTCCGAAGATCGCGAGTCGGCCGGTGGCGGGGTCGAGTTCACCGGCTTGCGACGCGGTGGTGCCGACCATGAGCAGGCCCGCGAGCATGGGCAGTCCGCTCCGCATCTTAAATGGGTAGCTCGGAATCCGGCGTGAGGCCACCGTGGGCGGCTGAATCCGGCGCGAGCACCAGACGAGGCGCTCGTGAATTAAGGCGTGCCACGTGCCGTTTGGCGCGAGACTCCTCCTGGTATCTCACCGAGATCTCGCGTGTTCTCCCGGGTTCTCGCGTTCGATCGCGGCCACTTGCATCTTCGATGCCTCATCGGCAGACATCGAAGCGATGCGAAGCCGTGGTCTTTCGAATGCAGTGCTTCTTGCACTCCTCTTCTCGGCCGGTTGCGAGGCCGAGTGCGTGGACGGAGACGGCCAGTGCGGCCTGACTTTGACGCCTCGCCCACCCGACGTGCCCATCGTATGGACCAGCGGGATGGACGCGCGCGTCGGGAGCGGACTCGCCTTCATCCTCGACACCCTCGCCATCGCGGATGAGGGCAAAGGTTTCGACTTGGACGATCGATGCCGGTCTCCCGGAGACTGCGTCGACAATGAGCTGCACGGCCTGGGCCTGTTGGCCAACCATTACATCCGCCGAGGGCTGCTCGGTGGCGAGACGCTGCTGATTGTCGAGATCGCGGGGCTCGATGTGCCGATCGACCAGGACGACCAGGACATTACGATCAAGTTCTATGGCGCTCGAGACGCGGACGATCCGTTCTTTCCCACCAACAACTTCCAGGTCCCGCAGGGAGAAACCGAGTGTTGCGGGTTCAACGTCAGCGGAAGCAGCTTGGATGAAGCTCAGCAGCCCACGATTCGAATCCCGGCCCGTTTGATTCGCGGGGAGGTGGCCTCCAGGGAGCCGGTCTCCGCCGCCATTCAGCCGACGGTCGACGACCCGCCCTTGCGAGGTGATGATCCGATTGCGCTGGAGCGGATCAACTTCAGCGCGCGTTTGCGGTCCGAACCGACCGGGTGGCAGGACCCGCGCGAATCACACTTCACGTTGACCGACGTGCTTCTTGGAGTCGCGATTCCCGCCGCAGGCTTCGCCAAGGTCGCCAACCCCAACTGTGGGCGACGAAGTGCTTTTTGTCCCAACGACAGTCTGGACTCGACTCTTCTGGATACGGTTGCTGGCTTCTGGCAGCCGGACGTAGACCTCGACGGCGAGCCCGGACTGGAAAGGCTCGAACTCGGACGGAGCGGTCGCATCGAGCGCTGCATCAGCGAACGGGGGGAGGCTGTTCTGCCCGTGCAGGCCTCGGACCCGTCGAGCTGTGTCTTTAGTCCCGAGATGGGGGATGGCTATTCGGTGGCCATGATCGGCACCGGGGTCGAGGCCGCGATTCGCGGGATCGAATACGACGAATAGGGCGGGCTGACGATGAGCTCGTCTCGAACGCAGGACGCACCTCAGTATCTATCCGGGATCTCGTGGGATCTTTGGCCGGCTGCGAGGGGCATTCTGCGCGCTTGCACCTCCTGCGCATCTTGGGCACTCAGGAGCGATGCGAAGCTGGGGCCTCTCGAGTGTAGCGTTGCTTCCGCTTCTGTTCTCGACCGGCTGCGAGACGGAGTGCGTGGGCGGGAACGGTCAGTGTGGTCTGACGCTGACCCCGAGACCGCCCGAGGCACCCGTTCTTTGGACCAGCGGCATGGACGCGCCGGTGGGCACCGGCTTGGTCTTCATCCTCGACACGTTCGGCGTCGCGGCCGAGGGCAAGGGCTTCGATCTGGATGGTCGATGCCGCTCCCCGGGAGACTGTGTCGACAATGCGCTCCACGAGCTCGGTAGCCTGGGCAACGACCAGATTCGACAGGGGCTGCTCGGCGGTGAGACCCTGCTCATCATCGAGATCGCTGGGCTCGACGTGCCGATCGATCAGGACGACCAGGACATCACCATCAAGTTCTACGCGGGTCGAGACGCTGACGACCCGTTCTTCCCTGCCAACAACTTCCACGTTCCGCGGGGCGAGACCACCTGTTGCGAGTTCGAGGCCAACGGAGACGCGCTCGATGGAGGCGAACAGCCGTACATCCGCATCCCCGCCCGGCTGAATCGCGGCAAGCTGACCTCGCGCGAGCCGACAACCGGCGCCGTCAAGCTGACGATCAAAAGCTCTGACTCGGAGACCCGGGAACCCATCCCCGTCGAACGACTCCACATCACCGCTCGCGTGGAGACATCGCCCACGGACCGGCACGGTTCTCGCCGTTCCATCCTGAGGCTCGAAGACGTGCTGCTTGGGGGGGCGATCCCGAGCGCTAGTCTTGCCATGTTAGACAACCCCTATTGCCGGACCCTGAATCAGCTCTGCCCTCGCCAGCTCCCGACGTCGACCATGCTCGACCTTGTGACGACCTTCTTGCAGCCGGACGTCGACCTAGACGGCGAGCCCGGGCTGGAGAACCTCGAGCTCGGATGGAGCGGTCGACTCGAGCGCTGCGTGAACGAACGGGGCGAGGTCGTTGCACCCTTGCGGGCTGGCGACCCGTCGAGCTGCATCTTCCAGCCCGAGATGGGTGATGGCTACTCGGTCGCCCTCTTTGGGGCCGGCGTCGAGGCCTCGGTCGTGGGGATCAACTACAAGGACTAGTGTCCCGTCCGAGAAGTTCAGATCACGTTCGCGCTTGTCCTTTTCGTCCCTGGCCGACGCGCGGCCTGCGGCCGCCCTTTCGGGCTCCTCGGTCATTGGGGGCGACCCAACTCCCTTCGT
>WYAZ01000167.1 GCA_011526105.1 Deltaproteobacteria bacterium | reverse complement strand
CACCAGGCAAAGGGCATGCACTGCACGAGCGTAAAGGGCAGCCACGGGACCCAGAAGCCGGCGCGCGTGGGCACGAGGGTGAGATCGACGACCCAGGTGTGATTCGGTCTCGGCGCGATGATGCCCGAAGTCGTCTTCCTCGAACCGACGTCCGCAGATATCCGTACCTCGGCGTCGGTCCGCTCGGGCCTACCGCGGTCCTTGATGCGCTTGATGGTAGACGCGGAGATGTGAAGGCCCGCGCGCGCCAAAGTCTGGGCCACGCGGAGCTTACCCAGGGTCGGCGCGAGTTGCCCAAGGCGAAGGACGATGTCGGAGACGAAGGCCGGGAAGGTGTTGACGGGTCTTGGGGTCTGAAGGAGCGCCTCGTCACCGCCTTCGTCGCGCCTTTGAGTCCACTCGGCGATGGTCGCGGGGGTCAGCAGGAAGCGTCGTGCGGTCTGGGCCGCCGACCAGGCGCGCGCGGCGCGCAGAGCGAGGATGTCGAGACGCTCGGTGGGCGAGTAGTGCGGTCTTCGGTGCGCGGGCAGTTGTTTCATGCGTGCGTCTTTGATGCGCAGCTCTTCGGTCAAGAGCGCGACCTCGGTCTGGAGCGCGTCGACCTGGGCCTTAAGTCTCACGCGGTGCAGCGGCGAGTCGGCGCACCAGGCTCTGGAGTGGACGAGTGCGAGGTGGGCGACGGCGATGACATCGAGGATCGCGGATTTCGCCTGCTTCGGCCACGAGCTTGGGATCTGTGCGGCCTGTGGTGTGTACACGAATGCGATGCGTCGCGCTTGCGGGCGTCCCGAGGACCCATGCTCTACGAGGCGTACTCGGCGCGCGACAGCGAGAGGTTCAGACGGACGGTATCAGTCCTCTTCCTCATCGTCCTGCATTGCGGTTCGCTTGGGGCGAAGCGCGCCGCGCAGGATCTTCTTGCGCAGCCGAATCGACTGCGGCGTCACCTCGATGAGCTCGTCCTCGTCGATGAACTCGATGGCCTCCTCGAGGCTCAAGATCTTCGCTGGGGTGAGCACCACGTTCTCGTCCTTGCCCGAGGCGCGGATGTTCGTGAGCTTCTTCTCGCGGACGACGTTGAGCTCGAGGTCGTTCTCCTTCGCGTGCTCGCCGACGATCATGCCCTCATAGACCTCGACGTTGGCCTTCACGAAGAAGCGGCCGCGCGCCTGGAGGTTGAAGATGGCGTAGGGCGTGGTCTTGCCGGCGCGATCGGACATCATGCCGCCGGTGGGCCGGCGGGCGATGGGCCCCGCATAGGGCGCCCAGCCTTCGACCAGCGAGCTCGCGACGCCGGTGCCCCGGGTGTCGGTGAGGAACGCCGAGCGGAACCCGATGAGGCCGCGCGAAGGAATGCGGAACTCCATGCGCACACGGCCGCTGCCGGGGTTGTCCATCTTGAGCATGCGGCCCTGCCGAGGAGCGAGCTTCTCCGTCACGGTGCCGATGTACTCCTCCGGCACGTCGATGGTGAGCGTCTCCATCGGCTCGAACAGCTCGCCGTTCTCCTCGCGGGTCACGACCTCGGGCCTCGAGAGCTGAAGCTCGAAGCCCTCGCGCCGCATGCTCTCGACGAGCACCGCGAGTTGGAGCTCGCCGCGGCCGGCGACGACGAACTGGTCGGGGGTGAGGCCGTCGCTGACCTTGATCGAGACGTTCTGCTTCGCGGCCTTGAGCAGCCGGTCGCGGATCTGTCGGCTGGTGACGAACTTCCCTTCGCGCCCCGACATGGGTGAGTCGTTCACCATGAAGGTCATCTGCAGCGTGGGGGGGTCGATCTGAATGCGGGGCAGGGCCGGGGTGTCGATGGCGGAGACGAGGGTGTCGCCGATGTCCGCCCCCTCGATGCCTGCCACCGCACACAGATCGCCCGAGCGGACCTCTTTGGTCTCGGTGCGGCCCAGACCGCTGAACTCGTAGAGGCGCATCACTTTGCACGGCTTCGGCTGCCCGTTGACGCCAATGAGGAAGACCGGCTGGTTGTGACGAATGGTCCCGGCGGCGATGCGCCCCACCGCGATGCGGCCGACGTAGTCGTCGTACTCGGTGTTGGCGATGCTCATCTGAAAGGGCGAGGCGGAGTCGTCCTTGGGCGGCGGGATGGCGGAGAGGATGGTCTCGAAGAGCGGCTCGAGGGTGGTCGAGGTGTCGTCGAGCTTCCGTTTCGCGATGCCCTGCTTGGCGATGGCAAAGAGCACCGGGAAGTCGAGCGCCTTGTCGTCGGCCCCGAGGTCGATGAAGAGGTCGTAGACGAGGTCGAGCACCTCGAGTGGCCGCGCGTCTTTGCGATCGATCTTGTTGATGACCACGATCGGCGTCTTGTGGGACTCGAAGGCCTTCTTCAGAACAAAACGAGTCTGAGGCAGCGGACCTTCAGCCGCATCGACGAGCAGCACCACCCCGTCGGCCATCGTGAGCACGCGCTCCACCTCGCCGCCGAAGTCCGCGTGACCGGGCGTATCGAGGATGTTCATCTTGTGGCCGCGGTAATGGATGGCGGTGTTCTTCGCGAGGATCGTGATGCCGCGTTCGCGCTCTTGATCGTTGGAGTCCATGACGCGGTCGGGGACCTCTTGGTTGTCGCGAAAGATCCCTGCCTGGCGCAGCATGGTGTCGACCAGCGTGGTCTTGCCGTGATCGATGTGCGCGATGATCGCGAAGTTTCGGATGTCCGAACGGACCGGGGTGCTCATGGGGAATAGGCAGCATTCGGGCCGACGTGGGATGCTCGTCAACGATTCCGTGGGTTTGTAAGTTGACCTGGGGGAGTGGGAAGCCCTCGGGGGAACGGCTATGCTCCCCGCGATGATCGATCAGTTGGAGACCGCCATTCACTCGAGCTACCGACCCAGCAGCGGCGATCTCGCGCCGGTCCGAGCGTGGACGCTCGAGGCGCTCGCCCGCGGCGACGGACGCGCGGAGGGCCTGGTGCGCCGCCAGACCCGCGAGATCGCTCGGGCCCTGGCGGCCCACACGCTCGCGACGGCACCCGACGCCGAGGTCTCCGAATACGAGGCCCGGATCCAAACCCTCTCGCGCACCATCTGGCCAGAAGAGCCTCTCCAGGGTTTCTCGCTCCAGTCGAGTCTGGGGGCGTTCCTCGTCGCCCGTCTCGCCGCGAGCTGGGCCCCGCCGACTCAGGCCGGACCGCGTTCCTCACCGCTCAGCGCCGACGCGCTCAAGGATGCGCTCGTCGAGGCGGGACTGGGGGCGGACCTCGCATCCGGGATCCTCGGCGACTGGCCTGGAGCCTCGCCCTCCTTCTCGTCCGAGCAGGAAGGGGTCGACATCGCGGTCCTCGCGGGGCTCGCCGAGGGCACCCTCGGCACCGACGAGCGCAACCTCGCGTTGTCCGAGATCGCGACGAGCCCGCGTTCGCTCGCGCGCCTCGTCTCGATCGCTCGCGCGCTCTCGGCGGTGCGGCGCCTGCTCCCCATCTTGCCGCCCGAAGGCGAGACCTTCGACGCCTCCACGCTCACGGGTCTGACCGCGGTCTCCTTGGGCCTGCCGGACCGAGCGCTCGATCTACTGGGCCACAACCCCGACGACTCCGTGCTGCGGGGGATCGCGGAGCTCGCGCAGGCCCTCTTGAGCCTGCGGCGCGGCGATCGCCCGCGGCTCAGCGACGATCTTCTGCTCCCCCTGGTTCCCGAAGGCACGTCGGAGCGGCCATCGGAGTCGCCCCAAAGCGACGGCCCCGAAGACGACGTGCTCGACATCGTCGAGGAGAAGCTCAGCACCGGCGCGGTCTCGGCCGAGAAGCCCGCGCTCGATGCGCGGCCGGCGCTCGCGGACTTCAGCCGAGAGGACTGGCCGCCCGCCGACATCAGCGGGTCGCAAATCGACCTGTGGATGGAGATCCGAAAGCTGAGACGGGCACCGGCGGCGCAGGTGGGTTCGATCCTCGGCTTGTCGGCAGCCCCCGAGAAGCCGTGGGTGCCTCCGCGCCCCATTCCTCCGGAGAAGAACGCGCTGCTCGAGATGCTGACGGTGGTCTCGGGAGACGGCGCGTCGAGTGACGCGGTGACGGTTCAACTCTCTGGCACCGCGCTCGCGGCGCAGCGCGACACGCTCGATCGCGCGATGGTGCTCCCGCTCGTTCCCAATGTTCGTGCGGTGCTTCGCGCGATCACCTTGGCGGCGGAGGGACAGGTTCCTTCGCGGGAGGCGGTGACCGACGCGGGCGACCTGGACTGGGCGGTGAAACGGGCGCGCGCGATCGCGCTGACGCTCGGCGGGGAGTTTGAACGCGCGGTGCTCGAACTCACCGGCCTCGGCGGCCCGTCGGCGCCCGAGGGTCGATGGGCGTACATGATGCATCTTCGCTACCAAGGCCGAACCCCGGTCCTGCCCAAACCCGAAGAAGCCCGGCGTGTGGCGGCGGAGCTCGTCCTCGATCTCGCCCACCAGTTCGGGCGCACCGTGGCCGGCTCGGTCTGAAAGAGACGTCGTGACCGAGAAGTCGAGGAGCGAACTCGCGCGTGCACGCGCCAAGGATCCACGTCGAGCAAAGGCGCAGGCGATGGCCACGGACTATGAGTTCGAGGGGGCTTTGGCCTTGTATCGGGAGATCGCGCGCGAAGACCCAGGCGATGTCGTGGCGCTTTCGCAGATCGCGGAGCTCTGCCGGGGGCTCGGCAAGAACGAAGAGGCGG
This sequence comes from Deltaproteobacteria bacterium, assembly GCA_011526105.1. Classification (GTDB taxonomy): domain Bacteria; phylum Myxococcota; class Kuafuiibacteriia; order Kuafuiibacteriales; family Kuafuiibacteriaceae; genus WYAZ01. The sequence goes on along the minus strand of WYAZ01000167.1, from coordinate 36,276 downwards.
TGGCCGCGCTCGAGAAGCTCCTGGAGCGCTACGCCTCCGACGGGTTCCTCCTTCGAGCGGTCGGGGTGGCGAAGTCCATCCTCTCCATCGAGCCGGGCCGTCGCCACGTCGAGGACCGCCTCGCCGCCTTACTCAAGGCGCGGCGCAGCGGGGCGCCGCCGCAGCTCTCTCGCGCGCCCCGCCGGCCGTCGCAGCTCCCGGGGCGTCCGAGTTCGAGCGTCGGGCAGTTGCTCCGCGAGGTGGACCGGCCGCTGGAGGTCGTTCACGACGAGTCCGATGGCTTGCCGTCGATCCCGCTTTTCGCCGCCCTCCCCAAGGGCGCCTTCGCTCAGATCTTGCGCAGCATGGACATGCGGGAGCTGAAGGAGGGTGAGGTGGTGGTGCGCGAGGGGGAGTCGGCGCGCTCCTTCTTTATTCTGCTCGAGGGGCGAGTGCGAGTGGAGAAGACCGTGCCCGATCGAGGCCCGGTCACCCTCGCGTATCTCGACGAAGGCGCCTGCTTCGGCGAGATGTCGCTCATCGACGGGAGCCCTCGAACGGCGACCGTTGTGGTCGAGCGCGCGGCCAAGATCGCCGAGATCGACAAGCAAACCCTCGACGAGACGGTCGAGAGGTTTCCGAGCGTCGCCAGGGCGCTCCGCGACTTCTACGCCGAGCGTCTGCTCTCCACCGCGATGGCTTTGCACCCCTTCTTCGGGCCCTTCGAGCTGGCGGAGCGCCGCGATCTCGCGCGGGGGTTCGCCCGGCGTTCGTTCGCGGTGGGCGAGACCTTGATCCACGAGGGTCGGCCAGGGGAGGGCTTCTATCTGCTCTTGTCGGGTCGCCTCGTCGTCGAGAAGTCGAGCCCGACTGGACCGGTGCAGCTCGGCGTGCTCAACGCGGGCGACATGTTCGGCGAGATGTCGCTGCTCTCGAAGGCGCCCACGACGGCCTCGGTGCGCGCCGATGAAGACTCCATGGTCCTCAGACTGGGCCGAAAGACCTTCGAGCGCGCTCAGAGCGCCCGGCCCGAGATCCGAGCGCTGCTCGAAGAGATGCAGCAGCGCCGGCTCGGGGAAAACGAAAGCCGGCTCTCAGACCGGCCCGGAAGTGATTCGCGTTGACACCCCCTGGACCAAGGGGTAGCCAGGTCGCTCCAATTCGGGGCGTAGCGCAGTCTGGTTAGCGCACTTGACTGGGGGTCAAGGGGTCGCTGGTTCGAATCCAGTCGCCCCGACTGGAGAAAGGCTCGGAATCCTTTGGGTTCCGGGCCTTTTCTGTTTCCGCTGTGGCATGATGCGTGTGTTGTCGGAGCCGCCACTCATCTTGGTCACAAACGACGACGGCATCCGCGCCGAGGGGCTGCGTGTGCTTGCGGATGCCCTCGGGCGCTTGGGCGAGGTCGTGGTCGTTGCGCCTGATCGAAACCAATCTGCGGTCTCTCACAAGATCACGCTTCACGAGCCTCTTCGCGTCTTTGAGCAAGCGCCCGGTCGGCTCGCGGTGGGCGGCACCCCCGTCGACTGCGTCTACCTTGCGATGAACGATCTCCTCCCGCGCGCACCGAACCTGGTGGTCTCGGGGATCAACGCCGGACCCAACCTCGGCTTCGACGTGCATTACTCGGGCACCGTTGGGGGCGCGGTGGAGGGCACGCTCCAGGGCGTGCCTTCTGTCGCCATCTCGCTCATCGATCGGCACGGAGACTATCGGCACGCCGCGAACTTCACCGCGGCGCTCGCCGAGTCCGTTCTGCGGACCGGTTTGCCGGAAGGGGTCACACTCAACGTCAATGTTCCGGCCGGGTCGCCGAACCGTGCTCGCATCTCGACGCTCGGGCGTCGCCGCTACAGTCACTCCGTCCACCGCCGAGAAGACCCGCGCGGTGAGGTCTACTACTGGATCGGTGGCGCACCCGCAGACGATCGCGAGGCGGAAGACTCCGACTGCGAGGCGGTGCGCCAGGGCCTCATCGCGGTGACGCCGCTCTTCCTCGACCAAACGCATCGTCCGTCGATGGGTCGAGATCTCGAGCGACTCGAGCTCTCGGGCTTTGTCCTCGAGTAGGTTCCGCGCTCATGAAACGGCTTCTCGTTCAGGGCGTCTTCGTTTCCATCCTGCTCGGTTCGTGTCGAGCGGGACCGAGGCCGGCCGAGACGGGGGAGGAGGTCTACGTCGTGAAGCCCGGCGACTCGCTCTCCACGATCGCCGATCGCTATCACACACCGCTGTCCGCCTTGGCGCGGCGAAACGACGTCGAGGATCTCAATCAGCTGGAGGTCGGGCGCAGCTTGGTCATTCCTCGGGTCCGGTTCGCGGCGCCGAGCGTCGGCGTCTCGAACGATGACCCAAGCGCGCTCGACGCGCCCGATGACCCCGGACCTCTGCCGCTGCCCAAGCTCGGACCGCAGGTCGAACAGCCGATCGCCGCAGGACCCGGCGAACCCTTGCCGAGTTCTCCCGATCGCGGAAAGAGCCCATTCATCTGGCCGGTGGATGGGGTCGTGGTCGGCCTCTTTGGGCGCTACGAGACCACGCGAAACGACGGCATCGAGATCGGAGCCCCGGCGGGCACCGTGGTCTGGGCCGCCGCCGATGGTCGCGTGGTCTTCTCCGGCACGCAGGCGGGCTATGGATCGCTCGTCATCCTCCTGCACGAGGGCGATGTCGTCACGCTCTACGCCCACAACCGAGACAACCTCGTGAAGGAGGGCGAGACGGTGTATCAGGGCCAGCCCATCGCGCTCGTGGGCGATAGTGGAGGCGCGAGTTCACCGGGTCTCCACTTCGAGCTAAGAGAGAAGAAGACGCCGGTGAATCCGCTGACGAGGCTGCCGCGCTGAGGAGTTCGAAATGACTGAGCCAGAACCGTACTCGGAGGAACTCGTTGCCGCGATCCGCGCCCGGATCCGCGACGTGCCGGACTTTCCGAAGCCGGGGATCGTCTTCAAAGATCTCACGCCGGTGTTCGCGGATGGGCCGCTCTTTAGGCGCCTGATCGACGAGCTCGCGGCGAGCTTCGATCGCGCGGGCGTCAGCGCCATCGCGGGCATCGAGGCGCGCGGCTTCATCCCCGGGGCGGCGGTGGCTGCCTCCTTGGGAGTGGGCTTCCATCTTCTCCGCAAACCCGGAAAGCTCCCGAGTCGCGTCGTTCGGCAGACCTACGATCTCGAGTATGGGCAGGACGCCCTCGAGCTTCATCACGATGCCTTCGAGCCGGGCCTCCAGCTGGGGCTCATCGACGACCTCCTGGCGACCGGGGGCACCATGGCCGCCGCCCTCGAACTCGTCCGAAGCCAAGGGGCGGAGGTCCCCCTCGTCGCTTTTGTGGTCGAACTCGGCCTCCTGGGAGGCCGCCGTCGTCTGCCCAAAGAGCGGGTTTCACCGGTGGTTCGCTTCTGAAGGTACTTCGGTAGAGGCTTATGGAAGCAGCCCCGCCCAGGGCTGCCGGAGCTGAGGCTATCATCCTGGATTGACAGGGGTTTGAGCTTGCGTTAGGTGGTTTCCGTGAGACTGGCCCCGTAGCTCAGTTGGATAGAGCGACGGTTTCCTAAACCGTAGGCCACAGGTTCGAATCCTGTCGGGGTCGCACATCCCCATCATTTGACAGCACGTCAAAATGCCGTAATTCTTGGGGATATTGAGGAGGGGGATGAACAAGTCCGAACTCGTCGAACGGCTAGCCGAACGCGCGAAGATCACGAAGAAGCGGGCGGAGCAGGTGGTGAACTTGGTCTTCGAACAGATGACCGAGGCCCTGCAACGCGGCGATCGCATCGAGATTCGCGGATTCGGTAGCTTCACAAGCAAGTCCTACGAAGCGTATACGGGTCGCAACCCACGCACCGGGGAGACGATCCACGTGCCCGCCAAGCGCCTGCCATTCTTCAAAGTTGGCAAGGAGCTGAAGGAGCGCGTGGACTATCCGCGAGGACGTCCCGGTGTTTCTGGGGGAAACTCGCACCACGAGTACGTCGATGACGATGACGACGACGAGGCCGACGACAGAGCCGACGGCGGCGCTCAGCTCGGCTGAGCCTGATTCGCCCGTCGCGCCGTCACCTCTCGAAGTCCGCACGTCCATCGAGGCTCTTCGCGGCCAGCGGGTCGTCGTCGCCATGTCCGGGGGCGTCGACTCTGCTGTCGCTGCGCTTCTCCTCAAGAACGCGGGCGCCGAAGTCCTCGGCCTCGCGCTTCGGCTTCATGATCCCGAGCCCGAAAACCCGCTGAACCCTCGTGCGTGCTGCGCGCCCGATGATCTGCAGGACGCGCGTCGTGTGGCGGAGGCGCTCGACATCCCGTTCTACGTTCTCGACGCGCGCGAGACCTTCGAGAGCGAGGTCGTCGGGCCTTTCGTGCGCGGTTATCTCTCGGGCGTCACGCCCAACCCGTGTGTTCGGTGCAACGGACTCGCGAAGCTCGGCGTGCTGCTCGACCGTGCTCGTGCATTGTCGGGGGCGGCCCTCGCGACCGGCCACTACGCGCGCCTTCGCACCGCCCATGGAGTGCCTCAGTTGTTTCGCGGCGCAGATCCGGAGAAGGACCAGTCCTACTTTCTGCACGACACCGCGCCGAGCATTCTCTCGGAGCTCGTCTTCCCTCTGGGCGCTCTCGCCAAAGACGAGGTGCGCGCGCTCGCCCTCGCGAGCGGACTGCCGGTGGCTCACAAGCTCGATAGTCAGGAAGTTTGCTTCGTGGGTGGGGCGGGGGCCGCGAAGTACATCGCCTCTCGCCCCGAAGCGGTCGGTGATAGGCGAGGACGAATCATCGACGGCGCGACCAAGGAGGTGCTCGGTGAGCACTCGGGGGTCGAAGGCTTCACGATCGGCCAGCGCCGCGGACTTGGCCTCGGCACCCACAGGCGGCTCTTCGTGCTGCAGATCGATCCAGCCTCGAGCGATGTGTACGTGGGTGACGAGGCCACGCTCGACAAGACCGGGCTGCGCGGGGCCTCTGCGAGTTGGCCGAGCGGCGCGCCCGAGGGTCCAGTGCGGGCCTCCGTCAAGATCCGCTCGAGGGACCCCGGGACCTCGGCCACCGTCATCGCGGGGCCGGAGCGCCGAGTCACCGTGACCTTCGATCAGCCGGTGCGCGCGGTCGCGCCCGGGCAGTCTGCGGTGTTCTACCAGGGCGACCACGTGCTCGGAGGCGCGGTCATCGAGGAGGCGCTTTCATGACCGCCGAAGACCGGATGCCCGAGTTGATGAGGGTCCTCGGCTACACTTTCGCGAACCTCGATCTCTTGCGAGAGGCGCTCACCCATCGCTCCTATGTGAACGAGGTCTCGAGTCAGCGCGTGCGAGACAACGAGCGCCTCGAGTTTCTGGGCGACGCCGTCCTGGAACTCACGGTCTCCACCCTGCTCATGGAGCTACACCCCAGTGCCAAAGAGGGCGCGCTCTCCAAGCTCCGTGCCCAAGTCGTCAACGAGACGAACCTCGCGGAGGTCGCGCGCAAGGTGCGGCTCGGGGACGCTCTAAGGCTCGGTCGCGGCGAAGAACTGACGGGAGGTCGCGACCGGAGTTCCATCCTCGCCGATGCCTTCGAAGCGGTGCTCGCGGCGGTGTACCTGGACGGCGGCTTCGAAGCCGCGAAGGCGCTGCTCGAGCGTCACCTCGAGGTTCCGGGCGAAGGCGAAGGACCGATCGGCGATCCCAAGACCGACCTTCAGGAGCAACTGCAGGCTAGGGTCCATCGCACCCCGACCTATGGCGTGGTTCGCGAGGACGGTCCGGACCACGACAAGACCTTCGTCGTCGCCACCCTGGTGGGGACTTTGGTCCTCGCGGAGGGCGAGGGGCGCACGAAGAAAGACGCGGAGCGTGCGGCCGCTCGCGCCGCGCTCGCACGGCTTTCGAGCGCCACACCCGAGTTTCTCGCCCATCTGGCGGAGGAAGGATAAAGGGGACAGGCACCTTTTTCGATGACCCCCAGGCGGGGCTTCGATAGATTCCTCGGGCTGTGCGGCAGGCCGACCGAGTTCTCTACGTCGCTGCGATCGGTGCCCTGGCCCTCATCGCGTGTCCGGCCGAGAAGGCACCCGTCCTTCCCCCCGAGAGCCCGTCGGTCATCGGTCCCCACCAAGGTCCGTACACCTTGGCGCACGCCACCGCAGAGCTTCCCGGCACCGGCCTGCTGATGGCGCGGCTTTCGACGTCTTCGGGCACCATCGTCGTTCGGCTGCACGAGAACCGAGCACCGCTGACGGTCGCAAACTTCGTCGGCCTCGCGCGGGGACGGCGGGCCTGGCAAGATCCCAAGACCGGGCAGTGGGTGCGGCGACCGTTCTATGATGGGCTCGAGTTTCATCGCGTCGAACCCAGCTTCATGGTTCAAGCCGGCTGCCCCATCGGAGACGGGACGGGGGGTCCGGGCTATCGCTTCCCAGATGAGATCGAGAAAACACTTCGGCACGATCAGCCCGGCGTGATGTCGATGGCCAACGAAGGCCCCATGAATCCAGAAGACAAGAGCGTGGGCACAAACGGCTCGCAGTTCTTCATCACCGAGAGACCCGCCCCGCAACTCGACGGGCGCCACAGCGTCTTCGGGGTCGTCGTGGAAGGACTCGAGGTCGTGCGGCAGCTGAGCAGAGCGCCGCGCGACGAGACCACCAAGCGACCCTCGGAGCCTCTGCGCCTCGAGAAGGTCGAGATCTTCCGCGCGCCCCAGGAAGAAAAGGACGCCGGATGAAGAAAGCCAAGACAAAGCCGAAGCTCGGTCGCCGAGCCGCGAAGAACCGCCGGAAGAACGACCCGCGCGGGTACGTGCCGCCGCCGGACAAAAAGCCCGGTGCAGCGCCCAAGGCCGAAAGCCCAGCCCCGGCCCCTTCGGAGCGCCCGACCCGCGTGGAGCGAGAGACCCACGAGGTTCACCCTCCGGTGGAACCGGCGCTCGAGGTGGAAGGCTTTCGCGCCGGTCAGGTGGCGATCGTGGGTCGGCCCAACGTGGGTAAGTCGACGCTTCTGAACGCCCTGCTGGGCCGCAAGATCGCCGCCGCCACACACAAGCCGCAGACAACCCGTCGAAACCTGCTCGGTGTGCTCCACCCCGCCGGCGGGGAGATCGCGCTCTACGACACGCCCGGCTACCACCGCGCCAAAGGAGGCCTCAATCGCTTCATGGTCTCGGAGTCTCGCTCGGCCATGGCGGAGTCCGATCTCATCGCGTACGTGGTCGAGGCCCGCGAGGACGGCCGCATGACGCCCGGCAACACCGAGGTCGTAAACGCCATTCGCCGGTCTGAGAAACCGATCGTCGTGCTGGTCAACAAGATCGATCGGCTCACCAACAAGAACGCGATGCTCACCCTGTTTCAGACCTACTCTGCATCACTCGGCGAAAAAGTCGTGGCGATTGTTCCCATCTCCGCGACCCGCAGGGACGGACTCGAGGAGGCGGTCAAGGTCATCGGCGCCGCGCTGCCCGTAGGTGAGCCGAGGTTCGATCCCGAGCTCTTCACGGACGCCTCGGAGCGCAGCATCGTGTCCGAGCTCATTCGTGAGAAGGTCGTGCTCGAGACGAAGGATGAGCTCCCCTACGCCACCGCGGTGAGCATCGAGGCCTTCGAGGACGGGCGTCCCGACGCGATCGTGCGCATCCATGCCACCATCCACGTCGAACGCACCTCTCAGAAGGGCATCATCATCGGTCGAGGAGGGCAGAGGCTCAAGGAGATCGGACGCCGCGCCCGACACGAGATCGAGGACCTGCTCGACGCACGTGTCTATCTCGAGCTCTTCGTGCGGGTCGACGAGGGTTGGTCCACGCGTCAAGAAGACTTGCATCGTTTGGGTTATGGCGAAGGTGGTTCCGAGGATGGTTCGTGAAGCCGGTCATCGCGATCGTCGGACGCCCCAACGTCGGTAAGTCCACGCTCTTCAACCGCCTGGTGCGGCGTCAGCGCTCGATCGTGGCGGACGAGCCCGGAATCACCCGGGACCGGATCTATGCCGACGCGAAGCTGTCCGGGCCGCGCGTCGACCGCACCGTGGTGCTCGTAGACACCGGCGGCTTCGACCCGCACGGCGAGGACCCCTTCGCCGCTCGGATTCTCGACCAAACCCAGCTCGCCATCGACGAAGCCGACGTCGTGATCTTCCTGACCGACGGCCGCGCCGGACTACTGCCGGAGGACCGGGATGTTGCGCTCTTCCTTCGCAAAGCGGGCAAGAAGGCGGTGCTCGCCATCAACAAGGTCGATGGTCCCAATCAAGACGCGGTGATGCACGAGATCTATGGTCTGGGTATCGAACCCAGCATCGAGATCAGCGCCGCACACGGTCGGAACATCGGGGACCTCGAGGAGCTCGTACTCGGCCTCTTGCCCGCGAGCTGGGACGAGGATTTGGACGAGGACGACGCCGAGCCAGAGGCCGAGGCCGATCCGTCGGAGGGCGACGCTGAAACGCGCAGCGGACCGATTCGGGTGGCGGTCATTGGGCGACCGAACGTGGGCAAGTCGTCGATCGTGAACCGAGTGCTCGGCGAGGATCGCCACCTGGTCTCGGACGTGGCGGGCACCACCCGCGACGCGATTGACTCCCTCATCGAGCGGCAAGGCGGCGCGTATCTGTTCATCGACACCGCAGGGATCCGGCGCAAGCGTTCCATCGCTCATCGCGTCGAGAAGTTCAGCGTGGTCGCGGCTCTGAAGGGCCTCGATCGGAGCGACGTGGCGCTCTTGCTCATCGACCCCACCCAGGACATCGCCGACCAAGACGCAAAGGTCTCCTCCTTTGCCTACGAGAAGGGCAAGGCGGTCATTCTCGTGGTCTCCAAGTGGGACACTCAGCAAGGGGAGGTCGAGAAGGCCACGTTCACGGAGCGTCTTCGTCAGTCCGTGCCGCACCTAGCATATGCGCCGGTGGTCTTCACCAGCGCCAAGAGCGGCTACGGGCTCGACCGGCTCTTCTTCGAGATTGAACGGGTCTTCGAGGCACACGGCCGCCGGGTGACGACGGGGGAGCTGAACCGCTTCCTCGAGGGGCTGAAGAACGAGACCCCGCCGCCCTCGAAGCGGGGACGTGCGGCGAAGATCTATTACATCACGCAGGTCGGGGTGAGGCCACCTCGCTTTCAGGTGTCCGTCAACGATCCCGAGCTTCTGCACTTCTCCTATCGCCGCTTTCTCGTGAACGAGCTGCGCCGGCACTACAAGTACCAAGGCGTACCGCTGCTCGTGGGTTATCGGTCGCGCAGCCAGAAGGGCGAGGGCGGAGGCAAGAAGCCCGCCCCAAAGGCGAGCAAACCGGCGAACAACGCGAGCAAACCATCGGACAACACGCGCAAGCCGGCGAAGAAGACCAAGAAGAGCAAGAAGCCCTCTCGCCCCGGGCCGAGCCCGCGGTCCAAGAAGCGGCCCAGCACGAGGGACGGCCGACGATGAAGGACGCGCAAGTCGAGCTGTGGTTCGACTTCTCGTGTCCCTACGCCTACCTCGGCTTCACTCAAGCCCCGCGGCTGGCGGCGGAGCTCGGGGTTCGGCTGTCGCTCGAGCCCATGCTGCTTGGCGGTGTCTTTCGCGCACGTGCGGTGCCGCAGAACCTCGCTGGCAGCCTGTCGAGTCAGAAGGCCACCCACAACGCCGCCGATCTCCGGCGTTACGCCGCGCTTTTTGGTGTCCCCCTCCACATGCCGTCCGGTCACCCCCTCCGGACGGTCAGCGCGCTGCGCGCGATGCTCGCGGCGGGGCCGCCCTTTGACACGCTGACGGAGGCGTTCTTTCGTGCGTACTGGGTCGACGGGATCGATCTGTCGAAACCCGAAGGGGTCGCCCACGTCCTGAGCCGGGCTGGCCGCGACGCGCAGGTGATCATGCGGCGAGCCGAGAGCGATGAGATCAAGAATGAGCTCCGGGTGCGGACCGATCGCGCGATCGAAAAAGGGGTGTTCGGCGCACCTGCCTTCTTCGTCGACGGAGTGCTGCACTGGGGTCAGGATCGACTGGATGAGGTCCGACTCGCGCTCGGAGGAGTGGTCGATCTACCGCCGCCCTTCGCCCCCGCAAGACACGCCCACACCGCCCCGACCGATCTGTACTTCGACTTCGCGAGCCCCTTCGCGTATCTCGCCGTCGTTCGGGCTCGCGTGCTCTTTGGTCCCGCGCTCCGGCTCCGCCCCATCTCGCTCTCGACCGTGCTCGCCGAGGTGAACGGCCGCCCCGAGCGCCCGTTCATGAACGATGCGAAGGCGGCGTTCCTCCGAGCGGACATCCAGCGTCAGGCCGCGCGCCATGGACTTCCGCTTTGCGCCGAGCCCTTTGGCCCGGTCGACACCGAGGCGGCGCTGAGCATGACGCTCGCCATCGAGCGCGTGCACGGATGGGCGGCAGCGGAGGCGTTTGCGCTTGCCGTCTTCCGGGCTCGGCACGAGCGCGGCGAAGACATCGAGGACACGGAGGTCCTCGTTGGACTCGCCCGCGCGCTGGGGGTGTCCACGGAGGTGCAGTCGGGCGAGCTCTCGGCCGCGACCCGCGAGGCCCTGGCACTCGGGGTGTTCGGGGTTCCCAGCTTCGTCCTCCGGCCCACGGCCCGCGCTCCGTCGCTGTACTTCGGCCACGATCGCCTCTCGTTGGCGCTGTTGGCCGCCCGCGGCGATTCCAGGCTGTACTGATCGCGCCCGCTCGTGGCAGGGACACGAGCATGGGTCTCTCCGAAAAATCCTGCGTTCCTTGTCGCGGCGACGTTCCTCCTCTACCCGCGGAAGACGTCGCGCGGCTGCTCGCGCAGCTCGACGGCTGGCGTGTGGTCGACCAGCACCACCTTACGAGGAACTTTGTGTTTCCGGACTTCGCGAAGGCCTTGGCGCACGTCAATCGCGTGGGTGAAATCGCCGAGAGCGAAGGTCATCACCCGGACATCTATCTCACCTGGGGCAAGGCTCGGATCGACATCTACACCCACGCGATCGACGGCCTGACCGAAAGCGACTTCGTGCTCGCAGCCAAGATCGACCTGCTTCCGAGGGGCTGATGCTGCACCTCGCCCGCGACACGGAGCCGGGTTGGGCGGTTCGCGCCGCCGAGCACATGGACGAGATCCTGCTGGATCACGCGCATCTCGAGAAGAAGGCGGCATCGAACGCGCTGCAGTTCATCTTTCGCTATCCGGAGCACTCCGTCCTCCACCGACCGCTCTCGGAACTGGCAAGAGAAGAACTCGAACACTTCGAGCAGGTGCTCGGCATCCTCGAGTCGCGCGGTCAGACCTACCGGCAGCTTCGGCCGAGCCCATACCTAGGCAAGCTCCGGGCAGCAGAACGCAAGACCGAGCCGGTGCGCCTCATGGATGGGCTCCTCACCTCGGGCCTCATCGAGGCACGGAGCTGCGAACGTATGAAGCTGCTCTCCCAGGCTCTGCCGACGGGGCCCCTTCAGGATCTGTACCTTGGGCTCCTGAGCTCCGAGGCACGCCATCACCGCCTCTACTACGATCTCGCGGTCCGCATCTTCGACGAGCCGAGCGTGAGGGCCCGTTTGCACGAGCTCGCGCTGCACGAGGCCGGGATTTTCGGCACACTCCCCGAGGAACCCCGGCTGCACAACGACTGAGCTTCGAGGGCCCCATGGACGGTTGCCGGGCCGGGAGGCTCCGACTACCATGGTCGGTGGTGGCTGCACCCAAGACCGTTCGTATCCAGGCCGAGCGCAAGATCGATGCGCCGGTCATCGAGTTCTCGGTCCTCGGGGTGCTCACCCGCTGCAGCGAACCCCTCGAGCTCGGGCGTCTGCTCAAGCTCTCCATCACCGACCCGGACGGCTACGACTACTGGGCCGAGGCTCGGGTCACGGTGGTGGCGGGTGGTCTGCTCGGCTTCGAGCTCTTGCCGGATCAGCCGGCGCCGCTCCGCCAAGCCTTCCGCCGATGGGCGGGGACGCCGTCGCCGAGCACGCAGCGTTTGGAGGCTCGACTCTTGAGCGTACCGCCCCCGGACCCCGAAGTCCTACGCCAGCTCGTCTCCGACCTCGAGTGAGACTCAGCGCGCGGGGGGACGCGACTCTGCCGCCGCCAGGAGCAGCGCTTCCAATCGCGCCATGGCCGGTGCCCACGCGTACCTTTGCTCGACGAGGGTACGCGCTTTTTTGGCGAGTGCTACGCCCAGGCCCGGTTCCGACAAGACACGCTCCACCGCCTGCGCCATCGGCGCCTCGGATTCGGCCACGAGCGCGTCTTCTCCCGCGACCCCGTCGATGCCCTCAAAAGCGTTCGGAGAGGCGACCACCGGGACGCAAGCCGCCATCGCTTCGAGCACTTTGTTCTGAATCCCCCGCGCGATGCGCAGAGGGGCCACGGCGATCGTGGCGACCGCGAGATGGTCACGCACATCCGCGACCCCGCCAGTCACCTCCACGCCCGGAAGGTCGGCGAGTGCTTTCACCTCCGCGGTCGGCGCGCGACCCACGATGCGAAAGCGTGCGTTGGGCCGCTTGGCTCGAATCCGTGGGAAGACCGAGTTTGCGAACCAGATGACAGCGTCGACATTGGCGAAGTAGTCCATCTGCCCCACGAAGACGAGCAGGGGCCGTTCCGCCGGCTCCGGGGTTCGCACGGTCTGGCCGAAGAACGCGGTATCGACGCCGTTGGGGACGGACACGATCTGTTTGGCGTCGGGGGCGACTTTGCGAAACGCGCCGACCTCAGCCTCAGAGACGAGCACCGAGGCCTCGAAGCTCTCGGCGATCGCTCGTTCGTAGTCGGAAAGCAGGTGCGCCTCGAGCTTGTACACCGACTTCATCGGCTGCTTCGTGTGCTCGGCATACTGCCGCCACTTGTCCGAGTCCACGTCGACGAAGTCCATCACCTTGGGGAGCGCGAGATGCCGGACGTACTCGGCCATGGGGGACGAGTAACAAAACGCCACGTCGTAGTGTGTCTCGTCGAGCCAGCGAGACAACACACGCGACATGCGGAAGCTGTGGAAGTACCCGACGGACAGCGGTCGGCCGACCGGCAGCGTCCAGCCGGAGCGAAGGCGGCCGAGCTTCTTGTTCTTCGGAATGATCCGAACGCGGCGGCAGATCTTGGAGAGTTCGGGTCCGTATGACCGGTCCTCTTTGACGTCTGCGAAGGTGAGCAGATCGATGTGATGACCCTGCTCAGCGAGGAACTTGAGCTCTTGGTAGGCGCGGATCTTCTCTCCCTTGTTGGGGGGGAACGGTACTCGATGCACGAGCGCCAAGATGGACAGTTGCCTGCTCTGCGTGCTCATGCCGCTCCTCTTTGGCCGAGGTCCAAGATTCGGTCGACTCGATCGAACTCGAGCGTCTCGAGCAGGTGCTCGAGCTTCCCGAGCATACGGCCTAGGCCGATGTAGCCTCGGAGGTCCTTGAGCACCCCTTGATGATACCGCGGGATCTCGGGGTCGATCTCCCAGGGGTGTAGATAGACGATCACCGGCTGGGCTTCCTCTTTGTTCACGCGGGCGAGAGCACGCGAGATCGCGGAGGCGGGGAGGAGCCGGAGATAGCCGCCGCCAGCGACGGGGAGGTTCCGGTTGCCCACGCGGAGGGTGGTCATCGGCCACTCCCAGATCTGGCGTTCGCCGACCGAGAGCTTCTGGGCAAAGCGCGGATAGTCAGCGATGCCGTAGCGGTCGTGTGTGATGGGGAAGACCGAGCTCGAGTACAGGAAGCCTTCCTCCGCGAGGATCTCGTGCGCCCACAGGGACGCGCGAGTGACGGAATAGGTGGGGGCACGGTATCCGATGACCTCTGCCCCCGTGAGGTCTTCGAGGAGGCTCTTCGTGCGCCGGGTGTCCTCTCGGAACTCGTCCGGAGTCATCTCGAAGACGAGTCGGTGCCAGTACGAGTGGGCGGCGACCTCGTGTCCTCGAGCGTGGATGGTCTTTACCAACGACGGGTGGCGTTCACCGACCCAACCCAGCACGAAGAACGTGGCCTTGACGGAATGCGCGTCGAAGAGGTCGAGGATCCGCATCGTCTCTTGGTCGGCGCGCAGCGGGTGAGCCGGCCACTGTTCGCGCGGCACGCGCTCGGCCAGGGACTGGACAGTGAAGTACTCCTCCACGTCCACGGTCATCGCGTTCTTCATGAGCGAGAGCTTTTCTCGGGCAGACAAGGCTTGGGGCCACCAGGTTACTTGGCGGCGGCCTTCTTCTTGGGCTTCTCTGCCTCGCGGTTGACGAAGATGGAGCCCACTACGCGGCTCCGGCCGACGGTGTTCAGGGCCCGATCCAAGGCCGCACGCTCGGTCTTGTGGGCCGCGACCGTCATGAACACGGCGTCGACATGCTGGGTCAGAAGAGAGACGTCGGCGTGCGGAATGGCCGCCGGTGCGTCGATGATCATGAAGTCGATGGCCTGCGAGAGCTCGGCGAGGAGCGCCTTGAACCTCGGGTCCGACAACACCGCGGCCGGGTTCTTATGTTCGCCCCCGGCGTGAAGCACGATCAGGTTGCGACCGACGACACGCGCGACGCACTCGGAGAGCGGGCGTTCACCCGAGATGGCAGAGAGGATGCCTCGCGACTTGTCGAGGTTGAAGAGGTCGGCGGCTCGTGGCCCTCGGAAGTTGGCGTCCACGAGCGCGATGCGGCGCTCTGGGTCCTCGCTCATGATGAGCGCCAGGTTTGCGGCGACGACCGTCTTTCCATCCCCTTGCCCAGCGGAGGTCACGAGGAAGGAGCGGTAACCGAAGGTGTTCTTGAGCTCCTCGAGTCGGGTCGCGAGGATGCGCAGCTCGGCCGCGAAGGCGCCATCCTTCTCATAGAGCACCGCGAGGTCTCGAGAGCGGGAGGGCATGGCGCCGACCGCTGTGTCGGTGAGCGAGATCTGCTGGCCTTTGACCAGCGCGCGGCTCTTCGGCACCTCGCCGCCCGAGGTCGCGTTCCAGCCCCCGCGGGCGCTCCGTCCGCCGCTGCTGGGATTTGCACTGGAGCCAGAGCCTCGTTGAGGTTCGAGCACCGGCGGCACGCGCATCATGCTCGCCCCGGCGTCGAACATCTGGGTGCTTTCTTTGCCGCTGCTCCGCTGGGTGGGTTGTTCGCCGCTTCGACGCCCCGAGCTCTTGGGCGGCCGACCCTTCTCTCCGTTGTTCCCCACGCGTTCGGCTCGACCCGTCATGTCGTATCGGAACGAGTAGCCCTCGTGCCCGACCGTTGTGACCGCCTCATCTCGCAGCGTTTCCTCGTCGATGTCTAGACCCTCACAGGCTTTACGTGCGGTGCCGACGTCGATTTCGCCTGGAACTAGAAGGAGTTGGGAGTTTCCAACGAAGATCCGGGCCCCCCGCTGGCCGGTCTTGGGATGGGACCAGCGACGGTCGACCAGGACCGTGGCCTTCCGCTCCGTCGTCAGGCACCTCCAGCCCCCGTCCTCGAAGGCCACCGTGAAATGCCTGGGCAAGACCGACGGGTCGGTGAGGATGAGGCCGTTGTCCGGCGCTCGGCCCACGGTGAGCCTGCCGGAGCGGAGCGGTACCTTCAGGCCTTCATCGGCCCCCTTCGTGACGAGCAAGGTGTAGAGCATCAGCAGCGTTCGCCTGAATAGCGTCTGTTTCGTCCGAGGTCGAGGGGCGAGCGTGCCTCGGCGAAACCCGGGCTCCGAAGGGCAGATGTCACTTCTTGCGGCCCAGGAATCCGAGGAGACCCTTCTTCTTTGGAGTGCGATCCTCTCGGGCCTCCACCTCCGCCTTCGCCGCGAGCTGCAGGATCTTTCCGAGGTTTTGTTCGTAGGTCGCGTTCCCGGGAGATCGCTGAAGGGCCTCCTCGAGCAGCTCCTGCGCTCGCAGGAACTCGTGTTTCTTCGTCGCGAGCAGGACGCCGAGGCGGTTGTAGTAGGCCGCATCCTTGGCTTCCGCGAGGGCCTGTTCGAGGTAGTCGATGGCGCCCGCCACATCACCGAGACGCTCAGCGGTGGTGGCCTTGTCGTAGAACATCTTCGCGCGAGAGGCGGCCTGTTCCGGGTTGCTCTTGGAGACCTCCTCCATCGCCTGCCGAATCATCGGGTTGGTCGGGTCGAAGGTGAGGGCCAGCTTGAGGTTCATCTTGGCCGAGATCAGGTTTCCGGCCGCTTTGTCCTTCAAGGCTTGGTCGTAGAGCTTCTGGCCTTTCGCCATGCGAACCGGATCGATAGGTGTGGGCGGACGCGTTCTGGCGGCCTCGACGCTCGCAGCAGCGGCCTCGGGTGGAGGTTGTGACTCACGCGAGGGCCCGGCTGTCGACGGGCGATTCCCACGCGCCTCCGCTCCCCGCCTTCTCGCGGCCGCGGCGGCCTCTCGGCGCTGCTGCTTCACTGCGCTGGGGTCTCGAACCGGCGCTCTCTCCTCGCGCTCCGGCATCGCGCGAACCGCCGCGACTTCCTCGACGTCGTCGTCGCCGACGTCGCTCGGAACCACGAGCTCCTCCGACAGCAGGGGCAGCGGGGTTCGGGGCCGAATGATTCGATCCTCGGTGTCCTCTCTGGGAGGTTCCTCCGGAGGCGATTCGGGCTCCAAAGGTCCGTCCGGGGTCACCTCATCGAGGAATGCGTCCGGCTGCTCCTCGGGCGTGAGCGGGCGCGACGCTTCGACCATGCCCGCATCGATGGGATGCGTGGGCGCCTTGGACACGGATCGGGACGGTGGCCGAACCTCGACCTCCGAGTGCTGCGTGATCTCCTCTTCATCACCCACGGCCAGATCGGTGGGGATGACGAGGTTGGGCGCAGAGGGCGCGTGCCGGGCGACCGTGGGCTCCTCCGCCGACGTCGACTCGGGGAGCGGCTCTACGCGATACCGGCGCGACTCCGTTCCCGTCACTTCGACGATGCGTTTGTCGATCAGCGTGAGCAGAGAGATCATGACCTCCTGGGGGGACAGGCCCGATTCCTTCTGAATCACGCGCACCGTCCGGCGACCGTCGATCAGGCCCAGGATGAAGTCCTCATAGGGGGTCGTCGGAGAGCGGTGCGTGAGCGTCATCTCGGAGAGCTTCGGGATCGCCTCCGGGCGCACGATGCGAGAGGTCGCGCCGGTGGTGTAAAAGAGGAAGGTCGCGGTGCGTCCGTGGCTGTCCGTCCCGGCGCCGGGGATGAGCTGGAAGTCGTCGGGGTCGACGGTGACGTCGCCGAGGATGACCGCCTCTGGCGCGCCATCGCTGGTCTCGAAAGACTCTGCGAGCAGGGCATCCGAATCGTCCCCTTCGGCCAGGACCGAGGGGTCGAGGATGTACTCGCAGAAGGGGCAGATCCACGCGGTTTTGTGCACCTCGGACGCGCACTGAGGGCACTGCATGGTCTTGGACTCCTTCACACCTTGTTCCTCAGACGGAAGAAGGAGCTCCCGTCGAAGGTGATGAGGTCCGACAGCTTGCCCAGCTTGGCCTCGAGCTCGAGCTCGCCGGTGCGCTTGCGCAGCACCCAGAGGATCTCGACGGCATCACCATCGTCGTCCTCGGTCTCGCCCTCCCAGAAGAGCTCGACGCCTTCGCCCTTGTCCGGCACCCAGATGTCCCAGCCCTCGAGGAACAGACGCCAAGGTTCGGCGAGGCGAGGGTCGTTCAGCCCGTGAAGCAGCGGGCCCGGGTCGTCACCGAGCGCCTTCTGGATGGGCCCCGAGAGCCGGGCTTCGGTTCTTCTGGAGAGCACCGGATCCTGATTCAGCGCGACCAGGTCGTTCACGAGGTCTTCGAGGTCCGGTCCTTCGAGGAGCTCCTGCGTGCGCCGGCTCGCTCGGCCTTTCACCTTGAAGTAGATATCCTTCATCGACTGAAACGGATTCAGAAAAGGCGGGGGCCTGGGCTCGCCGTCATCCAGATCGGGCAGCATCAGCTCGCGCTTCTTGTTCTTGGCGGAAGTGGGACTCGCGCTCGGCGCATGCGGGCTGACCGTGCCCGCGAGCACCGCCTGTGCGGTGAACTGCCCGAGGTCTTCGTCTTTGTCGCGAGCCTTCGCTGGCCGCTCAGGCGCCGTGATTCGCGCCTCGGGCCGATGCGGATCGACGAAGCCTTCGAGCACATCTCGAGGCGTGAAGCTTCCGCTGTTTGGGCTCGGCTTCTCTTGTGGCTTGGGCGGGCCCTTTGGCTTCGCGCCGTCGCGAGGCGGTTCGGCCATGGTTCAACCCTTGAACAAGATGAACTTGGACAGGTCGACCCCGAACTTTTGATTCGTCTTCTTCAGGTACTCCTGGTGCTCGTTCAGCATGTTCATCAGGTATTCCTGGAAGATGTCGGTGAAGAGACAGACCGCGTTGTACGTGGTCTCTTCGAACTTGCTCATGGCCTCGTTGAACTGATCCCTCGCGTCTTCGCGGCCGTTGTCCCGAAAGTCTTCTTGGAGGCGCTCTCGAATCGCGGGCGGAATGAGCAGCAACGAACGCAGGACATCAGAGAGCCGAAAGCTCTGCTGCGCGCGCACCTTGGTGATGTAGCGGAGCACCGAGGTCATGGTGTCGGGCTCACCGGTCACCAAGAAGTCGCCGTAGGCCTCCATGAGGTGTTCGAGGGTCTGACGCAGCTCCGAGGCCGGCACCTTGCGGTAGGAGGGCACGGTCGCGGGGATGCGCTCGACCAGATCGTCGATGATCTCCGCCTTGTTGCGCTCGAGGAAGGTGAAGAGCTCGATCAAGAGGATGGACTCCGAGTTTCGAGGCTAACAGACGGCGAGCGACCCGGCTATCCGAGCGCGGACAGCTCGAAGACCGCTTTGACGAGCTGTCCGCTGCCCACCATCGGGAGCTGGGCCAGGCGTTGGCCTTCCGGGGCGATCCAGACCGGCGAGAAGAGGTTCGCATAGAGTTTACCCTCCTCTTCGGCCGGCCAGGCGACCACCCGGACCAGCAGCGCCGACTCGCCGAGCAGGGTTGTGGCGGGGTTCGGCGCCGGCGCGTAGGTCGGGTCGAGGCGGACGGGGTCGATAAGCAGCAGAGACTGCGAAGGATCCTCCAGCGACTGAAGCCAGAAAGGCCTCGAGAGCCCTTCTGGGGCTTCGATGAGGAATCTGCGACCGGTGAAGCCTGGGATTCCTTCGGGCGCGGTGTAGATCTGGGACGGTTCTGCGTCGCGCGAACCC
The DNA here is from genome assembly GCA_011526105.1 of Deltaproteobacteria bacterium. Lineage (GTDB taxonomy): Bacteria > Myxococcota > Kuafuiibacteriia > Kuafuiibacteriales > Kuafuiibacteriaceae > WYAZ01. The sequence continues at coordinate 17,291 of WYAZ01000167.1, read as the reverse complement.
AGACGTGAGGACTCGACCCTCACGGGTGCAGGCCCCTCAAACGCTCGAAGAACGCGAGATCAGTGCGCTCCGCAGCCTCGAGGTTGGCCTCGGCGGTCTCCTCGTAGATCTCCTCGCGCAGCACCCGCACGTGTTCGGGGGCTTCGATCCCCAGCTTGACCTGTCGACCGCGGATCTCGCGCACGACGACGACGATGTCTTCACCGATCCGGATCTTCTGACCAACGCGACGAGCGAGCGAGAGCAATGGGGGCCTCCTGGCAAGCGTAACCGAACCGCTCCCGCTCTCCTTCCCAGAGAAGGGCGCCTGGGGCAAGCCTCGTCGCCTCAGACTTCCGCGAGGATCTCTCCGCGCTCCGAAGAGAGACGGCGATGCAGGGTGCGCACCGCGTGGCCCACCTCTTCGGACCGCAGAAGAAACGAGATGCGAAACGAAGAGGTGGAGAGGCCGAGCGGGGTGAGCCCGGCGGCCATGAGGTCGGCGCGGGCCTGCAAGACCACTTGCAGGTCACGTGTGATGCCTTGACCCACGAGAGAGACCGCGCCGAGCGTGCGATCCAGCACTCCTCCGGACTCGCGGACGAGCTTCTCCACCGAGCCTTCCGTGTGCACGTCGTCGAGCGAGAGCACGAAGGAGAGCGCCTCGGATTCGGCGCGCGGCTCGATGTGCACCTGCTTGGGATGAGCGCCCAGCTCCGAGAGCGCTTCGAGCACGGCATAACTTCCGCCTCGTTCCAGGGTCGGGATCGCCGCGCTGACCACACGCTCCTCGTGAGCGATTCCGCGGACCCCGGAGCTGGGGGTCGGCACGTCGCGCCGAATCACCGTGCCTGGGCTCTCGGACCCGGTCTTCCTCGCGTAGAGCGCGATGCCTGCGTTCTTTGCGAACTCGACGGCGGCGGAGTTGAGGACCTTCGCTCCGTGCTCGGCGAGCTCCTGCATCTCTGCGTAGCCGATCTCCGCGATGGATGCCGCATCCGGCGCCACGCGTGGATCGGCCGAATAGATCCCGTCTACGTCCGAGTAGATCTCGCAGGCCTCCGCCCCGAGCGCGGCCGCCAGCGCGACCGCGGTCGTGTCCGAGCCACCCCGACCCAGAGTCGTGATGTCGCGCCGGTAGCTGACGCCCTGAAAGCCGGCCACGATGACCACGTTGTCTGCCTCGAGCTCGTCTTCGACTCGAAAGGGGCGCACCTCTACGATGCGGGCCTGGCTGTGGCTGGCGTTGGTGATGATGCCGGACTGGCTGCCGGTGAGAGAGACCGCACGTTCCCCGAGGTTTCGGATCGCGATCGCGAGCAAGGCCATCGAGATCCGCTCGCCGGCCGAAAGCAGCATGTCGAGCTCGCGCCGGTCTGGCTCCGCGGCCAGCTTCTTGGCGGTGGCGAGGAGCTCGTCCGTGGTGTCTCCCATCGCGGACACCACGACCACCATCGCAAATCCCTCGCGCTTCTTTGCGACGACGAGCTCCGCCACGCGGGTCAGGCGTTCGACGGTGGAGACCGAGCTGCCTCCGAACTTCTGGACGAGGATCGGTGGGGGTGGCCGTTTCATGTTCATCGCAAAAACAGCACGATCCCGATGATACATGCCACTGTGAACACGAGCAGACCGATGAGGGCCATGCGCGGACCCCGGTCACGAGACAGGGTGTCTTCGCTCTCGTAGGCCTCCGGCGGCACGCTCAGCGACGGTCGCGGGTACTCGGCCGGTCGAGGGCGCGGCGCGACCGGCGCCTGGGCGGATGGGGCAAACGCGGCGGCGTCCGGGCTGGCCGCGCCCGGCGTGGAGGGGTCCGGGCTTCGTGTCTGAGCGGGAGACGGGAACTCGTGCTCACGCCCGAAGACGCCCCGTTCATCGTCGTCGACCTCGGCGAGCTGAGGCACCTCCCTCGTCATCGAGCGGCGCAGACGATCGAAGTCGACCTCGCGCGGTGCGTTCGCTCCTGCGGTCTCGGCCCCCTCGGGCACCGCATCGACGCGGAACGGAAGGTCTTCGTGAAAGAGCGGCTCGTCACTCAGGCTCATACCCCCGAGACCGTGCGGCGAGGTGACGACATCAAAGAGGGAGGCCGGAGTCTTCGTGGTCTCGATGGGCTCGAGATCATCGCTCGAGAGCACCTCCAGATCACCCGGCTGCGTCATGTCCACGATCGGCCCGTCGATCGACGACAGGTGGGCTCGAGGCTTGGGCTGCTGCCGGAGGCGGATGACCTGGGTGACCTCGACCCGGCTGCTGATCGGGCGTTCGGGATTGAGTCCGAGATCTTTGGTGAGCTCCGCGAAGAGGTTGGCGAGGTCGGCGGGGACTTCGGGGGCGACGAGCCGGCTCGGAGTTGCGGGGGCGGCGGCGGGTTTGGGTATGGGCGCCGCGTCGGTGATCTCGCCTTCGGGCATCTCTGTGATCACCTGCGCGGGGGCGGTCGCCGTCGGTTCGAAGGGGACTTCGATGCGGCGTGTCTCCTCTTGGTCTACGTCCGGGATCGGCGGGGCTGCGACCGCACCGTCCGAGGGCCGTGTATCCTCGGTGCGCTTGCGGTTCTTGTGGCGCTCGGCGAGCAGCTTCGCGGCGCGGTCCGGAGCGCCGGCTTCGACGAACACGCGACCGAGCAGCCGCTGGGCGCGGGCGTTGTCGTTCTCGAGCGCGAGGGCTCGCAAGAGCTCCACGTAGGCGACACGTGTTCGGCCGAGGGCGATGAGCGCGGCGGCGCGCTGGATTCTTCCCCCCACGTGCGTGGGTATTTTCTGAAGGCCGTGCTCGGTGATCTGCAGCGCTTCGTTCGCGTGTCCCCGGGCCAGCAAGGCTTCGGCGAGCTCCTCGAAGACGGGGGACTCGGGCGCGGCTCTAAAGCGAGCGAAGACCGCCTTCAGGGTCTCGTCAGCGCCCGGAATATCCGCAGGAGCGGTCACCGGGCGCACGTTACCAAAGGCGCCGCCGTCTCGAAACCAGGGCCAGGAGCCCCAAAAGGGAGAGGCCCAACAAGGAGGGCGCATCTGGGCCGCCGGTGCTCACGCAGCGGCAGTCCCCGCCTTTGGTCTGGACCTGGGCATTGGGGTCCCTAAAGCCTGGGCACCCAGGTTGGCACTCGGGGTCGCACGTGCAGTCCGGGTCGCAGGTGGTCGTGAGGTCGCAGGCGCAGTTTGCGCCGCACTCGGCGTCACACGCGCAGCCGGCAGTGCAGCAGAAGTCCGTATCGCAGGCGCAGGTCCCGGTGGGGCCACACGCCTGGTCGCAGGCACAACCCTGGTCACAGCCGCTCGAGACGTCGCAGGTGCAGGCGTTGAGGCAGGCGGGGTCGCAGCTGCAGTTGGGGTCGCAGTTGGTGCTCACGTCGCAGCTGCAAACCGGTACCGCGCCATCTTCCGGGCTCCCGCCGTCGGCCCCGGGGCCTCCCGCGTCGGGGCGCGGCTGGGTGCCGGCGTCCGGCAAATCAGGCCTCGGCGGCACGCCCGGGGGTTCGCAGATCGCGACCGAGCCTCCGCCTTGGAGGTTGTAGGTCGTGCAGGTCTGGGCATTGTTGCATGCCCCGGGATTGCCGGCGCAGTCTCGGTAGCAGGTGGGCCCGATGATCCCGGTCGAAAGACACGGGCCGGTGGGGCAGGCGCGAACGCCCGCGCAGCTCTCGCCCTCGTTGGCGACCGGAGCACAGAACGGGAAGTCGCCCTGCTGAAACGAGAAGACCTCGCACGCATAGCCGGTGGGGCACGAGCCCTGACCCGGCGCGCCGGTGCACTCGGTGGAGCAGATGCCGATGCAGGTGCCGCCGTTGACGCAAGCGATCGATCCGTCGCAGGTCGCACCAAACGGAAGCTCGCTGAAGTTCGTGAGGTTCGTGCAGTCGCTGGACTTGGGGAAGCAGTAGTTGCCTTGCTGAGTCTGGTAGCAGCCGTAGTTGGTCGGGCAGCCGCCGTCGGGTCCGTTCGGGTTGGGGCAGGGCGTCACGCAGCGAGTCACGTCGTTTTCGGGCAGACCGGCAAATCCGCAGAAGCCGTTGTCGCGACATGCGTTGGCCGCGCCCTGCCGGCAGACTTCGCAGAGCCCCTTGTTGGTGCCGTCGTCGCGCAAGCAGACTTGCTGGCCGGCGTTCTGAGGATTGGGCCCGCAGGCGAAGCCGGCCGGACAGCTTCCGCACGTCTGACTGCAGTAGCCGGTGGCGCCCGGGTTCACGCACACGCCGCTCGTGCAGACGCCGCTGCCGGTGCACGGATAACCGACCGCGCCCGGGTTGATCGGGGGATAGAGGGCGCACGCGCCCGCGACGTCGTCCGAGGCCGGTTGGTACCAGCGCCCGCCCGAGTACGCCGCGTACATGATGGCCTGACCGATGTTGCACCGGGGTGAGCCGCCTTCGTTGCAGTGGCCGAGGCCGATGAAGTGCCCGTACTCGTGGGACGCGATGGACGCGATGTCGGTGCTGCTTCCGTTGTTTCTCCACGTCACGTGCACGTCGTTGAGTTCGATGTCCGGCGCCGAGAAGCAGTAGAACTGGTAGCCGGAGGCGGAGCCGCAGTTGCCGGAGCCGCCGAGGTGCGTCACGCCGAGCGTCTGGCTCCCGTGCTGCCAGGTGGTCGAGTTGAAGAAGATGTTGTTCTTGTTGTCGTTGAGCGAGATGCTCGTGTTGCAGGAGTATGTCGCGGCGCGCGCGTTGTAGCCGCAAGGGGACGCGCCGCCGGCCGCGGTCGTGACCCACTGGCGAATCGCCAGTTCGATCTCTTGGCGCTGCTGGGTTTGGCTCAAGCTCGTGCGTGTGGAGTTGGCAGAGATGCAGTAGGGGACGGGGAGGTCGCCGGTGCTCCAGCGGAAGTCGGTGGGGAACCAGCTCGTGAGGAGGCCGGAGAGAATGAGGGCGCTGGGTGCGGCGGAGAACATCAGCTCACCTCACTTCTTTCCTGGGATGGGATCCGCGGCGCGCGTGGGCCTGGAGCCGGGCGGATCATCATGGGGCGCAGCGGGCTTTTGGGTGCCGGTCACATAGTCTCGGACCCGCAGGATGAACTTCCCGATCAACTCGGGGGTCATCGGCCGCGCGTCCTCGATCTGAGTGGCGCCGTCCTTGCCGGAGGTGACGAGCGCGACCTTGGGATCGTGGGTGACCACCTTCTCGCCGGAAGCGTCGGCCTCGATGCCGTACTTGCCGATGCCGACGCCGATCTCGACCAGGTAGTTCTGGTAGCCCTCGAGAAACAGGATGGCCTCCTCTCCCGCTCTGAACTCGCTCATGCCGGGGATGTGATGTTCGAAGTCGCCGATCTTGCCGCCCGCCTGAAGGAGGACGAAGGTCTCGCCGGTTTTGAGCTTTCCCTTCAGCGGCTCTCGCACCCGAAATGAGACCAAGGTGCGTGCGCTCTGGCCTTCTTGCGCCCAGCCCACCGAGACCGAGATGACCTCCGCCCGGACGATGACCTCGGCGATCTGGGTCTTCTCGTACAAGCTCAGCCCCCTGACCGTGGTGGCGTGGGCCTGCGACGAAAAGAGGATGAGGCTCGCGACGAAGGCGAGTCCGAGGGAGGTTCCGGCAAGCCGCGGAGAGCCGGTGCGCGTGTGCAGCATGGGCTGAACCCTAGAGGGCCAGAGGTCGATCCTCCTATCCGCCATCGTTCGGAGCCGTTCACCCCACATGTACGTCGCTGGGCGGGTTATTCTCCCCGCGGCGTGAGTTGGTCCGGTGTCCTCGAGCGCTTGGGCGGTGTCTTCTCCCGTCCCCGCGCGACCCTCACGCGGTTGCTCGAGGACGGCGAGGGCTCGCTCTACGAGCCGCTCGTGGTGTTCGCGACGGCGGCGGTGATTGCCGCGCCGAGTCAGACCGGTCGGGCGCTCCTGTTTCTGCGGGTGAGCCCCATCGAAGGGCTCACCGTGCTCCTTCAACTCCTCTCCGAGCGGCTCTGGCCGGTCTTCGCGGGTGCGCTCTGCGCGGCGTTGCTGCTGCGGCTGGTGCTCATGATCCAGAGCCATCCATCCCGACCGTCGTTGTCGAGGCTGATCGATCTCGGCTTCTATCTCATGCTCCCTCACGCGGTGCTCGTGGTCGTCGGGGCGGTCTTTGCGCACTTGGGACTCGAGCTTTGGTTCATGCCGCATCGACTCCCCAAGGGCGGTCCGATCACGATGGGGACCAGGCTCCTGGTCGCGTACCTGCCCTCGCTCGGGTTACTCTCTTGGTGGGCGCTGACCATCGGCCGATCCCGAAGTGAAACGAGAGAATTAGCCGATGACTGAAGCTGGACCCATGAACGATCTCGACCCCCGAGCGCGTGCGCAAAAGCGAGACCGTCGCTCGGGTCTCGGGCTCGTGTTTGCGCTCGGGCTCGCCTTTCTTCTCGTGGTGGGACGCATCGTGGATGTCGCGACCGGACCGACGCCGCCTCGGCGCGGCGCGGCAGCACCCGCGTTCTCTGCGCCCGATCTCGTCGGGGCCGAGAAGTCGCTGGCCGAGTTCCGGGGGCAGGTCGTTTTGGTCGACTTCTGGGCGACCTGGTGTCCGCCGTGTGTGGCGTCGATGCCCGAACTCGAGCGGACCTATCAGGCCTTGGGCGAGCGCGGCTTCGTCGTCCTCGGCGTCAATCAGGAGCCCGAGAGTCCCGACCGGGTCCGTGGCTTCGTGAAGTCACGCGGGCTCTCCTTCCCGGTGCTCTTCGACCCCGGCGCCATCCGCCGAGACTTCGGCGTGCACAGCTTTCCCACCTCGTTCCTCGTCGATCGGGAGGGGACCATCTGCGAGGTCTTCCGCGGACCGGTGAGCGGTGAGCGCCTCACGAAGGCGGTGGAGACGCTGCTCAGTCAGCCTGCAGGTCGGCCCGCTTGCTGAGCCCAGAGCTGCTCGATCGCTTCGACCTCGCCCTCGACTGGATCTCGCAGTTCCTCGTTCGCCGACACGCCGAGTTCGATCTGAGCGCGCCGTTTCCGATGACGGCGGAGTCGGTCGATCGGATCCACCTCGTCCGCCGCGAGCCCGAGAACGCGACCGCCCTCGCGTCGGTGCAGCCCATCTACTTCGAAGATCGGTCGCTCTACTTCGTGGCAGACCACGAGCTGCGCGCGATCGAAGGGCTCGAGTACCTCGCCGAGGTGCTGCCCTCTTGCCGCGCGCCCGTCGAAGTCGCGCCCGAGTTGCGCCCGAGCGCCCTCCGCGCCTGCGGGGTGGAGCTCGCGGAAGCTTGGCTCACCGCGGACGAGTCGCCGCTGCACATCGCGCTCGCGGCGCGGCCGATCTCCTTCTCGCTGCTGTCGCCGTACCCTCAGGATCTCGGGGCGACGCTTTATGCGCTCGCTCGCCAGTCCCCCGAGCATCGGCCACACGAAGGCTGGAGCGCGGTCCTCGGCGGTCCGCCGCGCCGGGAGTTTGCCGCACTTCTCGCGGAGCACTTGACCTCGCGACGCTCGGACCTGCGCGAGGAGCGCCGGGTCGCCGAGCGTTCGGTGGGGCTCGACCTCATCGAGACGCCTCTGCTCACGCATGGCCGGTTCACGGCCCGCAAAGGCAGCCGCGCGGATCCGACGCTCCGCGCACTGAGCGGCGTCGGCGCAGTGCACCTCGTTGCCTCTCGCTCGGTCGCGCTGCTCGACGAGATCTCCCGCGTTTGCTTCGCGTCGGGGAGAGTCCAGAGCTTGTCGCTCACCTTCGAGACGGAGGCCGCGCCCAACGGGGTGTTTACTGCCCGCGTCTTCCACACCGAGGACGACGCGCTCGAACATCCCGGGTATGCCTCCCTGCAGAGCGTCGCGGCAGTTATCGACCAAAGCGTAGATTCGACGGATCGGTGGGGCGGGGCTTCTCTGGACGCCGAGCTTCCGATCCGGTTGTTGCGGCGCCATCGATACTCGGAGTTGATGGGGCTCGGGGGCGCTGAGGCCCAGCTCTGTCTCGTCGGGCATGGTGCATGGGATCTCTGCCGGGATGATCCCCAAGCGGCATCCGCACCGCTTCATGCGTTCCGTATCGCCCTCGGCGCCCAGCTCCACAGGTGATACGTTCTATCGCACCGAGGTGACCCTATGCTTCAGGCCCGCACTAACCCTTGCTCTTCGGACCGGATCCCCTAGATTATTGTGCGCGCGCGTCGATTTTCCGTGCGTTTCACCCTTAGTTCGATCATAGTCCACTCGACCTCGGGATACGCCGCTGTCGGAATCCCGACAGCGGAGTCCCTGTTATCGTAAACCGAGGGGGGAATTGCACGAGGAGTTCCATGAACGTTTCCAGTGGCCTTCCAACGCCGGCGCATGGCCATGACACCGCCGGGCTAGATATGAAACCCAGCGAACGCCTGATCGCGTTTGCACCCAAGGGGCAAGTCCCCGTTCAGCTCGAGCACTGGCTGCGAAAGCGCAACGTCGACCTCTCTGTGAGCGATTCCGCCACGGTGGATGTCGCCGAGGTGCGGCAGTCCGGCTCGCGGTATGTCCTGATGGATCTCGACGCGCAGTCGAATGACCTCGGTGTGATCCGGAAGCTCCGGACCGAGCTCCCCGGCACGCGGCTGGTCGTCATGACTTCGGCTTCGGATCCACGCTTTCTCGAGAGCGTCGCGGAGGCGGGGGCTTCCGGCGTCATCGTAAAGCGGGCGTACGTGGCGGACATTTCGTTGGCGGTGCAAGCCGCGGGCGAGGGCCGCACCTACGTCTCCGGGCGCGCGAGCTCACAGGATGGCAGCAACATCCAGATCACGGCCCGCGAGCGGCAGGTGCTGGAGTTGATGGCGAATGGTTACAGCAACCAGGCCATCGGCGAGAAGCTGTCGATCAGCGTCAAGACCGTCGAAGCTCACCGAGCCCGACTGTTCAAGAAGCTTGGCGCCTCGAACGTGGCGGATGCCGTACTGTTGGCCATCCGCTGCGGCCTCGTGATGCCCTAGCTTCCGCCAGCGGTCCGCACGTCGAACACCCGCGACCCACACATCGGCGCTCAGCTGAGCTGAATGGCTTTGACCGCCCAAGAGGGCAGCCAGATGAAGTCGATGTTGTGGGGCCGTGGATCTGGAACGACGTTGATCGCGTTTACGCCCGGTGCGTAGTCCGGCGAAAAGCCCGTCAGCCTCTGATCATTGACCAAAGTGATGGTCATGCGCTGGCCCTCCGCGGGCATGGGCGGGACACCGTCCATGGGTGAGAAGTGGATCTCCCGGATCTCGCGCACCGGCAGACGGCTCTCGGGCATCCCGCGCACGATCCGATACTTGAGAAAGCCGCTGTCGGGGTCCAGCTTCGAGGTCTCTCCCTTTCTCACCGCCCCCGTCAGAAGAATGATCGAGATCGGCCTGGGCGGCGTCTCGCCCGGGGCGAGCGAGGTCCTCTCTTCGTACGGGTTCACGGGCGGCGGCACCGGCGGGGGCTTGCTGAAATCGACGTTCGCGAGCGGGTCGGGCTCGGGCTCGGTATCGATCGCCTCCACGCCGAAGTAGAGCGCCACCTCTGGAAGCAGCTCGAGGTGGCCTCCGGCCGCGCGGACTGCTCGCCCGGGCGACTCCGCGCCCAGCGCGACGGACTGCATGTCCCCAAAGTAGTCCGACAGGTATCCGCGCTGAACGGGCGGGGTGTAACCGGAGGCCAGGTTGGTGCGGACCGCGCGGAGCTTGCCTCGGTCTCGGCTCGAGACGGATCGAGCCAGCTCGTCCGGCAGATCGACAAAGGCCTGCGCACGTCCGCCGAGGGAATCGTCATCGAGGAGGTCGCCGTAGTCCTCGTCGTCGAAGGAGATCGCCCCGCCGAGCGGCAAGTCGGGCATGGCTGCCAGTAGATCGTCTTCGTCGTCGACGCTCTGCTTGGGCCGCTCTGGCTCTTGATCCCCGAGGATCTCGTTCAAAGCGTCCTGGCCCGTCATCGACAGCGTGTCCATGGGCCGCGCCGCCGTACCCGAGGCTCCATCGATGCTCTTGCGAAGGGACTCCGCGAGCAGAGCGAGCTGAGGCTGGTCTTCGGGATCGAGTGAGCCTCGGACCTCACTCATGAAGAGCCGACAGAACGCCTCTACTTGGGCCACGGCATCACTCATCGTCGCCCTCTTCGTCCGAGAGGGGCACGGTCATTCGGTCGAGGTAGTCGGAGGCGCCCACGTTGCGCCAAAACCGCTGAGCGTTGGGGTTCATCGTGGACACGTAGACCTCGAGCGAGGCCGCGCCCGCGCCCCTCAGCCACGCCCTCGCGTCGTTCACGAGCCGCCTTCCGACCCCCTGATTCCTCTCGTTCGGCGCCACGCAGATGTCGTTGATGTACCCGATGAAGCGAGTTCGATACACGGGGCTGTTCGGGAGCACGCAGGCGATCACGAAGCCCACGAGCCCGCTGCCGCGTGCGGCGACTCGAACTCGATAGTCGTCTCTCGAGCGAGCGGTGCCGAGGTAGGACAAGAAGGCCTGATCGGAGTCCTCCGAGAGGGCAAACCTCGGATCGATCGAGACGTGTATGTCCATCAGATCGCGCCATAGGGCGAGCACCTGAGTCTCCTCACCGTCGCGGAGATCGCGGATCTGGAGGCGCTCCGACCGTTTTCGGGGCGGCGAGCCCTTCTGGTCCCAAGCGTGCATCCTCGATGTTCGTATCATGTCGGGGGCAGGGCCCTCAATCCGGTCGCCCAAAGAGCCCCGTGGTCAGGAATCCGGAGATCGGTTCTAGTTCTCCCATGCCAGTGCTCACGACCGATCGCTTGCACGAACGGATGGAGGAGGCGGAGGACCGTCGCGACTTCGGACACATGCTCCGCGCCTCCGCCGAGGCCCTCCGGATCGCGCCGCCGGATCATCGCGCCCGTGCGGCGGTTGGCAGGGCGCTTGTGGGCCTGGGGCGCGTCGACGAGGGCCTCGAGGTGCTTCGGGTCGCGGCTCACGTCCTGCTCTGTTCCGGCTATGCGCTCTCCGCCATCGCCGCCCTGCGCACCGCGCTGACCGCTCGTCCGGCGGATGCCGAGGTTCTGTCTCAGCTCCAAGAACTCTCCACCCACATCAGCGGGCTCGAGACCAGGGTCCGAGCTACCGTTCCGCCCGCTGTCGCGACGGCCGAGGTCCCCGAGAACGACGCGGACAGCCTGCTGCCTTTGGAGGACGGTGATGCTCTTCGCGCCAAGGCCCACAAGCTCGGGGTGAGCCTCGAAGGCCTCGACTTGCCTTCGCCTGGTCACGTTCAGGTGCCCTTCTTCTCCGAGGTCTCGGCCGCCGCGCTCGTGCCGCTCGTGGCGGGGGCGCAGCTTCAAAGGGTCCCTCGGGGCACCACGCTCGTCAAAGAGGGGGAGGAGGGCAGCTCGCTCTTCGTCGTCGTCTCCGGTGCGGTGGAGGTGTTTCGAGAGGCGGGTGGCAGCGAGGTCGTCCTCGCGCGTCTGGGCGCGGGCGCCCTGTTCGGCGAGATGGCGTTGGTCACTCGTGAACCTCGAACCGCCACGGTTCGCGCGATGACCCGAGCCGACCTTCTCGAGATCCGGCAGGACGCCGTCGAGGGGGTCGCCAAAGATCACCCCGCGATCACGGAGGAGCTCGTCCGGTTCGCAAGGCGAAGGCTCCTGCTGGGCCTCACCAAGACCTCGCCCATCTTCCGCAGCTTCGAAGAGAAGACGCGACTCGACGTTCTGAAGAGCTTCACCCCCCGAATCGCAGACGTGGGGGAGGTTCTGATCGAGGAAGGCTCGACCGCGGTCGGTCTCTTCTTGGTCGCCAGCGGTGAGATCCGAATCGAGAAGCGAGACACCGAAGGCGATCCCGTGCTCCTCGCTCACCTGAGGCGCGGCGACGTGCTCGGAGAGATCGCGCTCATCGAAGACTCCAGAACGACCGCGACCGCGGTGGTGACACGCAAGGCGGTGCTGCTCGGGCTCGACCGCCGGACCTTCCACGCCTTCGCCGATGCACACCCCGACGTGCGCCGCTACCTCGAGAGCTTGTCCGGCGACCGCCTCGAGGAGGCGAAACGTGCGGTCAGCAGCAAGGCGGAGAGCGCCGACGACCTCATCATCATTTGAGCGTGCCGCCTCGCTCGAGGATCATTCGATCGAAGGTGGCCTCGTCGATGATGGTCGTGCCCAGCTTGCGGGCCTTCTCGGCTTTGGACGAGGTCGAGTTCGCATCCTCGAGCACCAGATACGCGAGCCCCTTCTTGACCCCGGTCGCCACCGCACCACCGTTGTTCTCGACGAGCTGGTGAAGGACCTTCCGGGGGCGGGAAGCCGCGCCTGAAAAGCAGAACGACAGCCCCGCGAGTGGTCCCCCGTGGGCGGGCGTAACCGCCCGTACCCCGACCCGCTCGAGGGCCTCGACCTCTTCACTGCGTGCGCTCAGTCCCTGATGGATTCGGTCGGCCTTGATGTCGCCGAGTCCGTCGAGCGCCGCGAGCTCCAGGGCGCTGGCCGACTTCATTGCCGCGAAGGTCTCGTAGCCGTTCTGCACGAGCAGCTTGGCGGTCTCGAGCGAGACGCCTTCGATGCCCAGGGCCGCGATGAAGGTCGCGATCGGGATCTCTTTGTTCGCCCAAAGTGGATCGAGCAGCTTGCTGGCGGTGGTCTCTCCGTAGCCCTCGAGCTGAGTGATGTCCTCGACCTTCAGGCGGTAGAGGTCGGCGACCTCCTTCACGAGCCCCACCTCGTACAGCTTCTCGAGCGTCTTCTCCCCCCACTCGAGCAGGCCGAGTTGTCGGATCCAGACCTTGAGCCGGCCGATTCGGCGCGCCGGGCACTCGCTGTTCTTGCAGGTGAGATACTCGCCCTCCACGCTCACCGGCCCGTCGCAGGCGGAGCACTGGTTCGGTGCGGTGGTGGGAACCTCGTGGCCTCGCACCACGACCTTCTCGACATACGGGATGACATCGTTTCGGCGTGAGACCAAGACGTCGTCGCCGGGCCCGAGGTTCAGCCGCTCCACGTTGGAGCGATTGTGGAGGCTCGCGCGCTCGATGTTGGCGCCGGCGAGGCGAACCGGCTCCACGATCGCGACCGGCGTGATTCGGCCGGATGGCCCCGTCTCCCAGCGGACCTCGATGAGCTTCGAGACCTTCATCTCGTTCGGGAACTTGAGGGCCACCGCAGCTCGAGGTCGGTTGTTGAGTTCTCCGAGCAGGTTGAACGCGTCGACGGAGTTCGCCCTCACGACCAGGCCGTCGATCTCGTAGTCGACGGTGTTTCGTTTCCCGCCTTCGTATGCGTCAAACATCTTCTCGACGGTCTCGAGATCGCCGAACTCGAAGCGCGGGGACGCGAAACCGAGCCTCGCGAGGAGCGCGAGCTTGTCGCGCTCGGTGGGGAGGTTCGCGATCCCCTCTACGTCGTACAGGAGCACCGAGAGGAAGCGACAAAGCGGCAGGTACTTCGGGTCTTTCGCGCGCGCCTGCCCGGCGGCCGAGTTGCGCAGGCTCAGCGTGCCGTCGAAGTCCGCGTCGAGCGCCTTCTTGGCTTCGGCGAAGGCCGGTGCGTCGCTGCGACGAAGCACGACTTCGCCCCGGGCCGACACCGAGCCCGGGTGGTCGATCGAGTGAGGCACGCCTTTCATGGCCAAGGCGTTGGCGGTAATTCGCTCCCCGGTCTCCCCGTCCCCACGCGTGATGGCCGCGTCGAGCCGCCCGTCGATGTAGAGGAGCTCGAGGGAGATGCCATCCAGCTTCTCCGTGACCGCGAGGTCCTCCGCGATCGGCGGGATCTCGAGCTCGCTTCCGAGCTCGTCACATCGCGCGACCCAGTCTGCGAGTTCGCTCTTCGCGTTGACCTTGTTCAGAGAGCCCATCGGGATCTCGTGGCGCGCCTTGGGCCAGTCGGCCCGAGCCGGCGGCACGGTCATGCGAATGGCCGCGTGTTCGGGCGCCTGAGCGTGGATACGGAACCAGATACGCTCGTACTCCTTGCGTGGGAAGGTCTCCCTGCCGTCGTAGTATGCCCGACCGGCCGCGAGGAGCTGTTCGGCGAGAGCCTCGAGTTCTCCTGTGGAGAGCGGCGCATCTTCGAGGCCCCGCGGCGCTGACTCCGTCTTCACGGGGGCCCCGACTTCGCGCAGCGCGGCGTGGTCCGGGTCGAGTTCGCGCAGTCGGTCCTCGAGGGCGTCGAACTCCTCGTCCGAGATCTCGGGCTGACCGGCGTAGTAGAGCTCTCGATGCCGCCTCAGCTCATCTGCGAGCTGCTCGGTTCGGCTCGGTCCCCGTTCGGCCATGAAGCGGCAGCGTACGGGCCTGCAGGCGAGGGGCAAGTCCCTTCGAGCGCGTGGAGCAGACTCCCAACCCATTGAAATCAGGCCGTTGGGTCGACTGCGGCCGACCGAAGCCCCCCTTTCTTCTCCGCGCCGAGTGCCTTAGGCTTCCGGGGTTCTCTCCTTCGGATGCTCTTCGCCGCTGCTCTCATCCTGATTCTCGTGACGTCCTTCTTCTGCTCGCTGTCGGAGGCGAGCCTGCTCAGCCTCAGCCGGGCCCGGGTGGAATCCCTCGCCACCAAGAGCGCCTCCGGGAAGCTGCTCCGCCGCATGAAGGCGAACCTCGAGCGCCCCATCGCTGCCATTCTCATCCTCAACACCGTGGCCAACACAGGCGGCGCGGCCTTCGTAGGCAGCGAGTACGAGCGTCTGTTCGGGGGGGCCAACCTCGGGCTCTTCACTCTGTTCCTGACGATCGCGGTCCTCATCTTCTCCGAGTTTCTTCCAAAGTCCCTCGGGGTCCGGCACGCCGAGAGGTCCGCCCTGGTCCTCGCTCGGCCGCTGGAGTTCATCTTCTGGCTGCTCACGCCCCTGACTGCGCTGTTCGAGCGGGCATCTCACTTCCTCGGGCCCTCGTCCGCGAGGCATGTTTCGCTGGAGGATCTTCGCGCGACCGCTCGTATGGCCGCGAGCGCAAAAGTGCTCGGCAAAGAAGAACTCGCGATCATCGACGCCGCGTCGCGCCTCCCGCGCATCGCCGTGAGTCAGATCATGATTCACCGGCACGACATCGTCTACCTGTCCTTGGATGAGGACTTCGAGGTCAACCTCGTCCGGGCGCGTCAATCTCAGCACAGCCGCCTGCCGCTGGTGCGCCGGGACCTCGACGACCTCGTCGGAATTGTGAGCATGAAGGCGGTGCTGTGGCAGCTTGCGGAGGAGGAGGAAGACCTCGACGACGATGCCTTCTACCGCATGGTCGGAGAGCAGATGCGCGACCCGATCTTCGTGGCGCCGGAGCTGGACGTTTCGCAGCTCATCCGGACCCTCGCTCGGCATCACGGGCACATGGCGATCGTTCGCGATCAACATGAGAGGGTGCTTGGTATCGTCACCATCGAAGATGTCGTCGAGGAGCTCATGGGTGAGATCGACGACGAGTTCGACCGTTCGCCCGGGGTCATCGAGAACCTCGGCCCTGGCTCGTGGCGATTTGGCGGTGGCGCAGCCTGGGGCGATGTTCGCGCCTCCTTGGGGCTGCCCAACGTGGAGCTCGAGGAGACCGATCTCGATGGCCGCCTCGACATGCACGATCTCGCCTCTCGGCATCTGCGAGGGCGTCTCCGAACGGGAGCGCATTTTCAGCTCGGCCGCTGGGTCTTCAAGGTGACCCGAATGCGCCGGGGCAAGGTGCTCTACGCCGAGGCGAGCCTCTCCGACTCCAAGGCCGCCAAACCAGAACGTGCGGCGGCGCCGAGCAGCGGCGGACTCTCTGGAGAGATCGGGCGGGCGTAGCGCCATGTCGGCTTCGACATCCAGCCCCATTTCTTCAGGGTCGTCTTCCATATCGGCCTTGCGAAAGCGGACGGTGGCTTTCCTCTTGCACCCGGTCACCGACGTCGCGGTCATCGTCCTCATCGTCCTCTCGGTCGCGCTGCTCGTGATTGAGTCGGCTCTCGTGCTCTCCGACTTCGAGCGTCGAATCGTGGAGGATCTGGGGACGTTCATCACCTGGGTCTTTGCGGTCGAACTCACCGCCCGGTTCTGGGTCGCCAAGAAGAAGTCGAGGTTCTTCCGGCGCTACTGGCCCGACATCATCGCGGTCATGCCGCTGTTTCGGCCGCTCCGTTTCCTTCGTGTCCTTCGACTCCTCCGGCTCTTTCGTCTCGGCCTGCTCCTCAGCCGTCGGATGGGATCTCTGCGTGGGATGATCAGGATGAACATCTACGAGGTTTGGGTGCTGGCCGTCATCACCCTGATCCTCGTCATCGGTTCGGCGACGATGGCCTACTTCTTCGAGTCGAGCAGCAACGCGGGTTTTTCGACATTCCGCGAGAGTTTTTGGTGGGCGCTTCACTCGCTCATCGCCTCCGAGCCCGTTGGACCCACCCCCGAAACCCTCGGAGGTCGGATCTTGTTGGTTGGGGTCATGCTTTCGGGCATGACGATGTTTGCGGTCTTCACTGGCGTGGTCTCCGCGACCATGATCAACCGCCTGAGCGGGCGGCAGGAGGTATCCGAGTTGGATCTCGATGAACTCGAGGGTCATATCCTCGTTTGTGGCTGGAACGCGGGCGTCCCGGCGCTGGTGGCGGAGCTGGGGGGCGACCCCCATCACCGCGGCACGCCGATCGTGCTCGTGAACGAAGCCGCGCACGCCCAGGAAATCAACCACCCGTCGGTGCGGCCCGATCTGATCTATCACGTGCGCGGAGACCATACGAAGCTGCAGACCCTCATGCGCGCGAACGCCCAAACCGCAGGAAAGGCGGTGGTCATGTCCGACACGATTCGTGATGTGGCCTCCGGCGATCGGGACGCGCGCACCGTTCTTTCTGCGCTGACGCTCGAACGCATGAACCCGAAGATCATGTGTACGGTGGAGCTGATGGACCCCTCCAACGAGACCCACCTTCGGATGGCCGGGGTGGAGGCCATCGTCATGCGCAACGAGCTTGGCGGGCGTTTCTTGGCGACTGCACTTCGGCACCCTCAGCTGATTCAGGTCGTGATGGAGCTTCTCACCATCGAAGTCGGCGAGACGATCTACCGCGTCCCGGGTCCCCAAAAGGCGACCTCCTATCGCGAGGTGGCGGCGGATCTGAAGGCGCGCGATGATGTCTTGGTGATCGGCGTGCAGTCCGCGGGCGGAGCCACGAAGGTGAACCCACCGAATGCGACGGTGGTCCAGCCGGAAGACCACCTCGTGGTCATCGGGCCCAGAGACAAGGCGGCTCGCGCATGAAGCATTTGGTCCTGCTCTTCGGTTTCTTGCTCGCGTTGGGCTGCAAAGGGCCGGCGCCTGCCTCGGCCCCGGCCGAGCCTCCCCCCGCGGATCTGGACGCGCTCTTCATGGCGCGTTGTCAGCCGTCTTGCGAGCGCGATCGACAGATGCAGGCGGTGGCGGCGGAGGCGATCAGCGCCGGATGCGAGCAAGACTGCCGGCGGCGGTCGGAGACTCCGCTGCTCACCGACCGTGCGGGT
>WYAZ01000166.1 GCA_011526105.1 Deltaproteobacteria bacterium | reverse complement strand
GAAACCCAAGGCCTACGGTCCGTTGCCGCGGCCGACCGTGCGGGTTTCGGGTTCGGGAGGGACCGTTGGCCGGGGGCTAGGCCCGGGGGATGTGCGCCGGACCGAGCTTGAACCTCCTATCGGCCTCTTCCCAGAGCCCAAAACACATGTCGTAGCTGGCCACGCAGGTCACCCCCGCGGTGGGCAGGCAGGTCCCGGCGGAGCACATGCCGGTGGGACACTCGGAGGCGCCGGTGATGCACGGCGTGCCGCTGATCGGGGTGTGCCGACACCCGGCGACCGGGTCGCAGCTGTCGGCGGTGCACGGGTTCCCGTCGTTGCAGGGGTTCTGGGCGCCGGGGCGGCAAGCGCCGCTCACGCAGGCGTCGCCCACGGTGCAGGCGTTGTTGTCGGTGCAGACGACGTTCGTGACCCCGTACTCGCATGCGCCGCCGCTGCAGACCCCCGCGCTGTCGTACACCCGGAGCGTGGTGCCGTCGGCGCAGACCGCCGCGGGGGGGGTGCTGCAGACCTGCGCGGTGCCCGCGCAGCTGCCGTTGCTGCAGGTGTCGCCGACCGTGCAGGGGTCCCCGTCATCGCAGCTCCCAGGCACCGTGCCATACTGGCAGACCCCGCCAGAGCACGTGCCCATCGCCTCGAAGCACTGAGTCGAGGGCGGAGTGTCACAGATGATCCCCGCGCAGGGGTCGCCTTGGCACACGCCGTCCTGGCAGCCGAAGGGGCACTGCTGCTCCTGCTGAACGTAGTCGCAGGCGCCGGTGCCGGTGTTGCACACCCCTTGCGGGTTCCAGAAGCGGCGGAGGGTGGAGTCCACGCAGAAGGCGGCCGGCGGGGTCTCGCAGAGGATGGGGTCACCGACACACATGCCCTCCTGACAGCGATCTCCGGTCGTGCAAGCTCGGGTGTCGTCGCAGCTGCCCGCGTTGTTGACCTCGTACTCGCAGGCTCCCTCCAGGCAGGTCCCCGCCGCGAAGAAGCAGCCGCTCGGGGGGGTGTTGCAGACCACGCCAGCGCAGGGGTCGCCTCTACAGGTCCCGGTCGCGTCGTCGCAGCCTCGATCACAGGCCTCGTCGAGGTACTCGTGCTCGCAGCGCCCCTCGAGGCACTGGCCGAGCGGCTGATAGCGGCGGCTGGTGGTCTGAGAGACGCAGACCGGAGCCGGGGGCGCCGCACAGTCGATGTCCGCGCAGGGATCCCGAGGCACGCCGATTCCTTTCAAGGTGATCGCGAGGGACTTCTGATTCGTGCTGTTGTTCGCGATCCTGAAGACCGTCTCATAGGACTGTGGATCGAAGGGGCTGAAGCGCACGCGGACCACCGCGTCGCTCTCGGCCTGCACCACCTCCTCCTCGAGCAACACCGCGAAGACCCCACTCAGGGGGTCGCCCTCCGGCGTCTCGAGGGTCAGGGTCGTTTGTCCCTTGTTGAGGATGAAGATGGCCCGCTCCTCGGTGGTCCCGATCTCCCGGGCGCCGAAGTCCAGTTCGACCGCGGAGGCGGTGAGGAATGGGGGCGTCCGTTGGAAGGTGGAGCCGTCCCCGCAGCCGACGAGCAGCCCTCCGAGCACGAGACCGAAGCCGAACCTGAAACCCATGAGACGGACGCTAGTGCATTCGTGGGGGTCCGCCCATCGTATAACCGGCGCCGGCGCCCGAACGGACCGATTCTGGGGCCCGGGGGGCGGTGGATTGTCCCGACCTCAGCCTACACAGAGTCCCAATCAGGCTCTGCCCGGCCGGAGGCGGCGCAGGAACAGCAAGAGCGCGAAAAGGAGCCCGGCGTGGACCCCAGGCGACTCGCTCGGGGCCGGCGCCGCGGCGCAGCCGCAGCCCTCGCTCGGCGTCGGCGCTTCGCCGGTGCCCCCATCTCGCCCGGGGCTCGTGCTCCCGTCCGGGCCGCTGGAGTTCCCGCCATCCGGGCTCGGTTCCACGACTCCGCCGTCTGGGCCCGTCGTGCCCCGCTCGCCGAGCCACACGATCACCTGCTGCTCGTCAGGGGTCGCGCCCCCGACATCGACGACGCGGATCGTGAAGCCGGTCCCGGAGAGCCGGCGGAGGTCGCCGGTGCCCCGCCGGAACGCGATGGTGAGCGACTCGGCGGTGGACTGGGTAGGCGCCTTGGTGGTCAGAGCGAGGAAGCCCGGGTCATCGCTGACCGCCGTCCAGCTGAGCGTGCCGCCGCCGGTGTTCTGGATCTCGAGCACCGCGCTGGGGGCGGCGCGGGTCAGGATGATCTCCTGGGTGGAGAGACCCACCGCCGGCTCCGGGGGCGGAGAGGTCGCGGCGGTGACCTCGACATCGAGCGGAGCCCCGTCTTCTCCGTCGTTCACGCCGTCATGGTCGGTGTCCGCCGCCTTGGGGTTCGTCACCCAGCCGTCGGCGCCCCCGTAGACCTCCTCCCCGTCGCTGAGTCCATCCCCGTCGGTGTCGGCGGCGTTGGCCATGGTGCCTCGCCACCACTCGTCTCGGTTGCTCAGACCGTCGCCATCGAGGTCCCCGTCGTCGTCGGGCCGCGTCGGATCGAGCCCGGACTCGCGCTCCCAGTGGTCGGGCAACCCGTCCTGGTCGGCGTCGACCAACAGGTCGTCCAGCTCCAAGACGACGCTGCGGTCGCGGGTGACGAAGCTCTGCGGCTCGGCGCCGCTCTCGAGGACGCGCAGAGTGAGGCTCGTGGGGTCCATGCGGTCGAGTGACCCAGTTCGCTCCACGGTCCACTCGAAGCTGATCTCGTCGGGTCCGCCGAGGGCCTGGTCGTCGGCCTCGAGGGTCCCGATGCCGCGGACGGTGGCCTCTTCGATCCGGAGCTCGCCCATGGGCGCGTCGATGACGAGCTCGGCGGAGAGGTCCGCGATCGGGGCGGTGGAGACGTTGCGGATCGTGGCGCTCAGCGTCAACGTCTCCGGAGACGTCCTGATCACCGACGAGCCCGACCTGACCCGGAATGAGGTCACCGCTACCGCGGGCGCGGTCGACGAGGTGAACACCGGACCCGGGTTCAGATCTTGGTCGAGCGAGCGCCAGAGGCTCGAGATCCACGCAACCCGCGTCCCGAGCGTCACGACCTGCGCGCCGCTGATGTCGCGCGCGGCCAGAGAGTCGAAGATGATCCGTCGCGCGAGCACCACGATCTCGGAGAGGTGGAGCTTGAGCTTCAGGTACGTGACCGCGCTCCGCCCCAGCGCCATCTGGGACACCGGATCGAGGACCACCCCGGTTCGGGCCACCGACAGCGCCTCATGCGCCTCGTCGAGGCGGCGCACCGCTCCGCTCAGCCCGTCTTCGGACTCGTCGGTGATGAGGAAGAGGGCGGCGGGGAAGTTGCTCGTGTTAATCGCGTTCCGCAGCGCCTCGAGGATGATCAGGAGCCGGTTCATCGCATCGTAGTGCTCGCCGTAGACCCCGGGGTTCGGGGCCACGAGAAGATCGAGCCCCGGCCAGGCGCGCAGGCCCAGCGGAGGCACCTGCCCGTAGGCCGCGTACGCGGCCTCCTCGATGCGCGACGGGATGAAGCCGAGCGCGTAGGTGATGGGGAGGATGGTCGCAGCCGCCTGGCTCAGCCGCTGCCCCGCCTTGGTGACCTTCTGAGCCACTCGAAACGCGGGGATGACCTGACCCACCTCGAAGGCGTCGGCGGCGGCGCCGAAGCCCTCCGCCGCCTGCTTGGTGTACTCGGCGACGCCGAGGATCTGCGAGCCTCGCGTCGTGTACTCAGAGATGAGGTCCGCCGCTCGGTCCCGGTCCAACCGATAGGCCGCGCGATTGTCGACCGCCCAGGACTGCATGCGATCACGCGAGAAGGAGAGAGAGGGGAGCGCTCGGGCCCCCACCGAGAACGGCAGCGACGGTCCATCGACGAAGTTCTCGCGCTCGGACACGATCACGAACTTGACCGTCTCTCGTATGGCATCACCGAGGTCGCCCGCGATGGCGCGGTCGATGAGCGGCATCAAGAAGCGCTCCAGGTAGCCGGCCGCCTCCGCCGCGAGCTCTTCGGAGACGAGGAAGGTCGCGAGCCCCGTCTTGAACGGAGCGATCAAGACCAGCTTCATGACCTTCTTCACCATGTCCGCGATCTCACTCTTCAGGAGCAGGGGGTTCTCGCTGAGGAGCTTGTTCATCTCATCGGTGATCCGCTGCACCCCGGGTCCGTCGTTGTAGGGGCTGTACTGCGAGTACTTCTGGGTCACGGTCTGCTGAAGCGCGCGCATGTCTCGCAGCTCCGAGAGGCGCTCGCGGCCCTCGCGAAGCTCCTGCTTCCGGGTAGAGACCCCCTCGAGCAGGTCGGCGACCACGTCCGCGATGATGTCGAAGGCCACGGTGGTCAGGGCGTCGGCGAGCTCCGTGCCCTCCGCGACCGCGCGCTCGGCCCAGAGCGCCCGCGCGACGCCTTCGTTCTGCTCTGCGCTGGGGGAGCTCGCGCCGGTGAGGAAGGGGCTCAGGTAGCTGAGTACCTCGGTCTCCACCTCGGTGTAGCTGTCCGGGGTCTTGTCGATCAGCCGCTGGGCCAGCTCGTACTTCTGCTGCAAGGCCGAGTTTGGACGGAGCACGATCTCGCGGTCCCGCTCGAGCACGAGCCCCTCCGCGAACTCGCGGGCAAAGTGCAGGGTGACCAGCTCCTGCGTGTTGGGATCGATCTCGTCGAGCTCCCCTCCCACCACCTCCACCGCGTAGAGCTGCCGCAGCTCTCCGTAGCTGCGGTCCCGGATGGTGCGCCGGACCAGCGGCAGCTCGGGCACCTGAAAGGCGCCGCTCGAATCCGGTCTGGTCTCCGCCACCAGCGGGCGCTTCGCGCGAGCCTGGTGCAGATAGGCCGCGTAGGTCTCGTTGCTCTCTCCGCTCGCTTGAGGGCGGATCGGCTCGTCCTGTCGGTACACGAGGATCTTGGCTCGCGGGACGGGGTTCGCGGTCGGGGTCCCGTCCGGCAGACCTTCGACCACGCGGCCCCGCAAGGTCCCGCGCGGGAGCTCTCCCAGCGGGCTCGAGGTCCGCCGGAAGACCATCTGGGCCACGCCGAGCGGCAGGCACTGCGACAGCGAGAACTCGGTGAAGGGTGCGCGCAAGAACACCGAGCAGCCCTCGGGGTAGTTGCCGGTGTTCACCTCCTCGCCGGCACCTACGTGCCCGACGAGGACATCTCCGCTCGGATCGATGAAGAGCATCGGGCGCGTGGTGGAGCCCACGCGGTAGTAGGCGTTGCCGAAGCTGCCGACCGAGCCGTGCCGGTACGGGGAGCCCACCCGCTCGGGGCCGGTGGCCCAAAAGCGCACGTCTCCGTCGTCGAGGTTCAGCTCGAGCTCGCCCTCGAGGTCGTACTCGAGGATCTCCACCGCGCATTCATAGTTGTAGGCGGTGCCGGGGATCCCGTCGGGCGTGGTGCCGGCGCTGGTAGAGGCGAAGCCTTGAGGGAAGTACAGCGTGCCCACGTAGCCGATGTGCAGCCGCTGGTAGAGCCCGTCGTCCGTGATGCGGCTCTCCCCGGTCGAGCGCAGCTCCACGCGGGCGCCGGAGTAGAGGGGGTAGTTGGTCTCCGCGCCCCAGCGGCGGTCACAGCGATCCACACGCTGAGCGCCGGTGGGCACCCGCACCGGATCGATGATCCATGCCCCGGTCAGGTCGAGCGACTCGGGCACCGCGGGCAGATAGCCCTGCGCGTGGACGGAGACAGGGAACGTGAAGAGGAGCGCGAGCGCGAGTGACCTGGGCAGCATGCGCGCCGAGTCTCTTCTGCTCCTGGCTTGCGTTCAACGGGTGCGACAGCCGGACCTGGGTCCAGGCCAGCACGGCCGGGGGCCCTCCCGACGTGGGTGGCCCTCCCGACGTGGGTGACCCTCCCGACGCCGACCTGCCGCTCGATGGCTCTTCACCGAGCAGACTGGCTTCATGCGCTTGCTCCACCAGACCGGGGCCGAGTGCGGCAGCGCGGCCTCCGAGCTCCACGACACACAGCCTCCTCACGCCCCGGTGCCGTGGAGTATCGCCGACTTCTGGCCCTTGTGGGAGACCGACGACGGCGAGCTGGTCGGCTTGGGCGCCGGTGACAGCGCGGGGTCTTGGAGCGGATCGCGTCCGACGTGGAGCGGGTGCCCAGTCTGTCGGAGCGCGCGGACTACGACCCGACGCTGCCGCAGGCCAGCCTGGCCCTCCTGGTGCGGGTGTACCCAGAGCACATCGACCACCCGAGCTTGGACGTGTTCCACGGCGGGTCCCGCCGGCTCGTCTCCTTGACGGATCGATTGGCCTGAGCGCCGGGGCTCGGCGGCCCGATCGTCAGCGCCGGCGCGGCCAGCGAGTTCGTCGCTGCCGCCCATGACCGTCACGACGGGCTGACCGCGCTGGTGGGCGCCTCCCTCTAGGGGCTCCCTGTTCTCGAACCCCCGCCCGACCTCGGCCGGAGCCGGCGACGTCGCTTAGGGAATTCTTAGGAACTGAAACCGCTCTCTTTCGGGCATCTTTCCTCTCGTTCACTCGTCTTCCCCGTGAACCGAGCCCAAGGGCTCGAGATGGAGGACACGTCATGAGCCATGTGAAATCGACCACACATCGAAGCCGTTGGGCGTTGGGCGCGCTGCTCTACGCCACCGCCGCGTGCGGAGCGGCGGTGATGGATCCGGGCGAGCTCGACACTCCGAGGTCAGAGCTCCCGAGCCGCCTCGCCGGGGCCTGGTACACCGGAACCCTGAGCAGCCTCGAGCACTACGACACCGTCAACCAGAAGTGGGTCGATCGGGGCGGATCCGGCTTCTATTACATCTTCGGAGCGGACGGCTCCTACGAGAGCGGCGCGGTCATCGACTCCACCGTCGCGGGGTGCACGGTGCGGCTCTTGGGCAAAGAGATCGGGACCGTGACCCTCGAGGGCGAGACCATGACCGCGCACCGCGCCTGGGTTCGGACCCACGCCACGAACAGCTGCGGCCAGTCCGGCGAGCACGAGGAGGGCCCCGAGACGACCAGCTTCCGCTGGGAGCTCGGAGAAGACGAGTTCGGCGAGGTGCTCGTGATCGAGCTCGACGGGGGCACCGCTCGGTATCGCCCTTGGCAGGGCTGAGCAAGAAGCGTATCGCGCGGACCGCGGAGTCGTCGACGCGGTGCTCCCGGCCTGAGCCAGGCCTTGCGCTCACCCGTGCCTGCGCTCAGCGTGGGCGCGGGCGACCGAGCCGCCGGACGAGCTTGATCAGCTCGACGAGCAGGACCGGGGCGATGGCGCCGACCAGCACCAGCCCCCAGTCCCGGCCGCTGAGGGGTACCGTGTGCAGCACTCGGTTGAGCAGCGGCGCCGAGACCGCCAGGACCTGCAGGAAGACGCAGACCCCCACCGCCCCCCAGACCCAGGGGTTCTTGAGCACCCACCGGCTGAAGATCGACTTCTCCCGGGAGCGAGCCCCGAAGGCGTGGAAGACCTGGGCCAGAGCCAGCGTCATGAACGCGAGCGTCGTGGTGTGGGCCCGTGCGTGGTCCTCGGGCTCCATCCCGAATGCCACGAAGTAGACGCCGAGGGTGGAAGCCGCGATCAGGCTGCCGTGCCCGAGGATGGTCGCGGCGGTGCTCCAACCCAAGATGGGTTCCTTCGGATCCCGAGGCGGGGCCTTCATCACGTCCGGGGCCGACGGCTCCAGCGCCAGCGAGGTCGCGGAGATCACGTCGACCACGAGGTTGATCCAGAGGATCTGAAGGGCCGCGAGCGGAGGTGGCCACCCGAGCATGACCGCGGCGAAGACAGTCAGGATCGTCGACATGTTGCACGAGAACAAGTACCGGGCGAACCGCAGAATGTTGGCGTAGATGACCCGCCCTTCGGCGACGGCGTGGGTGATCGTGGCGAAGCTGTCGTCGAGGATCACCATGTCCGCGGACTGCTTCGCCACCTCGGTACCCTTGATGCCCATCGCGACGCCGACATCCCCGGAAGTGACGCGCTCTTCGAGGGTGGCTCGGGGGACCGCGAGCCGCGGCTGAAGCGACACGAGAGCCGCGGCGCCTACGGAGGCTTCTCCATTCACGCGCAGGTCACTGCTCCGGCGAGCGACGG
>WYAZ01000165.1 GCA_011526105.1 Deltaproteobacteria bacterium | reverse complement strand
CGCTGTTTCTTTCTACGAAAGAGAGCTCATCGCACGCCCAAGAGACCGAGGCGAATTCCCAGGCTAGAGAGGTCTGATCAGACCATCCGGTCCAAAAACACGCGCTCTCTGGCGATCATCAACACCGACGGACTGCCTGACCTGTTGGCTCCGCAGCCTCTTTCGACCGCGACGCCGCCCGCGTGTCGTGACGGCTTCCGGGTGATGCTCAACGAAGGCTATCGATGGAACGTCTGGGAGACGACGGCCCAGCGTATCGTGAGCGAGACCTGGTCCGGCGGACCCGTGACCGTCGCGAACCTGACGGACGGAAACGCAGCCCTTGCCCGCCTGCGAAATCGTGACCCCTTCTGCGCCGACCCTGCCCTAGCCAGTGAGCCGGCCATGCTCTACAACCTGCCGCATGCGGCGATGAGTCTCGTGGACCTGAATTCGGACGGGCGACAGGACATCGTATACGCGTTCGGGGTGGCGCCTGCGGCCGGGGGGCAACCCACCTTCTACCGACACATTTACCTGAACACGGGCAAAGGCTTTGCCAAGCCTTCGAGCACGATGGCGCCGCTCTATATCAATTCGCTACCGGACGATTTCGATGTGGCTCTCCTCCAGTGGCAGGCCGCCCCAGTCTCGGGCCGACAAATCCTAAACCCAATCTGGAACGACCGCGCGAGGCTCGTGGACCTCGACGACGATGGGATGGTCGACGTCCTGTACTCCGGCTATTGCGACGTTCCCACCCCAGGCTCCGCGCCTGACTGCCAGCCACCGCGGTGGCGACGCAACAAGCGGCAGGTTCCGGACCTCCTCCAGCAGGTCAGCGAGGCTGGCGGCGCGTGGGAAACGATTTCGTATGTCGTCGCTGCCGCACAATCGGAAGCGGCCAAGCCAGCGCCGGACCGCGTGGTCACTTCGGCCCTGCTCCCGCAGAAGCAGATCGTGGTGAGCCGAGTGGAACGCGGAGCGCTTCCGGGTGCCGCCGGCTATGACGCGCGCGAGCAGATCGACCTCTTCTACTCCAACTTCGTACGCGCCCCGGAATCGAAAGAGGTCATCGGTTTCGAAACCGTCGAGCAGCGCTTCACCGCCTATGACGGAGGCGCCCCAAGTTCGCCGCTGATCGTTCAGAAGCGATTCGATGTCGAGGAGCATCCGCTCGTCGGCCCGTCCGAGGTCGCAAACGTTCCATTCCCACTCCGCGGCATCGCCGTCGAAGAACTCATGAGTGACGGGGTCACTTCCCAGCGCACGACGCGAGGGCCGCGGCTCACGAACTCGGGCCTCGGGATCCGAATCACGGCGGGCTGGCAGTGGACCGAGGATTGCGTGGGCGCGACGTGTCGCGAAGGCGGAACCAGCGAGACTCTGTATGACGCCTTCGGGTTCCCGTTTTCCAGTCTGCGAGGCACAGGCAACGACCCTGTGGACATGGCGCTGAATCCACTGGGTAAGACGGTCTACACCTCGTGGACTTATCTCAACGATACCGATCGCTGGATACTCGGCCGGAAGACGCACGAGACCGCCGTTGGTTCGATGGCGAACGTGAGTGGGGTAATGAACCACAGCGCTCGTCTTTCCGAAACGGCGTGGGTCTATGACGGTGCGAAGCTCAGCAGTCAGGAGGCGGTCGACGTCAACCCGACAGCCTGCGGTGGCGCGAGCATCACGACGTCGTTTCTGTACACCACTGCCGGCCAGGTGCGGGAGATAAGTCGGGCAGGCCGGGTCATCTCGATCACGTTCGACACCAACCAGATCAACCCGATTCGTCGTTCGGTCGGAGTGACGCGCTACGAGGACGGCACCCCCAACGGCAGCACGCTGCTCGAGGAGCTGACAGCGTACGACGAACGTACCGGCGCGCTCACCTCGCACACCGATGTTACGGGCACGACCTTTGCCACCGAGCGAGACAGCCACGGCAGGCCGCTGGCGGTCAAAGGACCCGGAGGGAGCTCGGGCCCGGTCGTGGTGCAGATGAGCTACCAAGACACCGCACCGGTCATGACCAACGCACTCATCTACAGCAGTGCGCAAAGCGTCCTCGAACGCCGAACCTATCGGGACGGATTGGGAAAGGTGACCGCCTCGGTGGACTCCGATGGCACTCAGTTCATCCTTCGCGAAGCGACCGTTTTCGATGGTTTCTCGCGCCCGACTCGAACCTACGAGCCACGCGCCGCCTCGAGTCTGACCGATGTACAGCCGGGACCTGGTCAGGGCTGGACCCAGCGCACCTTCGACGCATTCTCGCGGCAACTCACGATGACTGACCCTGCCGGGTTCGTGACCTCGAATAGCTACGGAGCGTGGTCGGAAACGGAAGTGAATGCTCGAGGCAACGCGACACTCTCGGACTTTCACTGGAGCGGCGCACTCGAACGCGTTCGCCGGTACAACGGCGGGAGCACCACCGGCACCCCGCTCGCAGACTACCAGTACACCATCGATGCTGTC
Source organism: Deltaproteobacteria bacterium (assembly GCA_011526105.1). Taxonomy (GTDB): domain Bacteria; phylum Myxococcota; class Kuafuiibacteriia; order Kuafuiibacteriales; family Kuafuiibacteriaceae; genus WYAZ01. The sequence goes on along the minus strand of WYAZ01000165.1, from coordinate 3,693 downwards.
GGAAGGCTCAACGGGGTTCGCGATGCGGACAACTTCTTCCGCTGGTTCGAGTGGGATTCTGGAGGGCGCATTCACAAGCTGACCCTGCCGTACAAGACGGCGACCGGGGTGCAGCCCTTCACGCTCTGCTATGATCAGAACAACGAGGTCCTGCAGTCTACGAGCCCCACCGGCAGGTCGGTTAGCCACCTCCGCGACGAGCTCGGACGGTCAGTCCGCGTCACCTCAGCCTCCGGCGGCCAGTCGGTGATCGCGTATCACTCTTACGATCTGAGCCCCGACTCCTACGGTCGACTAAGCCGCACACTCGATGCGGCTGGCATCTGGGAAAGCGCATACGACGCGTTCGGAAGACCGGCCTCTATGAGCTACGAACCGTCGAAAGCAGTCGTCCCGGTGGGCGGTTCTCCCATCCGAGAGTACGTCGCGGACTTCGACTACGACTGGCAAGGGCGGATCTCCAGCGTCGCTTTCCGCGGAGAGCGCTTCACGGGGGGGCCGTTGGGCCTGGGCGCGTACACCTACGACCGGGATGACCTCGGACGCCCAATGCTCGTCTCGAGCGTCGATGCACAAAGCACGGTGCCCCTCGTTCAAGCGACGACGTACGATGCCTATGACCGTTTGATCGAGGCCGAATTCGGCAACGGGACCGAAGCCGAGTGGACATACCACCCCGGCAGGCCCCACTTGCAGGGCGTGGAGTACCGAACAGGCACCGGGCCTCGGCTCCCCTTCGCTGCAGTGTCCTACCCCCAGATCGATGGGCGCGGGAACATCCGCAGCGAGCAGCGGTTTGTCCCCAGCTCCTACTTCAATGCGGTCACGAAGTCCCATATCTACAACGCGCTCGACCGCCTAACACGAACCCGGCGCACCGTGAATGGTGCCGCGACGACCGAGGCGTACTCGTACTCCGCTGGCGGCAACCTCACTGGCGCGATCTCCGATGCGTACACGTATGGCGACACGAAACTTGGGCAAGCGGTGACCAGTGTCCGGAACACCAAGGCCGACACCACTCGAGACCTCACGTACACTGCCGAAGGTTTCGTCAACACCGACCAGCACTCCGTGGGCAAGAACGCGACTCTGAGGCGGGACTTCAGCTACAGCGCAGACGGATGCCTCGAGTCGGTGCGAACGACATTGCTCCCGAGTGGAACGAGCGCCCTAACCGAGTCAGTCTGCGGTGCCGGCGGGCGGCGCGTCCTTCGGAAGACGACGCCGTTCAGCGGGCCGGTTCAGCGCGTCATTCAGTTCGGCAAGCTCGCGGAGATTCGGCTCGAGGAGAACCGTTTCGTCACTCGGGTCAACGTCAACGGGACCGCCCTCATCGAGGAGTCACGCAACCTCACGACTGGGGTTCGCGACCTCGCCAACTCAGGCTATCGTCTCAACGATGCCCGCGGCAGCGTGCTCGCTCGAACCCTGTTTGACGGCCCGGCCTCGAGCATCGACCGAGAGGCCGAATACGATTCTTGGGGCAAGCTCCTCCCCTCGGGTTCGGCGACTCCGCCGCGCTACGCGTTCCTCGGGCACGAGCCGAACCCCGTGGATGGCCTCTACCATCTGGGGGCGCGGGTGTACGATCCGACTCTCCGACGCTGGCTGAGTCCGGACCCCCTGCTCGTTTCGTTGCCGCAGATGGCCACCGCGTCTGGCGCACAGCTCAACCTGTTCGCGTACGCGGGCAACAACCCAATCATCTTGGTCGACCACTCGGGACTGTTCGGGGAAGACATCGCCGAGGCCGCGCTCAGTCTCGCGACGTACACCATGGGCTTCGTGCATGGCGCCGCCGGAGTGCCCCTCCTGGGTGAAGCGCCGTTAAAGAACCCAGATGCATTCTACGCAGGACAGGGTGTCGGCTCCTTCATGGGAATGGGGGTCACGGCCGCCTCCACCGCTCAGCTGCTCAACGCGATTGGCACCACGGGTGCGATCGGGTGTTTGGGCGGAGTTTGCGTGGCGTCGGCACCCGCGGCAGCCATGGCAGCTGGCGTGGTCGCTGGAGTCGGGGCACACGTGGGTATGAAGCAGTTGGAGCGCTTCCAGGAGGCGCGAAACTACTTCGCGGAGTCCGGCTCAGGAAAGGGCGTTGGGCCAAACGAAGGTTTTGCCAAAAAGCACGGCGGAGACGCACATAACCAGGCCATCGACAAACGAATCAAGGAACTAAAACAGGACAAGGACGTGGAGAACATTCGGAAGAACCAACGGCAGGTCGATGTAAATGGTAACCGCAAAGGAAGGAACCAACCCGACGTCCAATTCGACAAGAAAGGCCGTCACCACAACGTGGAGTTCGATACAAACCCCAAAAGGAGCGAGAGCCACGGACGGACGATTCAAGAGAATGACCCCGAGTCCGTTCTCGAACTCAACCTACTCTAGGAGCCTGCGCATGATTCACCACCCCGAACCGGAGGAGTCGCTTCTTTCCGTTGCTTGTTTCTCTGCGCCACTCGCAGTCGTGCAACGAAGAGTGCACGAAATCCTGATGGGCAACTCCGCGGAGAACACATTCCGGTGGACCAGAGGACCGGTGGATTTCAACCGGGTCCTAGGCGGTAGGCCTCGTGCGGGAGGCTCTGGTCCGCGACGCCTCATGATCTTCGAACCTGCGGGGATGGCCGCCCACTCGGCGATGGTTACCAATCTGCGAGATGGATGGTCGACTCTGGTCAACATCCTGGCTGGCCACATCTCCGGAACCCACTTCTTAGTCCGCAGTGAGCCTGCTGGCGAGTATCCCGCGACTTCCCTAGAAGTCTGGCGGGACGGAGCGTCCGTGAGACGAGTGCACGCGATGCGCGAAGAGGGCGGCTGGGTCTTTTTTCAGCAGGGTGAGCCGCTCGCGTTTGAGGACACGGAGTCGTATTCCCGCCGCAGGATTCGGGACCGATTCAACAAGTCTCTCGCTCTGGAGACGATGGGTCGAGCAGGGTGGCCGCTGAGTACTCCTGACTTCTGGAGGAGCGCCGGTTCGGCTTGGTACGCCGAGGAGTTGGACCAGCACATGTTGTAGGCCCGCGTTCGCAAATGGACCAGAAGGGCCCCGTAAGAGCGAACGAAGCCGCCGAAGCCGAGCGTCGGATTTCTGAGACTTGTGTTGCTCAACTCACGGAAGCCCGTGCGATGTGCGCGAGAACACTTGGATCCGCTTTCGGCATGCCAAGTGCTTGGTGGGCGGCAGGGACCCAACATGAACTGCACTCGACTCGCCCTGCCCACTCTCTTCGTCTTCGCTGGCTGCAGCACCAACGTCGATGGACCAAACGGACCGCCGGAGGTCTTCGAAAACGCCAGCGCGCTGGTGCACGAGCGCGAGATTCGCGCATCTATCGACGGGGTCACCGCCGAGATCACGATTCCCGTCGTCAAGAAGCGCGGCCCCATCCTCGAGGGTGAGCTCTCGCTGCGCCTCATCGACGTCTCCGACGCAAAGGAGGCCGAGCTCGCGACCGCCACGCTCGAGTTCGCCCAAAAGACCGACTCCCAGACCCATCGCATTCGCCTTTCCGGCTTGCCCGCGAACATCACGCGGCCCAACACCGCGCCGCCGTCTGCCCCGGGACCCGGTGGAGATCCGTGATGGCCCAATCCTCGCTCCTTCGTCGGTCCGTGTCTCCCTGCCGTCCGATATTCGCCGCGCGACCCGCGCTCGGGCCCGCTTCACCGTTTGGTGCG
>WYAZ01000164.1 GCA_011526105.1 Deltaproteobacteria bacterium | reverse complement strand
CGCTGTTTCTTTCTACGAAAGAGAGCTCATCGCACGCCCAAGAGACCGAGGCGAATTCCCAGGCTAGAGAGGTCTGATCAGACCATCCGGTCCAAAAACACGCGCTCTCTGGCGATCATCAACACCGGAGAACCGCGTCCTTGTGCCTGACCGACTTCGCTCGCCGTCGGAGCCGGTGCGCGAGGCGAAAGAGCTACTCGATGCCGCCACCCCAGATGACCTCGGCATCCTCGAGTCTCCGCCCGACTGCCTCGACATCCGAGTGTCTCGAGCGCAGCTCCCCCGCGCGCTGCGGGTCGCGGACGCGCTGTTGAAGGCCTGCGAACGAAGAGGCTGGGGGGTCAAGGTGCAATCGGATGGCACGTTCGTCCACGTCGATGACGTGCCGATCGCGCTGACGGTCGAGGAGAGCTTAGAGGCGTTCGAACTGCCGCCGAGGCCGGAGATCACAAGCGCCTACTCTTTTCACTACAACCGACGCGAGACCGGGCGACGACCGTCGGGGGATCTCAGCGTCGCCATCCGCGAGACGCACAACATCTGGCATCACAACCAGCAGCGGAACTGGCGAGGGTCGGAGAAGCGAGTGCTCGAGGAGCGGCTGACCGAGGTGATCATCGGCCTGCTGAAGCTCTCCTCCGCAGTAAAGGCCGACCTCGCCGAGAAGGAGCGCAAGGCGTTTCAGGAGCAAGAGCGCCAACGGCAGATGAAGGAAGCCCTCGACGAGCAGAAACGCCTTCAAGCGGCCCTCGCGCACGAGAAGTCGCGCGTGCAGCATCTCATCGACCAAGCAAATCGATGGCGCGAGAGCCAGTCGGTGCGCCTGTTCATCGAAGAAGCACGGAAACGTGGCCGCGTCGATGAGCTGGGCATTGAGGGTGACGCTCTGGCCCCGTGGCTCACGTGGGCAACAGAGCAGGCAGATAGGCTCGATCCGTTCTCACCAAGCCCGCCGTCGATCCTCGACGACGCCGAGCGCATCGAGCACATGTGCGACGGGAACCGAGGTTGGCGATGACCATCCACGCCGCCACCGTCGACGACCTCGAGCCTCTCGTTGCCCTCTGCCGGAGTGGCAGGCTCTTCGAAGTTCAGGCGTGGATCGATGCGGGGAAGCCGTTGGCTCTGCCGAAGGGGTCACGTTCGACGAGCGCTAAGCGGAATGCTCTGCGCATCGCCATGGACGCCGGTTTTCACAGCCTGGTTCAGGTCCTGTTGGAAGCCGGGGCTCCGGTCCGCGAAGGCGGCTACGATGCGCTGGACCACGCCGTCGAGATGCGCCGAGCCGACCTCGCAGCGCTTCTTTTCGCCCAGGGCGCGGACGTGAACAGCGTCTCCATGAGGTTCGTAGTCGAAATGCGGCAACCAGAGATGGTCGACCTGTTCCTCGCAAATGGCGCGAGCCTGGTGCGCGACAACCCGATTGCATGGGGCCTGATTCACAAGATCCGTCCCGCCCTCGGCCTGCTCAAACGCCACTTGCCGGAACGGCCGGAGCTGATGCTGCAGGCCGAGTTGGCTCTGCGCCATCACGCCTCACAAGGAAACACCAAGTGGGTGGCCCTCACCCTCTGGGCGGGCGCGGATCCATGGGCGCGAGGCCCGGACCGGCTCGAACATGCGGATGACAACGACGACGAAGAAGAAGACTCGGGCCACCTGAATGCGGTCGAGCTCGCCCTCGCGCGTGGCCATCTCGACATCCTCAAACAGAAGAGGCTCCGCGCTGCCTTGGCGCCCGAACGCCCGGAGTCCGGACGCCTGCTCGAGGAGGCGTGCCATGCCTCCGACAGCCAGCCTCTTTCGCTTCTGCTCGAGCTTGGCCACGACCCCGGCCGGCTTCCGGACCACGGAACCAAGGCGATCACCGGGCTGCTCCACTCGATGAACTGGGGCTTCGCTTCCGAGCGCACGAACATCTGGTCCAGCCCCAACGCCCACGCCGGCATCGACTCTAGCCGTGCACGGGAGCGGATGAAGATGCTCCATATGATCGTCGCGAAGGGCGCGAAGTGGCTACCCGCCGACAAGCGCGCAATCGAAGATGCTCGTCGCTGCCTTCTGAAGATGGCGCCCCCGTACGTCCTCGAGTTCGCGTGGTTGATGCAGCACTACAGGGCAGCCCGCCGCCGGGACGTGCGGGAGCTGTTGCGAACACCCGGCATGACTCGGTTGCTCGCGAAGGAACGGGAGAACGCCGCTAGCATCGTCGCTGGGATCCCGGAAGAGGTCGCTGGTGCGGTAGCGGCGGTGGAGAGAAGCTAGCCCTGTCACGGCATCAGTCGCGCCCGGTTCCCGGCAGCCAGCTTGTCGTGCTCGAGCTCGAGGATGAGGCGGACGGGCTCGTGCAGGTTCTGGACGTCGAGGGCGTCGGAGCTAATGCGGAAGCGGCCGGCCCGTGGGCGAGGCCGAAGCAGCCCGGCGCCGCCGACCCGGGGCCAGGGGCTCGCACTCGAGCGTCTTCACCATCTCGAGTGGCTCCTTCGAGGTGTCCGGTAGAAATGGGGGCTACAACAGCGGCCCCCTCGGCGAGTGGTCCCGAGAGCAGGGTGGTTGGAAGGGCAGGGCGATCTCAGGTCACCTCTTTCGAGGAGGTGGTCTGCCATGAGTCGAGTCTCCCCTGAGTGCCCGCTGGAAGAGCCTCAGCACCCGCTCAAACTCGCCGGGCCTGAGCTCGGACTCACCGAGGGTGTCGGTCTCGACTCGGCCCCAGATCAGTCGAGACTTCGTCGCCCCGTCGACCAGGAAGATGTCCCATTGGTCGAAGACGTCCACCTGCGGCGTAACCAAGAAGCGGCGATATTTCTCCTCGTCGGCCTGCACCTGTTCGGCTGTCTGACCGCGGTCGTCGAACAGCGCTTGAGCTATCGTGCGAGCGACCTGTTTCCTCGAGGCGCGTATGAGGCGGTCATCGCGCCGCTGCCCCTCGTACGCGAGGAAGCGCTCCGCCTCGATGGCCACGTCTCGGAGCGTGGTATCGGGCTCGTAGTTACCGACCGCCTCGCCTCCGCACCACCAACGAATGCGTCCGTATTCCCATTGCGCGAGACTAGGGTCGGAGCTTTTCGCGAGTTCCCGTTCGAACTCAATTCCAAAGCGCTCCTTGTTGCCGACGAGCATCACCGCACCATCCCAAAGAATCGACGAACCTCGATCGGGATACGACTCATCGGAATGCCGCCGACACCGCCGGTCATTCCGCTGAAGTGCGCTCCCCCTGCGTTGTCCGGGAAGTATCGGTAGATTTCCCCATTGCCGCCCTTCCCATACCAGCGACCGTCGCTCCCTTGGATTGCCTTTTGGAAGACGTCGAAAGAGTCGCTAGGTTCGACGGTCTTCCCTCTGTGGAACCCTGCCTGCCCCGGTGTGTGGGCGGGGTTGGGCTGAAACGTAGGTTTCCCGCCGACCGACGCATTTGGTGTTCCTGCCCCCGACGGGGAGTTTGTGCCCGCGCTTGTGCTCCCCGACTGTGAGGTGGAATTTGATGCATCTCCGCCACCCCCCTTCTTCTCCGACAGCATGTACTGCCGCTCGGCTTCTGCCAAGCGCTGTCTTCCCCCCGCGACCTTGCTCCCATGCATCACCCCGAGGCCCGCCGCCGCCCCCACCGCAGCGGCCACTCCTCCGACGTACAGCGGCGCGGACAGCGCGCATCCGCTCGCGCCACATCCGAGGAGCGCCGCGCCGGTCCCTGCCGCGTGTGCGCCCGTCGTCGCGAGGTGATAGTCCAAGATGAGGCCGGCAATCCCGCCCTCTACTTGGCCGATGAAGAAACGCTGCGCGCGCTCGGCGTCCGCCCCAAACTCAGGCTCGGGCAACGGTATCCCGCTGAGACCGATGCCAAAGCCCACGAACTCGGTCGCCGCGAGGAAGGCCGCGCGCATCGCAAGACCGTCGGGGTCGACGAAGTACATGGGTTGCGCGCCCGCGAAGATGAAGGGGTTCGGCCCGTCGATGAAGCCGAGCGGGTCCGGTGACAGGAACCGCCCCATGTCTGGCCGGTACCAACGATGGCCCATCGAGAACGCGCCAAGGCTTTCGAAGTACGGTCGTCCCTGCGAGAGGAAAGGGTGCG
>WYAZ01000163.1 GCA_011526105.1 Deltaproteobacteria bacterium | reverse complement strand
CGCTTGCGTAGATGCAGCATGATTCGCACCCCGTTCGGATCCAGGTCACCGAAGTGCACGACGGGGACGTCATCGACACGATCGAGGAAGTGACCGACGGTAGCTGTATCCCAACCGGGCACGTGGGCCAGCAGCCAGCCCGGTGGTGGGCTTAGGTCACGCCACGCACCCAGGTTCTCAACAAGGAGCACGGCGCGAATCGCACCCTCGAAGGCGAGGCCGTCGAGCAATGCCCGCTCGGGTATCGAGACCTCACCTAGTACCCTCGCGATTTCGCTGAGGTTTAGTGCTCCATTTGCCGTTCGAGCCGACAGCCCTGCCGGCGGTCGCAACCTGATGGCGCCGTCATGCGAGGTGTCTGTCCCGCCGAGCGCACTCCTTCTTGTTTCAGTGATCGATGCCTTGGAGTTCGGTGCAGTGAGCGACGCGGCCGTGCGCCGATTGATTCGATCGGGCAGGTCCGGTAGAGAAGCAGCGCGTTCCATATCGAGAAGCCGACCGTAGCCGTCGGGTGTTGGCGGCAATCCCGCCGCCACAAGGTCCGCGAGTACGTCGCGCCACGCCGGCCAGACCCGGTCGATCAAGCCCGCAAGCTCCGTCCTGCGCTCCTCGACCACGCCGATCTCGTCACGGCGACCCGTGGCCCGTGTCCAAGAAAGCTCAGCAAGGGCGTCGTACGCCTCCAACTGAGTGCGTCGGCGCTTGAGGCTGCCACGTGAGAGCAGTTCCAATAATGCCAGGCGTGCGTTGTCGTTTTCCCAGATCACGCCTCGGCCCTCGTTCTTCGCCCGCTGACGAGCACCTCTTCGCGCCCGTCTGCATCGACGCGCCGTACCAGGCGATAGGTGGTGTTACCTTCCGCTCTGGCGACCTCTGGCGCGGCGATGAGCAGCTGTAGGTCGAGTGTCTGGCACAGGTCGAAGAGAACGCCGAGGTTGTCGTGTGAAAGGCGGTTGGCCTCGTCGAGAAACAAGAAGCGGAGCGAACCGTGTGCTCGCTTACCGCGCAGCAGGTTCGCATCCCGTTCCCACTCGGTGAGCACTACCATCATCAGGGCAGCGCCAACGCCAATCGCCTCGCCGGTGGAGAGACGGGTGGGATTTGCAGCCTCCCAGTCAGAGCCTGCGGTACGGCGGACCTCCACCTGCAGGTGGACGTATTCACGATAATCCAGTAGCCGCTGGCCACCCGAGCGCCCGCCACCGTAGCGCCGAAAGATCTCGTCCAGGGCTTCCTCGATGGGGAGGTTTTCTTGAAACAGAAGTCCCTGCACAGCACCTTCGCGCAGCGCTCGAAGCACCTGCTCCATGCGCTCCACCGACTGAACCTTTACCCGAATCCCTTCGATGCTGCCGAAGCTAACGCCCCCCAGGTTCTGGTTGAGGCGGCTGACCTGGCCGCGTGCCTTGCGGATTTGAACGTCAATGCCGCGGGCAACGTCCTCGCTGGCGCCACGAAGATCGTCCTCCTGTCGCCCAAGACGCTCTTCGAGCCCGGTCAGTTGATCGCGCAATCGCAGCAGCGCTTCTCGCGGGTCGTCCACTTCTGCCACCTGCGCCGGCAGCCGACGGCGCAACCAATCGCGCACCGCCAGCCAGAGCTCAAGGTAGACGTCGGCAAACCCGATGCCTTCTCCCTCCGCGTTCTTGTCGACCTTGGCAAGCAGATCCTGTGCCCCGTGAGCAGCTCGTAGCCGCTCCACGAGCACCGCCCTCTGCTTGTGTGCCTCTTGCACGAGATTAACGTGTCCGCGGATCCCGCTGACATCGCTGGTTCCGGAGGTAACGACGCTGGCGAGCAGATTCCGATCCGCTACAGCCGCTCTCAGGCGCTCCCAACGATCAAGAGCGGGCTCAGCTTCGCGGCGCTCGGCGGCGACCTTCTCTTCCGCCTCGCCGTACTCACGTACCGCCTGCGCCTGCTCGGCCTCGCGACGCCCTTGGGTGGTCTTGAGGACATCAAGCTCCGTAACAAGCGTGGTCGCCTCCTCTTTCAGTCGGTGCAGCTCGTCACGCGCCGTCGCGACTGCGGCTTCGGTAGGATCGGGAATCTCCATCTCCTTGAAGCGCCGCTCCGCAGCCCGAAGTTGCTCGACGGCGGCTCGGCGGCGACCATCGGCGTCCTGCCATTTGGCTGTGGCGCTTTCGAACTCCTCGTCGGCAGCTTCGACCGCTGCGTCCGCCTCGGTTAGCGCCTCTTCCGCCCGGCGCAGCTGTTCCTCGAGTGCCGGAACGAGCGATCGGTTCGCTTCGAGCTGCGCTGGTGCGTCGTCCCAGCCCAGTGCCTCCGAGTTGCCCGCAACGAACTCCATGGCCTCGATTGCGGCATCCAACCGGTCGCGCTCATCCGAGAGGTGACTCAGCTCGGTTTCGAGATTCGCAACGTCCGCCTCCGAAAGCGGCGTTCGCCGCAGCGTGTCGAGCTTGTCCTCGACCACCCGGGCAGCTTCGCAGCAACGCTGAATCTCAGCCTGTGCCGCTTGGGCGGCATCGTGGTCCCGCTCGAGGTCGTCTCGCCGTTGCGCGTGGTCTGGCGGATCGAGCAACACAGCTGAACCGAGCAGACCGCGTAGCGCCTCAATACGTGGCG
>WYAZ01000162.1 GCA_011526105.1 Deltaproteobacteria bacterium | reverse complement strand
CCGCCCGTTGCCGGATTTGTGGGAAGCGGCCCACTCGGCTAGATCTAGGACCTCGCAGCCGTGGTCCATTCGAGTCTCATCAAGCCGCTCATCGAGCCGCTGATCAAACCGCTGGTGCAGAGCCGCGTTGGCCGCAGGACCGCGCTCGCGAGCAGCGCCTTCTGCGCCACGGCGCTCTGCCTGACCGCCCTCGCGGCGGTGACCACGCAAGCCGACGCAACCCCGCGCAAGGCCGCTGCGGAGTGCGCCGAGCGCGTGAAGCCCAACGCACACAAACTCGGCGTCAAACGCCACGTCACCCTCTCTGATCTCCTCCGAGCCGCCGCACTGACGCGCCGCGAGGACGATCTCGTGTCTGCCCCTGCGGCGGCGGCGCCCTTCGATGACGAAGCGCTGCGCGAGGACCGGCTGAGATGCAGACAGAGACCAAGCCCAGGCGGCGGTGGAGGTCTAGACCTCGCCCGCCGATTGGATCGCGTTCTCCCATCTAGAGAACGCAGCGCCTTCCTCCTGTTCGGCTCGGGATTGCCTCGAGCCGCGCTGCCCACTGCCGAGCTCGGCTGAAGCGAGGCGCATTTCTGCGCCGCCGCCCACGTCCGACGCTTCTTCACGACAACTAAGAAACTTCGTCGTCCGCCGTTAGGGATGACGCCCCCAAAGGAGAGACAAGAACATGTTCGAAACTGTAGCCCACGCATTCCAAGAAGGTGGTTGGGGTATGTACCCCATCGCCTTCTGTTCCGCCTTCATCCTCGCGATCGCTTTCGAGCGCATCTACTTCCTCTACTTCCGCGCCTCCATCGAGAAGGACGCGTTCATTCAGGCGATGCGGAAGTACATCATCGCGGGCAACGTGGGTAAGGCCCTGGCCCTGTGCAGCCAGACCCCCACGCCGCTCGCGAACATCATCAAGGCCGGCTTGGTGAAGGTGAACAAGTCCGACGCCGAGGTTCAGGCGGCGATGGACGAGGCTTCGCTCCGCGAGATGCCTCGCCTCGGTCAGCGCACCGCGTACCTCGCGATGCTCGCGAACATCGCGATGCTCGCCGGTCTGCTCGGAACCATCTCGGGTCTCATCACCTGCTTCGGCGCGGTGGCGACCGCGGATCCCTCCGAGAAGGCCACTTTGCTCGCGCAGGGCATCTCGGAAGCCATGAACTGCACCGCCTTCGGGTTGCTCACCGCGATCCCGGGCCTGCTCTTCTTCGGTATCTTGCAGGGCAAGACTCAGCGTCTCGAAGATGACATCAACGAGGCATCGGTCTCGGTGCTCAACCTGGTCGTCACGAACCGTGACAAGCTCGATCTCTCGACGCTTGGCGCGGCGCGTGAAGAATAGTCGAGGAGGTAGAAGATGGCCGGTGGCGGTGGACCTCCAGTACCCGAAGGAGGAGGTGGAAAACGTTCAGTCGATTTCCAGCTCAACCTGGTACCGTTCATCGACCTTCTGTCTGTGTTGATCTCGTTCCTCTTGATGACGTCCGTGTGGACGCAAATCTCGAAGATCGACGTTCAGCAGACACCAAACATGCCGTCGGATGAGCCTCCTCCGGAAGACGATACGGAGAAGCTCAACCTGACGGTGCTCATCAAGGCAGACGGCTATGCCGTCTCCAAGAAGGGCGCGGTGTACAAGGACATCAAGAAGGTCGGGGACGACTACGACACGAAGACATTGAGCGAGACTTTGAAACAAGTGCACACCGAGCACGGCGAGGATGCGAAACAGGTGCAGGTCACGTCGGAAGACAAGATCAGCTACCAGGAACTCATCACCGTCATGGACATCTGCCTGGACAACGGGCTCGATGGCCTGTCCGTGGCCGGCGTGGACGCCTGAACAGGAGGAATGGACGATGCCGATCAAAAAACCCGGTAAACGACCGTTTGCTCCCTGGTTGCAGGACTTTCGGCCGCTCACAAAAGCACACGGTTCGAGAACGCGCGGCGTGGCAGACCTTCTGCTCACGCCACTCATCGACATGTTCGTCATCTTGGTGGTCTTTCTGATCATGAACTTCTCCGCGACCGGAGAACTCGTGAACATCTCGAAGGACATCCAGCTGCCCAAGGCCACTGCGACCGCGCAGCTCGATCGGGCGCCGATCATTCAGATCAGCGCGAATACGATCGCGATCGAGGGCTTCAAGGTGGCTGACTCCGACGAGATTCTTCGGGATCCGGACCTCCGGGTGCCAAGGCTCACGGAGAAGCTCCAGGAGATGCGAAAGGTCGACGAGATGATGCACCCCGGTCGCCCGTTCGAGGGTCAGATCATCATCAACTGCGACAAAGAGATCGAGTTCAAGCTCGTGCGCAAGGTGATGATGGCCTCAGCGGAGGCCGGATACGCCAAGTTCAACTACGCGGTCCTCACCATCGGCAAAGCCCATGGCGGAGAGGGCGGCGAAGGGGGCGCGGCGGCTCCAGCCGGCGGCGGCTGATCAGCGCTCAGCTCGACTGAGTCTCGAAGGGCCGGGCCGGAATCACTCCGGACCCGGCCCTTTGTTTTTTTGCTGTGCGCGCCGTCAACGGCTCTCAAACGCTTGAACGGGGCCGGGCTTTGCCGGTATGAAGCCTCGTGACCGCGTGGCCCAGGCTCCTCGCTCCGTTGACGCTGGCGGCCCTGACCGCGGGATGCAGCGGTTACACGCAGCGCACGCACGCACACACCCTTCGCTTCCTGAGCACTCCAGAAGACGCCCTCGTCGAGCTCGAGGACGGCCGAGGTCGCCGCGCGGTGGGTCGGACTCCCGCCACCACGGACGTCGAGGTGGTGTCCTCGGTGTACGAGTTCAACCCGTGGTCGGCGGTGTGGCCGTCGCTCATTTGCGGCGGGACGATCGCGGGTATGGTGGGCCTGGCCGCCGCCGACACCAGCGGGGGCGGGGTCTTGACGCTGGGAATTCTGGGCGGCATCCCCTGCGCGATCGGCGTCCTGGGAACCATCCTCTCCGCCGCGGCCGATGGAAACGTGGACAGCGTCGCCTACAAGAACGGCCCTCCGAAACTCCTGGCCACGCTGCCTGGGCACACCGATAACGTGCAGCTGCTCTCGAGCAATGACCCCATCCCCACCGAGCCCATCCGCTTCGAGCTCTTCCCGAAGGGCGGCGGCCTCGTCACCGCGAAGCGCGAAGGCGCGTTGCTCGGGGCGGCGCCCCCGACGCCGCTCGTCAAACGCGTGGTCGCGGTGTTTCCGGTGGACGCCAAGACCGAGATGGCTGAGAGCACCCTCGACTCCCTGACCGATTACCTCGTGACCAAGCTCGCCGAGACCGGGCGCTACCGCGTGGTCCCTCGCGATGAGCTCCGGCGGCGACTCCTCGAGCAAAAGAAGGAGAGCTACGACGAGTGCTTCGACGAGAGCTGCCGCATCGAGCTCGGCAAGGCGGTGGCGGCGGAGCTGGCCATGTCCACCCGGCTCATTCGAGTCGGCGACGAGTGCGCGTTATCCTGCACCGTGTTCGACGTGCGCACCGAGGCCACAGAGTTCGGCGCCACCGTGCGAACCTCGTGCGACGAGGCCCGACTCATGGACGGCGTGGACCAGCTCATCAAGAAGCTGAAGAGCTGACAGCGCGGCTACTTGCAGCAGCAGGGTCGCTGCGGCGCGAAGCGTCGAGCAAACGATGACTCCGGCAGCGGCCGCTCGCAGCCTCGCTCGTAATCCAGGCACAAACGCACCATGCCCTCGTCACTCGACCCGCCCTCGGGGAGCGCGAGCGCCTCGACCCCCTCCACCGCCTGCTCGAAGGTCGCGGCGAACTCCACCCCTGCCCCCACCGGCCTCGGGACCTGAACGAGGAGATCGAGCCCACCCCGCGGCGGGACCACGAGCGCCGGCAGACGTCGAAACTCAATCCCAGTGGGGCGGGCCTCGCAGTCGCAGGTCGATCCGGAGAAGCGGTACAGAAGGCTCTCCTGCCCGGGAGCAGCCGGCAACGCGCGGCGATTCGTGAGAGAAATCCGGAGAAGGTTGGAGCGCGGGAAACGGCGCCGAGTCTCCTCGAGCCATCGCTTGGTGCGACCTTCGATCGTGTCACCGCCGAGCAGGCCGCTGGGGCCCTTGCCTTCCGACGGTTCGGTCCGTGGCCCCGGCAGGCAGTTGAGCACGGCGTCGAGGTCCTGGATCTCGTCCGGGGCAAACTCGCGAAGCGCCCACTTCCAGCCGAGGAACGCGATTTCACCCTCGGCTGTCCTCGCGGCGTCGGTCAGGGCTCGGGCCGCGCGTACGATCTCGGGCGGCGTCTCCTCGTCGAGCTTGCCGAGCTGGGAGTCGAGGCAAGTCAAGATCGCCGCGCGGTCCACCAAGGGCGTGTCGCAGTGCTTGCTGTGAAAGCTGTCGCCGACTACGCGTATCGCGCCCGAAGGCCCCAGCGCAAGCACGGCATCGACGAGGCAGAGCGCTCGCTCGGTCCCGTGCGAGGGTGAGGCGGCGTCAAAGCTCGGCTCCGTGAGGTAGCGTCCCGCCAGCTCCGAGGTTCGCTTGACCTCGTATTCTGCGGCGGGAAACGGCCTCAACTCGGGAACGCGGTCGAGCCATTCGGTCTGACTGCGATCCACCTTGCCTCTGCAAAAGGCGTGATGGTCGATGACCATGGACCACTCAAACCGTTCCTCGGGGTCCGAGAGGATTCGCAGCTCGTCCGCTGCGAGCAGGGCAAGCGGGTATAGGCCCGCCTCGAGCGCAGTCTCGAGCAGCTCCTTCTGTTTGGTGCGATCCCTCGGCTCACTCGCGATGTAGCGGGCGAGCCGATAAGCGTGCTCCGAGACGCTTCCAGTAGTTCGTCCGGCCTCTCCCGAGAGGCGACCGGGGGTGAGAGTGCTGGTGCCGAGCATTCGCAGCGGCACAACGCCGGTCCGCGGCCGCGCCAAAGCCGGGGCCACGGGCGGGCTCACCTTCGCGCCCGTTCCCGCCAGGCGAGCTACCATTTGGTCTGTGGGATCCTCGAGCTTCGACCACTCGCCGAGCATCCAGACGGACCGCGTCGCCGCAGTCGCTTTCCTGGGAAGCCAGGCGTCGAGCTCGACCCGGGCCCGGTCCTCCTCGACCTCGAGCACACGCACCCGCGTACCGACGGGAAGATACTGCGTGAGCGAGCCTTCGGAGCCCTGACCCGCTTCGAGGAAAGGCGCGGAGATGTGGTGCACGAACGCCCTCCCGGGCCCGCGAACGCGCTCCGGCTCCGGGACAGCGAAGGCATCATCCGGAAGCTCGGAGAACTCGTGAAGCCGTCCGTCCGCGGTCGCTCGGAGCGCAGACATGAATGCCGCCGCGCGTCGTTCACCCGGTTCGGCCGCAAGGATGGCGCGAACGGTCGCCTCTGTGGCCGCGAGATCGAGCGTCGACTTCAGCGTCTCGTGAGCCTCCTCGATGGTAGGCGCACTCCTCAGAGCCTTCGGCGGAGGCTTTGACCCTCCATCCTCGGTCTTGGGGCACGCTACCAGGAGCATCGAGCCGAGGAGACCAAACCTGCTCAGCCACCGAATCACTGGAGCTCCGGAGCGGAGAGCTCGATGTCGATGCCAATGGCCTTCATCAGACGAAGCGCGTTGGTGGTCTCGACCGGGCCTTCGCGGAGGACGTAGTCGAAGCGGATCTCATTCCCGACCACCGAGTCACCGAAGTGCTTGTTGCTCACCGCGCCGGGCGGCAGGACCTCCGAGACTCGGGCCAGCGCGAGGTCATGGGTGGTCACGATCCCCTGACAACGCTGCTCGCTCATCCAGCGAATCACGGAGACCGCTCCCACGTAGCGCTCCTTGCTGTTGGTGCCGTGAAGCATCTCGTCCAAAAGATACATGAGCTGAGGGCCGCGCGCTCGGGCCCGCACCAGGGCTTCGCGAATTCTCTGAAGCTCCGCGTAGAAGTGTGACGTGCCCTGAGAGAGCGAATCGACCACTCGAATCGAGGTCACGAGCTCGAAGGGTGAGAGGCGAAGCTCCGAGGCCGCTACGGGCGCGCCGGCGCGAGCGAGCAACTGGTTGACCCCCACCGATCGCAGGAGCGTGCTCTTCCCCGACATGTTCGAGCCGCTGAGGATGAGCACCGTCCCGGGTCCCCCGAGCGTGAGATCGTTGCCGCAAGCGCGCCCGCGTCTCAGGAGAGGATGGGAGAGCCCGCGAGCGGCGAAGGTCCCTTCCTCCTCGAGCAACAGGGGATAGGCGTAGTCCGGGCGCTCGAACGCGAAGCCTCCGAGCGAAGCAAGAGCCTCCATCTCTCCGAGCGCGGCAAACCACGCGCGAAGGCGGGGTCCGGTGCGAGCCTGCCAGCGCTCGGCCTGCAGCACATGATGGAGGTCCCAAAACAGCACTGGGCCGAAAGAGAGCGCGAAGAAGATGTTTAGGTTCCACTCGAGGCGCTCCGAGATGCGGCGGAGCTGCCGGAGCCGCTCCGAAGCGGTGACTCCATCCGTCGCGAGCGCGGCCTGGACCTGTTCGAGCCGAGCGCTCGAGAGCTTGGCGCCCTCCACCTCGTCGATGAGATCGGCATACCGCAGAAGAGTTCGATCGGGTGAGAACAGGCGCTGAAGCCGTTCCGTCACTGACTTTCGAACGAGGCTGAAGATCGCCAAGTGGACGAGAGCCACGACCAGAAGAACCGAGGGGGCAAGACCGAACACAACCCCCACCGCCGCCGCCACCAAGAGCGCCGGCTGGACAAAAGCGATCACCTGCAGGATCCCGCGGTAAGGCAGTGGCGACGGATGCTCGCCCCACTCGAGCAGGCTACGGGGCTCGAGCAGCGCGTGTCCGTCGCCTGAGGCCGCGACGTAGAAGCGCTCCCTCAGGTCCATGCGCGATGACAGCTCCCGCACAGCCTCCTGCCGGGCGAGCGCCTCCTCTCTAGGGGCACCTTCGAGGAGCCACCTCGAGAGGGTCACTCGGCCGTTACGGGTGACGGCGCGACAGAGGAGCTGAAACAGCGACGCGGGTCCGAAGACATCGAGATCCCCGGCCAGATGCGCGAGCTGCACACGCTGTGCGTCGGAGTCTGGAGCGAGCTCCTCCGACAACACCGGGTCGAGGTCCGCGCCGGTGTCAGGCAGATCGCGCCAGCGCTCCTCGAGTCGGTCGAGCTCTCGACCAAAGAAGGTCACCGATGCGGAGAGGCTGCGTACCCGGCGCTGCACGCGGTCATGCCGGTTCCCGAGCCACACGAAGCCCGCCAGCAGCGCGAGGAGGGCCCACCAAGGACCGCCATGCCGAAGAAACAACGGCAAGATGAGCAGCGTAGCGGCGACCAGGACGAGCAGCAGTCGGAGGTTCCCGAGGCGGTCGGAGCGCCTTTGTTCGAGCGCCAGGTCACGCTTTCGCGCCTCGCAGAGTCGCCGGTACTCGGCGACGCTCTGAGCGGAAGCGGGAACGGAGAGATTCTCGTCGACATCCTCGTTCGGCGGCACCGATGGGACGGACGCTGGGCGTCTAGTCATCGGACTCAGCGACCGGTCGCTGACGGCACCGATCCAACCTCGAGCTCGTACCGGACCGCGAGGCGGTCTTTTGGTTCGAGCGTGATGTCGGGCTTCTCGTAGGCGACCACGGAGAGCCGCGTGAGGCGGCCTTCTGCCACCACGAAGCGGTAACGCGACTCGACCTTGAATCGGTAGCCCTTCAGATAGGTGAACAATCCGAAGCCGCTCCCGCCGAAGGTCATGGAGACCTTGATCTCGTGCTCACCCGCCGGCAGGCCGCCGTTGAGTATCTCGAGCTCGCGCTGCGCGTCGAGGAACCCCTCCTGATCGGTCTTGGCCAGGATCTCGCGGTCGTCGAGGGTGTACAGCACCTCCTCGAGCCGAAAGGACGAGCCCATCTGATTGCGATGCACGATCAAGGCCTGGGTAGGCGCGACCTTGCCGGTCACCACGGTCTCTCGGAGCAAGAGCACCCTCTGATGCGCCGCATCGAGTCGTTTCTCGAGCTCATCCGCACGCGAGGACAAGGCCTCCAAGGTCGCCTGATGATCCGCCGCGGTCGCGGTCGGGGCTTCGGAGGCCTGGGCCGGAGCCTCCACCGGGGCCGGGGACTCCGCCTCGCCGGCGGTCGCCTCACTTCCTTCCTGAGGCGCGGCGTGCCCCAGGCTAGGCATCGTCAGGCTCAGGCCGACGAGGAGGGCAGAGAAGCGGAGAACGGTGCTGGTTGGCACGATTGGGGGGATACCACCCTCCGAGCCGGGGCGCCAGGTCCCTTGACTCCCTCCCTCTTAGAACGTGTGCTGATCCTGCGGGCGCCTCTGCGTGTTTTTCCCGCCCGT
>WYAZ01000161.1 GCA_011526105.1 Deltaproteobacteria bacterium | reverse complement strand
TCTTGGCCGCGGGGGCCTTCTTCTTGGCCGCGGGGGCCTTCTTCTTGGCCGCGGGGGCCTTCTTCTTGGCCGCGGGGGCCTTCTTCTTGGCCGCGGGGGCCTTCTTCTTGGCCGCGGGGGCCTTCTTCTTGGTGGGCTTCTTCTTGGCCATCTCGCGGCGTGTAGCGGTCCGTCGCGCCTGTGGCAAGCGCTTCGCTCTCAGTAGCGGTATCCCAGGCTCGCGTTCACGAACATGTCGCCTCCGGAGCCACTCAAGAACTGCGGGCCCCGCTCGAAGAAGAAGGGGTCGAGCTGGAGATCCAAGAAGAAGCCTTCGTAGTGGGCTGCGAGACCAATGAAGTAGTCGAAGAACGGCTGATCTCGGCTGTCCCCGTTGTCGCGATTGTTGGCGACATCCTGGGCGTCGGTCTGCTGCCTCGAGACCGAGTCACCGCGCAGGTACTTGACGACGCCGCCGCGGAAGTCGAGCCAGGAGAAGACCCGCGCCTCGAGGCCCATGCGAAAGTAGAGGGCCGTGACGGCACGACTGCGCCGGAAGGTCTCGAGGGGATCATCGCGCACCACCCCGCCCCCTTCGGGCTCGATGTGCTCGTAGCGGAACCCCATCGACATCGCCTGAAAGCCCACCGCCCCCCAGAAGTCGACGAAGTCGACCGGGCGCATGTGCGCTGCGACGCCGGCGTCGAACAGAAAGGCGCTCGCGCTCACGTCGGTAATGTTCGCCAGCTCGCGGGTGGGCACCCCGTTGTCGTTGTAGACGAGTCCGGAGGTGTAGTTGGCGAGGTCGGCGGCCGAGAAGCCGACGGACCGGATGGAGAGCGCGGGGATGAGCTCCCACCACTCGGTGAGTCCGATCATCGCGCGAGCATCACCTTGGATCTCGAGGCCATTGCCGCCTTCGAGTCGATTCGTGAATCCGTTGGGACGATAGGTGAGCGTGTGGAGCGCGAGCCCGAACGCGGCGTCGATCGCCAGCGCGGGCGAGATCTCCGTGCCCGCCGAGAGCAGAAAGCGGAACTCGCTGGAGCCGATGTCATCGCCGGCGCGAGCGGCTTGATCGGGCTCGGCTGCACCCACCGGCACGTTCGGATCCGTGGCGTCGGCGCGGTAGCTGAAGCTCGAGGACCCGTAGGTAAACAGGAGTCCGAGGTCGACGAGGTCGAGCAGACGATAAGCGGCAAAAACATCGATCTTCCGGTTGGCGTCCGAGACCGGTCGCACCGCGGCCTGACCGGCCAGCCATGGGAAATCGTTCGGGTTACCCGCCGAGACGGTCGCCACCGGTCCCTCGAGGAATCCGCGGACGAGGGGGTTCTGATAGTCCGAGAGGTGAAAGCTCATGAACAGATCATCGGTGAGGCCGATGATGGCCCCCGCCCCGGCGCGGCTCTGAACCGGCATGAAGTCGGCCGCGGTGAGCGCCCCACCCGGGACCCCGCCCGACCCGAACTCATCGTAGAGCCCGGGCGTGTCGTTCGTCGCTCGCAGGGAGTCATCACCGGGCTCGCTCGCCGAGGGCGCGGTCCCGAAGAGCTCGACGTAGAACAGGTGGCCGTAGCGCGTGATCACGTGCGGGTAGAGCCAACGATTCGCGTCATCGATGATGAATCGGTTCATCGTGCCCAAGGTGAACACTCGCGTGTTCGTCGCCTCGGCAGGTGCAGGCGCGACCGCCACGAGTCCGAACACGAGCAGAGAGAGGCGCGCGGCGGCTTTGTGCGATGAAGGCGTAGGTGGTCTCATCTTCGAGACGACATACGCGCGCGGCGGGTCCTCCTTCCCCGCTCAGGCCTCCGTCAAAAGGCGAGGAAGGATTGCGTGAAGTCGATGTATAAAGCGGGGGGGCCCAGCGCGTCCTGATTTCGAGTCTGAACGAGCGGAAACGCCAACTCGACCGCCAGCACCCCCGGCCGCACGCCTCCGTAGTCGATGTAGAGCCGGAGCCCATAACCGACGTCCGCGAGCACCGGGGTCTCATCGAGCTCTTCAAAGCGGTCCGCCATCACCGCCAAATCCGCGAAGAGAGCCCCATCGAGGCCGTTGACCCACGCGAGGAAGAAGCCGTCCTCCTCCCAGCGCGGGAGTAAGGGATGCAGCCACTCGAGACTCGCCACCCCTCGAAGGCGGGCGACGTCGTCCTCCACCGCGTAGCCGCGGACGTTCCCGCGGCCGCCGGCCGAGAAGAGGAGCTGCGAGCGCGGTTCGCCCGTCAGATAGGCGGAGGCCGAGAGCCGAAGGGAGATCAAGTGCCGCAGATCGAGCCGGAGCTGCGTCAAGAAGCGCGCGCTCACGGACAAGGAGTCCGGCGTCGACGTCCCGGGGGCCTCCCCAAAGACGCGGTTGTAGCTCGCCGCGAGGCGCACGGCCGAGGCGGTCTGTGGGGCCCAAGGAGAGCTCCGGCCGTCGTAGCCGTAGTAGAGGGTGGCCTGTGTCGCAAAACCATCCTCGACCTGTTCCGCGAATCCGGGCCGAAGATATCCACCCGCGAGCGAGACGCCCAACCAGTGCGCGAGCTGATTCGCGTTCACCGCTCGACCGAACCCGTAGGTGCCCCGCAAGGTCCCCGAGATGCTGTCGGGTCGATAGTCGGCGCGTAGCCCGAGTCGCCATCGGTTGTCGTAGCGGCGGGCGAAACCGAGATCGATCGCGGTGTTGACCTGGCCCGCCGTCGCCGCGACCTGCAGGTTCCAATTATTCAGGAGGATTCTCCAGCGCGGCCGGCTTCGGTTGTCGAGGCGCGGCTGAGAGAGCTCGAGGGTCGGACTCTCGGCCAGCCGACCGTGGGGATCGATCTCCACGAGATCCAGCGGCGCCGAGAGCGTCGCGGTCACGGTCCGACGGACCTCCAAGGAGGGCGGCGCGATCACGAGTCGCGATGTCCCGTCTTCGGCCTCAAAAAGCACCGGAATCGGTTCCGACACCGAGTCGCCGCTGCGCTCGACGACGGCAAAGGCGCGCACGTGCCCGCTCGGAAGCTCCGGAGAGGCTGCGCTCCCGAAGGACTCGAGGGCGTAGCGAACGTTCGGATATGGACCGAGCCACTGCTCGAAGAAGATCTGGCTCTCTTCGCCCAAGGCTTCGGTGAGCGCGGGAAACAGCGTGCCGCGTGAGAGCGCCCGAGCGAAGTGCGTCTGAGCCCGCGGCCGACCCAGAAGGTCCACGAGCTTCTCGTAGAGGATTCGGCCGCGCGGGGACGGCTTGGGATACTGCGCAAAGTCCTCGAAGAGCGCATCGTCCTCGCGCACGAGCCGGAAGTAGGCTTCGACGAAGGGCAGGTCGGGCGCATACAGCATCGAGTCGATGGACGGGATGAACGCAAACGGACTCAGGATGTCGAAGGCATCCTCTTTCTCGCCGAAGCGCTCGGCGACGTAACGCTCGAGCAAATAGGCTGCCGCCGCATCCTCCGCGAGGTGACGGCGGTGGCCGGAGGTCTCTTGGAGCTGGCCGCGCATCACGAGCCCGAACAACTCCCGCAGCAGCGGAAAGCGATGAAAGCGCAGGAAGCGATCCACCGGCACCATACGGAAGGCGTGATCGGAGATGAGCACCACCCCTTCCACCGCCTGCGCGAGGTGATGACGCAGCGGAGTCTCGACGACGACCACCGGTCGCTCCGAGGTGGCTTTCCACACCCCGTTCTCGGCGAGAAACCGAAGCCCGTCCTCCATGGCGGTCACCGTCTCCGACAACGCCACCGTCCACTCCGAACGAAGCTGCGTGCTCGATCCTGGCCCGGTGACGAAGCGAGCGGCGCCGTCCAACACCGAGACCGGCCTCACGGTCGGTGGCCGCAGGATCAAGACCGCCTGCGCCACATCTTCGAGTTGGGCCTCGAGCGATCGACGACCTTGACTCGCGCCCAGCGGAAACCAACGATCGCCGAGCACCGCGACAAATCCACCGGGCACCGACACCCTGAGTCGATGTGTCCGGCGATGGGGACGGTCCTCGCTCGAAACCTCCGGGTAGTAGCCTCCGGCCAGGGTCAGCTGACGCCCTACCCGACCAAAGACCCCGTAGCGCTCCGGCACCCGCACCTCGGTGCGGGCGTGAACGGTGACCGCGCGACCCGCCACGACCGAAAACGGGCACCGGAGCACAGCCCCACCCTCCGGCAGAAGCTCGGGCGAGGCCCGGCAAACCTGGCCCTCGATCTCCACCGAGACCGAGTCGAAACCTCCGGGGCTGAAGGTGCTCGGGTAGAGCTCGCGCACCTGCCAAGGCCGCACATCGGGTTCGCTTCGGTATCGCTCCGCCGCGAGCAACAACTCGATGTGCTCGGCGTTCTTCGCGGGCACGAAGGTCTCGGTCGACCGCACGTCGAGCCGATCGAGTCCGTCCGAGACGACGACCTCGAGTTCGACCCCGGGCGTGGCGGCGAGCGCCCAAGCGAATAGGACGGACGGTGCGGCGGCGATCATTCGATTCGAACGACGTTGCCGAAGCGCCGAAGCGCCTCTCCGCCCAGACGTGTCATCTCTTTCTCGTTGAGGCGGGCCGCGATGGGAGACGCGATGATGGGCACGAGGCGTCCAAACATCGAGAAGCCGTGACGCACCGCGATGGCCTTGGCGATGGAGCCGAGAACCCTGGGGCTGCTCCGGAGCACATCCGCGATGCCGTGCGCCCGGCCCAGAACCTCGAGCACGACCTCTTCGCCCGAGTCGCCTTCGAGCGGGGTGTCATAGGCCTCGGCGATGGAGACGATGAGCGCGATCTGAAAGTACGCGAAGAGGAGGAGGTTGATGGGCACGCCCACCAAACCGAGCGCCCCCGTGACCCCACCCTCCACCTGGGCGAGCTTCGTCCATCGCTCGACCATGAGGTGGGCGACCCGGTCGCGAGATGCGTCCGGCTCGCTGCGCTTGATGAAGAGGATGTGGGTTCGAGCTCGCTTGCGCTCGGCGGCGATGAGTTCTCGCAGCCGGGCACGGGCGGCCTCTTCCGGGCCCCCGCCGAACGGCCAGTCGCGTTTGCCGTCCGCGCGCTTCACGCAGTCTGCATATCAGTCGGATCTCTGCGCGTCGAGCCTCGCCCGGGGCGCAGTTTCAGCGTGACTCTCGGCGCGCAGGGCCGCGCCGACGAAAGAACGCGCGGACCGCGTGAATCAGCCCCCACGCGGCGGCCGCGCCCATCATCACCCATCCGGGGATGGGCGCCGCGCCTCCGGCGACGAGCAGACTGCCTCCGCCGATGAGCGAGGCCATACCGAGCCCGGAGAAGATGTGACGACCGAGGATCTCGCTGGCCCGCTCGAGGCCACCATCGCTGGTCTTCACCACGATGTTGCCGCGGAGGAGCTCATCCATGAACTCGTCGAGCTTCTCGGGCATGCCGCCCGCGGTATCCGAGAACTTGGCGACCATGCGCAGGGCTTCGTTGCCCAGGCGCTCAGGGCTGTATCGAGCCTTGAGCAGAGAGACGAAGTACGGCCGGGTCTCCGACAACACGTCGAGGTCGGGATAGATCTCCTTGCCCACGCCTTCCACGGTCATCAGCGTCCGGATGAGCATCAGGAACTCGGGGGGAATCTCGAGCCCAAAGCGCAAGGCGCCTTGCACGATGTCTCGGATGAGCGCCGAGATCTCGATCTCTTTCAGCGGTTTTCCGAGGTACTTCTCGGCGAGCCCGGTCACGTGGCTGTTGTACTCGCGGCGATCGATGCGCTTCGTCGGGCGTCCGATCGAATAGAGCGCATCCGCGACCGCTCGAGCGTCTTGCCGCGCTGCCGCCACCATCAGGTCGATGGTCTTGTCTCGGAGTTCGGGCGAGAGCCGTCCGACCAGGCCGAGGTCGATCATGCCGATGACCGGCGCATCGGGCTCTCCGAGAATCAGCAGGTTTCCGGGGTGAGGGTCGGCGTGAAAGAAGCCGTCCTCGAAGATCTGCTTCAAGAGCACATGGAGCGTGGTCTTGGCGATGGCCTCCCCCGAGTAGCCCGACTCGAGCGCGTGCTTCAGCTTCTTGCCGGGCAAGAACTCGAGCGTGATCACCTGGCGCGCGCTCGCTTCGAGGTAGACCAGCGGAAAGCGGGCCTCGGGGCGGTCGTGAAAGGCCGCCGCAAACCGAGCGGCGTGAGACGCCTCCTCGTTGAAGTTGAGCTCGGCCGACATCGATTGGGCGAACTCCCGGACGAGCCCCACCGGGTTGTAGATACGCGCCTCCGGGATGGAGCGGTCGATCGCCCGCGCGAGGATGAAGAGCAGCTCGATGTCGCGCTCGACGATGTTCTTGATGCCCGGACGTTGAATCTTGACCACCACCTCGGGCGACGCGTCCTGCCCCGCCCGCTCTGGCACACGCAGCCGAGCACGATGAACTTGCGCGATGGAAGCGCTCGCGAGCGGCTGTTCGTCGAAGTCGACGTAGACTTCCTCCACCGGCGCCCCGAGCTCTTGTTCGAGCTGCGCGCGCAGGTCGCTGAACGGCAGCGGGAGCGCGTTCTCCTGGAGCAGCTTCAGCTCCTCGATGATGTCCGCGGGAATGAGATCCGAGCGGGTCGAGAGGATTTGGCCGAGCTTGACGAAGGAGGGTCCCAGATCTTCGAGGACCATCCGGATCCGGGTCCCCACTTTGATCCCGGTCGCTTCGCTGCGCGGGGGTGGCGGCTCCGACTCTCCTTGGCGCCGAACCGCACCGCCAAGACCGGTGCGCTGAACGATCTCGCCAAAGCCGTGGCGTCCGAGCACGACCACGATCTGCCGGAGACGCTCGATGTCTCGAACCGTGGAGAAGAGCGAGACCACGGGCTTCGGGTACACGAAAGCCCGACCGCTGTCAGGTCTCAGTTCGCGATGCAGACCCCGGGCTGGTTCGTGGGGCCTAGGCAGTAGTAGCCGGGCCGACAGCCCTGCGTCGTGCCGCCGGAGGGGCAGTCCTCGAGGCACAAAGAGAGCGCGCCGGGGAACGCGTAACACTGCGAGCCTCCGGGACAGGGGTTCGTCACCGGGTCGCAGTAGAAGCGAGTGCAGTAGCCATCGGGCCACTGGTCGAAGCAGGTGAGGCCCAGACCACACTGCTCGACCTCGAAGCAGGGATCACCCACCGGCGCGCCGTTGGGGTTGCTGGACCCGGGGATGCGCGGCCAGCAGACCCGCTCAGCGGAGAACGGCAGGCGTGTGCATTCGTAGCTGGGTCGGCAGTCCGCGTTACCCGCGCAGACATCGAGACAGAATCCGTCCGGCTCACCGAAGTCCTGGCAGATCGAACCCGCAGGACAAGCGGGGCGACCAGCTCCGCACTCGGCGGAGCAGTAGCCGCCCGGAAAGCCGCTGTCTTCATCGATGCAGAAGCCGGCCCCAGCGCCGCACTGGTTCTGAGCGAAGCACGCGTCACCGACCCACTCGGGCGGTGGCCCCGCATCGACGCGCCCACCGTCCGGGGCAGGACCAGCGTCGAACACGCCGCCGTCGGGATTCACGTTCGGGCACATCTGCCGACTCCCATCCGGGAAGACGCAGCTGCCGCCGGGGGGACAGAATCCGTTGAAACAGCACTCGTTTCGGCGCGAACTCAGCGGCGCGCAGGTGCCTCGCGGCGTGCAAGCGAGACTGTCCGGACAATCGCAATCCGTGTTGCAGCGCGGCGGCGGCTCGCAGCGAGGAATGCAGGCGCCCTGGTTGCAGAACCAGCCTTCGGTGCGGCCGTCGGGACACGGCGGCGGAGGCCCCAAGGCAAAACAGTCGTCGTCGAAGTTGCATTGGAACGGCCCGCCATCGAAGCGTGGCCCGTCGCCCGGCCCAAGGTCGCGCCCGGCATCACGGCCGGCGTCACGCCCAGCATCACGGCCGGCGTCGCGGCGACCGGTGTCGGGGTCTGGACCCGGACCATCCCAGTCTACGAAGCCATCGAACTCGATGCTCCCATCACGGGCCGGACCATCGGAGCCGAAGAAGAAGGAGCCATCTCCACCGCCGAGTCCTTGGACATCACCGCGGCCGCAAGCGGCCAGGACCAATACAGAGGCGAGTGACGCTACCCGAGCTCGACGCATGTCCGGACTCTAGCGCAGTTCTCGGCCGTTTTCGGAGCCCTGAGCTGAAACCTCGTCTACTTTGGTCTCGAGGCGAACCTCTCCGTAGGCGTAGCGAAAACCTAGGCCAAACACGAAGATGCTGCCACCGGCCTCGAGGTCTCCCACCGGATCGGCGACGGAAGACTTGGGGTGTCGCCGCGTGGGGTGAAAGTACCAGTTCCCGGAGAGGTCGAAGACCATCGGATTCTCGAGCAGCCCGAAGGGATCCTCGAGACGCAGACTCGCACCGAGCGCGAGCTGGTGCGAGGTGCCGTCGAGGTAGTTCGCGCCCGAGGTCTGCACCGGCGAGGGACTCGGACGGACCGAATAGCCCCCGCGTACGGCCACCGGGCCCAGCTCTTTCTCGATGCCGAACCGAGGCACGAGCACGCTGCGGTAAGCGAGCTCCACCCTCCGCTCCTGTCCAGGCGCGGGCGCGTCGAGCGCGTCTCCGAGACCAGCGGCATCGAGCAGCTCGCCGGTGACGTCGATGATGGAGGTCGTGGATGGATCCGGCGCCGAAGCCCAGAGGGCGTAGGTCAGGTCCACCGCGAGCAACAGCTCGAGCTTCGGCACCCGATACGCGAAGGACCAGGTCAGCTCGTGCGGCGTGTACTGCACCGAGAAGTCGGTGGACACGTTGAGTCTCGCGAGCCCCGTCAGATCGAGCACCACCGGGATGCCCACGTCGGTCTGGATGGTCCCACGCCACGAGAAGCCGGCCCGGAGGCCAGGGACGAGCCGAGTCTCGAGCCCGAGGATGGGGGCAAGACGTGGCTCGATGTCGAAGCTCACGGTCTTGCGTGTGAAACGCCCCGCGACGATGTCGAGCTCGTAGTCGAGGCTCCCAAAGAGCGAGGCGAGAAACTGCGCCGAGGCGCCGATGGAGATCCCGGGAAAGGGCTCAAAGCCCAAGCCCACGATCGCGACGAGGCGCTCGGGCAGCGCCTCGTACATGGTCCAATGCGGTATGGCTGGATCGAAGGCGCGCCCGGCGAGCAAGGAGCCGGTGGGGACCGCGACCGCGAAGGCCAGCGCGACACGACGCGCAGCATTCGGTTTCGTGAGCGGGAAATGGCCCCCCACGGTGATCGTGGTGGCGTTGGGCGGATCACGCGGGGTTGGCGTTGGGTTGGCCCGGGCGCTGTCGATGAAGAGCGCGTTTCGAGAAAGGGTGAGCGCGAAGCCAAACACCGCGCGGTCCCCGGCGGTGAGCGCGCCTGGGTTGTAGTAGAGCGCGGTGAAGTCATCGGCCACCGAGCCTTGAGCCCCGGCCATCGAGAGCGCGCGCGGATTGAATCCGTAGACGTCGAAGAAGCTCGCTTCGGCGCTCGAAGGGCGGAAGCAGAGAAGCGCGAAGGCGGTCAGCGAGACGCCCGACGCGTGCACCCCGAGCCGAAGCATCACGACCCAGCGGCCTCACAGCCCGCGAGCAAGGTCGTCACCGCGTAGAGGAGCTCGGCGACGAGATCACGCTCGAAGAGCTGGATGAGGAGTGGCAGGGCTCGTTCCACTTCGGGCCTCTCCATCAAGACCGCGACCAGCACGAAGATGTCCTGCCTCGCCTCTCGCTCGATCGAGATCGCCGCCGATAGACCCGCGAGGTGATCGAGAAAGGGCGCCTGGCTGGGGTCGGCGACGAGCGTGCTGCCCTCCGCGAGCAGGGTCTCGAGTGAGAGGCCCGGATAGGTGCTGAAGTCATAGACGTAGCCCAGGAACTCGCGACGTGCGCCCTCGTCGATCAACGAGCACTGCGCGACCCCTCGCAGAGCCTGCTGCAGCGCGGGGTCGAGACGCACCGCCTCCTCGAGCAGCGCGAGCAGCCCATCGAACTCGGCGGCCAGGCTTGGATCGACGAGCGTGTACACGGAGCTCTCGAAGAGCGCGCGCACTCGCTGAAGATCGAAGTCCTCGTCCGCCAGGAATCCTGCGACCTGATTGAGGAGGCCAACGATCGCGGCCCGGCCACGTTCGCCGCTCGCTTCGAAGTCCGAAAGAAAGGGCTCGAGCATCGGGTGGGCGAGCAGGCGGCCGCTCGCGCCCAAGAAGGCAGCGAGCCATCGCTCCTCCCCGCCCTCGGCGCTCGGCCGAGTGAGACGGAGGACACGCTCCGCGAGCTCGAGAATCGGCTCCGCATCGCACCGCCGGAGATAGAACGCCACGGACTCGGTGGCGGCGTAGCGCGCCCGACCGTCGAGCGAACCGGACGTGAACCTGAGTCCGTCCACGAGCGCCGAGGACGCCCACTCCGCGAGCGGCCCCTTCCCGAGAGTGAGGGCAGCCTCACGGGTCGCGCTTATCCCCAAGCGAGTCACGATGCGAATTGCGGCGCCGAGGACGTTGCGGATGGCGAGGTCGGGCGCCCGGCCCATCGGTCCCGCGGCGCTGTGCTCGGTGATGATCGTCCGGAGGTCCTCGAGCCCGCCTTCGCGGCTGAGCGTGAACATCCCCTGGAAGAGGTTCTCGGTGGTGCCACAGGGCCCGGGTGCACGCGCCGATTCGGTTGCGGGCGCAGGCGTCTCGACGTCGAGACCGCAGCCGAGGCTCGAAGAAGCCGCCCACAGGCCGAGGGCCGCTGCTCTCGCGAAGAATGGGCGCACCATCGGCTCCTGTGGCCTTTCCGTGCCGCGTGGTCAACCCATCTCGAAGGCGCTCGACCTCGACTCGCTGACTTGAATCGGCTAGCGTCCCGCGCATGTTCAGACCCAAGCTCAACGGGCCCGGCTCCGTTCTCGCGGCGTTTCTCGCACTCAGCACCGCCGCTTCTCTGGCTTCGGCCGGCGCCCTCGAGATCCCTTTCGAGAAGTACAAGCTCGAGAACGGGCTCACGGTGATTCTCCACGCGGACCATCGCCTCCCGCTGGTGGCGGTGAGCGTCTGGTACGACGTGGGCGCGCTGCAAGAACGGCCTGGGCGCTCCGGCTTCGCCCACCTCTTCGAGCACATGATGTTTCAGGCATCGAAACACGTCGGCGAGGACCGCCACTTCGCTCATCTGCAGGAAGCCGGTGCCACGTTGGTCAACGGCACCACCGGGAATGACCGCACCAACTACTTCGAGACCGTCCCTCGGCATGAACTCGAACTCGCGCTCTGGCTCGAATCCGACCGAATGGGCTTCCTCTTGCCCGCCCTGACCCAGGCCAGCCTCGACAACCAGATCGAGGTCGTGAAGAACGAGCGCCGGCAATCGGTCGAGAACCAGCCCTACGGCCTCTTCGAGGAGAAGATCGTTCAAGCCTTATATCCGGAGCCGCACCCCTACTTCGGCAACGTCATCGGCTCCATGACGGACCTATCGGCCGCCACCCTCCAAGACGTCCGGAGCTTCTTTCTCACCTACTACAGCCCCGCGAACGCGACCCTCACTCTCGCCGGAGACTTCGAGGTCGAGGCGACCAAGAAGCTCATCGAGAAGTACTTCGGACCGCTCCGCGGGCCGAGCAAGCCGCTGCCAGTGAAGCTCGACGCGCCTGAGCTCGCCGCGGACGTGCGCTTCGACTTCGAGGAGCCCGTCGGCAACCTGCCCAAGATCGTCTTCGCTTGGATGGGACCTTCGGCCTTTCAGCCCGACACCGCCGAACTCGATCTGCTGAGCCACGTCATCAGCGGCACCAAGAGCGCGCGGCTCGATCGCAAGGTGAGTTACGATCAACAGATCGCGCAGAGCGTGACCGCACATCTCGAGGAGAACGCGTCGGGCTCTGTCTTCAAGATCGAGCTCGTGGTGGCGCCCGGACGCACCCTCGAGGAGGCAGAAGCGGCCATCCTTTCCGTGCTCGAGGGCCTGAAGACGTCTCCCCCCACCGAGGCCGAGCTCCAACGGGCCAAGAACGCCCAGGAGACCCGGCTCGTGAAGAACCTCGAGATCCTCGGGGGCTTCTCGGGGCGCGCCGAGCGGCTGCAGACCTACCAGCGCTACCTGGGCGACCCAGGCAAAATCGCCTGGGACCTCCAGCGTTTTCAGAAAGTCAGCACGAGTGATCTCGCGAAGGTCGCCGAACGATACCTCGGCGGCAAGAAGCTCATCGCCCGCGCCAAGCCGGCCCCGAAAGCGATCAATCCATGAAGAGTCTCCAGCTATTGCCCGTCCTCGGGCTCATCCTCGCCTCCGCTTGCGCTTCCGGGCCCACACCCGAGGCGCAGCTTGCGCCCCCTCCTGGGGCCGGCCCGGGCACGGACGACCCCAACGCCCAACTCACGGACCAGGAATGGCGGAGCGAGCGCCCCGCCGCGGGGACGGAGGCCGACCTCCTGCTCCCCACCTTCGAGCGCGCGCAACTCCAGAACGGCTTGAGCATCATGGTCGCCAGCCAGCGCCATCTGCCGCTGGTGGCATTTGTTCTCGTCACTCGCGGCGGCGGTGCCACCGACCCCAAAGGGAAGGCGGGCCTCACCACGCTCGCCTATCAGATGCTCGGTGAAGGCGCCGGGCCACGAGACGCCCTTCAGTTCTCGGATGCCATCGCTGACCTCGGCGCTTCCTTCGGCTCGAGCGCCGACCAAGACGCAGGTTATGTCTCGGTGAGCGGACTGTCGAAGAACCGAGAAGCCATGCTGGATCTCTTGGCCGATGCTGTGTTGCGTCCAAGGCTCGCCCAACGAGACTTCGATCGAATCAAGACACAGTCGCTCGGCAACATCCGGCGTCGCAAGGCCGCGCCCCAAGGACTCGCCTTCGAATACGTACCGGCCATGATCTATGGCGAGAGCCACCCCTACGGTCACCCGGTGGGCGGCACCGAGGCCTCGGTCGGGCGGATGACCTCCTCGGAGGTCAAGAAGCACTTGAGCGAGACGTTGGTCCCGGGGGCAAGTGCGCTCATCGCCGTCGGCGACATCGATCTCGCGGAGGCACGCGCAAGCGCCGAGCGCGCCTTCAAGCAGTGGCGGGGAAAGACACGGCCGGAGGTCCGAACCCCTGCCGTCGAGCCGCGCAACCGAACGGCTATCAAGATCATCCACAAGGAGAACTCGCCTCAGACCATGCTCATCGTCGGCCGACCCGTGTTCGGACGAGGCCACGCGGACGAGATCCCGGCCACGATCGCCAACGAGATCCTCGGCGGGAGCTTCACCTCGCGCCTCAACATGAACCTGCGAGAGGCCAAGGGCTACACTTACGGCGCCTCCACCGGCATCACTCCGCGGCGCGGCGTGGGTGCGTTCCTCGGCTACACTTTGGTTCGGCAGGACGCGACCGCCGCCTCCCTGAAGGAGACCCTCGACGAGGTCGCCCGCATGCAAAGCACCCCACCTTCCGCAGGGGAGGTCGCGAGAGCCAAGGCCGGAATCATCCGCAGCCTGCCCGGAGACTTCGAGACCGCCTCGGCCGCCGCGGGCGCTTCCAGCGAGATCTTCGTCTACGGGTTGCCGCTCGACCACCACCGAACGCGCCCGGCGCGCATCGAAGCCGTGGATGAGAAATCCGTCCTCGAGGTCGCGCGCAAGTATCTGACCGAGCCCAGCCTGCAGGTGCTGCTCGTCGGCGACTCCGCCGAGATCGAGGCCGATGTCGCCGCGTTGGGCCTGGGCAAGGTCGAGGTCATCCGGCCGTAGTACTCATCTCGAAAGCACTCAGTGCCAGCGAAGGCTCCCTTGCACCCAGCGCTCGAGCCCTCTGGACACCTCATCCGCCCAGCGTTCGAGGCGAGTCTCGGGCGGACGCCCCAGCTTCTCGACCTTGGTCCCGTGACGCGAGAACACGACCTCGCCGCGAAACCGTATCTCGGACCAGAGCACAGCGAACGCGATGAAGAGCGCCAACAGGATGCCGCCGACCAGCGGCAGGACCACCGGCCACACCTCGATCAGCATGAGCACGTGCTCGAGCGAAAGGCCCCAGGTGAGGCCGCGCCCGAGGAGCAGCGAGAACAAAGCGAGCGTGGTGAGGAGCCACAAACTCGCGAGCCGGCGATCCTGAGGGAGACGGCCCGCGAGTAGGTCTCCGGACAGTGCGTCCACGGTGAGCACATAGGGGTGCCGCTTGTCCCAGACGTCCACTCGCCACACCGGGTGGTAGACATAACGTTGCTCCGGCCCAAGCAGCTTCGAGCCCGAGGCCACGATCTGGTACTTGGTAGCGATGGGCTCGTTCGGCCGGCTCGCAGACTCGGGGATGGGTGGCACCGGCAACACGTGGCCCCGCTTGTTCATCTCTTCTGGACTCGCAGGGATGAGCGGCAAGGAGGCGCGCTGTCGTTCCACCCGAGGTCGGAGGTCTTTGAGACCCCAGTCCTGGAGATCCTCCGCGCAGCCCTGGTTCTGGAAGTCGACGAAGGCGAGCCGCGTGTCGGCCCGACCACCAGCCCGCTTCTCCACGTAGGTCGAGACCTGGAGTCCGTCCACCTCGTAGAATGGCACCCAGTAGAGTTGAGCACGGCCCACCTTCGCGTCTGCGGCGAA
Organism: Deltaproteobacteria bacterium; assembly: GCA_011526105.1. Taxonomy (GTDB): domain Bacteria; phylum Myxococcota; class Kuafuiibacteriia; order Kuafuiibacteriales; family Kuafuiibacteriaceae; genus WYAZ01. Next base: position 50,159 of record WYAZ01000161.1, on the reverse strand, counting down.
TCCGCGATCGACCTCCGCGTGACGCAGTGCTGCCTTGGCGACGCCTTGCGCCCGCGACTCGTCCAGAGCTGGGTGCACGAGGAAACGCGGGATGAAGCCAGGGATGAGCGCGAGGTACTCGGAGTTGCAGTGCGTGCAGCGAACGAGCCGCTGACCGTCGCGAACGCCAAGGGTGGAGCCGCAGGACTCGCAGCCGAGGTGATGAAGCGTGCTCACGAGGCGGACCTCCGGATGACCTCGAAGGTCTCCTCCATCCCCTTGAGGTCGATGATGGTCTCCTCCCGAAACTTCGTGGCTGGCCCTACGAGCAACTCGAGGCACCGGTCGTGGCGATCGAAGGGGACCATCAACAACTCGAGACGCTCAACCTCCGCCGTCACCCGCACGCCGGTCACATCCGCGACGCGGTCGGCCTTCTCGAGCAGAAAGAGCCGCGCGATGTCGGCCGCCTCCGCCGAAGAGAGCCGCACCCCCAGACAGACCGGGGGTGCATCTACGCGCAGTTGGGGTTCGAAGGCTTCGAGGGTCAGGCTGAGACCGGGGTCGCCGACATAGAGCGCGTTCACCAGCGAGAAGCCACGAACGTAGGCGCTCTTTCCTCTGAACGCGGTCTCCACCGCCTGGACGCCCGAGCCCGTGCCGCTCACTTCGGCCGCGAAACGGACTCGCCAAAATGGGAGCCAAAACACCGCCCCTTTGGCTGAGCGCTGCGGGGTCGCCGCGGTGAGTGGGCGCGCTGAGAGCTGCCCCTGCTCGACCTCGTAAGCCACGTTCTCCCCCGGAGCGGAGAAGACGCGATCACCGTCGAGCCCGAACAGACGCCGAGCGCTGGTGGGCGACATGAGACGAAGCGCGCGCGGCGGGGCGAAGGCGGATGGGCTGGTCACCGGTTCGCCCTCTGCACCCCAGCGAGAAACCACCAGAAGAAAAGGATGGTCGGCGCCATCATTGCCATCGCGACGCTGGCGCTCGGGAGCGCCGCCGCCTCGAGCAGGAAGACGAGGGTGGCCGCCGCGGCCCACGCCGCGTAGCTGCGATCGAGGCTCGCAGTGCTGGCCGGCGGAAGCACCTCGGCATGGCCGCTGCCGTCGAGCGCGGAGAGGACCGCCCGATAGCTTCGACCCGCGCACGAGTAGCGGATCTGGTGAAACGGGACGTGAACGAGTCGCCCCTGATCCTCCGGGGCCGCGCCGGCGAGCGTTCGTCCCTCTTCGAGCGTGAGCTCGGGCTCCAAGATCGTGCCGCGGGCCTTCGCGCGATCGTAGGGCTCGAGCGCTCCGGAGAACGCTCTGGCATCAAAGGGAAGTGAACGACCGCCAAGCAAGGTTAGGAGCACGGAGCCCGTCCCCTCGTAGCGCGCAAAGACGGCAAAAGGCAGATAGACGAGCTCAGCCCGCACCTCGCTCACGGGCGCGGTGATCTCCGCCGACTTCAAGAAACGCTGGAGTGCGCCGGGGGCAGATCGAACGTCGAGGCGCGGGGCCACGTAGGCATGGAGGACGAAGTGACCGAGATCGAGAAAGAGGGTGGCGCTGCAATGCTCACAAGAGCGAAAGGGCTGATCGTCCGCGAGGGTGATGGCGGCCCCGCATTGGGGGCACGGCAACCTCGGGTTGGCTGCATTCGAGGGATCAGAGGTCACAGCGCCTCCACCTTAGTCACGGTTCGCCGGCCGTCGAGAGGTGGGACAGAGGCCTACCCAGATCCGATGTCGGCTTCGCGCGTGTTAGGATGACAAGCGCATGAAGCACCTGTGTCTCCTCGGGCTCGCGGTGGTCTTTCCCTCGCTCGCCCTCGCCGACCACGAGCCGGATGAGCTCCCTTTGCAGATCCTCGTCGACCTTCACGACGACACCACGGATGAGGACGAGCGCGCGGTCGAGAGCAAGCTCGGCGGCCTCGACCTCAGGCTCAACAGCATCCACGCCAGAGAAGAGCGCTTCTTCATCGCCGAGGTCGAACGCGGCGAACTCGCGGAAATGATCGAGCTCCTTCGCTCGGACCCTCGGGTCGAACACGCCGAAGAGAACTACACGTACCAGGCCCTCAAGACCCCAAACGACCCCCGCTGGAAGGAGCAATGGTCCTTCCACATGATCGGAGCCGAGAAGGCTTGGGATCACGCCAGCGGCAAGGGTGTGACGGTTGCGGTCATCGACACCGGCGTAGCTTACGTCGCTCATCGTCAATGGAAGCCGGTCGAGGACCTCGCGAACATCGACTTCGTCAAAGCCTACGACTTCGTCTCGGACACGGAGATCGCCTTCGATGATTTCGGGCACGGCACCCACGTCGCGGGCACGATCGCTCAGGCCACCAACAACGGGCTCGGCGTCGCGGGCCTCGCGCACAAGGCGGCGATCATGCCGCTCAAGGTCCTCAATAGCCGTGGCTTCGGCTCCGCCGCCGACATCGCCGACGCCATTCGCTACGCCGCCGACGAAGGCGCGCAGGTCATGAACCTCTCGCTGGGCGGAGGCGCTCGGTCATTGGTCATGGAGTCTGCCGTTCGCTACGCACGCGCAAAGGGCGTCATCGTAGTCTGTGCGGCCGGCAACGACGGCCGAGGGGTCGTCTCGTTCCCAGCCGCCTATCCCGGGTCCTTCGCGGTGAGCTCCGTGGGGCCGGACAAGCAGCGCGCGTTCTACTCGAACTGGGGTAAGGAGATCGCGATCGCCGCCCCGGGCGGCTCCAACCGAGTGGGAGGCCTCGCCGACGGCATGGTCCTTCAGAACACCATCAACCGAGAGCACCCCGCGCAGGCGGACTTCTACGCCGCGTTCCAAGGAACCTCGATGGCCACCCCGCACGTCGCGGGTGTGGCAGCGCTCATCATCAGCGCCGGGGTCACGGACGCCGATGAGGTCGAGTCCATCTTGCGGAGCACTGCGCAACGCGGCGCGGGCGGCGCTTCTGAGCTCGAGTTCGGCGCCGGCATCTTGGACGCGGCGGCGGCGGTCGAGGCGGCCAAGCAGAAGACACACGGCGCCCCGTATCTGATGGCGGCGCTCGCTCTGTTTGCGGGCATCGTTCTTCGCACCCGGCGGCGCTTCGGGCTCGCCGCGAGCATCTTCTCGGGCCGCGGTGGGCTCTTCCTCGCCCTCCTCGGCGCGGTCATGGGATCGAGCGGGCTCTTCTTCCTCGAATGGTTCGGGATCAGCGGCGTGTGGAGCGCTCCGCCCGCCGCTTGGGATCTGCATGCCTTGGGCGCCGGGATGTTCAGGAGTGCGCTCTGGGCCTCGGCGCTTCCCATGCTCGCCGCGGTCGTGGTGTTCCTCGGAGTCCGCCGATGGAGCGGACTCCTTTTCGGACTCACCCTAGGCTGGGCCGCTCACCTCGCGGTCGCGGCCATCTTGATGCCCGCGGACGTCCTGCTCATCCCTGGGCTCGCTGGGCTCCTCGACCGCGTTTGGCTGCTCTTGAACGCGGGGGTGCTCCTGCTCCTCGCCATCCTGCTCGTGCGCCGCTCCCGGTAGACTGGAAATCCGAGCCGACCTAGAAGCGATCTCGCGCGTGGGTGGAGCGGACTTCACAGAGCCGCGTTATGTCGCGGTGGAAGGGGTCATCGGCGTGGGCAAGACCACGCTGGTGAATCAGCTCGCCCCGCGTCTTCAGGCTCGAAGCGTCTTCGAAGAGTTCGAGAACAACCCGTTCCTCGCCGACTTCTATCGAGACCGCGAGGCCTTCGCTTTCTCCACCCAGATTTTCTTCTTGATGTCGCGCTTCCGGCAGCAGGAGCGTCTCGCGCAGCAGGAGTTGTTCCTTCGCTCGACCGTCTCCGACTACTGCTTCGACAAAGACCGCATCTTCGCGGTGCTGACGCTCTCCAACGAGGAGCTCACCCTCTACGAGCGCTTGTTCGAGGTCCTGCGGACCCAGGTGCCAAGGCCCGACCTCGTCATCCACTTGCATGCCGATCACGAGGTGATCATGGATCGGATCAAGAAACGCGGGCGGCCGTACGAACAGGACATGGACCCGGCCTACATCCGCGATCTGACCCAGGCCTATAGCGACTACTTCCAGAGCTACCGCGAGGCTCCGGTGCTCCACCTCGACACCAGCAGCACCGACGTCCGCGGCAGCCCCGAGGTGCTCGACGGCATTCTTCAGGCGATCTGGCACCGCCGGGACGACCTCTCGATTCCGCCGACCGCAGACTCCGATCAACTTCCGCTGCTCTATGCGACGAGAAAGGACGGCTGAGCGGTGACGGAGGCCCAAGAGACCGCCGAGGTCCAACGACTCGTCTTCTCACAGCCCGGCTCCGGGGTGCTGCTCGAGCGAAGCTGGAAGCTCGAAGTCCTCTCCGGCGCGGATGTCGGCCAGACCGTTGTCCTGCGCGCCAGCCCGTCGCTCCTCGGCGCTGCCCCCGCGGCCGCACTCGTGCTCGTCGATGACACCGTGAGTCGCTATCATCTGGAGCTGGACCTCTTTGCCGACGGACTCCGCCTTCGGGACCTCGACTCCACCAACGGCACCTTTGTGGACGGGGAGCGGGTCAAGCAGGCCTTCATCGAGGCCAACAGCTGCTTCTCTCTCGGGCGCACCGAGATCAGAGCCACCGCGCTCGACTCCGCGGTGCTCGTCCCCGCGCAGACCAAGTCCGTGGTGGAGCTCGCGGATGCCCTGGCCGCCTCGGCCCCGATGAAGCGACTGTTCTCGGCTTTTCAGGTCCTGGCGGACACCCCCTCTTCGATCCTGCTCGTGGGCGAGTCCGGGAGCGGACGCGCCGAGTGCGCGCGGCTGCTGCACGAGCTCGGGCGCCGCCGAGAGCGCTCCTTTGTACGCCATCGCTTCGAGGCCGGCGTGAGCCGAGAGCAGGCCGATGCGATCTGCTTCGGCCTCGCGGACGGGCAGTCCAAGGCCCGCGGCGGCCTCCTGCAGAGAGCCGACGGCGGCACGCTCCTGCTCGAGGGCGTGGAGCACCTCCCCATCGAATCGCAAGTTCGCTTGCGCGAGACCCTCGAGACCGGCGAGATTCGTCCAGAGGGCACGAACGAACGACGGCGCGTCAGCGTTCGCGTGATCACCAGCCTCAGGAAGGACCTCGCGCGGAGGAGCGGGATCGAACCCGGATTGCTCGCCCGCCTGTCGGTCGTGCGGCTCGAGATCCCTCCACTCGAGCAGCGCCGCGACGACATCATCCCGCTCGCTCAACACTTCATCCTCGAGTCAGGGAGCCGGGTGTCCTTGGGTCCCGAGGTGTCCCGAATGCTGCTCACGCACACCTGGACCGGCAACATCGACGAGCTCCGCGACGCGGTCCGTTGGGTCTTGTTTGCGGAGGGTCCGGGGGAGGCGTTCTGGCAAACGCTTCGGGAGGTGTTCGTCTTCGAGACGGTGGAGATGCTCGGAGGGGACGTCTCCCGCGCCTCGAAGAACCTGGACCTCACCGCGATCGAGCTGTGGCGATACCTGGGGCGGCGGGAATTCCAGTTCGACAGCCTCTGATCGGCCTCAGCGTCAGTTTTCTAACCATTGCCAAGCGCGCTTCTCGTTTCCTATAAGCGCCCCATGAGTCTTCGGTACGCGCCGGTCATCGGGCTGCTCTCTCTTCTGTTCGCTTGCGGCGATGACACGACGGTCCTGCCGGACGGCGGGGCGGTCGCGGACACCGGAGGTTTCGTCGTCGCCGAGGCCGGGGTGCCGGACGCAGCTTCGCGACCCGACTCCGGCGTGAGTCCGGACGCCGCCTCGAGCGATCCAGATCTGGTCTTCGAGGCGCTGCGAAAGATCGGCGACCTCGACATCTGGGTGAAGGTCATGGGCACTCAGACCTCGACCATGCCCCCGCTGGTGGTCCTGCACACCGGGCCTGGCCCGAGCCACGAGTACCTGCCCGAGCACCTCCGGTACCTCTACCGGGGACGCACCGTCGTCTTCTATGACATGCGCGCGACCGGACGATCGTTCTTCGCCGGGACCGACACCACCACCATCACCCCCACGCAAGACGTCCTCGATCTGGGCTGGGTCGTCGACTGGGCGCGGAAGCTGAGCGGCACCGAAAAGCCCCAGGCCGACCTGCTCGGGCACGGCTATGGCGCGCTCATCGGCGCGCTCTACGCCGCCGATCATCCGACGCGAGTGAGCCGCTTGGCGTTGCTCACGCCGTTTCCGCTGCACATTGCCGACCACACCGTGATGCGGAGCGAGGAACAAGCTCGCTTCGACGCGCAAGACCGTACGTTCTTCATGCGGCTGCAAGGCCCCGAGTGCCTCCAGGACTTCCGGGAGTGCTTCCTCCAGTTCTGGCGTCGCGCTGCTCAGAAGACGGGCTGCTACGAGAACCGCCAGGTCGTGTCCGAGCTCTTGTGGGCGTACGGCGACTATCGCGCGAGGATCTTCCGCGAGCGGGCGATGCTGGACAGTCGCTTCGACTATCGGACGCGCGTGGCCTCCATCACCGCCCGCACACACATCATCGGCAGCGGTTCCGCGCCGGAGGCCTGGCCCTTTGGACGTCTGCCGCATTGCGACGTCATCCCCACCCGGACCTCGAGCACCTACCAGAGCTCGATTCCCGGCTCGACGCTTCACCGCATCGAGAACAGCGGACACTACCCCATGGTCGAGCGCCCGGCCGAACTTCGACGAGAGCTCCTCTCGCTCTTCACCTATCCCTGAGTCGACGCTCGTGACGCACTACCAACTGCACCGTTCAGGACAACGCGTCGGCATCACGGCTCAGGCCACCGGACATCGCTTCGAGGTCGTGGGCCAAGCGTTGAGCGGCCACTTCGAGCTCTGCGAAGACATGCTCGAGACGGCCGAGCTCCGGCTCGAGCTCTCGAGCCTCAGCGCCGGGGATCGGCTGAAGGACCACGAGCTTCGCCGCTTCCTCGACGTGCCCAAGGAGAAGGAAGCCCGAGCGCGTTTGATCTCGCCCGCGCGTTTGAGCCGGGGGCAGACCGGGCTCTCGGGGCGGGCCCGCTTCCGCTTCGAGATCGGCGCGCGCGTCACCGAGACCGAGGTGGCGCTGAGAGGCAGCGGCCCGAACGCTCACGCGAGCCTCTCCCTCAGGTTCACCCAGCTCGGCTACAAGCCGCCCCGACTGCTCCTGTTCTCCGTTCGAGACGAGCTGCTCGTCGAAGTCGAACTCTCAGCGGAAGAAACCTCGACCGCGCCCGTATGACGGGGAGTCGAGACGCCTGGCGTCTAAGGGGTTTACCATGATTGTTCGACTCGCTCTCGGAACTGCTCTCCTCCTGGCCACCGCCTGCGCGCCTCGCCTCGGTGGGACCCACTTCGAACGCTGGGCGCGGGAGGACCTGGCCCGCCAGAGCGCCCAGGTGACGGCCCCCCCTGTCGCCCCACCCGCGGTCACGAGCCCCGCGGTCAGCGCCCCCGTCGAGCCGCCGCCCACCATCCCTCCACCTGCGCGCTATCCAGACGAAGCATCCTCTGGCACAACCACCCCGGACACCCCTCCCGAGGGCCGAGTGGTTCGGCCGGAAGAGGAGGACGAAGTCCTCTACTAGATGAGCCTCGAGTCCGCGCGCACCGTCCTCATCGCCGACGACGAGACGAACCTCCGAAAGGTGCTCGCGGCCCTGCTCCGCCGGGAAGGCTTTTCGGTCCTGACCGCCTCGGACGGGGAGGAGGCCCTCGCGCTCATGGAGCGTGCGCGGGTCGATCTGCTGATCACCGACCTTCGGATGCCCAAGCTCGACGGCATGGGCCTGCTCCGCCGCCTTCAAGACGAGCACAAGAACATCCCCACCGTGGTGCTGACCGCCCACGGGACGGTGGATCTCGCGGTGGAGGCCATGAAGCTCGGCGCCTTCGACTTCATGACCAAGCCCTTCGACAAAGACGAGCTGCGGATGGTCATCAACAAAGCGGCGGCGACCGCTGAGCTCAGCCATCGCGAGCCCCACCACGCGCCAGGCGGCCGCTACGGCCTCATCGGCGAGAGCACCAGCCTGCAGGACGTCTTTCGCACCATCGAGAAGGTCGCCAGCACCCCGTCCACCGTCCTCATCACCGGCGAATCGGGCACGGGCAAGGAGCTCGTCGCGGCGGCGCTGCATCATCACTCCCCGCGCAAGGGCCGGCCGTTCATTCGCATCAACTGCGCGGCCATCCCCAAGGATCTCATCGAGTCCGAGCTCTTTGGTTACGAGAAGGGGGCGTTCACGGGCGCGGTGAGCGCGAAACCGGGGCGCTTCGAGCTCGCCGATCAAGGCACGCTCTTCTTGGACGAGATCGGCGAGGTCCCCCTCGAGATGCAGGTGAAGCTGCTCCGCGCCCTGCAAGAGAGCGAGTTCGAGCGCGTCGGTGGGGTCAGCACCACGAAGGTCGACGTTCGCTTGGTCGCGGCCACCAATCGGGATCTCAAAGAGGAGATCGCGGCCGGCCGGTTCCGCGAGGATCTCTTCTACCGACTCAACGTGGTCCCCATCGTGCTGCCCCCCCTTCGCGACCGCATCGAGGACATCCCGCTGCTGGTCGAGCACTTTCGCGCGAAGTACAACGAGCGGCTCCAGAAGCGCGTCGAGGGCGCGAGCAGCGAGGCGATCGAACGACTCCAGAACTATACGTGGCCCGGCAACATCCGAGAGCTCGAGAACGTGATGGAGCGCGCGATCCTGTTCGCCGAGGGCGGCACCATCCAGGCCGAGGAGCTCCCCGAGCAGATCCTGAAGGCCAAGAAGGCGGCCCCCGAGCTGCCGGTTAAGAACCAGCCCACCCCCATCGGCCCCCTCAAGGAGATCGTCCGTCAGCACACCGAGAGTGTGGAGAAAGAGCTCATCCAGCGGGCCCTGGAAGAGACCGGCGGGAACGTCACCAAGGCGGCGAGAAGGCTCTCGATTTCGCGGAAGAGCCTGCAGAACAAGATGAAGGAGTTCGGCCTGAGGGAGCAGCTCGCCCCCGAGGACGCGGAGCACGACTCCAACCCGCCGGGCTGACCCTCGAACCCGGCCCCGACCAACGACCGACAGAAGTCGCGTCAACCTGTCGAAATGTTGACAGGATTCCCCATGCGGTTTACCGCCCATGGGGGGCCGCAGGTGCGTCGGACAGGTTTGAATCTCAACACTCTGAGCCGTATGTCGATGGGGCTCTGTCTCGGGCTGGTGCTGTCTCTGCCCCTGGTCGCCCAGGCGGCGTGGCCGACGCGCGTGCTGACCGGCGCCGAGAAAGACAACCCCTTCGATCTGCAGTTCGGCGTGGGCTGGGAGTACGGCACGCAGGGCGCCACCATCAACCGAGAGTGGATCCAAGACGGACGCGCCACCGAGGTCAAAGAACTCGAATGGGCGCGCTCCTCGCAGCGCATGGTCCTCGACCTTCGGGTCGGGCTCTTCCACGATCTCGAGCTGCACATCGCGGCGCCGATCGTGTTCTACGAGGACACCGAGCTGCTCTTCGCCACCGGAGTGAACGACACCGTGTCCACGGTGTTTGGCAACAACACCAACGCCAACGACCCCAACTACGGCGACGGCGCGCCCGCGCGCTTCCCCATCACCGAGGTGCCCAGCCGCCGCGAGCGCGGGGGCTTTGGAGACATGACCTTTGGCCTGGGTTGGTCGCCCATCGTCGACCACAAGGACGAGGCCTACCCCACGCTGACCCTCCGCGCCGACATCACCGCGCCCACCGGATCGACGCGAGTCCCCGAAGACATCGGCGCGCTCGCGGGCGGCACCGGGGCCGGCATCGGCCTGGGTCTCACCGTGTTCGACCTCTCGGTGGGGCTCAGCAAGCGCATGCGCATCGGCACGCCCTACTTTGATCCGTACGTCCTGTTTGGAACCAGGCTCCCGGTGACCACCGGTTCCCAGAAGAACCGCGGGATGCAGCCGCCCATCTCGGGCCGTTTCTTGGTCGGCACCGACCTCACCGTCTACGAAGACGCCAAGACCCACCAGCGCTACGGCTTCGACGTCTCGTTCATGACGCAGTACGTGAGCTCGGGTCGTTTCTACAGCGAGCTGTCGGACTTCTTGCCGAACTTCAACCAGACCAAGTCTCGCGACGCTGCCAGCCCCAACCGCGTCGATGTCCCCTACGCGGCCTATGGCGACGCCAACAACTACGCCTTCCAACTCGAAGGCGCCCGCTGCGGAATCGTCGACAACCTGCCCTGCGGCGAGCTGAACCAGGTCGACGAGTACCTGAACCTCCGCGGCACCATCACCGCGCACTTTCAGTTCGCGGAGAACGTGATGCTCCGCGGCGGCTTCGCCATCGACCACAACACGGATCACTTCCTCACCAACGAACGGGTGGGCGAGGACCGCGACGACCCCGCCTACGACCGCGCCGATCGCGACTCCTTCGTCGGCCGCGTGAACGCGCAGAACCTCGACGGCGTCGATGAACGCTCGCCCTACTTCGACCCGCGCTACGACTCCGTCGGGCGTCGGTTCCGCCTGACCGGCTTGGTCGGCTACACGTTCTTCGTCACCGCCATCGCCTCTTTCTGATGCGCCTCTCCCAGGACACCCTGGCCCTCATCGAGCTCGCCCTGCGCGAGGATCTAGGGCCGGGCGACGTCAGCGCCGCCCTGCTCCCCGAAGGCCTTGCCGGGTCCGCCGTCTTTGTCGCCAAGACAGAGTTGGTGCTCGCGGGCACCGCCGCGGTCGTCGAGGTCTACCGGCAGCTGGACCCGGAGGTCGCGGTCTCCTTCGATGGGGCAGATGAGGGCCAAAGGCTCAGCGCGGGCACCCGCTTTGGCCTCGTGCGTGGCCCCGCGGCCTCGCTGCTCTCGGGGGAGCGTCTCGCGCTCAACTTGCTCCAGCGCCTCTCCGCCATCGCCACGCACACCCGCCGCGCGGTCGACGCGATCTCGGGCACCAAGGCGCGCATCCTCGACACACGCAAGACCGGGCCCGGCCTGCGTCAGCTCGAGAAACACGCGGTGCGCATGGGCGGCGGCATGAACCACCGCTTCGGACTTTTCGACGGGGTCATGCTCAAGGACAACCACGTCGCGGCCTTTGGGAGCGTCACCAAGGCGATCGAGACCGCGCGGGCCCACACGCACCACCTCCTTCAGATCGAGTGCGAGGTGGACGACCTTCGGCAGTTCGACGAAGCGCTCGCGGCGGGCGCAGGCATCATCCTGCTCGACAACATGACCGAGGCCGACATGAGCGAGGCGGTGCGACGCCGCGACGCCTTGCGCCCCAGCACCTTGCTCGAGGCCAGCGGCAACATGACCCTGCCCCGCCTCCCCAGCGTCGCCAAAAGCGGCGTCGACTTCATCTCCATGGGCGCCCTCACCCACTCCATCACCGCCTCCGACATCTCGTTGGACTGGTCGATCGGGTGAACGAGGACCTGCTCCGCGCGGCGCTGACGACCCGTGACTTGGGTCGCCACCTCCACTTCTTCGAGACCACCGAGAGCACCAACCTCGACCTGCGTGGCCTCGCCGAACGAGGCGCACCCCACGGCACGGCGGTGGTCGCGCGCATGCAGACCGCGGGCCGCGGGCGCCGGGGACACCGCTGGCACAGCCCCAAAGACGCCGGACTCTACGCGAGCTTTCTGGTGAGGGGGCCGCGGCCGATGGAGGTCGTTCCACTGTTTACGCTCGCAACCGCGCTCGCGGCACATCGTGCGATCGCCGAAGTGGCCGGCCTGAACGCCGGCATCCGCTGGCCCAACGATCTCCTCTGTCGAGCCTCGATGCGAAAGCTCGGCGGCATCCTGGTGGAGTCCAGCGCAAATGCCAGCGGACTCGAGTACGCGATCATCGGCGTGGGCCTCAACCTGTCCGTAGCGGATCGACCCGAGGCGCTCGCCAACTACGCCACCTCCGTGGAGGAGTCGGGCGGACGTCCGGTCACCGTGCCGGCCCTCTTTGCCGCCCTCACCGGCGCGCTCGAGGCCGAACTGGATCGTCTCGAATCCGAGGGCGGAGTGCCCCGCATGCTCGCCGCTTACGAAAGCCGCGCGCTCGGCGTGGGTAGCTCGGTGCAGATCGCGGACGACGAAGGCCGGTGCCTCTCGGGTCGGTTCACCGGCATCGCGGCCGACGGAGCGCTCTCGCTGGAGACCAAGGAAGGGCCCAGGAGCGTCTATGCGGGCATGCTGAGGCTGCCGGGGGCCCCCGTTCAGCCCGAGTGGTGACCGCTTTCCGCGTTGACACCCTCCGGCCGAGCCGGATAGCTAGGCCTTCGTCCACGGGGCTGTAGCTCAGCTGGGAGAGCGCTTGAATGGCATTCAAGAGGTCGTCGGTTCGATCCCGATCAGCTCCATGACCGAAGAATTCGAAGGCCCATGACACCACCTGGTCTCATGGGCCCTCGCGCTTCGCGTCCTTCATCAGCCTGGCGTGGGCTCACGAGCCACCTCACCCTCCTCGCAGCAACGGCCGCCCTCACCGGAGGGTGTGGTGCGAGCGACTCCGTCTTCGTCGAAGCGCCGGACGTTGCTGGAGCGCGGAGCTTCCTGTTCGCGCTCGAACAAGGCTCGAACCTGGACGTTCACGCGGTGCCCGCCGAGTCGCGAGCCGTCAATGTTGCCTTGGCTCCTTGGTTTCTGGATGACGAGCCGCTCGAGCTCGAGCGAGTGGCCCTGCCCACGTCTTTGGACGAACTCGGTCTTTCCGCAGGAATCGTTCCCGCGCCCTCGGAGGATTATCGAACGCTCCCCGAGCTTCGCCCGATCGCCGTCGACGGGGCCACACTCCTGCCGGATGCCGTCCATGTTCGGCTCGAACCCACCGAGGCGAGCCTCGCGCTCAGGGCCCGTACCTTCCCCAGCAAGGAGGACTGCCCGCGTTTCGCGGACGAGGTCCTCGTCGAGGTCAGGCATCCGCTCGAGGCCATCAGCATCGGGCCGGAGACCGCGGTGGCCCTCGAAGTCGAGGAGATCTTTCGCTTTCGCGCCGACAAGAGCTTCGAGCGTTGGCCGCTGCCCGCAGGCGAATCGGGCAGCGCGATCGCGCTGTCCGACACCGGCCGCATCTGGGTCGCCACGAGCAGCACGATCCTCCCGTTCGAGGTCGAGGAGGGGCGCTTCGGGCCCGTGGCCATCGGGGTACCCGACGATGCGCGCCCCTGGGGTCTGTTCGTTCGTGAGCGGGGGCCCGCCTTGGTCTTCTGGTTGCTTCTCGATGATGGGCAGCTCCTCCGCTCCACGCCCGACGGGACTGGTTTCGAGCTCGTTCTGCAGGTTCCCCCCACGGTTGTCAGAATCGATCCGGGCACGCTCCGCACCCCCTCCGCCCGGTTCCACGCGCTCGGGGAGGAGGACTTCTTGGTGGCCGCCGAGCAGATGGCCGCGGTCGTCGAGTTTCGCGCGGGACGCACGCGTCTCCTTCAGAAGGAGGCGACCGGCAGGGGCTTCGGGCTGCTGTGGCCGCAGCCCGATGGCAGCGTGATCACCCGGGAGACCTTCAGCGGGGAGCTGTTCGAGTATCGCGCCGGCGCGTGGAAGCCGATCGGGGTCCGAAGCGTGCGTATCTGGGCCGGCGCTCCGCTCGACGAAGACCGGCTGCTCTACGTCACCCAGCAAGGACTCGTTGGGGTCCTGGACCTCCTCTCAGAACGCTGCCCCTACCAGTCGACGTCGGGCTGGGGGAACTTGCGCACCCTCGCGCGCCTCGGGGACGGCTATCTCTTCGCCGGGGTCGCGGACTCGACGGTGCCGGCCTTCGGCTGGCTCACCCGAGTGGAGTGAGTCGAGCACGCGCTCACAACCCCAGCGCCGAGAAGCCACCGTCGACCGGGAGCACCACCCCGGTGATCCAGCTCGCGTCCTTCGAGCCGAGGAACGCGATCGCGGCCGCGACCTCGGCCGGCTCCCCTACCCGACCCGCGGGCGTGCGAGCCAGGATGCGCCCGAGCTTCTCTTTGTCCTCGAGCACCGCCGCCGCGAGCGGCGTGCGCACATACCAAGGCGCTACCGCGTTCACGCGGATACCATCGGGCGCCCACTCGACCGCGAGGAATCGCGTGAGCGCCTCGAGCCCCGCCTTGCTCACCGCATAGGCAGCGCTGGATGTGCGAATGCTCTCCTTGGCCGCCACGGAACTCACGTTCACGATGCTGCCTGCTCCGGAGGCCGCGAGCAGCGGATGAAGCGATCGAGACAACGCCCAGGCCGGCTCGAGGTTGGTTTTCATCACCTCGGCGAACTCCAGGTCCGTGTACTCGAGCGTCGGCTTTCTCACGTTTCCGCCCACGTTGTTGACGAGGAGATCGAGCCGACCGTGCGCTGAGCTCAGGTGGGTCAGGAGACGATCACGATCGGCCGCCGCGGTCACATCGCATGCGAAGGGCTCGATCCCTTCTGCGCTCCCGGCCAAAGCCTCGAGGCCCTCGACGCCCCGTGCCACCGCAACGACCTTCGCCCCCCGCCCGGCCAGGAGCACCGAGGTTGCGGCGCCGATGCCCCGACTGGCTCCGGTGACGACCACGACTCGACCCGAAAAGACGTCCCGAACGAGCTTCTGGGAAGACACGCTTCGAGGCATGCCAAAAACCGCGGCCACCGACAATACGGACGCGCTTTACAATCCTCCCGCCATTTGCCAGCATCGGCGACCCCGCAAAGCAGCGGAGCGCCCGGGTGGCGGAATGGTAGACGCGGCGGATTCAAAATCCGTTTCTGGCAACAGAGTGAAGGTTCAAGTCCTTTCCCGGGCATCTACGGCGAGCGAAACGCGCTGAATGCAGCGCACGCCTTCGGTCTTGGGCACGACCCGCTTTCGTCGAAGCCCGGCCACGGCGCTTTGCAGGCCGTGGCGCAGCGCCTCCTTCGTCAGGTCCTTGGCCACCTCGCGGGCCGCGAGAAACAAAATGTCCTGCATCACCTTCGTCATGGGCTAGCCTCCCCTTTCAGCTTGAACCGGGCGCTTCCGAGGACGGAAGCCTAGGGATTCCCGCGGCCGCACCGCCAACCCGGCGTCTTGCTCGCCTTCTCCGGCTCACCCATGATCGCGAGGATGCGGAGGCGGCGCCTCTTTCGGCCTTCTTCATGCGCCACGATCACCGGCGGATGGGCGCTGTTGCTACTCATCGCGTGCGGCGGTGGAGGCCCCTCGACCTCTGACGGACAGGACGATGCGCCCGGCAGCGGCCTCGTCTTCGTCGTGAACTCCGTGGGCGTTGCCGAACGAACGCGAGGCTTCGATTTGGACGGCGCTTGTGTAGCGACCGACGACTGCGTCGACAACCGCCTGTACCAGCTTCGCGCGGGCAACACGGAGGTACTTCGAGTGCTCTCCGAGAGCGCCGATCGACTGCTCGTGGAGATCGCCGGGATCGAGCCCGAGCCGGCGCCCGAGGTCGATCTCGTCAGCGTGAGCCTCTACGTTGGGGAGCCGACGCCCACTGGTGGGCTCCGGATCTCCGAGCGTTCCTTACTGGAAGGCCGGGCTCGCTCTCGCGCCCTCGCTCAACTCGAGAACGACGAGATCAGCGCTCCGCCCGGCCACGAGCTCGAACTCGTGCTCGGCACCGACCGCGACGGTGCGAGCTACGACCTCGCCTTCCGGCTCGCGGTGGCGGCCCTCCAGGCTCGGATCGATCCGGCGAAGGCGCGCCTCGACCGCTTTCTCATTGGCGGTGCCGCCACAATCCCGGATCTCGCGACTCGGCCGAATCCCTTTTGCGGAAGAGAGGAAGCCCTCTGCGGTCGCGATGATCAGACGCTCCTCGACCTCATCGCCAGCGCGGCTCAGCCGGACATCGACATCAGTCCGGCAGACGGCTTGGAGAAGCTACACGTGAACCAAGTGAGCCGGCGAGTCTCGCGCTGCCTCGATGGCCAAGGCCGCGAGCTCGAGCCGTCGAACGCGGCCGAGCCTTGGACCTGCGCCCTTCGCTCTGAGCTCAAGGACGGCTACTCGATCACCTTCGAGCTCGAGGCCCATCGCTTCGAGGGCGAGATCGAATGAGCCTTGTCCCCGCCCTGAGAGCGGAGCTCGAGTTCCTCCCCTCCCCGGACCCCAAGCACCCTGGAGTGCTGATTCGGGACCCGCTCGGGTACAGCCCGTCGGTCCTGGTGATTCCTCCGGCGCTCGTACACTCCATGCCGCTGCTGGACGGCCAACACGACCTCGAAGCGATCGAGGCCTGCCTCGCTTCGCTCGGGGTACCGAGGAACGAGCGCAGGGATGAGGCGAACGCGCTCGTGCAGAGCCTCGCGGAGGCCGGCTTTCTCGAGGATGCGAACTTCTGGAGTCTTCGGGAGCGCGCGCACTCGAGCTTCCAGGTCGCGCCGGTCCGTCGGGCCGCGCACGCAGGCAGCAGCTATCCGGAGAGCCGCGCCGCCCTCGACGCGGAGCTCCACCGATACCACGCGCACACCAGCGGGAACGGTGTTTCGGCGTCGAAGCGGCCCCCGATGGCGATCATTGCCCCACACGTGAGCCCGTTTGGCGGGGTTCGAGGATACGTCAGGGCCTACCAGCGCCTGAGCCCACAGCTCGCCGACAGCACCTTCGTCATCTTGGGCACCTCTCACCAGGGCGCTCCCGAGCGCTTCGGACTCACCGAGAAGCCGTTCGAGACCCCGTTTGGTCGAACACGCGCGGCGCCGGCGCTCGTGAAGGAGCTGGCGCGCGCTTCCCCTTCCGCGGTGAGCCTCGAGGACTACCAACACGCGGTCGAACACTCGATCGAGTTTCAGGTCGTGTTCCTGCAGCACACCCTGAGGCGAGCCGACATCGAGGTGGTCCCCATCCTATGTGGCGCGTTCCTCGACAGCCTGATCTCGGGTCGTCCGCCCGAGGACAAGGACGAGGTCCGCGCCTTCTTTGACGCGCTCTCGGAGCTCTACGCGAAGCAGAGAGACCTCGTCTTCGTCCTCGGCGTCGACCTCGCCCATGTCGGACGCCGCTACGGAGACCCACGCGCGGCTCGCCGACTGCGCGGCGAGATGCTCGAGGTAGAAGCGATCGAACGCGAGCGACTCGACGCCCTCTTCCGTGGTCAGACCGAGCGCTTCCTCGATCTCGTGACCCAGGAGCAGGACCCGCTGCGGTGGTGTGGGTTCTCGCCGCTCTACACCTTCGCCAGGGCGGTCCCCGAGGCCCGGGGGAACCTGCTGCACTACGACCAGTGGAACATCGACGACGACTCCGTGGTCAGCTTCGCCGCCGCCGAGTATCACACGGAGCCCGCATGACTCGAGCCCCCTGCCCGAGCGAGACGACAGAGATGCGAGGTGCGCAAGCCGGGCCGACCAACGCGCTATCCTGCGATGACACGAGGAGGCCCGACACGGTGGACCGATGCGTATCGGTCTGGATCGCAACCAAAGGGGCTCTGAGATGAGCTCGAGGCCCAGGCGACGCATCTGGGCGGAGAACCTGCCCGCGCGGGTGCTGAAGGATCCGGCCACGCTGCGCCTGCTGCAGCGCTTCGACCTCGAGCCCATCGTGGCGATTCCGCCGGAACGCGAAGATGGCGACACGCTCGAAGCGCTCGGCCGCCTCTCCGGAGCGGGGATCCGAGTCGGTCTCTGGCCGCTCCTCTCGGACGCCGAGGGCTACTGGCCCTCGCACGCCAACGCGGCGAGCTTCGAGCGCCGCGTGACTCAGGTGCTTGCCTTCGCGGAGCGTGGTGGGGTGGCGCCGCGGACGCTCGCCGTCGATCTCGAGCCGAGGTTGCCCATCACGCGAGCGCTGCTCGACGGGCCACGCGTGCGGATCCTCGCCTCGGAGCTCGCGCGCTCGATCTCCCCCGAAGCCGAGGAACTGCGGCTTCGGGCCAGCCACGCCTTCTCGGGGGTGCGGCGAGTGCTGCGTGCACGCTCGATCGAGAGTCTTGCGGCCATCTGGCCGGTCCAACTCCTCGACCTGCGGACCAAGACGCCGATCCTCGGGGGGCTCCTGGGAACGCCGGTCCGAACCGGCGAGTGGGACGTGCTCTGTCCCATGCTCTACTCGAGCATGATTCACGCGGTCGCCCCGAGGGTGGCCGATAGGCTCACGCGGTGGGCCTATCGTTCGATCGCGCGCTCGCGTCAGCTTGGCGCAATCTCCGTGTCGCTCGGATTGGTCGGGACCGGCAAGCTCGGGGACGAAGCGGTGCTCGAGCACCCGGAGCTTTTACTCCGGGACGTGCAGAGCGCCCGGGCGGCGGGCGTGCAAGACCTCGCGCTGTTCAGCCTAGAGGGCGTGCTCGGAGACGACGAACCGGAGCGCTGGCTTCGGGTCTTCTCGTGATTTGACGAGGACCGCTGTAGGCTCGACCCATGCCGGTGGAAGTCGACTTCATCTGCGGCTACTGCGGGGAGACCTCGAGCATCCTCATCGACCCCACCGCGGGCGCCGAGCAGAGCTACGTCGAGGACTGCCAAGTCTGCTGCCGACCGAATCGCGTCTCGGTTCAGGTCGACCCCGAGACCGGCGAGACACGAGCCCACAACCACTACGAGGGCTGACGAGCCCCTGGCATCAGCGCGCGTCTTCGAGCTCGTAGAGGATGCCCAGTTTGTTCGTGGCGGCGACCTGACCTCGATACCTCGAGACTGCGTCCGTCTCGAGGGCGCTACGGGCCCTCGACCCGGCCCTGGAGGCCTTCTGCGGTGATGCTGAAGATGGCGTCGGAGGCATGGGACCACGCCGCAGAGAGCACCACGCTCGAGCCGCAGCTGGGGCCGCGAGAGCGAGCTTCGCCATCTCTCGCGGTCTCGGTGACTTGGTGGTGCCCGGGGCGGGGCAGCAAGTGTGTCCGGAGCAAACGCTCCGGACCGGGCTCACGACTTCTTTTTGAGTTCTTCGTCGACAATGGCCTTGAAGGCTTCGAAGGGCTGCGCCCCCGAGACCAAGCGGCCGTTGACGAACGTGGCGGGCGTTCCGCGCACGCCGATCTTGCTGCCTTCCTCGGTGTCCGACTTCACCCAGGTGGTGAGCTCCGGATCGTCGAGGTCCTTCTGGAACTTGGAGACGTCGAGCCCGAGATCTTTGGCGTAGCTCACGAGCGAGTCGCGCTGAAGCGCCTGCTGGTTGGCGAAGAGCTTGTCGTGCATCTCCCAGAACTTGCCCTGGCGATGCGCGGCGAGCGAGGCCACCGCCGCGAGCTCGGCGTTGCGATGGAAAGGAAGCGGGTAGTGCTTGAAGGCGACCTGGACCTTGCCCTTGTACTCCTGCTTCAGGCGGTCGATCGAAGGGTTCACGCGCCCGCAGAAGGGGCACTCGAAGTCCGAGAAGACCACGACCTTGATGGGCGCGTCCTTGGGGCCAATGGCCGGAGCCTTGCCGATGGTGACATCGACCGGACCGGTGGGCGCGGGAGGAGGCTGCGCGGCCTGGGCGGGCTGGCCGGGCGCCGGCTTTCCGGCGTGTCGCTTGAGGATCTCGGCGTAGATGTCCTTGCGCTTCACGCCGTCCTTCAGCAAGCCCTCGGCGATCTTGAGCTCCTCGTCGATGACCTTCTGGAAAGCGGGAAACGGCTGGGCACCGCGAACCGGTACGCCGTTGACGAAGAAGCTCGGGGTGCCTCGCGCGCCGACGCCATTGCCGGTGTTGATGTCGGCCTGGATGATCTCTTCGATCTCCTTGGACGCCATGTCCGCCTTGAATTTCTGCAGATTGAGGCCGATCTCCTGGGCGTAGCGGTCGAGGTCCGCATCCTGGATGGCCTTCTGATTCTCGAAGAGCTTGTCGTGCATCTGCCAGAACTTGCCCTGCTTGTGAGCGGCCATGGAGGCCTTGGCCGCCGGCATGGCGCGCGCGTGGAACGAGAGAGGTTGGTGACGGAACTGGAACGCCACCTTGTCGCCGTAGGTGTCGATGATCTGCTTCATCGTGGGCGTGACGCGGCTACAGAAGGGGCACTCGAAGTCGGACCACTCGACGATCGTGACCAGGGGCTCTTTGCCGCCCTTGGTGGGGGCCTTGTCGGAGAGAGCGACCGCCTGGCGAGTGGCCGGGGGCTCAGCCTGCTGCGGCTTGGGCTGCTCGGCCGGCGCGTTCTCGAGCGCCGAAGCCATGATCTTGGCATAGACGTCTTTCTTGGGGACGCCGCTCGAGACCAGCTTCTCGGCCTTGGCGAGCTGTTGGTCGATGATCGCCTTGAAGTTGTCGAAGGGCTGAGCGCCGGAGAGCTTCACGCCGTTGATGTAGAACGCCGGGGTGCCGCGGCCGCCGATCTTGGCCGCCAGGGCCTGATCGGCCTGGATCTGCTTCTTGCCCTCACCCGACTCGATGTAGGCCTTGATCTTGCCGACATCCGCACCGATGGACTGTGCGTAGCCGTCTAGGTTGGGCGCTTGGAGCGCCTTGTAGTTCTCGAAGAGCTTGTCGTGCATCTCCCAGAACTTGCCCTGCTGACCGGCCGCGAGCGCGTACTCGGAAGCGAGCGGCGCGTTGGCGTGGAAGGGCAAGGGATTGTGCTTGAAGACGATGCGAACCTTGTCGCCGTAGGTGTCCTGGATCTGCTTGAGGGTGGGGACCACCTTGTTGCAGAAGGGGCACTCGAAGTCCGAGAACTCCACGATCGTCACCAGCGCGTCGTCGGGACCCTTCTGGAAGCCCCCCGTCGTGGGGACACGCAAGACCTGCTCCCCGGAAGGAGCGGCCGGCGCGGCCGCCGGCGCACCGGCCGCGGCCGGCGCGACCTTCTGACCTTCGGTCACAGTCACCTTCTGGCCGCTGCCAGAGTCTTTCAGGGCCAAACCGACGAGCACACCCACCGCGCCCGTCACCACGAATCCAAAAATCGCCGCACCAGTCTTCATTCGATTGCTCTCTCCCGTCTCGGTGCACTGGCCCGAAACGGCCTTGGGGTTATGACCCTGGGATGGAGGTGTCAACCCCTTCCATCTCCGCGGTGCCTAACTTCAGCCCCGCCGGACACATTCCCGCTCGGCCTGGATCTCTTCAGGGTTTCCTGCGGGGAACTCGGGCGCGCGGTTCCCCCTCAGAATTCCGGGGCGGGGAAACAAGCGAATCAGCGTTTGACGCCCACACGGGTGTGATCAACCTAGCGCCCAGACGGACCGACCCGCGGCAGACGCGAACGCCGGTCAGAGAGATCAAGGAGAACGGATTCATGTCATCCCCCAAACACGTCATCGGCATCGACTTGGGCACGACGAACTCGGTCGTGTCCCTCATGGAAGGGTCGGAAACCCAGGTCATCGTGAACGAAGAAGGCGCCCGTACCACGCCTTCCGTCGTCGCGTGGACCGACAAAGGGGAGGTACTCGTCGGCCAGGTCGCGCGCCGCCAGTCGATCACCAATCCCGAGAACACCATCTACAGCGTGAAGCGCTTCATGGGCATGAAGACCGCGGACGTCTCCGAAGAGATGAAGCGCGTGCCGTACAAGGTCGTCGCCTCTCCGAACGGCGACGCTCAAATCGAGATCAAAGGAAAGACGTACGCCGCCCCTGAGGTCTCGGCCAAGATCCTCCAGAAACTGAAGCGCGCGGCCGAGAAGTATCTCGGCGAGGAAGTGAACGACGCGGTCATCACCGTGCCTGCGTACTTCAACGACGCTCAGCGGCAAGCCACCAAGGATGCGGGCAAGATCGCGGGCCTCAACGTTCTGCGCATCATCAACGAGCCCACCGCAGCGGCGCTCGCCTACGGCCTCGACAAGAAGGGCAACGAAGTCATCGCAGTCTACGACTTCGGTGGCGGTACCTTCGACATCTCGATCCTCGAGGTCGGTGACGGCGTGGTGGAGGTCATCTCGACCAACGGAGACACTCACCTCGGCGGCGACGACTTCGACAACGTCGTCATCAAGTGGCTCGCGGACGAGTTCCGCAAAGACACCGGTCTCGACGTATCCGGTGACAAGATGGTGATGCAGCGGCTCAAGGAGGCGGCGGAGAAGGCCAAGATCGAGCTCTCCAGCGCGTTTGAGACCGAGGTCAACCTCCCCTTCCTCACCGCGGATCAGAGCGGGCCCAAGCACCTGCAGGTCAAGCTCACCCGCGCCAAGTTCGAGTCGATGGTGGGTGATCTGGTCAAGCGCTCCTTCGCGTCTGTGAAGCGCGCGCTCGAGGACGCCAAGAAATCGCCGCACGAGATCGATGAGATCGTGCTCGTGGGTGGGTCCACTCGCGTGCCGCTCATCCAAGAAGAGGTGAAGAAGTTCTTCGGCAAGGCGCCGAACCAGAGCGTGAATCCGGACGAAGTCGTGGCGGTAGGCGCCGCGATTCAAGGCGGCGTGCTCACCGGCAAAGCCAAGGACATCGTGCTCCTCGACGTGACCCCGTTGACCTTGGGCATCGAGACGCTGGGCGGCGTGTACACCGCGCTCATCACGCGCAACACGACCATTCCCGCGCGCAAGTCGGACACCTTCTCCACCGCGGCCGACGGTCAGACGCAGGTCGAAGTGCATGTGCTGCAGGGTGAGCGACCGATGGCTCGAGACAACAGGACGCTCGGCCGATTCATCCTGGACGGCATCCCCCCGGCACCGCGCGGCGTGCCTCAGGTCGAGGTCACGTTTGACATCGACGCCAACGGCATCGTGCACGTCTCCGCGAAGGACAAGGGCACAGGCAAGGAGCAGTCCGTCCGCATCGAGGCCTCCTCGGGCATCTCGAAAGACGAGGTCGACCGCATGGTGAAGGACGCCGAGGCCCACGCGCAGGAGGACGAGGAGAAGCGGAAGAGCATCGAGGCGAGGAACAAGCTCGACCAGCTCGTGTACCAGGTCGAGAAGACCATGACCGACAGCAAGGACAAGGTCCCGCTCGAGCTCGGCCAGGAGGTCACGAAGGCGCTCGAGAACGCTCGAGAGGCGCTGAAGAAGGAAGACTCGGCAGCCTGGAAAGAGGCAGAGCAGACCTTGATGGCTGCGTCCTCGAAGATGGCCGAAGAGCTCTACAAGAGCGCATCGCAGGGCCAGGAACCGGCGTCGGAGCCATCTGCCGGCGGTGAGGACAAGCCCAAGTCCGGCGGCGACGACGTCATCGACGCGGACTACAAGGAAGTGAACTAGCGGGAGAGTTCGGGGGACGCTCGACTGGACCCGAACTCGAGCGCCCCCGATTCCACCCTAATCTCGCACTCTTGCGCCCATGGTTCGGGGGACGCTCGACTGGACCCGAACTCGGGTCGCTTCGGCAGTTCGCAGCCGCGCAGCCCAAGCACCCTCACCGTCGGAGTCCGCTGGAGTTTGGGTCCAGTCGAGCGTCCCCCGAACTCCAGCGGAGCAACACGAAATCTCCAAGACCCTAGCGTGGTTGCAGGCTGCCCAGGCGTGCGTCGAGTTCGGGTTCAGTCGAGCGTCCCCCGAACTCCCCCCGAACTCCCCCGAACTTGCTCCGGCGGGTGCGCGCGTAATAAAGGGACGTACGCATGGGTTCCCGCCTCCCCATCATCTCCGAGCCCGCCGGCCTCGAGCCAAAGCCGCGTACGAAGAAGCCTGATTGGCTCAAGGTGCGAGCGCCCGGTGGTCCCCGCTACAACGGCATGAAGGAACGCGCCCGACGCCTCAAACTCGCGACCGTTTGCGAAGAAGCGCGCTGTCCGAACATCGGCGAATGCTGGAGCGGTGAGGAGAGCACCGCCACCTTCATGCTGATGGGTGAGGTCTGTACACGCGGCTGCCGGTTTTGTGCGGTCTCGACCGCGAAGGCGCCCCCACCTCTGGACCCCGACGAGCCGGAGAGTATCGCCGAAGCGGTGGCGGAACTCGGGGTGAGCTACGTGGTGCTCACCTCGGTCAACCGCGACGAGCTCAGCGACGGCGGCGCGCACCACCTGGCGCTGTGCTTGAACGCCATCCATCGGCGGAGCCCCCACGTGCTCATCGAGATGCTGGCCCCGGACTTCCAGGGTGACGAAGCCGCAGTGGCCGAGCTCGCCCACGCCCCCCTCGCCGTGTTCGCACACAACGTGGAGACAGTGCAGCGGCTGACGAAGTCGGTGCGTGACCCACGTGCGGACTACCACCAGAGCCTGCGCGTCCTCGATCACGCGAAGCAGGTGAACCCGCGCCTGCTCACGAAGAGCTCCCTGATGCTCGGGCTGGGCGAGACAAAGACCGAAGTCGAGCAAGCCATGCGTGATCTTCGGGCCGCCCACGTCGACATCCTCACGCTGGGCCAATACCTTCGGCCCTCCACCAAGCACCTCGAAGTGGTGGAGTTCGTGACGCCCGAGACCTTCGATACGCTCGCCGCCACCGCTCGCGACCTAGGGTTCGAGTTCGTGGCCAGCGGCCCGCTGGTGCGGTCGTCGTATCGGGCAGGCGAGCTGTACGTGGAAGGCAAACTGCGCGTTCGGGCCTGACCCCCACAAATCCGCGCAAGCCCCAAAAGACCAACGCCCGAATCACCTCTTGGGTGACCCGGGCGCGGGCGGGACCGTGATGCGTTCGAGACGCGAGATTATCGCTTCGAGAACTGGAAGCGCTTGCGGGCGCCGGGGCGTCCGTACTTCTTGCGCTCGACCTTGCGAGCATCGCGGGTCACGAAGCCAGCCTTCTTGAGCGGAGGCCGCAGGCCTTCGTCGGCCTTCATGAGCGCGCGGGTGATGCCGTGGCGAATGGCGCCGGCCTGGCCCGAGAGACCACCACCGACCACGTTCACGCGGACGTCCCACTTGCCATTGTGCTCGATGACATCGAAGGGCTGGTTGATGATCATCTTGAGCGTCTCACGCCCAAAGTACTGCTCAACCGGCCGCTTGTTGATGGAGATCTGTCCAGTGCCGGGGGTGAGCCAAACGCGGGCAACCGCCTCTTTGCGGCGTCCGGTGGCGTAGTAGTTGGTGGGTGTCTTGGCCATCGCTCGAATTCCTCGTGGTCTCAGGTCTTGATCGTGAAGGGCTGCGGGTTCTGAGCGCGGTGCGGGTGCTCCGAACCAGCGTAGACCTTGAGCTTCTTGATGATGCGGTTACCAAGAGCGCCGTGCGGAATCATGCCGTACACCGCCTTGGTGATCACCGTCGTGGGATTGCGTTGGAGCATCTGCTCGCCGGTGCGCTCGCGAAGGTGACCGAAGTAGTTGGTGTGTCGATAGTAGATCTTCTTCTTGGCCTTTTCATTGCCACGAAGCTCGAGATCCTGGGCGTTGATCACCACCACGAAGTCACCGACGTCGTCGTGCCGAGTGAAGGTGGGCTTGTGCTTGCCGCGGAGGAGCATCGCGACCTGGGTCGCTAGACGACCCACGCTCTGGCCCTTGGCATCGACGAGGATCCACTTTCGGTCCGCGTCCTTGCGGGTGTAGTGCTTGGTGTAGCCGGGGTAGTTGATGGGCCGCGGCGTCTTGGATGCTTCTTTCGACATAGTCCTTCCTTCCCTCGCGAGAAGAGGCGTAGGTCTATGGACCACCGCTGGACCTGTCAAGCGGGTCTTTCAACGACGATCGACGCCCTGCGCGCCCTACTGGCCCTCGGGTCTGGGGGGCAGCCGGTCATCGTAGATCACCTCTACCAGGACGAGGCCCTGCGGGGGGGCGGTCATCCCCGTGGCCGTCCGGTCCCGGGCCAGGAGGCGCTCCGGCATGCTCTCGGGCTCGATGCGGCCCAGACCCACGTCGCGGAGGGTCCCCGCGATGATCCGGACCATGTTCCGGCAGAACGCGTTGCCGAGCACCTCGAGGACCACCCGCGGCCCCTCCCGGTGGACGTCCAGGCGGTACATGGTCCGCCGGGCGTGCCGAGCCGCGCAGTTCGCGGAGCGAAAGCTCTGGAAGTCGTGGGTGCCGATCAGGGGCGTCGCCGCTCGCTGCATGGCCGCGGCGTCGAGCGGGAGGGGCACGTGCCAGACCCGGTGCCGTTCGAGGGCGGTCGGGGCCCGCTCGTTCCAGTAGGTGTATCGGTAGAGCTTTCCCCGGGCGGAACGCTTGGGGTTCCAGCCGGGCTCGACCAAGTCCGCGGCTCGGACCGCGATGCTGCGCGGGAGCTCCGAGTTCAGGCCGCGCTCGAAGGCCACCACCGGCAGCGCTCGCTCGAGGTCAAAAGCCACGACTTGCCCGAGCGCGTGTACGCCGGCGTCGGTGCGACTGGCCCCGCGCACCGCCACCGGCGACTTCACCATGCGCGAGAGCGCTGCCTCGAGCTCACCCTGCACCGTCCGAACCGGCGCCCCATCCTGTCTTTGAAAACCCGCGAGGTGAGTCCCGTCGTACTCGATGACCAAACGATACGTGTACACGCGGGCCTCGCCGCCTCAGAACTCGAAGTAGATGCCGACGTTCCAGCTCGTATCCGAGAAGTCGAAGCCAGCGGAGCCGAAGCCGTCCACTTCTTGAGCCTCGACCTCGATGAATAGATACGTGCCGCGGATACCAGCGGACTCGTACAGCGCGGCGGCGGACTTCGTGTCGATGGTGTTGAGCAGCACCGCGATACCCGCCGTGCCGGTGAGACCGGCTTTTCCGCCCCGCCCTTCGGTGCCTTCGGAGCCATCACCGGTCTCGAAGAGCGAGATCTCGCCGCGGCCGTTGGTGACCCACCAGATCTGATAGACCAGACCACCGCGCAGGTACGGCACGAGCGGGATGCCGAAGCGATCGGCGAGCACGTCGAAGCGGTAGAACGCGGTGAGCGTGAGCGGCAGCATGTTGAAGACCGTGGTGTCGCTGGAGACCTCGCCGGTGTTCGCCAAGCGGCCCTTACCCACGTACTGCATGAAGCCGAAGCCGACGCCCACGCCGGCGCTGCCGAACTTGCGAAAGAACTGCCAGTCCGCCCCGAGCGAAAACAGCGGCCTCGCCTTGTCGCCGAACACCGTCGTGAAGACGCCCGCACCCGGCCCCGTCGCGACTTCGGAGTCACCCATGGCCGGCTGAAAGGGACCACCCTTGAACTGGAGCGCGAGCCCCAGTGCGTCCTCTGCCCCGGGCCGCGGCCCCGCGGCCTGGGCGGAACTCACCGTGGTCAGACCGAACGCCAACAACGCGCCCATGAAAGGAAGGAGCGCGCGCAGACGCCGCCGGCGCCGTGAACGACCGCGCCGGAACAAGAGGCCCGCGAGCACCAACGCACCCGCGAGAGGCATGGCCATGACGAGCAGACCCGTGACCGCGACCGGCCACAGGAGGAGCCTCACGAAGGAGCGGAGGCCCTCGTGCTCGGCCACGACTCGGGCGAGCGGCGGAGCGAAGCGGTAGTAGGCGGCCACGAATACACGCCCGAGCAGCGTAGGCGCGAGCGCGTGATCTCGAAACCAGCGCAGGAGCTGAACCGCGGGATGCGCGTAGGAGCCATACGCGGCGGTCGCGATGAAGCAGAAGCCGCCCCCCTCGTCGCCGCCTTGGGCCTTGTAGAGTTGCCAGTAATCGACCACCTGCACTGGCACCGCGAAGTGGGTGACGCCCAGCGCGCCGACATTCTCGAACTCGTCGAGGCTCCGCATGGCGAGCGCCACCGGCACCCCATTGGCGACGTCCTCGTCGATGGACACCGAGGTCTGCGTACGATCGACCTTTCGCGTCTTGATGCCCGGGGTGGCTGCGGTGAGGACGAGCCCCGCGGTGCCCGTGGTGACCTGCGGCAGATAGAGCACCTCGTAGAACTGGATGTCGTCGTCGTCGTCCGGAGCCTCCCAGACGACCCGCAAGCGCCGATCGCCCGCCTCGACACGCTCCACCGTGGGGGGAGGCGGCGGCTTGGTGTCGTACTGAAAGGTCCAGGTGAAGGAGCCCGCGTTCATCTCGTTCGTCGGGTCTCCGGCCTGAAAGACGCGAATGACGACGTTGCGGCGACCGTCGTCGATGCCACCGTTCTCAGGGCGCTCAATCGTACGCAGGATATCGGCGTACTGGATACGATGGAGGTACGTACGGTTGTTGTTCGCCGCGCCCGTATTTCGGTCGCTGGTCGTATCGGCCATCGGCACCCGCGAAGGCGTGGGTGAAGAGGTGCTCGCGCCGACGTCGAAGGTCAGCTCGTAGTCGAAGCTGGCGGTCTGAGGGACGCTCACGCGCCACTCGAGTTCCGGCGGGGGGACGTCGTCGGCCAGGTCCTGAATGTTGAAGCGGTTCGCCTCGGAGGGACGGATGGCGGAGGGAATGATCTGAGGCCGAACGATGAACTGAGCCAGACCCAGGGCAGGAAGCAAGAGCAGGCCCAGCCCCATGGGCAGCGCGGCCCGACGACCAAAGCGCGATTTGAGGCGAGATCCAGGGTTTGTCAAAACGCGCACGCTCAGGGCCTTCCGGTCGCGGGTCTAGCACGACTCGCCGGAGAATTGCATCTCGAGGATGTGAGCAGTCAGGTGAGGCGGTTCATTCCCCGGAGGGTTCGCCGAGCTGACGCTCGAGTTCGACGATTCGGTCCTTCTTGGCCAGCTTGAGCTTCTGGAGGGTCTTCTTCTCGACCTCTTCGGCCGCGGACAGGTAGACGCGCTGCTTCAGGTCGTCGAGACGAGTCTCGAGCTCTCCGTGTTCACGTTTGAGGCGGGTGTACTCGGCGCGGGCTTCGTCCAAAGAGGGCTCGCTGCCGTCGATGAGGGGCTGGTTCTCCATGCGTGTCTGCCGGTCGAGGCTACGGGGCGGGGCAGAGAAGAGTCAATCTTTGCCTGAGTGCACGGCGCCCCGCCGCTCCGCCGTCGGGCGCTGCAAATAGGCGGGCTCCAGGCCGCGGATCGTTCGACCCTTGCCCGCACGCAGCTCGGGGGCGGCCAGTCGCGCCAAGGTATCCGCCCGCGGCACCCAGAGCCCGGCATCGGCGCGCTCGAGTGACGCCCCGAGCAGCGTCGCGCCCTCGCCGGCCAAGAGATCGCGCCCCGAGCGCCAATCGCCCAGTTGTGCCTCGAGCGCCGCGAGATCGTAGAGGCCATCGGGCAGTTCCTCGTCCACCCGCACCGCGCCCTGATCCTTCAGGTAGCGGCCCGCGAGCAGCTCCCGGTTGCGAGCATCGATGACCACCAGCACCGAGCTCGCGGAGGGCTCGGCCTCGAACACCTGCTCGGCGACGACCCTGAAGCTCGAGATCGCCGCGACGGGCCTCGGGAAGACCGTGGCGTAGCCTTTCAAGAAGCAGAGCCCCACTCGCAGCCCGGTGAAGGAGCCCGGTCCGATGCCGAGCGCGTACGAGGTGATGGCCTCTCCGCCCTCGGGGAAAAGCGTCGCCACCGTCTCGGCGAGGTCCTCGTTTCTGCCCGAGGCCAGCGACTCAAAGGTGACCGACCCATCCTCGAGCCCCACCGCCACGGAGCCGGAGCGTGTGGACGTTTCGATGGCGAGCAGCACGCTACCTGAAGGCGTCGGAGAGCCGAGAGATGTCGTTTGTGAACACGAGCACGACCAGGACCGCGAGCAAGAGCAGACCCACGATCGTGAAGGCCTCCCGCACGCGCAGGTCCACCGGCTTTCGCTTGATCGCCTCGATGGCGCAGAACAGGAGGTGCCCGCCATCGAAGACCGGGATGGGGAGCAGGTTGATGATGCCGAGGTTCACCGAGATGATCGCGAGGATCTGCAGGTACGTAAAGAGCCCGTGTTCCGCCGCCTGCGCCGCGACCTGAAAGAGCATGATCGGCCCGCCCACCTGCTTCACCGAGATGTCTCCCGAGAAGAGCTTGAAGAGCGCGAGCGTGATGCTGCCGATGACCTTACCCGTGGTCTCCACGCTGACCGCCAAGGCTTCGAAGAGACTCAGGTGCGCGGTCTCCATCAAGAACGCGCCCCCTGGGTCCCAATGCGCGGTGGAGAGGTGACGGGGCGCAGCGCCGAGCCCGAGACCGCTGTCGAAGCCGGACTGCATCCTGCCCGTGGCTTCGTTGAGGGTCTCTTTCTCGTCGTTCCGAACGGTGAACTCGAGGCGCTCACCGTCGCGCACCACTTCGATGCGGGCCGGCGACTTCTCGAGCCGCCGAAGGTCCATGGCAAAAGCCACGAAGAGCGTCACCGGGCTTCCCGACAGGGACACCACCCGGTCCCCGGGCCGGAGCCCAGCGCGGGCCGCGGCGCCGCGGGGGTCGAGGGCACGGATGAAAGTCTCGGAGCTGGCGAGCCCCAGATCGGCGAGAGACGCGAAGCCAGGAGGGACCTTCACGCGGAGCGTTTGAGGACGTTCCCTCGAGGCGGCGAGCAACCCACCCGCGGAGAGCGCCTGGGGCCGGGCGACAACCACCTCGACCTCTCGACCGTGGTGACCGCGAAAGGCCTCTTCGGCCTCCGAGAGCCGCTGCACCCGCACACCGGCCACTGTGAGCAGCCGGTCGCCGGTCGTGAAGCCGTTGGAAAGGCCGAGCGGACCATCGACACCCACGCGGGTACCGAGCTGAACCGGCCCCACCCCGATTCGGCCTTGCTGCAGGTCTCCACCGAACTCGTCCGAACCCATGACCGCCTTGGGTGCGAGCTGGATGAGCTTCGTTTCCTGCCCGCGCAAGAGCTCGATCTCCACCAACTCATCGGGCCGGGTCCGAATGAGGCTGGCCATGCGCTCGAAGCTCCACACGCGCTCCCCGTCCACCGAGAGCACACGGTCGCCCTCCTGCAAACCCGCGACATGGGCGGGCCCACCGGCTTCGACCGGGCCGATCACCGGCGCCTTCACGGTGGGACCAAGCACGTAGTAGGCGAAGAAGCAGGCCACGGGAAAGACGAGATTGAAGAGCGGGCCGGCGAACGCCACGACCGCGCGCTGATAGACCGGCACGGTGTTGAACGCGCGGTGTCGGTCTTCTTGCGCCACCTCGTCCCCGGGCACGTCGCCCAACATCTTCACGAAACCACCCAAGGGCAGGAGCGCGATCTGATAGGTCGTCTCACCACGCTCGAACCGCACGAGGGGCGGTCCAAAGCCGAGCGAGAACTTGAGCACCTTGATCCCGAAGTACTTGGCCGCGAGGAAGTGGCCGAGCTCGTGCACGAAGATCAGGATGCCGATGAAGAGAACGAAGGCCGCCACCGAGGACGGGCCAAAACTGAAAGAGCCTCCCATACGGGTCGGACGAGCTTAGCACGGTCCGGTGCCCCAGAGCCTAGCCCCCAACCCGCCCGGCGCCCTCAGGGGTCTCTAGATGGGCTGTGCTACGGCCAGGTTGGCGACAGGCCATGGCCCACCAGCGCGTACAGGTAGAGAAACACACCGACGAAGAGGAGCGCGTCCACCCGGTCCAAAAGACCCCCGTGGCCGGGCATGATGCTCCCGGAGTCCTTCACGCCGACCGAACGCTTGACCATGCTCTCCGCGAGATCGCCGCACTGGCCGAGCGCCGTCCCAAACACCGTGGCCAGGAGGAGCTCGGTGATCGGCACCTGTTTGGGGCCGACGAGCACATGAAAGCCCGCCACGAAGATCACCGCCATGATCACCCCGCCGACCGAGCCCTCCCAGGTCTTCTTGGGGCTGACCTTCTCGTAGAGCTTGTGCTTTCCCAGGAAGCGACCCGCGAAGTACCCGCCGGTGTCGCTGCCGAAAGAGATGGAGAAGGCCACGTAGAGCCACGCCACACCCTCGGGCAGGAAGCGCAACGACGCGGTCACCCCTAGCAGTCCGCCCACCCAGAAGATCCCGGTCAGAGAGAGCGCCAGGCGCTGCGCGGCGGTCTCCATGGGCCCGGGCCGAAACAGAAACACGAGCAGCACGAAGGTCACCAGGCCGAAGACGATGCCGATGCCGAGGTCGCTGCCCAATCGACCGAGCATGACCGAGGCGGTGAAGAACACACCCACCAGCGTGAGCAGGATCCGCAGCGGACGGTCGCCCGGGGAGACCATCACGTTCCACTCGAAGAGCGTCACCGCCGCGGCAAACAGCACCAGAGCGATGAACCACCAGCCGCCGAGATGAATGAGGCCCAGCGCGAGCGGCAGCGCCACGAGGGCGCTCGCGATCCGAGCCACGAGCGGGTTCACGGGGACGACAGCTCCCCTCGGGCGGCGAGCTGCTCCGAGGTCAGGCCGTAGCGACGCTCGCGGCGCCCGTAGAGCTCGAGGCAGTCGACGAGCTCCTCCTTGCGGAACTCGGGCCAGGGCGTCTCGACGACGACGAGCTCGGCGTAGGCGGCCTGCCAGAGCAGGAAGTTCGAGAGGCGCATCTCGCCGCTGGTTCGGATGATGAGGTCGAGCGGCGGTAGGTCGCGGGTGAAGGTGCGCCGTTCGAACTCTTCCTCGGTCACCTGATCCGGAGCAAGCTGGCCGCGGGACACATCCTCGGCGATCTCGCGCGCGGCACGCACGATCTCCTCGCGCCCGCCGTAAGAGAGCGCGAGGGTGAGGACCATGCCCGAGCCCGCCTTGGTCGCGTCTTCGGTCTTCTCGAGGCGCTCGCGCACGAACCCGGGGAGCCGCTCGACATCGCCGATGGAGCGCAGACGGACACCGTTCTTCAGCATGGTCGGCAGCTCTTCCTCGAGATAGTCGTAGAGGAGCTGCATCAATCCCAGGACCTCGTCCTCGGGGCGCGACCAGTTCTGGACGGAGAAGGCGTAGAGCGTCAGCGCCTCCAGGCCGAGTTCACGCGCGGCGGTCACGACCGCTCGGACGGACTTGGCGCCCTCTGCGTGACCGAGCAACCGAGGCTGGCCGCGGAGCTCCGCCCATCGGCCGTTGCCATCCATGATGATCGCCACGTGCCGAGGGACGGCGGCCCGGTGTGAAGTCCCCGCCGCCTGACCGAGAGTGTCGCTCAAATTTCGAGGATCTCTTTCTCTTTCTTACCGACCAGGTCGTCGATGGACTTCACGAAGTCATCGGTCATCTTTTGAACTCGATCGGTGGCCTTCTTGGCGTCGTCCTCGGGCAACGCGCCGTCTTTCTGCAGCCCCTTGATCTGATCGTTGACGTCTCGGCGTGCGTTCCGGACCGAGACCTTGGCTTCCTCGCCCTTGGACTTGGCGGTCTTGGTGAACTCTTTACGCCGTTCCTCGGTGAGCGGGGGAATGGGCAGAAGCACCTTCTCCCCGTCGTTCTGCGGCGACAGGCCGATGTCCGCGCTGGCCCTGAGCACCTTCTCGATCTCTTGAAGGAGCGACTTGTCGAAGGGCTTGATGGTGATGAGCCGCGGATCCGGAACGGACAGCGAGGCCACCTGATTGAGCGGGGTCTTGGCGCCGTAGTACTCGACCCGCACGGAGTCGAGCACCGAAAGATTGGCGCGCCCAGTGCGGATACGCGCGAGGCCCACCTTGAGGGCCTCGATGGCCTCCGTGGAGCGTGCGTCCAGTTCGGCTATGGCTTTGTCTTCTTCGCCCATTTCATCCTCCAGTGCTAAACGTTGGCGAGGCGGGTGGTGCCGGCTCCAACGAACGTGCCGACCGGCTCCCCTGCGACCACCCGTCCGATGTTGCGCCCGCCCATGGCGAAGACGACGATCGGAAGCTGGTTGTCCATGCAGAGGGAGATCGCGGTGGCGTCCATGACCTTCAGCCCCAGGTTCAGGGCATCCAGATAACTCACATGCTCAAACTTTTTGGCGTTGGGATTCGTCACCGGGTCGCTCTCGTAGACGCCATCGACCTTGGTGGCCTTGAGGATGGCGTCCGCGCTGATCTCCATGGCGCGGAGTGAAGCTGCGGTGTCGGTGGTGAAGAAGGGGTTGCCGGTGCCGGCACCAAAGATGACGATGCGCCCCTTCTCGAGGTGCCGGATGGCCCTCCGCCGGATGTAAGGCTCGGCGATCTGCTCCATCTTGATGGCGCTCTGCACGCGGGTATGAAGACCCACCTTCTCCAGCGCGTCTTGGAGCGCGAGCGCGTTGATGACGGTAGCCAGCATGCCCATGTAGTCGGCGCTGGCGCGGTCCATGCCCTTGGTGGCCGCCGAGACCCCGCGAAAGATGTTGCCGCCCCCGATGACGAGCGCAAGCTCGACGCCTAACTCGTGGACTTGTTTGATCTCTTCCGCGATCCCCGAGAGGACCCGCGTGCTGAGGGTCTCGCCGTCCGCGCCGAAGGCCTCGCCCGACAGCTTGAGCAGGATCCGCTTGTAGCGGAGGTTCTTCCCCGGTTCGCCCACGGCGGGAGGCATCGCATACGGGCATGACCGCGGCAAGTATGGATTGGGGCTCCAGGGCCCTACAGATCCGAGGTGAAGCTGATGGCGGAGGGCACGTTCTCGTCGAGGTCCATCGGAAAGAGCAGGCTGAAGGTGGTCCCTTGCTGGGGCTCGCTGTCCACCCAGACCTCGCCCTTGTGGGCCTCAACGAAGCTCTTCACGATCGCGAGCCCGAGCCCGGTACCGCCGTACTCCCGGGTGAAGGAGTTGTCGACCTGGTAGAAGGCCTTGAACACGTCCTCGAGCTTCTCCTTGGGGATGCCGATTCCGGTGTCGATGATGTCGGCTCGGAGGAAGCGCTCCTCGGCCGACCCAAACCGCCCAGTGCTACCCGAGTAGCGCCGCTCTCCTTCAAAGACGTAGACCTTCAGCGTGACGGAGCCGCCTTCGGGCGTGAACTTCACCGCGTTGGCGAGCAGGTTCACCATCGACTGATTCACCTTGTCATAGTCGGCGATGATGCTCCCCAGGCCAGGGTCGAGCTTCACGCGGAGCTCGACCTTCTTCTTCTGTGCCTGAGGAACGAGCGTACGGACGGCAGACCGAACCACGTCCTCGATCTTCATGTCACCGAGCGCAAGCGTCACCGCGCCGGCTTCGATCTTGGAGATATCCAGCAGGGAACCGATGAGGCCGAGGAGGCTCTCGCCTTTCTCGCGGATGGTGGCGACGAACTCCTTCTGCTCGTCGGTCATGTCTCCCGCCATGCCTTCGGCGAGCATCTCCGAGTAACCGATGATGCTCGTGAGCGGGGTCCGAAGCTCGTGGCTGATCATCGCCAAGAAGCTCGCCTTGAGCCGGTCCATCTCCTTGAGCTTCTCGACCGAGCTCCGCAGCCGGCGGTTCGTCTCCGCGAGATCTTGATAGCTCGCAGAGACGGACTCGAGGTGCAGGTGCTGGGTCATCAGCGCTTTGAAGGCGATGGAGATGACGGTCTCGACGGTGCGCCGGAAGTTGTCGATGATCTTCGTGATGGTGTCTTCGGAGACCCTTCGGATCTTGTCCCCGTAGCCCCAGAGACGAGCAGGATCGAAGCCCTCCCCGAAGGCCTCCACCGCAGCTCCTGGTCGCTCGACCTCGGCCGGGAGGTACGGCCCATAGATGACTCGCCCGAGCGCGTCACCCCCGTAGGTGATCGGCATGATGATGTACTTGAGCCCGGAGAAGCACGACTGCTCCACGAGCCCGCCGGAATCGAGCTCCGAGTATCGGTGCTGCTTCACCCGGTGCACGAGCGAGGTGCACTCGCGGCGGCCCGTCGGGTTCGCAAAGATGTAGCCGCACCAGTCACCGTTGCCGACACGGATGTCGACGAGCTTCGTGCCCTCGGTGTCGAAGACCTTGATGCCGAGCTTATAGAGGTCGACGAAGCTCGCGCAGAGGTCTCGAAACGAACGCACGTCGACCAGCTCGGCGAGCGTGACTCGGCGTTCGAGGATGCCGCGTCCGGGCGTGGCGGGCTGACTCTCGGGAGTGGGGAGATCACCCTCGTGCGGCAGGACCGGCAATCCAGGATGCCCGGGCTGCTCTCTGCTCATCGTGGTCCTCCGTTCTCTTCGCCGGCGCGGATGAGACCACTCGGCGGACGCACCGCGGCGAGGATGCCGCTCAAGAACTCGCGCTCTTGCACCCCAAGCTTGCGGCTGAACTCGTGCTCGGCTTCGAGGTGTCGGTAGAGGACTTCGAGCGTGCCGCGCAGCGTCTCCACCACACCGTCGCCGCGAATCGCGACGGCCGGTACAATCAGCTCCCGGCCCTTCTGCGCCATCTCTCGGATCTCTTCGTCGCTCCGGACGTCGGGTAGATCACGCTTGTTGAACTGGATGGCGGTGGGAACGGTCTGTGGGTCCAGGCCGTTGGCTTTGAGGTTCCGCTGCATGTTCGCGAAGGACTCGTTGTTCGCTTTGGTGGCTTTCCGCTGCGAGTCCGCCACGAATATCACGGCATCGGTGCCCGCGAGCACGATTCGGCGCGTGGCCTCGTGGATGACCTGACCCGGGACCGTAAATAGCTTCAGCTTGATGCGCAGTCCGCTCTTGGTCTTGAAGTGCACCGGCAGGAGATCGAAGAAGAGCGTTCGGTCTCCTTTGGTATCGAGCGTCGTCAGGCTTCCGCGCGCGGAGTCATCGAGCAGCGCGTGGAGCGCTTGTAGATTGGTCGTCTTTCCCGACAGCGCGGGACCGTAGTAGACGATCTTGAGCGTCAGCTCGCGCTGACTCGTGTTGAACTGCACGTGCCCTCGGGCTCCCCGGTGATTCGCCGCTACGATCTAGCAGCATCGACACCCACCGCCTCAGAGATGGAATGAAATCCGTCTCGTCGCAAGAAAGAGGCTAGCCCCTTCTCTAGGGTGCCCGCCAGCGTCGGCCCCTCATACACGAAGCTGGTGTACACCTGGAGGAGTGAAGCCCCCGCACGAACCCTCTGGTAGGCGTGTTCTGCCGTGTGGATTCCGCCCACACCTATGATCGGTATGCGACCCTCGGTGACCCGGCGGAGCACCCGTGTGCATGCGAGCGCCCTCGCCGTGAGCGGGGCGCCCGAGAGGCCGCCCTCGATGGGCGCGGGGGTGGACAGGCCGCTCCTGTCGAGGGTGGTGTTGGTCGCGATGAGCCCCGCGAGGCCGAGCTCGAGCGCGAGCGCCGCGATCGCCTCGAGGTCGGCGTCATGCAGATCTGGGGCGAGCTTCAAGAGTATGGGGCGCGACGGCTTACCGTATCGCTCGGCCTGATCGCGATCGGTCGCCAGGATGCGAGTGAGCAGGGGACGCAGCGCTTCGACGGTCTGAAGACTCCGCAAGCCAGGGGTGTTGGGGCTCGAGACATTGACCGCGATGTAGTCCACGAGAGGCCAGATGGGCAGCATCGCGCGCTCGTAGTCTCCGGCCGCATGCTCGAGCGCGGTGACCTTCGCCTTGCCGATGTTTCCGCCGACGATGACCTTGCTCTTCCGCGCCGCGAGCCTCTGGGCCAGCGCGTCCGCGCCGCGGTTGTTGAACCCCATTCGATTGACGATCGCCCGGTCGCGCACGAGGCGCGCCATGCGGGGCTTGTCGTTGCCCGGCTGCCCCTGCCCCGGAGTCACGGTGCCGACCTCGACGAAGCCGAAGCCGAGCGCAGCCCAGAAGTCGATGGCCACCCCGTTCTTGTCGAGCCCCGCAGCAAGGCCGACCGGATTGTCGAACGCGAGACCAAAAACCGTGGTCGCGAGCACCGGGTCGGGAGGTTCAAAGAACCGCGCGGTCACCGCCTTCAGCAGCATGGGCGACCGGGCAACACGCTCGGCCATCGTGAGGGCGAGGTCGTGCGCGCGCTCCGCCGGAAGGCCAAAGACGGCGGGCCGGAGCAGCTTGTAGAGAGCATCGGCCGCCACGCCCTACCGCCTTTGGAAGTGGTGGAGATCGTCGTGATGGTGGAGACGACGGGCCGGCGGGAGTGCGCGAAGAAAGCGCTGACCATAGCGGCGGGCGAGCAGGCGACGATCGCAGATGACAACCAAACCCGAGTCGAAGCGCGTGCGGACCAGGCGTCCGAAGGCCTGCTTGAGGCGCAGGATGGCTTGCGGGACTTGGTAGGTGGCAAATGGGCTTTGACCTTGAAGCTCGAGCCGTTCGAGCCTGGCTGCGACGACCGGATCTCGCGGCGAAGCGAAGGGGAGCCGGTCGATGAGGACCAGACGCAGTGGATCGCCGGGGACATCGACCCCTTCCCAGAAACTCGAGGTGCCGAACAACACCGCCGGCGTCTCGCGGACGAAGCCCTCGAGCAAGGCCTGCTTGGGCGCCTGCCCCTGAATAAAGACCGGGTAGTCGAGCTCGGGCGCGAGCTTCTGATGCACCTTCTCCATCATGCGGTGGCTGGTGAAGAGCAGGAAAGCGCCACCGCCGACGAGATCGATGAGCACCCGCGCCCGCTCGGCGAGCCGGTCCGGGAAGTCGACGTCATCTGGATGCGGCAGATCGCTCGGCACGTGGATGGCCGCCTGCCTTGCGAAGTCGAAGGGGCTCGGCAGCACGATGCTCTCGGTCGACTTCGGGGCCCCCACCCGCCCCAGGTAGAAGCCGAGTCCATCCGAGCCATCGACCGAAAGGGTCGCGCTGGTCAGGACCACACTCTCGAACGCACCGAACAGGTGTTCGGACAAGAGCTCCGCGACCTCGATGGGGGCGGCGCCGGCGGAGACGTGCCGACCTTTTCGCTCTACGAAGTAGACGTAGTCGGGGTCGGTGGGCTCGAGGATGAAGCCGAGTCCAGATCCGAGCTCGCGTGCGCGACGCGCTAGGCTCTCGCACATCGGATCCTGAGGTCCGTCTTCGAGCATACGCGCCAAGGAGATCATCGCACTCACCGCGTCGGGCAGAGACGCACGCGCTTTCTCGAAGCGCTCGGGGCTCGGGCGCTCCTTCTCTTCGGGGTCGACCGGTCGAGTCACGTACCACGGGAGGTCCGCGAGCTCGTCATCGAGCACCACCACCGCCTCGGCCGAAACCGGCGCAGCGGGCGTGGGGACGCGAATGCGACCCTCCTCGCTGGGAAGCTCCGAGAACACACGACGCGCGGCCGCGGTGGCACCCTGGAGCACGGCTCCGAATCCGGAGACGTCAAATGCGGGGGGGCGCAGCACGAGCCAGTCGCGAGCGTCACGCTCGAAGCGCTCGAGTGCGTGCGTGCTCACGGAGCCTCCGAAGTACTCGGAGGCGATCTCCTCGAGCGCGTGTGCCTCGTCGATCACGAGCGCGCGGCCACGCGGGATGATGCTGCCGAAGCCGGCGGGCGCGCCAGCGAGCCGCGCTTTCGCGGTCAGCGCGAGGTCGGCGAGCAAGAGATGATGATTCACGACCACGATGTCCGCGTTCTCGGCCGCGCGGCGCATGCGTACGACGAAGCACTCGTCGAAACGCGCGCAGCGTGAGCCGTGGCAGATCTCTGCGCGCGCGTCCACTTCGGACCAAAGCGGCAGGTCCTCGGACCAGCTCTTGAGCTCCGCCTTGTCACCGCTCTGGGACGTGAGGGACCAGTCCCGCAGCGACCGGTAGAACATCTCCTCCCTTCGACCGACGCCGAGTTCTGCGAACTCGCGCTGGCGTGTGCGGCGATCGAGCCGATCGAGACACAGGTAGTTGCCGCGACCCTTCATCAATGCGTAGCGAATCGTGTCGGGAGATGGGGCGAGATCGGCGTCGGCGCTCGCGGCCTCGAGCCGAAGCCCGGCCGCCGCCAGAGCAGCGTGAAGCAGCGGCAGATCCTTGGCGACGATCTGCTCCTGGAGCGTCTTGGTGTTGGTGGAGATCACCACTCGGCGTCCGAGCAGGATCGCCGGCACGAGGTACGCGAGGGTCTTGCCGATGCCCGTGGGGGCCTCCACCGCGAGGGTTCCCCCAGACCGGAGCTGCAGAGAGATGCGCTCGGCCATGTGAACCTGACCCTCACGACTCTCCCAGGCGGAGTGGACGGAGGCCAACAGCCCGTCCGGCCCGAGCACGTCGGCCACGGAGAGGCGGCGACCGAGTGTCGCGAGCGACGAGGCAGACGTCGTCATCGACGGCACCACCGTAGAGGGAGCCGAGGGCGCGTGCAAGCGCGAAAGCCCGTGGAGCGAGCTGCCACCTCGCGGTATGCTCCTCCTCCCCGTGGAGCCCACTCTCATCGGTCCCTATCGAGTCCTCGAACGCATCGGATCCGGCGGTATGGCCGAGGTCTTCCTCGCGCGCCGCACCGGACCGGACGGACAGGAGCGAGACTTCGCGATCAAGCTGCTGCATCAGGAGCTCGCCAGCGACCCAAACCTGGTCAGCATGTTCTACGACGAGGCCGCCCTCGCCTCTCGGCTTCGTCACCCGGGCATCGTGCAGATCCTGGAGCACGGCCAGGACGAATCGGGCCGCCTCTTCATGGTCCTCGAGTACGTGCGGGGACATGACCTGAGATGGTGCCTCGCTGCTGCGGCTCGAGCGCGGTATTGGCTCCCGGTCGACTTTGCGCTGACCGTGACCCGCGACCTCGTCGCCGCCTTGGCCTTCGCCCACGACGCCACGGACGAGCACGGCCGACCGCTCCACGTCGTGCATCGCGACGTGACCCACTCCAACGTGTTCCTCTCCTACGAAGGTCACGTGAAGCTCGCCGACTTCGGTATCGCGCGCGCGCG
Organism: Deltaproteobacteria bacterium; assembly: GCA_011526105.1. Classification (GTDB taxonomy): domain Bacteria; phylum Myxococcota; class Kuafuiibacteriia; order Kuafuiibacteriales; family Kuafuiibacteriaceae; genus WYAZ01. The sequence continues at coordinate 10,172 of WYAZ01000161.1, read as the reverse complement.
TGGCAGAGAGCAGCGGACTCGCACGGGTTTGGTTCGCGGCAAGGTGGGTTATCTCTCGCCGGAGCAGGTGCGCGCCTTACCCCTCGACGGTCGTTCGGACTTGTTCGGGGCCGCGGTGGTCCTCTGGGAGCTGTTGACCCAGCGTCGCATGTTCGTCGGCGAGACCGACTTCAAGACCATGCTCGCGGTCTGTTCGGGCCCAAGGCGCCCGCCCTCGGACCTTCGAAAAGGACTGTCCGCCAATCTCGACGCGCTCGTCCTAACCGGCACCGAGACCGACAAGGACCGGCGTTTCTCGCACGGTGAGATGATGATCGGGGCCATCGAGAGCGTCGCGCAGCAAATGGGCCTGCGCCTCGGACCGGACCGCGTCGCCGCCGCGCTCGCTGAGCTCGAAGGACACATCGGGGCCGCCAACTTGCCCTCGCGAAGGCCCTCGGACCCCACCGCGATCACGCGCGAGACCCTGGGCCCACCCATGCCGGTCACGAGGCCCGTCGCGAGCATTCCGCCGCCCGGCGGACGGCCGTCCCTGTCCACCGGCGCGCTCGAGTTCGTCGAGCCCTGGGAGTCCACCCGGACCTCGACCGCCATCGCCTATGGCCTCTTGCCGCCAGAAGAAGCCCGCGTCCACGCCGCAGAGACGCCGTTCGCCAATCACCCCATCTACGTCCGCACCGGACTCAAAGTATCACGCATCACCAGCCTCGACGCGCTCGTGCATGCGCTCGATCCCCGGAACGCCTCCGGTGAGACCGAGGTCTCCACGGACGCGATCGACTGGATGCCCATCGCCGAGTTCGCGCCCTTGGCGGAGCTCGAGTTCGCGCTGTGGACCCCGCCCCGCTTCACGCGCGCGCCCGCCTCGCGGGAGAAGCGAACCATCTCCATCCTGGGCGGACTCGCGCTGCACGGGGGCACCGGGATCTTCGTCGTGGATCGAGAGGGGGAGCGTTACACCTGCCTGCTCGAGGTCGGGGGGCTCGTCGGGCTCCTGAGCACACGGCCGTCGCAGCAGATACTCGCTTGCCTGGCCGCCTCCGGGGTCGTGCCCGATGCCTCGATGCTGGGCGCGGTGCTCCACGGCATCATCGAGGGCCGGGCGCCTCTGCATGATGTGCTCTCGCGCCGCTTCAACACCGACCCCGAGCTCATCATCTCCTTTCGCAAGACGCAGGCCATCGACATCCTCGAAGACGTGCTCGATCTGAACGAGGCCGACTTCGGCTTCCTCGAAACCACCGGCTGGCCCGACCGAGGTTTCCTCGCCGGCACCGCGCTGGAGCTGGTGGCCCGCGCCACGCACCGATGGGCGCCGGCCGAGATTGAGCGAGCGCTCGCGACCTCCCGCGTCCGCCAGATCGAGATCCTGCCCGAGTATCCCTTGGTCGCGCGCATGCTCCGGCTCCGGCGCGATGCCACGCCGGTGCTCCGGCAGATTCGGCCGGGACGCACGCTCGAGCAGTTGTTGGCTCAGTTCCCAGAAGGCTCCGAGTCTCATCGCATGGCCAAGTCCCTGGCGTTCATCTTCTCCGAGACCGGGGCCATCGAGTTCCGATGAAGAAGCGCAATCTCGACGAGAAGCCGGCTCGCGACCTCAAGGACCCCGCGCTCTACATCGACCGAGAGCTCTCGTGGCTCGAGTTCAACGGACGTGTCGTGGCCAACGCCGAACGCGACACCGTACCGCTGCTCGAACGACTCAAGTTCGTTGCCATCGCGGTCTCGAACCTCGACGAGTTCTACATGGTGCGTGTCGCCGGCCTGCACAAGCGCGCCCGAGAAGCGGCTCAGCCGGGCAGCGAGAACCCAGTGGAGGTCTTGCACAAGGTCGGGCTCAAGGCGAAGGACCTGTCCCTCCGACTCTCGAGCGTCCTCACGCAGTCCATCCTCCCCGAGCTCGAAGCACACGGGCTCAAGTTTCTGACGCCCCAGTCGCTCAGCGAGAAGCAGCGCGAGAAGCTGGGCACTTACTATCGGCGAGAGGTCCACCCCTGTCTGACGCCGATCGCCATCGATCCGGCGCACCCCTTTCCGCAGCTGCGGAATCAGAGCCTCAACATCGCCCTCCGCATCGAGGCCCCGAAGCCCGGACGTAAGCTCACTCAGGTCGAGAGCACCGACGGCACCCTCCTCGCGCTCGTCCAGGTGCCGCGGATGCTGCCGCGGTTCATCCCCGTCGAAGACCCCGACTTCCGCTACGCCTTCATCCACCTCGAGGCCTGCATCGCCATGCACGCCAGCGAGCTCTTCCCGGGACACCGCATCAGCGAGGCTCAGCCATTTCGCGTCACTCGCGCCAGCGACCTCGAGATCATCGAAGAAGAGGCCGACAACCTCATGACCACGATCCAGGACGAGCTGCGGCGCCGGGAGCTCGGCGACGCGGTTCGTCTAGAGCTGGTCGCGGAGACCTCGAGCCGCCTGCAAGAAGACTTGCGCGATCTGCTCGGCATCGAAGAGGACCACGTTCACCGGCACCCGGAGTTCATCGCCACCAAGGACATCTTCGCGCTGTATCGCGCCCTCGATCTGCCGCAGCTCAAGGAAGAGCCTTTTTCGCCTGTAGCCTTCCCCGGCCTGCGCTACAGCCAGGATCTCTTTCGCTCCATCCGCAAGCGAGACATCCTCCTCTTTCACCCGTACGACTCCTTCGCGCACGTCGTGGACTTCATCGAGAGCGCCGCTGACGACCCCGACGTCGTGGCCATCAAGCAGACGCTGTACCGGACCAGCGGCGACTCCCCCATCGTGCGCGCCTTGGCCCGCGCGGCGCAGAACGGCAAGCAGGTCACCGCGCTCGTCGAACTCAAAGCTCGCTTCGACGAGGCCGCCAACATCGCGTGGGCGCGGGCGCTCGAGGAGAGCGGCGTGCACGTCGTGTACGGGCTCCTCGGCCTAAAGACGCACTGCAAGGTCCTGCTCATCATCCGGAAGGAAGAGAATGATCTCCGCCGCTACCTCCACCTCTCGACCGGGAACTACAACCCGACGACGGCTCGTCTGTACACCGACCTCTCCCTCCTCACCGCTCGGGAGGACCTCACCGCGGACGCGATGCTGCTCTTCAACGTGCTCACCGGCTATGGCGACCTGCCGCCGATGAATCGGCTCATCGTCTCGCCTTTTCACACTCGAAAACACGTCTACGAACTCATCGAGCGCGAGATCGGGCATCAGGAGAACGGGCGCCCCGCCCGCATCATCGCCAAGATGAACTCGCTCGTGGACCGCGGTGTGATCGAGCGCCTCTACGAGGCCAGCCAAGCAGGGGTTCAGATCGAATTGCTCGTGCGCGGCACCTGCAGTCTGCGACCTGGGATCCCGGGCGTGAGCGAGAACATCCGGGTTCGGGCGATCATCGATCGATTCCTCGAGCACTCGCGGATCTTCTATTGGGAGAATGGAGGGGCGCCGGAGTTGTATCTGGGCAGCGCCGACTGGATGCCCCGCAACTTGAATCGTCGGATCGAGGTGAGCTTCCCCGTCCTCGACCCACAGCTCATCGAGCGCATTCGGGATGAGATCCTGATGACCGAGCTGGCCGACAACACCTCCACGTGGATGCTCTCGGCGGACGGCCACTACGAGCCCCTCAGCCCAGAGCCGGGCCAGACGCCGGTTCGAGCTCAGCAGGTCTTCATGGCCCTGGCCAGGCAGCGCGGAAAGTCGGCCCGAACCACGGTTCGTCGCGAGTTCCAGGCCCGCTCGGCCTCGGGCGCTTTGGCGCTGAACCCAGTCCAGCGGGCGGTAGAGCTCAAATCGCGACGCCGAAACTGAGCCTCGCCGCGCCGAGAACATCCTACATCGGCCCACGTCTCTCATCGGTCGCCGACCTGATGACGGAAACCGCAGCGAGCGGTCTAATGCTCTCGTGGTGACGCCGCGTCCGTCCGAACTCGCCCTCGCAGTCGGAATCCTCGAGGGGCGCTTCGTCGCGCCTCAGCACCTGGTTCAAGGGCCCACTTACCACGCGAGCACCGACGAGGAGGGCGAGGATCTCGTCCACACCCAGGCGGTCATCCCCGGCTCCACCGTCGCGCTCGGCGCCCCGGGTCTCGCACGCGAGGAATCCGTCATCGCGCGCATGGTCGAGCTTCGAAAGCCGGAGTCGGCCCGACGTATCTCCAACTTCTTCGCGGCGGTAGGTTCCTTCGTCCTCGAGGATGTCCCCTCGAGAATCCGCCTCTTCCGAAGCCCATCACGCCGAGTTCGGCGTCGTGTGAGCCACCCTCTCCTATCGGCGGCCTCGCTGCGGCGGCTCTGGAATCTCGACGGTCCGACCAAGGTCTTGGTGCTCGCAGCCCCCTACGTGATGGCACTCGCGGTCGCCGCCCTTCTGCTCGAGCGACAGCAACTCGAGGCCAGCACCCCGATCGCGCTCGAGCCTGCGATGCCGGTCGTCGCCCCGGACCCTACACCCCCCGAGCCATTGGTCGCCGCCGAGCTCGAGACGCCCGCGGTCGCGGAGCCCGAGCTGCGCCTCGAGTCTCTCGCGCTCGCTTGGGACGTTCGCCTTTCGGCGCGGCCGAGCCGCAGGGCCAAGCGAGTGGGCGTCGTCGAGGCAGGAACCCCACTCGAGCTCATTCAGGGCCTCGATACCAAGACCGGGTGGGCCCTCGCGCGGAGCCCAGAGACCGGGGAAGTGGGCTACGTTCGGCTCTCACACCTCGAGTCCGAGCCGCCGTCCAAGGTCAAAGCCTCCCGGGCCGAGAAGAAGCGTCGTCGAAGTCGCCGCTGAGTCAGCCCGCGCCCGGCCCCGAGTCCGACCGAGAAGGCTTCCGTCCGCGCGCGGCCGCAGAGGCCGCCGCCAATGAGCGTTCGATGGCCTCCACCAACGCCCGCTCCACCTGCCTGAGTCGCTCATCGTCCTGAATCCGCGCCCCGGTCACCGCATCGGTCACGTAGAAGCCGTCGGCGACGCGGTCGCCCTGGGTCGAGATCTTGGCCAGGCGAATCGACAGCCCCTGCTCGGTGAAGGCTCGCGCGATGGTCGCGAGCGCGCCCAAGTGATCCAAACAGAAGACGTCGATGACGGTGTCCGTCTCGCTCGCGTCCGCCACGACCACGACCCGAGTCTCCACCGGCGGGCGCGGCCGGTGGTCGAGCTTCGAGGCGCGCACGCGCTCGCCCATCAGGCTCTCGAGGCTGTGGCCGTCGGCGAGGACCTTTCGGAGATCGCGTTTCAAGGCGGAGATGCGCTCGCCATCCCCGGTGTCTCGGCCGACGTCGCGCAAGGAGAGCATGTCCAGCGCGTAGCTCTCCCCGTCTTTGCCGCCGCTCACCGAGTAGATCTCCGCCGCGAGGATCTCGAAGCGGTGCGCAGCGACCGTGCCTGCGAGGAGCGCGAGCAACCCCGGTCGGTCGGCGCACACGACGGTCAGCTCGTGCAGGTCGCGCTCCGCGTGCCGCACGGAGATCGACAGGCCGCTTTGCTCCACCGCTTCGCGCCACGCCAAGAAATGCGCGGGCATCCGGCGCATCGGGACCGCGAGTAGGTAGCGGGGCGGCATGCCCTGCGCGAACTGCTCGATGCTCTCGGGGGAGACAATGATGCGTTCTTCACGCAGCCCGGACGCAATCTCTGCTTGTGCCTGTTTCCGCCGATGATCCACCGCCTCGACCGTCGAGGGGCCGCTCGAGGAGGAGAGCGCGTCACGAGCCTTCGAATACATCTCCGCCAACAGTGATGCCTTCCAGTCGTTCCAGACCTTGGGAGAAGTGGCTCGCATGTCCGCGAAGGTCAGCAGGTAAAGCATGGTCATGCGCTCCGCGGTCTGACAGTTCGCGGCGAAGTCGGCCATGAGCTTTGGGTCGGAGAGATCACGCCGCTGCGAGGTGTCCGACATGGTCAGGTGCTCCTTGACCAACCAGGAGAGGTCTTCGGTCTCTCGCGGGCCCCACTCCGTGAGACCCGCTGCTTCGAGCCGAGCGCCCGCAACGAGCGCCACCTTGGCCCCGCGCACCGAGTGACTGCCTCGGTCCCAGCCTTTACCAACATCGTGGAGGAGTCCCGCGAGATACAAGACCGCCGGCCGAGGCACGTCGGCCATGAGGTGCGTGAGCGTCGGATACTCTTGACCGTACTCGCCGCGCCGCAAGCGCTTGAGCTCCTTCAGCACGAACAACGAGTGAATATCGACGGTGTAGACGTGGTAGAGCGAGTGTTGCCAGCGCGCGGTGATGCGCCCGAGCTCGGGGACCATGCGGCGCAACACCCCCAGCTCATGCATGAGTTCCACCGTGCTGCCGTCGTCGCGGGGGTCCTCGAGCACGCGCAAGAAATCCGCCACGACGCTGGGGTCGCGGCGGACCCTACGATCGAAGTGCACCAGCGCCTCGATCACGAGATCCTTGGTGTAGCTGTAAAGCTCCCGCTGCTCTTCCAGCGCCACCCGGAAGATCCGCATCAGCGCGGTCGGGTCGCGCTTCAACTGGTCGCGATCGAGGACGGTGATGCGGTCCTCGAAGGTCTTGAAGCGGCCTGGCAAGGTCCGCATGGGCGAGGGTCGTCCGCGGGCGTGGGAGGTCGCGCGCTCCACGACCATCTGGGAAACACGACGGTTCTGATGCGCGTGGAAGTAGTACGCACGCATGAAACGCTCGGTCGCGAGCCTCCGCTGGCGCGGATCGTCGCGTCCGGGCCGCCCGTAACCCAGCACTTGCGCGATCACCTCCTGCAGCTCGAAGCCCAGCCCATCTCGGCGACGCTGTGCGAGCAGATGGATCTCGGTGCGGACGCGCAGGAGGAAGTTGTAGGCGCGCTCCCAAGACCGCGCCTCGCGTGGCGAGAGCACCCCGCCCACGAGGAGCTCCTTGATGCCGCTCATTCTCCAGCGCGCTCGAGCTATCCACAGCGCGGTGTGCAAGGCGCGCAGACCGCCATCTCCGAGCTTCACCTCTGGCTCGAGCAGGTAGACCGAGTTGCCGTAGCGAGCGCGCAGTTGCTTGGCCTCTTCGACCTTGTCCTCGACGAAGGCGTCGACCCGCGAGCGCGCAAACAACGTGCGCTCGAGCGCCTCTTGCAACTCGTGAAAGAGCGTTCGGGCCGCTTCATCCGCCGGGTGCAGCTCCGTCTCGATGAGCCGCGCCTCGAGCATACTGGTGCGAGCCGCGAGATCGGACTCGCCGACGCTGACGCAGTCCTCGACGGTGCGGATGGCGTGGCCGACCTCGAAGCGCAGATCCCAGAGTGCGTAGAGTACCGCTTCGATCAGCTCGCCCCCTCCATCCTCTTCCGCCCGATCGGACGGGGCCTCGGGGCGAAGAAACAAGAGATCGATGTCCGAATGCGGACAAAGCTCGAGGCGGCCATAACCTCCGAGCGCGACGATCGCGATCGCGTCGCTGTGCTCGGCGGCGCGAGAGCCCCTTCGCACCTCGAGCGCGTCGCGCGCCGCACCTCGGAGCGCCTGAAGCAGCTCGTCCACGAGCTTCGCGGAGGCGACGGCGAACTCGAGGGCGCCGCTCGTGGGGACCTCGCGATCCCGCAGGGCTTCGACCAGCAGCTCGTTCCTGCGCAGCTTCTCGGTCGCGAGCTGCCCAATCACCTCCGGGGGCACCCGAAGCGGAGTTTCGCGCAGAGCCACGCTGAAGAGGTACCAGAGGGCTGCAGTCGGCGGCGAGGCCTGCCCCGGGCTCGAGGGCCCGAGGGATGTAAGAGAGGACCCGGATTCCCTCCCCTTAGAGGCCGTTGTAGGCTGCGCCCGCTCATGAGCCTCCATAAGTCCCGTCCGAGAGCGAAGGCCAAAGGCGCCAAGTCCAAGTCGGCGAGTTCAGCCAAAACACGCGCGGTCGTGCCCCTCGAGTCCCTGAATGAGGCCTTCTTCCTGCGAGAGGCGGCGCCGAGGGATCTGAAAGCCCTGCACGAGCTCTCCCGGCACCTGAACTCGGTGAACCTCCCGGAGGACCGAGCGATCATGAAGAAGCTGATCCAGAAGTCCGCCGCCAGCTTCGCCGGCCGAATCGAGGATCCATTTCAGCGGGAGTACCTCTTTGTCCTCGAAGGCGCCGAGAGCGGACGCATCGCGGGCACCTCGATGCTCATCGCGCAGCACGGCCATCACGACGCCCCGCACATCTACTTCGACGTGCTTCGGGACGAGCGGTACAGCGGCACGCTCGATCGTCACTTCTCACACCTCTGCTTGAGACTCGGCTTCCTCTACAAAGGCCCCACCGAGATCGGCGGCTTGGTGCTCGACCCCGAGCTTCGCTCCTTGGGGCTCGGCAAGCAGCTCTCCTTCGTACGCTTCCTGTTCATCGCGATGTACCGGCGGCGATTCCGCCCCTGGGTCATCGCCGAGCTGATGCCACCGCTGCTCGAAGACGGTCGCTCCGAGCTCTGGGAGTACCTCGGTCGAAACTTCACCGGGCTCGACTACCAAGAGGCCGACAAGCTCTCCCAGCGCAACAAGGAGTTCATCACGAGCTTGTTCCCGCAGTCCCCGCTGTACGTCAGTTTGCTCCCCAAACACGTGCAAGATCTCATCGGCCAGGTCGGCGACGAGACCAAGGGCGTCCGGCGCATGCTCGAGAACATCGGCTTTGAGTACTCCGAGCGCATCGACCCCTTCGACGGCGGTCCGCACTTCGAGGCGCAGTGCGAGGACATCAGCCTCGTGCAGAACGCCCGGCTATGTATGGTGGCGCGGGACGCGCTGAAGGACGAGGCGGCACCGGAAGAGGACCGCGTCCGCGCGATGGTCGGCGTCGGCCAGCCCGAAGGCCCGACGGGGTTCCGGGCGCGCATGGACAGCGTCGTCTTCGACGGCGCGAACATCCGCGTGACGCAGACGACGAAGAAGCTGTTGAGGCTTTCGGCGGGGCAAACGGTGTGGGCGGTGGCGATCTAGCCAGGCCCGGGGGAAGCGGACCTAGAGGCCCGAACCCAAGAAGTCCCGAATCGACCCGTAGATCGCGTCCTTGTCCTTGATCTCCGAGGTGAGCACTCGAGACTCCTCCATGTTCGGGAAGGCCTCCTTCAGGTCTTTGATGAACTGACCGGAGCCGTAGGGCGACTCGACCTGGCCGTAACAGAACATGTTGACCGCGGGGAGCATCTTCTCGCGCAGCAGCGCGACACACTGGCTGCTGTCGTCGGCGGACCAGTTGTCGCCATCGGAGAAGTGGAACGGGTAGATGTTCCAGTCGCTGACGGGATAGTTGTCCTCGATGAGCTTCCAGCAGAGCTTGTACGCGGAGGAGATCATCGTGCCGCCGGACTCGCGGGTGTGAAAGAAGGTCTCACGGTCGACCTCTTTCGCCATGGCATCGTGGATGATGTAGCGGGACTCGATGCCCTTGTATTGAGAGCGCAGCCAGGTATCGAGCCAGAACGACTCGATGCGCACGATCTCCTTTTGCTCGTCTCCCATCGAACCCGAGACGTCCATCATGTAGATGATCACCGCGTTTGCCTGCGGTTCGATGATCTCCTTGAAGGTGCGGTACCGACGGTCGGAGCGATTGGGGATGATCATCGGGTGGCTCGGGTTGTATTCGCCGCTCGCGATGCTGCGCCGTAGCGCTTGCTTGAAGGTGCGCTTGAAGTGCCTGAGCGACTCCGGGCCGGCCGTGTTGATCCCGGTGTACTTGAGCTTTCGGTTCTCGATCTTCTCCGCGCCCTTCGGTTGGATGTTGGGCAGCTCGAGCTCCTCCCCGAGCAAGAGCGCGAGCTCTTCCATGGTGACATCGACCTCGATGCTGTGCTCTCCGGGGGCCTCTCCCGCCTGGCCCGCCCCGCCGTCGCCCGGCTCGACCTGGCCCGGCTGAAGCACGTCGCCGACATCACCTTCGCCCTGGCCCACGCCGCCCATGTCGCGATGACCAAACCGAAACCGCGGGAGCTCGATGGAGGGCACGGGGATGGAGATGCGATCCTTGCCCTGCTTGCCGATCATCTCCCCCTTCTGGATGTACTTCCGGAGGTTCTCTTTGATCTTGCCGCGGACGATGTCCTTGAACCGCGTGTGGTCTCCGTCGATCTTGAGGCTCATGGACGGCGTCAGCCTAGCACGCGTTTGGTCAGCTCCAAACCCTGCCCGGCCGGACCCGCTGAGCAAGCCCGGAGGGCGCGCAGCGAGCCAAAGGCGAGCGAAGGCGGGCGCGAGGATTCACTCCGAGCGGGACCCGCTGAGCAAGCCCGGAGGGCGCGCAGCGAGCCAAAGGCG
>WYAZ01000160.1 GCA_011526105.1 Deltaproteobacteria bacterium | reverse complement strand
ACGAAGGGAGTTGGGTCGCCCCCAATGACCGAGGAGCCCGAAAGGGCGGCCGCAGGCCGCGCGTCGGCCAGGGGCGAAAAGGACAAGCGCGAACGTGATCTGAACTTCTCGGACGGGACACTAGACCCTCCGGTCGTTGATAACGATGCACCTCGCCCCCAGGATCCCCGATGGCGTAGACGACCTGCGGATCCGCGGAAGCAACATCCACAAAGAGGTCGGAGCTCGAAGCGGTCGTCCATGACACGAGCTCCCGGAAGGCGCCGGCCTGAAACGACCAGAGCCCGCCGCGCACGCTGTCTACGCCACGATCTGGGTTCTCCCAGAACGAGATGAAAAGCTCGAAGGGGTGAAGCAGGGCCGCCGCTCGGAGCTCGAATCCAACCGGGGCCTGCGTGCTCGTCGTCGACCAGTCGATCCCCGGCGGTCGGCGCTCCAGCTCGAGCCTCCCGCGTGCGAGCACACCGGCGGTCGAGATGCTCCATATCTGACCTACGTCATCGAGACCGGCATCGATGGCGACCCCACCGAGCCCGAGGGGCGCCAGGCCTTCGACCGACAAGACCTCGTTCGAGGCGGGGAGGAGAAGGAACTGTCCGTTCTCGGCGCCAATGAGCGCGTCTCCCTCCTCCTCGCCTCGGAGCGGCTCTGTCGTCGACGCGGAGGTCCACCGCGCGGCGCTCTCCTCCAAGATGACGGCGGCGACCGCGCGCGTCCCCTCGGTGGGTGGCGTCCAGAGGAGCTCCCGCGTCCCGCAACCTCCGAGCGCGAGTACGAGCCAAGCCACCGCCGAGCGCGCCACCCGGGCACGCTACTCGTGGCCATGGGCCGAGCCAGGCGACGGAGACTGGGAGCCCACACGCGAGCGCGATCAGCGAGCCGCACTGCTGCATGCGCTGGCACGTCGTAGCGGTGAGGACGTAGCCACCGTCGATGCCAAGCTTCAACGCCAAGCGCAGGCGGCGTCGCAACTCGAGTTGCGAACGGTCGAGCACACGGGGGAGAACAAGCGGTGTTGTGAGGTGTCGAGCGCGCCGAACGAGGGACGAGGAACGCAGGCAGTGCAGCCGAAATCCGAGGTCGACGCCAAGCTGATCACCCACGGTGCATGACGCATTTCGAAGCTTCCCACGATCCTCTACCTCACCTCGAGGTGTGGATTCTCTCCTGACGCTTTCTCTCATGCTTTCGCGTTCGCCGGAACGCAACCAGTAGGCCCCAACTCTCGTAAACGCCGCGCCGCATCTACGCTATCGCCACTGTTCGTAGAGGCACTTGGAAAGGTTGTGCAAGTCCAGGTCGGGCGTGCCTTCGTAGGCCACGATTCGATGGTAGAAACAGGTTTGGCAGCCGCTTACGCCCACCAGGTGCTCAGGATCGAGGTCGGCGCCTACGGAGAATCGGTTTGCTTGACGAAACCCCGAGCCGCTCTGGTCTCCAAACTGGAAAGGGGCCGTTGCCCGCCCGCTCACGGAATGGCGAATGGCAGTGGGATCAGTGAGGTCCAGGCAGATGGCTTCGACTTGTGTGTGGCGGGCGGGGAACACGAGCCCCCGGACCGCTCCCATGAAGTCCTGCCCTCCACCCATGTACTCAACCCAGTCCCCGCCGCTCTTGACGAGCCCGCGCAGAAGATTGCGATCCTCGACCTCCGTCGACCACTGCAGGTACACCGAGTTGTCAGTCGCGAAGGGAAGAGTCACGACCATGCAGAGCACGGTGGCCTCCAGCGACGTCGCGGGTCTTGTCATGAACAGGACCGAGCCGTTGTGAGCCGCTAGGGCGGGCCCCGAGGCCCCCGGCGCGTCGCTGGCTTCCAAGAAGATGTGTCCTTCGCCGACGACGCCGTCCAAGTCCCATGCGCCGCCAAGAGTTCCAGCATTCGCCCAGCGCGTCACCATATCCCCTCGAACCGCTCCGATGCGGCGGGTGTCGTAGTCGACCTCGGGTTTGGGCAGACAATCCTCCGCGTGCGCAGGACTCCCTTCAGGCCTGTCGTCCACAGGAACCTGTATTTCAGCGGGTGAAGTGGCCAGCGCAGAAGACGGCCTGGGCTCAGTGCTTTGGTGCGAGCAAGCGTTCAAGCTCGCGTACAAGAAGGAAGACGCGAGGCCAAACCGCAGCCTCCATTGAAGCCATCGAGGGGCTCTCCTTGGCCCGCACCACATCGAAGACCCGGCGACCACGCCGCGAGGCTACGCCAGCCATTCGAGGGAGGGAAGGAGTAATGGCAGACGCCGACGAGGCGCGCATCAAGCTGTCGTAGTCGAAACGGGCAGCAGGATCAGGATCGCGTTCACGTCCTCAGTCGGCTGGGAGATCGGCGCGGTACGCGGTCTCGCAGTTCGGCCTCGGCGCCTCTTCGAACGCAGCAAAGAACACTCGCGTCTCGCCGACCTCGTATCCGGCTCGGGCGGGCACAATGAGCAGGCCGCCTTCGAGTCCACTCACACTTCGAAGCCCTTCGTCCGACTGGCGATCGAGCTCGCACAGGCCGAGTTCTTCGCCGAAGTACCCGATCTCACCGTTGACTCCACCAAAGATGAGCTCCTCTGGCCAGCCGGTCGGCCACACACGAAGCGGCGCGCGCGTCGGTAGCGGAGCGTCGAGCCTTCGCAGCCCCTCGTGGTCCCACACGAAGAGCGAAGGCAAAACCTCCGTTCGCAGCGTGCCGGCCGAGATCACGAGCCCCAGGCCGGGGATGTGAAGCAGCGTGCGGATGGAGGGGAGTCGTTCCTGGGCCAGGACGCCGCTCGCGTCGAATCGCAGGAGCCGATCGGCTTCCGGGGCGACGTACGCCAGCTCGTTGGGTCGCACCCACTCGAGGTCCTGCCCATCGTCGTAGGGAAGGCCGCTGACATGAATGCGCCGCCACGTGGTAGCGGTGAGGACGTAGACGTCGGAGTAGGCGTCCTGCATGTAGATCTCGAAGGGATCGGTCGTCCGAGAGACCGCCAGCGAACGGCTCTCCGTCTCTGGAAGTGACCCCTCGTGCAGTCTGAAGTCTCCGTCCGCGGTACCCAACCAGACTCTTCCGTTCTCTTGAAGCAACACGACTTGTCCGTCTCGAGAGACTCGCGCTCCTCGCAGGCGTGGTCCGGGGAGGGACGGGGTCAGGATCTCGACGCGGTCGGGTTCGCTGAACCGATAGATCGGGGTGTCGGGCGCGTCGCGAAACAAGAGCGCCGATCGACGGCCGGGCAGGGTGACCTCCCATCTCGAGAGCTCCTCGGTCTCCCCGGGCACGGAGAGCTCGAGCGCGCGCCCGAACTGAAAGCGCTCGCAGGGTCGGCGCGCACAAGGGCCCACCCAGTCCGCGGTCAACTTGCGTGCGAGCGATACTTGCGTCAGCGCTACCGCCTCGCTCGGCTCGCCCTGCGCGGCGTAAGCAGGGGTGGGAAGGACCGGCCCGTCCTCGGCCCCAAACTCGAGCGGCGACGATCGAAGCACTTCGCTCCCGGGGAGCTTGGACGGATCGAGTTGTCCGCGCTCGTAGCCCACGACCAGCATCTCGCTGACCGCCGCCCCCAGCGCGAGTGGCTTTCCGGTCGAAACTTCGGAGAGCGGGATCAAGGGGGTCCCATGGATGAATTCGCCCCCTTCGGAGAAGGCGAGCGCGCCGATGTGTGTCACCGAGTCGGGGAGATCGGGCACCAGAGCCACAACTAGGCTCGGCTCCTCGCAGCCCACGACCAAGAGTAGCGCGGCGAGGTGGCGCATTCACCCGAGTATGAGACCGATCGGGAGAGAACGAAAGCGCCGCCTCATCGCCGCTCGAGCTTGACCGCGTCCGCGACGATGTAGCCTCTTCCGCCGGTCCAGCAGGAGACCGCCACGATCCAGTCGTCCTTCTCCGCGAACGAGAAGGTACCGAGGCTCACCCAGGCGGCGCCGGCGCTCTTGAAGCTGCGACGAACCGTGGTCTCTCCACCAGCGTGACGCACGAAGAACGGGATGTCGTTGTTGTAGCCGTTGCCCGGAGCGCGCACGAACACCTCCCACCGGCCGGTCTCGGGCACCCTCAGCTTGAACTCGGCGAGGTCGCTCGTGAACTGCGGCGCGCGGAAGCGATAGTCAGCGCCCACCTTGCCCGAGGCCCAGCTGCTCGGTTGCCAGCTCGCCGAAGCGCGGAAGCGTCCGCTGTGTCCGTTGTCGACGGTGATGATCGAGGGGGATGGAGCGATCTGTGTCGTGCCGCCTCCGGTCTGTGTGGTGCCACCGCTCGACGCGGTGCCGTTGATGCGTGCGAGGTATGAGGTCCAGGGCCAGTTGCGTCCGGGGTCGGTCCGAGTCTCCGGTTGCAGCTGTCCGTGACCCACGATGTGGTAGCGATCGCGCGGGATGTTGTGACGCGCGGTGATCTCGCGGACGAGATCGATGCTGCGGGTGATCTGACTCTCGGGCCAAGAACTCTGCGCGGCTCGACCGGCGTGTTCGATGCCGATGGAGATCTCGTTCGCGGGAACGTTGTCGTAGGCGGCGAGCTGACCCGAGTTCAATGCCTTTCGATATCGGGCCGAGATGTGCCAGGCCTTTCGATTCTCGTCGACGAGCTGTGCAAGTCGCTGGCCGTTCTCGCTGATCACGTAGTGCGCCGACACGCGGTTGTTTGGATTGCGCAGAGTGCTCACACACCCGGCGTAGGCGCCTTCGCAGGTGTGAATGACGACCAGCTCGACCGGACGTCCGTTTCGCGAGCTGTGGTTCGGTGAGGCCTGCCAGGTTGCGCCGGACGCGTCCAGACCCTGGCTCACCTGACCGATCTGACCGATCGCGTAGCGATTGATGACCAGGGTGGAGCCGTCGAGTGTTGGAACACTCATGCCTTCGCGGAGCAGGCCAAAGACGTCGGTCGCGAAGTCTTTGGATAGCTCGGGCTCGACCCCAGCCCAGCGCTCGAGCGCACCGCGCCAGCCGAGCACCCCTTCGCGGGAACTCGTGCCTTCGGCGTCGAGCGCTCCGTAATAGGAGAGCAGCGCAGCCGCGGCGAAGATGTTCGCGCGGTCATCGGTCATCGCTTCTTCGAGCGATACTCCGGCGAGCTCGGCGGCAAAGCTCAGTCGCGCCTCCGCCAGGCCAAAGAGCCCGAAGGGCTCGGGCTGATCATCGAACTCGATCGTGCCATCCGCCGGTTCGAGACGCGTTTCCATGAAGGCGAGGGCCTTCATGAGATCCTGGGGCACCCCATAGGTGTCCTCGGCCTCCGCAAAGAGCGCCGCTAAACTCGAGTCTTCTTGGATCTCCGGTCCGAGCTCGACGTCGAGCTCAGCCTCGACCCTCCCTTCCGGCACGCAGCCGAACGTGATGATTCCCAATCCCAGGCCGAGGAATGCGTGTGAGCGCTTCATGTCCTCTGCTCCCCTTCTCGACTATCCATCGCGGGCGCCAGCCGCCCGGTCCGGATCGCGTGGTGAGCCTCCGGCGCGCGCCGCCGTCTGGATTCATCGTCCAAACGTCGGAACGCCTACCTTCGGTCACGGTGAAAGCGAGGCCGTCTCCGCTCGGGGACCAAACCGGCTCCGAATCTCTCGCGTTTGCGGAGGAGAGCGCGCGTGGCGAGCCCCCTTCCACGTCTACGATGTAGATCTGGTGCGCGTTTTGGCTCCGGGCGGAGAAGACCAACCTAGGTGCCGCGGGATGAAACTGAAAACTTGTGACCTCGATGCCTGCCGCAGCTTCGTGCGACAGCTTTCGTATGTCGGTGCCGTCGGGCCGGATGACGAACAGCGCGTCCGGACCGTCTCGACCCGAAATGAAGGCGATGTAACGCCCGTCGGAAGACCAGGCGGGCTTCACCGAGTCGCCGGGGTGCCGAGTGAGTCGCCTCTGACCGCTGCCGTCCGCGTTCATGACGTACAAGTCGAGCTGACCGTGCCGGCTGCTGGCGAAGGTGATGTGCCTTCCGTCCGGAGAGAAGCGAGCGTCAAAGTTGCCTTCGGGGTTCTCGGTCAGCCGTTCGAGTCGATCGGAGGTAAGATCGTAGGTGTACAGATCGCGAAAGGACTCGCGCGCCGACTCGAAGAGGATCGTCCGTCCGTCGGGTGAGAACTGCGGCTGCCAGCTCAGCTCGTTCGCACGTGCGATCACGCGGCTTCGATCCGATTGAGGATCGCCCAGCGCGATCTGATCGATGCCGTTCTCGGTGAGCACGAGCAGGAGCTGCTCGCTCGCGGGATCAAAGCCATACGCATAAGCGCGTTCGGCGTCCGAAAGAAGCGCCCTATCCCGCGTGCCGTCTGCGTCGCAGCGCCTGAGCGTCGGGGCTTCGTCGTCGCCGGAGAGGTAGAAGATCTGACCCTCGACCACAGGTGCCGTCTTGGACGGGGCGTCGCAGGCCAACGCGAGGGTCGCGCTCATCCACCATGCCCCGCGCCCCATGCATCTGTGATAGACCAGCGAGGGAGGCGAGCCCTATCCACCCGATGACCCAAGCTGCGGGTAGGAGAAGGTAATCCGGCGATGCGATTGTGTGGTGCAGGCGACGAGGTGTTGGGTCGAACCAACAGTGGAGGCCGATCGAAGCGTCTCGCGACTGCTCTGTTTGGACTTCTCGCGTCCTGTTCAGCTCCGATGTGGAGCGAGGGACCCACGTTCTTCTTCGAGGTCGAGACCGACGCGGGCACGAGCTACCTCCTTGGTACCACCCACGTAGGGGTCGCCTTCGATGAGCTCTCGGCCCACGTGCACGATCGTCTCGCGAGTGTGTCTTTCGTCGGCTTCGAGACCGACCCCAGCGCGCCGCTGGTCGATGACGAGTTGCAGGAGCTCGGGCTCATCCCACGCTACGAGCCCATCCTTTCGCAGAGGCTCGACCCCGAGGTCTGGTCGAAGCTGGTCGTGCTCCTCGAAGGACGTGTTCAGGAGCCCCAGCTCCGGCGTTTTAGGCCGTGGCTCGCCCGCTTTGCGCTCGGGCTCGCGTTCATCGATGGCCTGCCGCGACTCGAGAACGAGATTGAGGCGGAAGCGAGAGCGAAGAACAAGACCCTCTTTCACCTCGAGGCTCCGCGGGAGCAGCTCGAGGTCTTGGCCTCCATCCCCGAAGACGAGGTGCTCGCGACGCTGAGCCTGATGGCGAGCGATCCTGAAGGAGCGCGGCAGCTCCTCGAAGACACGTTCGAGGCCTACGGCAAAGGCGACGCGGCCTTCTTCGTACAGAACTATCTCGAGCCCGCGGACTCGGCCGAGGTCGAGCTCCTCATCCGCGCGCGGAATCGGCGCTGGGTCGAGCCCATTCGAGCGCGCTTCGAGGGCGGACCTACGTTTCTCGCGGTGGGCGCGGCGCACTTGGTGGGGCCCGACGGTCTGCTCGTGCTGCTCGAGGGTGTCGGCCTCGAGCTACGGTCATCCTACCTGCCCTGAGACCGGGTTCTGCGGTGGCGTCCAACAAAATTGTAGGGCGCCCCACAATTTCGTCGCCTCGGATCTGCGATGCGACAGGATCTCCACGGATCCCACAGGGCGCGCCAGGTGCACTCCGTGAAGGCGGAGGAACATCATGGAGGAGATCGCCACCAAAGACCTACGCTTCGTAGCTCAGGGGGTCGTCATCGACCCACTTGGACGTACCCACACCCCCGCCGTCAGCGCCGCGAATGTGTCGATTCGACCGCCGCGGGCAACGATGGATCTCCTTCCGTTGATCCCGATCGAGGACGGCGACAGCTCCTCCGGCCTACGAATGGGCGGCACCATCGGCCAAGGCGGGATGGGACTCGTCCGCAAGGCCACACAGCTCGCCCTCGATCGCGAGGTCGCGGCCAAAACCGTTCGCCCAGACCGCCGAAACCCAGAGACGATCAAGCAGCTCCTCCAAGAGGCTTGGATCACCGGCCGCCTCGAACACCCGAACATCGTGCCCATCTACTCGCTCGGCCAGACCGAGGAGGGTGCGCCCGTCCTCGTCATGAAGCGCATCGAGGGCACGCGCTGGACGATGATGATGCACAACCCCGCCGCGCGGCCCGACGACGCGAGCCCGGGGATCGAGTGGAACCTCAAGGTCCTGTCACAGGTCTGCAACGCGATCGAGTTCGCGCACGAAAAAGGGATCATTCACCGCGATCTCAAACCCGACAACATCATGATCGGGTCCTTCGGCGAGGTGTACGTCCTCGATTGGGGTCTCGCGATCAGTCTCGACGACGACGGCAGCGGTCGACTGCCCCACGTGTCGCAAGTGAATGCCATCGTCGGCACCCCCTCGTACATGGCGCCCGAGATGTTTGGACTTCGCGGGCACGCGATCGGCCCCTGGACCGACGTGTACTTGCTGGGAGGGATGCTGCACAAGGTGCTCACCGGCGAGCCGCCGCACGAGGGCAGCCTCGAGGCCTGCTTCGAGAGCGCGAGCAGGGAGGCCCCCCGCAACTATGGTCCGCACACGCCGAAGGAACTCACAGACATCTGTCATCGCGCGATGCGCCCCAACCCGCGCGAGCGCTTCTCGAGCGTGCGTGAGCTTCGCGAGAGCCTCGCACGCGCGCTCGAGCACACGACCTCGATCGAGCTGACGATCGCGGCCAAAGTCCGGCTCGAGCGCATCGAGCTCTCCCTGGCCGACAACACGACGCTCGCCCAGGACGACGACCAGCTCCTCTCCGAGACCATCTTCGGCTTCGAGCACGCGCTGCGCATTTGGCACGGCAACAAGGAGGCCGAAGATGGTCTGCAGCAGGCGCTCGAACACGCCTTCTTTCAGGCGGTGGCGCATCTCCGGCTCTCGATCGCCGAACACTGGCTACGCCGCATGCCGCACCCTCGCTCGGACCATAATCGGGCGCTCGCCGAAGGGCGCGCGGCGGCGGAGCGACGCGCTCGGGACGCGGCTGAGGCGGAGCGCCATCGTCGGGGGCACGACCTCAACGTCGGTCGCGAGGAGCGAGTTCGTCTCGCGATCTTCGCGGCCATGACCCTCAGCACCATGCCGTGGGTGGATGCCCTTCTCGAGGGCCTCCTTCGCCCCGCCGTGGGTGCTGCCGTGCTCTTCGTCGCGCCAACCCTCGCTTGGGCGATCGCGCTCTCTGCCACGGTCCTGGGTCGCGTCGCCAACACCGAGATCGCGCGCAAGATCGCTTGCGCGTGCCTCATGGCTGCTGCCTTGAGCACGACGTTGCGCTATCTCGTCTTCACCGGCACGATTGTCACCGAGCGTCTGCTCTTGCTGGACTTGGTCCCCTTCCTCGTCATCCTCGCGATGTTCGCCTTGTTCATCGACCCTCGTCTCCGAGTGTCTCTGGGCCTGGCCGCGGTCGCCTTTGGCTCGGCGCTCCATGCGCCCTCCGCGGAGCTGCCGTTTTTCTTCGCGCTCGCGCATCTGTTGGGGGTCGGCTCCATCGCCTGGATCTGGAGCAAGCCCACCGACGAAGTGGCGTGTAACCCCGTCGCCCATCATGGCGGAAAGGGCTCGCGGGTGGCGCCCGATTCGTCTAGCTAGGATGAGTGTCTCTCCTGCTTGCCACCCTGACGAGCTTGTTCGTCGTGGCCCCCGAGGCACCCGCTCCTCCGAGCCTCACGAAGTTCCCCGAGCTCATCGAGCTCGTCGAGGCCGAGTACCCGACAGAGCTCGCCGCGAAGCGGATCGAGGGCTCGGTGCTGCTCGCGCTGACCATCGACGCGCAGGGCGAGGTGCAGAGGGTCGAGCTCGTCGAGACCTCCACTCCGGCCTTTTCCGAACCCGCCCTCACCGCGGCGACGCACTTTCGTTTCAGCCCGGCGGAGGCGGGCGAGCTCGGGCCAGTCCCGGTCATCGTGAACTTCCGCTACGACTTCACGCTGCGCAAGGAGTCGCCCCAGATCGATCCGGAGCTCGATCGAGAACCGCCGCCGCCACCCATCAATTTCGTGGGTCAGCTTCGCGAGTCCGGAACACGGGCGCCGCTCGGTTTTGCGACGGTCTTCGTCGAGTCTTTGGTGCGAACCTCGACCGGCGGCACGATGCTCGTCCATACCTCCACCGAGGCGGACGATTCGGGGCGGTTTGCGCTGCGCGGGGTGCCGGCCGGCACGTTGCGCGTGCAGGTGCTCTCTCAGTTCTTCGAGGCCTTCGAGACCACCGAGACCTTGGAGGCGGGAGAGATCATCGAGGTGCTCTACTTCCTCGAGCGCGCGGAACGAAACCCCTACGAGGTGATCGTGCGCGATCGACGTCCGCGCAAGGAGGTGGCGAAGCGCACCTTGAAGATGGAGGAGATCCAGCTCATCCCGGGGGCCCAAGGGGATGTCATCCGGGTCATCCAGAACATGCCGGGGGTGGCGCGGACTCCGTTTGGCCTCGGGTTGCTCGTGATCCGTGGCGCGAGCCCGCAAGACACCGGCGTGTTTCTGGACGGTCACCGTCTTCCGATCCTGTTTCACTTCGGCGGCGTCGGCGGCGTCACCTCGGTGGTCAACTCGCGCATCATCGAAGACCTCAACTTCTATCCGGGCGGATTCTCGCCCATGTACGGGCGCGCGAGCGGCGGCGCAGTGGAGCTCAACACGAAGAGCGCCGCCACGGATCGAATCCACGGCGAAGCGCAGCTCGACCTTCTGACCTTGGTGCCCATCACCGCCTCCGTCTTCCTCGAAGGGCCGGTGAGCGACGACCCAAAACACGGGGCCTTTGTCTTTAGTGTCCGCCGGAGCTCCATCGACGGGGTCTTCGCGCTCGCCTCGCAGATCCTCGACTCCACTTTCGCGGCGGCGCCGCGCTACTTCGACTACCAGCTTCGTTACGACCTCCCGCTCGGGAGCGACGGCAAGCGCAAGCTCACCCTCTTCGGCTATGGCTCCGACGACGAAATCGTCGTGATCGGCGCCGACAGCATCGGACCCGACAGCTCGAGCCCGGCCGGCACGCAGTCCCGCACGTACTTTCATCGTTTCAACCCCAGCTTCAGCTACAGAGACGGGGACACCTTCTTTCGTGTCTCCCCGATCATCGGCGCGGACTTCACCAACACGCAGACCGACAACTCGGGCAGCGGCTCCGGGTTCCGCTTCCGGCTCTCCGCGGTCAACGCGGGCCTGCGGGTCGATGCCGCCACTCGCATCGCGCCGTTTGCGGTGCTGAATGCCGGCGGAGACGTGCTCTACGTCCGCTACGAGACCGAGTCGGAGCTGCCAGCCTTTCCCCCGGTGAAGAACTTCCCGAGCCCGGTCGCCACCGACCTCCCCACGCGACGCGACCAGGCCGAGGTCCCTTCAACCGCCGCGAGCTTGTACACGGAGCTGCAGCTCGAGTTCTTCGACGAGCGGCTCAAGATCTGGCCCGGTCTCCGGCTCGACATCTACGACTTCCGCTCGGAGCCGAGTGACATCTTGTTCGACGATCGATTGCTCGACGGCCGGACCCTGGTCTCCGTCGATCCTCGGCTCACCGTCCGCTACGACTTCTCGGATCGATTCGCGGTCAAGGGCCAGATCGGCCTCTACCGCCAGAACCCGTTTGCGTTTCAGTTCTACCTGAACGCCGATCTCCCGCTGCAAACCGGCACTCAGGCCTCGGGCGGCTTCGAGGTGGAGCTCGTCGAGAGTCTCCGGCTCGATCTGCAGGGCTTCTATCGTTACGCCAACGACATCCCCAAAGGTGTCAGTGATCAGATCGTGGTGGATGGGCAGGTGCGCGCGGTGGGCCTACTGCCGATCCTCAATCAGCGCTCCTACGGCCTGGAGGTTTTGCTCCGGCTCGAGAAGCGCTGGGGGCTCTTCGGCTGGGTCGCGTACACGCTGTCCAGGTCCGAGAACAAGGACGACGATGAGCTCGACTGGCAGGCGAACTTCACCTTCGATCAGACGCACAACCTGAACATCGTCGCGGTGTATGAACTCGGGCTCAACTGGGACGCCGGCCTGCGCTTCCGCTTCGTCACCGGCGGAGCCATCGGTTCGACCGCGGCCCGGTGGTACGACGCCGATCGCGACGGTTACTCTCGGAGCTTCGGCGACCGGCGACGCGCGCCGGACTTTCATCAGCTCGACCTCTTCATCAAGAAGCGTTTCGTGTTCGATGAGTGGTACTTCGAGCTCTACCTGGACGTTCAAAACGTCTACAACCGCACCAACACCGAGTTCTTCATCCAGAGCTTCGACTTCAAGACGAGCGTGCCCTTTCCTGGTCTCCCCATCTTCCCCTCCGTCGGCCTGCGCGGCGTGTTCTAGGTCCGGGGCGCGGCCGAAAGATCCAGCGAGAATCGGACCTTACTGCCAGCGCATTCTTCGTGCTTTCGCGGGACCCCGCAGTCCTGCTAAGGAGGCGGCGCCTTCACCCGTGGGTGGAGGCGAGCCGAGGTGTGCTGAAGCGCCTGCGCCCGCAGGCGGCCAACCTCTCGCTCAGATCGCGCTCACAACGGGCGTCGAACGAAAGGTCGCTGGCTCATGAGACTCGTCTTCGAGCGGTTGCTCAAAAAGTCGTCCCTCTTCATCATCACCCTTTTCGCCCTCTTGCCCTCACTCGCCTCAGCGGAGGGAACTACGCCTCACGCCGGCGGCGAGGCCAACCTCGTCGTGCCGAGCCTAGGTGACCCGCTGCTCGCGACCTTCGTGGGCGGCATGACCGGTCACCAGCTCCTCATGATGGGCCTCGTGGTCTGTGTGGGCGGCATGATGTTCGGTCTTTGGATCTTCCAGAACCTGAAGGCCCTCCCGGTACACAAGTCGATGCTCGAGATCTCGGAGCTCATCTACGCCACCTGCAAGACCTACCTCGTCACGCAGATGAAGTTCGTCCTGGTGCTCGAGGTCTTCATCGGCGCAGTCATCGTCTTCTACTTCCGGTTTCTTCAGGGCATGGAGTGGAGCCGCGTCGCCATCATCCTCGCGTTCAACCTGATCGGCATCGCCGGCAGCGCGGCGGTGGCGTGGTTTGGCATCCGCGTAAACACCTTCGCCAACTCCCGCACCGCGTTTGCCGCCTTGAAGGGCAAGCCGTTCCCCGCCTACGCGATCCCGCTCAAGGCCGGCATGTCCATCGGCATGCTGCTCATCTCGGTCGAGCTCTTGATCATGCTCGGCATCCTCCTCTTCATTCCCGGCGAGTACGCGGGTCCTTGCTTCATCGGCTTTGCCATCGGTGAGTCTCTCGGGGCCGCCGCGCTCCGCATCGCGGGCGGCATCTTCACGAAGATCGCCGACATCGGCAGCGACCTGATGAAGATCGTCTTCGGCATCAAGGAAGACGACGCTCGAAACCCGGGCGTCATCGCCGACTGCACCGGCGACAACGCGGGCGACTCGGTCGGCCCTTCGGCCGACGGCTTTGAGACCTACGGCGTCACAGGCGTTGCGCTCATCACCTTCATCCTGCTCGCGGTCAAAGACCCCACGGTTCAGGTGCAGCTTCTGGTGTGGATCTTCGTCATGCGCATCGTGATGGTCGTGGCCAGCGCGGTGTCATACTTCGTGAACGAGTCCATCCAGAAGGCACGGTTTGGAAACGCGGACAAGATGGACTTCGAGGAGCCGCTCACGGCTCTGGTCTGGATGACCTCGTTTGTGGCCATCGGCGCGACCTTCATCGTCTCCTACTTCATGGTCCCCACCCTCGGCGGCAACCCTGCGCTTTGGTGGCAGCTCTCGCTCATCATCACCTGCGGCACCTTGGCCGGCGCGGTCATTCCCGAGGTCGTCAAGATCTTCACCTCCACCACCTCGCGCCACGTCAAAGAGGTGGTCACGTCCTCGCGCGAGGGCGGCGCCTCTTTGAACGTGCTCTCCGGTCTCACCGCGGGCAACTTCAGCGCGTTCTGGCTCGGCATGGTCTTCATCGCGCTCATGGGCGCAGCATACTTCGTCAGCGGCATGGGCATCGGCGCTCTCATGACGGTCGGCAGCATGGACGTCTCGCCGGTCTTTGCCTTTGGCCTCGTGGCCTTCGGTTTCCTCGGGATGGGGCCGGTGACCATCGCGGTCGACTCCTACGGTCCGGTCACGGACAACGCGCAGTCGGTCTACGAGCTCAGCCTCATCGAGAAGATCCCGAACATCGAAGCGGAGCTCAAGAAAGACTTCGGCTTCGACGTTCAATTCGAAAAGGCCAAACAGACCCTCGAGGAGAACGACGGCGCAGGCAACACCTTCAAAGCCACGGCAAAGCCGGTGCTCATTGGCACCGCGGTGGTGGGCTCCACCACGATGATCTTCTCGATCATTCTCCTTTTGACCGA
The DNA here is from genome assembly GCA_011526105.1 of Deltaproteobacteria bacterium. Lineage (GTDB taxonomy): Bacteria > Myxococcota > Kuafuiibacteriia > Kuafuiibacteriales > Kuafuiibacteriaceae > WYAZ01. Next base: position 3,482 of record WYAZ01000160.1, on the reverse strand, counting down.
CGGCCTCGCGAGCGCGGAGAAGATCGTGAATCTCTCGCTCCTTCATCCGCCGTTCTTGCTCGGCCTCATCGCCGGCGGCTCGGTGATCTATTGGTTCACCGGCGCGTCCACCCAGGCGGTGGTCACCGGCGCCTATCGCGCGGTCGAGTACATCAAGAAGAACATCAAGCTCGACGGTTCGGATCGGGCGAGCATTGAGGACTCGAAAAAGGTCGTGGAGATCTGCACCATCTACGCACAGAAGGGCATGCTCAACATCTTCCTCGCCACGTTCTTTGGCACGCTGGCCTTTGCGTTCTACGAGCCCTTCTTCTTCATCGGCTACCTCATCTCCATCGCGCTGTTCGGGCTCTTCCAGGCGCTGTTCATGGCGAACGCCGGCGGCGCTTGGGACAACGCCAAGAAGGTGGTCGAGGTCGAGCTCAAGATGAAGGGTACCCCGCTGCACGAGGCCGCGATCGTGGGCGACACCGTGGGTGATCCTTTCAAGGACACCTCGAGCGTTGCGATGAACCCCATCATCAAGTTCACCACGCTCTTTGGTTTGCTCGCGGTCGAGCTCGCCGAGTCGATGCGAGCGACCAACGCCGGGACGCCCACCGTATTGGCGGTGATCTCTTTCGCCATCATGCTGTTCTTCGTGTGGCGCTCCTTCTACGGGATGCGCATCGAGGGCGTGGCGGAGGAGAAGGCCGCTCCGGTCGCGGGCGGCGCGAGCAGCGCGGCGGTGTAGGCAGGCGCTGGTCCAGGCGCGGCGCGGCAATTGCTCTGTAGGACCACGAAACCTCGGCCGGGAGGCTGTTCTCCGGCCGGGCTTTCGAGGAAACTGTGAAGATTAGCGCGCTTGCCGACCCTTCTCGCCTCCGGGCCCAGACCTCCGGTGATCTCGGAAAACTGAGGTTTTTCGGGGCTTGTCTGTGTCTCCTCGCGGGCCTTTGGGCTTGCGATGCCGCGCCCACGAACGGCGGGCCCGACGCGGGCGTCTTCGACGACCACACCGTCTCCAGCTTCGATCGGTCGAGCTTCTTCGAGCTGGCCGAGGTCTCGGGGCCCCGCGCAGCGCTCAAGTTCATCATCACCGAGTTTGGGGCCGAGACCACGCGCGACCTGCGATTTACGGACTCGAGATTCTACACCCTCCACGACGAGTGGTACTGGTTCCGTCTCCTCAACGGTGCGTCCATCCCGGGTGATCCGGCCGTGCCGTACCCAGGCAGCTTCGCGAGCATCGGCGCCATCTATGAGTGGGCGCGAGTCCAGGACACGCTGCCGCTCGATCTTCAGTTCGTGGGGGATGGTCGGCTCTACTCCCCGCGCTTTTATCGCCTCGCGCTCTCGGAGAATCGCAGTCTGGGTCTGGGCGGGATCATCCACGTCGACGCTCGCACGACGCCCGAAGCCCGACCGGAGATCTGGGCCTTCCAGGTCGAGTTCTCTGATCGCATCAAGCATCCGGAGCTGGTCATCTTCTTCGAAGCGCTCGAACGCGTGCTGCCTCCCGAGATCGGAAACGCGCTCGTTTTTGTGACGCGTTCGCCCTGGCAGGAGGCGCTCGCCCAAGAGATGCGCGCCCAGAGCCTCCGTTATCACGACCGCATCATTCGCTACGCCGATCTCTCCGTGCCCGGCGAGGTCGAGGTCTATAACTCGGGCCTCACCGCCGGCCGCGTCCGCTTCATCGCCGGCGGCGAAAACCTCGAAGCCAGCAGCAACTCGGACCTGCTCGTGCTCGACGTGATCCCGGATTACCTACCGCCGGCCGCCGGTCTCATCACCTCCGTCCCCCAGACGCCCCTCGCTCACGTCAACGTGCTCGCGAAGAACCGCGGCATCCCGAACGCGTATCTGGGCGGCGCCTTCGAAGACCCCGAGCTCGAACAGCTCGCGTACTTCCGGGCTCCGGCGATCATCGAAGCGGTGAGTCCCGATCAGCTCCGGCTCGTGGGCATCGAGGAGTCTCAGTACAGCACGTGGCTGGGGCTGCAGACCAAACCCTTCGCGACCATCCCGTCCATTCCGCTCGAGAACGCGCCCGAGTTCGTGGACCTCTCCCTGCACGGCATCGACGAGATGAACGATCTCAGACCGCTCATCGGCGGAAAGAGCGCCGGTTTTCTCGGGCTCCTGAGCACCGAGTCCGTGCGTGCCCCGTATCAGCCCCTCGCGCTCACCATTCGGCCGTATGTGGAGCACGTGGTCCCGCTCGCTCGGGCGCTTCGCACGATGCTCGAGCTGCCGGAGTTCAGAGCTCAGACCCGCGTCCGATTCCTGTTCCTCGAAGGCCAGGCTCGCTACGACCTCCGCTTCACGACCGAGGACGACCGCCTCCTGCGCGACGCCATCCTGCAAGGTCATCCTGCCACCTCCGAGACCGGGCAGCTGCTCGCGGCGGGCGGGGTCGCCGAGGCGATCGAGGCCCGGCCGCTTCGTGCTGCGACCAAGACGCGCATCGAAGAGGCCCTGCAGCTTCACTTCGAGGCGCTCGCGCCTTCGCAGGGCTTGCGCTTCCGCTCTTCGAGTACGGTGGAGGACATCGAAGGCTTCAATGGCGCCGGGCTCTACGACTCGAACACCGGCTTCATGTTCCCCGAGCAGCAGGTGGATCCGAAGGATCAGACCCGGACCGTCGAGCGAGCGATCAAGAAGACCTGGGCCTCCTACTGGCGCTTCGAGGCCTTCGAGGAGCGTCGGCTCGAGAACATCGATCATTTGAGCGGTTCGATGGGTGTGACCATCCACCCGCGCTTCGACGACGACAAGGAGCTCGCCAACGCGGTCGTCACCATCACGCGTATGCCGGCCGGCTCTTCGGACGAACTGGTGCTCGAGGTGAACGTGCAGGCGGGCGCCGAGAGCGTCGCCAACCCCAACCCCGGCATCCTCCCCGAGGTCGACCGCGTGCGGCGCGCGCGTGGGAGCAGCACGCTCGTCATCGAGCGCATACGGGGCTCGACACAGGTGCCCGCAGGTACGCTCGTGCTCTCGGACGCCGAGCTGGGCACCATCTTCAGGGACACCGCCTCGGTGCTCGATGGTTGGCTGAGCGAGAAGAACCGCACGCTCGAGTGGCCTCGAGAGGTCTCTACGCTCACCTTGGACCTCGAGCTCAAGAAGGTGGCGGCGGGGTGGCCCGCGTTTCGATCGGGGATGGTGCGGCCCGAGGGGCTGGTCCTGAAGCAGTCGAGGCCCCTCGAGCCCGGGTTGCGACAGGTGCCCGAGGTCGTGGTGGCGCAGCCGTTTCCCCGAGATCTGCTCGCGCGGTCGAGCCGGGTGGTTCGTCGCAACTGCGCGCTCGGAGATCACGAGCTCGAGATCTGGTCCGCGCTCACCGACCCGCTTTCGGAGCCCAACTTCGGCTACACCGAGGTTCCGTTCGTGGCGTCTCTGACCGTGCGAGGCCCTGAGCTTCAGCTGTCGGTGCACCACCGCGAGGTTGAGATCTCGAACGTGAGCGCGGAGAAGATGGGGATTCCGTTCTCGGT
>WYAZ01000159.1 GCA_011526105.1 Deltaproteobacteria bacterium | reverse complement strand
GGGGGGGGGCCCCCCTGGCCTCGGCTTCTGCGTGGCGTGCCGCCGCTGGGCGTGGCCGCGGGGGGGGCCCACCCCCCCCCGGGGGGGTGGCGGGGCCCGCCCCCCCGCCCCCGAACTCCCCCGAACTCAGAGGTTGTGCATGCCCCCGTTCCCGTGGATAAGCGGCGCGTGGAAGCGTTCCCCACTCGCCTCGCCGGCCTCGTCCACTTTCGCCCGAACCTCTTCGGCGACAGCCGCGGCTACTTCCTCGAGGCCTACAGCCCCGACTCGGCGGCCAAGCTCGGTATCGACGCGCACTTCATCATGGACGGCGAGTCACTCTCCACGAAGGGCACCATGCGCGGCCTTCACTACCGTGACCCTTCCGAAGCCAAGCTCGTGCGATGTGTCCGGGGCGCCATCTGGGACGTCGTCGTCGACATTCGCCCAAGATCCCCCACCTACGGCCAGTGGGAGGGCTTCGAGCTCAGCGACGAGAACCACTACCAGCTCTTCATACCCCCAGGCTTCGCGCACGGCTTCTCGGTGCTCTCGGACACCGCGCTCATGCACTACAAGAAGACCGAGCTCTACGACGGCGCCAAGGAACGCAGCCTCAAGTGGAACGACCCGGAGATCGGCGTCGATTGGCGAGTTCCGGTCACCACGATCAGCGCCCGCGACGAAGCCTCCGAGCCCTTCAGCGCACTCACGAAGCGTCTGCGCTCTTCGAACGCCTGACCACCGCGTGGCCGTGCCCACGCGAGCTCCTCTCGATGCTGATCTCCGGATGCGCCTGCTGCCAGGCTTCGAGGATGGCCTTCTCTTCCGGCCGAATCGCGTCGTCGAGTAGGAGCACCGCGCCTTCGCTCAGCATGGGCTCCAAGACGTCGAGCGCCGGCTGCCGAGAGCGCGGATGCGAGCTCCCGGGCGGTCCGTCCACCAGCACGAGGTCGAGCTTCACGCCCGCGAGCTTCTCTTCGAGCCCTTGGTACCAAGGAGGTCCTTCACCCACTGCCCCGCCGAGCGGACAGAGCCACAGCTCGGTTCGCCCCGGGAACTCCGCGAGCTCGAGCTGCCTGCGCGTGGCGTCGAGATACCGCTCGAGGTGGTCGACCGCGATGTGCCGAGTGTCGGTGAGGCCAAGCTTCTGTAACGCCGTCGCGATGAAGACCGTTGAAGCCCCCGAGCCCAGCTCGAGCACGACCTTGGGACGCTTCTCCTCGAGCAGCGTGAGGATCTCGCGCGCGAGAAACGCATCGATCGTCCAGCCCCCGAGAAACAGCGGGTGACGAAAGCCGAGCGCGGCCATGCTGCCCATGATCGCCAACTCGGCCTGACCATCCGAGAGGGCCTTCAACATGCCCCGCGTCTCCCCGAGGAGACGGCCTTGATTCTCGATGAGCTTGTCGAACTGCTTAAGCACGAGGATCCGCTGTTCCACCTCGCGCAGCTTGCGCTCGAGGTCGCGAAAACGCTGACGGGTCTTGAGACCGAAATAGCCCAAGAGGCCCCCCGACAGGAGGACCACGAGCAGAGTGATGAGCTCGACCGACACGCGGCGCGGAGCCTAGCTCAAGCCCGCGTGCGCAGAAAGGCCGAGATGGCCCCCACGATGCGCTGCGAGGTCTTGCCGTCCCACAGATCGGGTACGCGACTGGTCCTTTTCTCGTCCGACATGGCCTTCTTTGCCTCGTCTCGGATGCGGTTGGGATCCGTGCCCACCACGACGTTGGTGCCCTGCTCGACGGTGATCGGACGCTCGGTGTTCTCGCGCAGGGTCAAACACGGGATCCCGAGCGCGGTCGTCTCTTCTTGCAGACCCCCCGAGTCGGTCAGGACCAGCCGAGCGCGACTGGTGAGCGACAGAAACTCCACGTAGCCCAGCGGCTCGACCAAGCGCACGTTTGGATGCCCTTCCCACCGCGCGAGCAAACCAAAGCTCTCCATCTGCTTCCGCGTGCGCGGATGAACGGGAAAGACGACCGGCAGCCGTTCGGCGATCTCGAGCAGCACGTCCGAGATCCGCACAAACGTCTCCTTGTCATCGACGTTCGACGGACGATGAAGCGTGACCACCGAGTACTGACCGTGCTCGAGCTTCAGCTCCTTCGGCACATCCTTCAGCTTGGCGCGCTCGAGGTTCATGAACAGCGTATCGATCATCACGTTGCCCACGCGCACGATGCGCTCTTTGGGCTTGCCCTCCGCGAGCAGGTTCTCGTCCGCATCCGCCGACGGCGTGAGCAGCAAGTCCGAGAGCACATCAGTCACCGCGCGGTTCACTTCCTCGGGCATGCTCCAGTCGCGGCTTCGTAACCCGGCCTCGGTGTGCGCGACCGGGATCTGCAACTTCGCCGCCACAATCGCGGCCGCCATGGTGGAGTTCACGTCACCCACGACGTTCACCAGCGCCGGCTTGCGAGCGAGGAACACCTTCTCGAGACCGACCATCACCGCCGCGGTCTGTTCGGCGTGTGAACCCGAGCCCACCCCGAGGTACTCGACCGGCTTGGGCATGCCGAGGTCGTCGAAGAAGACCTTGCTCATGGCGTCGTCGTAGTGCTGCCCGGTGTGGATGATGTGATGTTCGATCCCCGCCGCTTCGAAGGCGCGATGAATGGGCGCGGCCTTCATGAAGTTGGGGCGCGCGCCGACGATGGTGAGGATGGGTCCTTGCGGCTGCATGAGCGCGGGACCATACGAACGGCGGGAATGATTATCAAGACTTAGCCCTTGCTTGCCGAGGCGCGGGCGCTGGGAGATTCTAGCCATGGTCCAATTCGCCATGAAACGAGCCACCTACGCCGACCTCCTCGCCGTCGCTCCCAAGGACGGTGTGAACCTGGAGCTCATCGACGGAGAGATCTACTCGTTCAACCGCCCTGCCATCCCCCACACTGCCGCCGCGTCCCAGCTCAGCATGCTGGTGGGCCCACCCTTTCGGTACGGCCGGGGTGGTCCAGGCGGCTGGGTCCTCCTCGACGAGCCGGAGCTTCACTTTGGCCCGAGGAGCGATCCACACACGGTCTTGATCCCCGACCTCGGGGGCTGGCGGCGCGAGCGCATGCCGGAGACCCCGGGCACCCCGGCCATCTACCTGGCCCCAGACTGGGTGTGTGAGGTGCTCTCGCCCTCCACCGCGCTCCACGATCGCAAGCGAAAGATGAAGGTGTACGCCAAGGAAGAGGTCTCGTTCTTGTGGCTCATCGATCCGATCCTGCGTTCGCTCGAGACCTACCGGCTCGAAGACGGCGCTTGGCGCAGCGTGGCGGTCTTTGGTGAGGACGAGAAGATCCGAGCCGAGCCCTTCGAGGCGATCGAGCTCGACCTCGCAGACATCTGGGCCCGCTGAGTTCCCTCCGATCACTCACACGACGAGGAACGGACTGGCTTCGCACGGCGCAGCGCACCCGCGTGCATCACGAGGGTGCCGTCCGATAGCGCCACGAGCTCACGGTTCGCGGTCTCCGGGAGGAGAAGCTGCACCGGACAGTAACCAAGCACTGGGTGAAGCTCGCGGATGTGCCCGCCGCCCAAGATCATGAAGTAGCTCCCGGCGTGACGAGCCAAGGAGTCGACGCGCTCGGCGGTGGGCGGGTGCGCGGGAATGCGCCGCCAGCCGCCGGCGCCGTCTTCGAAGGCGAGGATGAAGGGCTTGGCGCCCAGCACGACACCCACGTCGTCAAAGCGCTTGGCCGCGTTCACATCGACCGCGGTGCCGTCGACGACGATCGGCGCGACCGAGTGCACACCGTCTCGGTAGAAGTCCACGAGGACTCCGTCCGTCGTTGCGATGCCGCGATTGGGCCCCATCCACGCCACGATTCGATTTCCCAAGGCCGAGGGCTCGCCGAGCGGCGTCCAGGTGCCCAATGCGTAGCGGTAGATTTGCCCGGAGCGGCCGATGGCGAAGACCTCATGTGGGTGGCCCATCGGCGAGCCGTCGACGGCTTCGATCGGCTCGCCGACGGAGGCGGTGCTGGAGGTGATGGCGTCCTCGCACGGAAGCGCGGGGTCGAGCCGACTCAGATCCCAGCGTGCGAGCGAACCCGAAGAATGAGCGACCCAGACCGCGTCGACTGCTTCCGCATAGCCCGTCGTCCAACGCGCGGTGGCCGAACCGGCACAGGCGGGCTCGAGGGGACCGGACGCGCCGACCCAATAGGCCGTCCCGTCGCTGAGCACGATCGCCAGCGCTCGCGTGCCGTCGGTGGGCAGGACGAGCGCGCGTTGCACGGGGCCTCCCTCGGGCCGGTCTGGGGTCTCGAGGCTGAAGCTCGTGCACGACTCGCAGCGATCGACGTCCGGGAGCAGGACCGCGATCATCGCGTCGTCGCGCGCGTCATCGAGGACGCGCCACGGATCTGAGATGTTCTCGAGGTCGAGCTCGTAGACTCGAATGGGGTGGCGTAGATCGCAGCTGCGGCAGTTCTCCGACGCCACCACGCCGGAGGAGAGTCCGAGCTCGGAGAGCGTCTGCGAGTAGGCCGCTGCGCGGAAGTGGCGCTCATCGTCCATGCGTTCGAGTTCGATGCGAGGTCCGAACTCGTGTGCGCTCACTCGGTTCGAGGCCGTGGCGCGAAGGAGGAGCGTCGCGGCGCCGGAGAGATCGGGCAGCGGAACGAAGGTGTCTCCCGAGCACGCGAGGGAGGAGGAGACCCACACGCCGAGCAATGAGAGCGCCCGAATGGGAGCATCCTTAGGCGCCACGCCGGCCCACCATAACGCACGATGCCGCAGGAACGGAGCCCGGGACGAACGAGGGGGGCGACGCAATTCTCGCGGCCGGAGCTAGCGCTCGCCGTGGGCTTCTCGGCTTCCACCTCGGTCCGGTCGTGTCGGTCCGACGAGCGGGCAAAGCGACCCGATTCCAAACCTTTGGCGCGGACCGACCGACGAGCGCCTCGCTCGAGTGGTCAAGGCGTGTCTCGAGCCTCGGAGGCTCGCGTCGCTGCCCGTCGCGGCCGACTGGTATAGACTCCCGCCATGGCCTCTCGACTCCTGGCGCTCGTCGCTCTGAGCGCACTCCTCGTCGCCTGCGGAGACTCTGAACCGGAGGGCTGCAGCAAAGACACGGACTGCCTCAATGGTCGCATCTGCGAGATGGGAGCCTGCGTCTATCCAGTCTCGGATGCAGGGTCGCTCGACGCAGGTCCGACCGACGCAAGTCCGACCGACATCGACCGTCCTGACGAGGGCGTGTCGGATCTCGGGCCGCTCGATCGAGGCATCGCGGAACTTGGGATTGACGCCGGTGAAGCAGACGCGACCGTCGACGACCTCGGCATCGAAGACCTCGGCACAGAGGACCTCGGCATGGAAGACCTCGGCACAGAGGACCTCGGCACAGAGGACCTCGGCACAGAGGACCTCGGCACGGACGCGGGTCCCGAAGACGCTACGGTGGTCGACGTCGGCATCGTCGACGTCGGAACTGTCGACCTCGGATCGCCCGACGCGGACACCGATGCCGGAAGCGGGGTCTTCGACGCTGGCCTCCCTCCACCCGGCATTGGAACTTGGGAATGGGCGCCCATCGCAAACAGCGCCTCCCGTTATCGCTTCTTCAGCACGGTCTGGACCGGCGCCGAGATGATCGTGACCGGTGGGCGGACCGAGAACTGCGCCGGCAATGGACTCGCGTACAACCCGGCGACGAACACCTGGCGCAACACCACGCAGCCTCCTCGCTCATCCTCGTTCTACCCTTCGGTATGGACGGGACTCGAAGTCCTGATGTGGAGCGGCAACTACTGCGGGCTCGGCTTCGAAAGCCAGTTCGACGGCGGCGCGCTCAACCCTTGGACGAACGCGAGCCGCCTGTTGCCCACCGCCGGTTCACCGGGTGCGCTCGGCGGCCATCAGGCGTTTTGGACGGGCATGTACATGCTGATCTGGGGCGGTGCGTGCGACGCGCTCTCGCCCCTCGACTGCGGCGGGCCGGATGACATCATCGGCCGCTACGATCCCATCGCCAACGCCTGGATCCCCACGACCGGGTCCGGAGCGCCCGACGCACGCTTCGGGGCCGCGGTCTGGACCGGCCTCGAGCTGCTCGTCTACCAGGACGCGACCAAGGCCGCTCGCTACGACCCTCTGCTCGACATGTGGTCGCCCATCACCGTGCCCGCGCAGAGCTGGATGCCGACCGGTCAGAAGGGACTCGCGGTTTGGACCGGCGATCGCATGATCGTTTGGGATGGCACAACCGGCGCCACCTACGACCCGGCCACGGATCAATGGTCTCCCATCAGTCTCATCGGAGCGCCCGCGGGCACCACCCTTTTACACATGGTGTGGACCGGGGCTGAGGTGATCGTCATCGGAGCCTCCGGTGGTGGGCACTACAACCCGACCACCGATGAATGGAGAGCGATCGAGACCAAGGGCGCGTTCCTGCCGAGCACCAACGACGCCCACGTGCTGTGGACGGGTTCGGACCTCATCATCTACCACGGCCTGGGCATCTCGCCCGCTCGCGGCGCCCGCTACGGGCCCAAGATCACGGGCGACCTCGCGTGCAACGGTGGCGCAGCGCCTCTCGAGGTGGCGGTGAGCTCGCCCACCACCAGGGCGGTGGCCCCCACCACCATCAACCTGACCGGTCAGGTGACGAACACCTATTCGGTGAGTCGCATCGAGTGGCAGCTCGACGGCAACGTCGTTGCCAACACGCAAAACGGAACCCTCGATACGAGCGCGCTCACCCCCGGGACCTACAACCTTCGGCTCGAAGCCGAGGACGTGCAGGGCAACGTGGCTTGCTTGGATCGAACCCTGTTCGTCGATCGTCCGCCGGCGTCAGCGCTTCTCGCGCCTCCGCCGAACGGCACCGCCGACCCCACGATCCGAGTTCGCGCGAGCTGTCAGGACGACTGGAATCTCGGCTGCAGGCTCGTGCTGCGCCGGCAAGGCGCCTATCCGGTGCTCGCGATCGCCTCCGATAACCTCGACACCGTCGTCGATCTGTCGGCGTTCCGCGGACAGACCGTGCAGCTCATCGTCGACGCCTACGACGGCCGTCACCAGAAGACGACGCGGACCGTCGACGTCGTCGTCGTCGAGACGAACGCGCGCCTGACGAGACACACGGAGGTGCCCGGCGTGCTGTGTGACTATTCGGCGACGGAGGCGCTCTACCTCGCGCCCGGGGGCACGCCGCTCATTCGTCGAGATCTAGCCTCCGGCACGGAGGACGTCGTGGACACCGCGGGGCGGTCGATCGACTGTGTAGAGAGCCGGCTCGTGACGAGCGGCGTGGTGACGAAGTCCGCGGGGACCGACGAAGCGGTCTATTGGAATGGGACACAGACCACGGTCTTCCCGGCGATCAACGTCAGTATCGCGGGCGATTCGCTTCTGGCCTACAGCTCGGGCCGACGATTGACCCGCTACGACCTCGGCGTCGGCAGCAGCGAGCTCATCTCCACCTCGGCCACACCGCTGGGGCATCAGCTCGCCGACAACGGCACCGCGCTCTGGGTCGATACTTCGTACGACGTGCGCTTGCACCCGCCAGGCGGTCCGGACTCCGCGGTCATCAGCGCGGCCGAGGTGCAGCACATGTCGCGGACCGACGGGACCAACGTCGCTTACCGGACACGTCAGTCCTCGATGTTCGGAATCAACGGGTGGAACGGGGCGACGCTTCCGCTCGTAGCACTGCGCGCGGGGTGGCCGGCCGGGGGGCCGGTGCCGGAACGGCACTACGCGACGAGCGGTGGTTACTTCGCCTGGGCGGTGCCCGATGCGCTCGGCGTCCTGCAGGTGTGGCGTCGAACACCGGGGGGCACCACTTCCATCGTGACCGGCTTCGGGGACGATACGGACCTCTGGAGTCTCGGGGCTTTGGGCCAGATCGTGTACGGCCGGGGGGGCGCGCTCTACTACGTGGATGGCGCGATCAGCGAACGGGTGGGACCCGACTTGGTCGTGCCTCGCTGGATCGGCGGCAGTCTGTACGTGCGCTACGGCAACGACGCCTATCTGTTTACGCCCTGAGCGGCGAGCCGGGCGAAGTGCGCCGCCAGGGCCGCGTCCTCCTCCAACGCCTCGCCGGGTCCCAAGCAGGCCTAGGCGAGTGAGAATCGGAGCGCGGGCAGGATGCTGAATGCCGCCGGTGTGGCGACGTCCCGTGGACCTGACGGTGGGCCCGAAGCTCCGGATGAATCAGAAGCGCGAATGCAGTGACTACCTGCACTTGCGGGGCACAGCCCACGGGTTGACTTCTGGTTGCGCAACCCGGACCGATGCACGAGAAGGGCGTACCGGGCATGTCCGCCACGACACAGATCCTCTGGCTCCTCGGAGCGATCGGCGTTGCCGGGCTCGGTTTCGTTGGTGGGCCGGCGGGCGCGGGAGCCGGGGTTGGCGCGGTCGGCTTAGTGCTCCTGATTCTCGGGCTCCGCCAGCAGATCTTCGCGGCGGGTCCCATGCCAATGGTCCGGGCTATTAGGGAGCGACCCGCTTCGGCCGCTCCTCTCGCGGACACGCGATCTCTCAAGGGTCTGATTATCGCGGCGATTGCGATTCGGATCGTCGGAGCGGTCGTCTTCAACCTCACCGGATTCAATGTGGCCGTCGCACCCGACAGCCTCGGGTACGCCATCCTTGGCGAGCAACTCACCCTCTACTGGCAATCCCCGCACCTGGAAGCCGGTGCGTTCCGAGCTGGTATCAACCCCATGTCGTTCTACCAGAACCTCAATGCGGTCACCTACTTCCTCCTTGGTCCTCACACCGGACTGGCGCTCAGCATCCTGAACGCCTTCGTCGGCACGATCGCGGCGCTGGTGTTCTCCAGGCTTGCAGGGAGCCTGTACGGCGGCACGGCCGTACGTCCCGCCTTCGTTCTCTGCGCCTTCTGGCCCTCGATCATCCTTTGGACGAGCATCAATCTCCGTGACTCCTGGAGCTTCCTCCTGCTCGGACTGACCCTTCTCGCAGCCCAGCGACTCAAGGAGGAGTTCTCCGTTCGGCACCTGCTCCTCCTTGGAGCCTGTGTCGCAGCCTATCCATTCATACGAACGTACATGCTGCTCCTGGTATCGGTCGGCATCGCTGCATCATATCTCGTCGTGAGAGCTCGGCAGATTCCCGTGGCACTCCTGGTCATCGGAGGTCTCGTGCTGGCGCTGGGTACTCTCGAGGGACGATTTGCGGTTCTCGGGGACTTCTCCGTCGAATCAAAACTCGATGCGCTCCAGAAGTTCCGAACCGGCCTCGCGTACGGCTCCTCGGCGTTCGAGCAAACCGGCGTGGATCTGTCTACACCCGGCGGCGCCCTCATCTACCTTCCACGAGGTCTCGCCAATTTCCTCCTCGCCCCATTTCCCTGGCGTCTCGAAAGCTGGCGTCAACTGCTTGCCATGCCCGAAACGCTCGCATGGTACGGAGTGCTAGCCGCGGCGCTCATTCATGGGTGGCGGAGCGCTCGATCGGACTTCAAGACCTCAGCCCTGCTCATTTTCGTAACCGCATCCATCGTCGTCGCCTACGCCTTGGTGGAGGGAAACGAGGGCACCGCCTACCGGCATCGGGCGCATGTCCTGCTCCTGGCCTTTGTTTTCGCGGCGGGCTACTGGGCCGAGCGCAGGCGGCGGTCACCTCATCGCACATCCCACCCCGTCGGCGGTACACACCATGGACGTTCGAATACCGGAAGAACAGGATGGCACTCACTCAGGACGCTTTGACCTAGCCTTGTGCTTGGGATACTGCTCGTACCACTAAGGGGATATTGCTGATGCTCAGGAATTGCTTTCTCACACTCTCAGTCCTTGGCCTCCTGGCGGGTTGTTACTCAGATCCGGAAGGCGCGATCGGGACCGAGATCGGCGCGGCCGCCCCAGCGGGGAGCGATGCGGCGCCCGTCTCGAACACCATTCCCCTCGCGATGAGCCCTGGCGAGAGGCTCAACGTTCAGGTCGTCATGCAGAACACGGGTGCCTTTAACGATGGCACCAACGACTGGAACAACACGTACTCTCTCCGACGCTCGAACACGCTCTGGAGTTGGTCCTCGACGCGCGTGCCCTCCCCCCCTGTCGTCACTCCGGGTAACGACGCGACGTTCAACTTCGTCATCACGGCGCCCAACACGCCTGGCACGTACACATTCGGCGGTCGGATGGCGATCGTCGCCGACTCACCACCCTTCGGCACCGCGACCACGGTCCCGAACATCGTCGTGAGCAATGCCACGCAGCGTCGTTGGTCCTGCACTGAAGCCCCTGGTTCCGTCGCAAACACGAACATGACCCCGGGCCAGACCCAAAACATCACCGCGGTGGTCCAGAACAACGGCACGGCGACATGGACTCCGCCTGGGTTCTGCTTGCGAAGCATGGACTCGCCCGTCAGCTTCTGGGGCGGCAACACCTGCGTGCTCCTCAACGCGCCCGTGGCGCCGGGCGGCACCGCGAGCTTCTCCTTCCTCGCAACGGCGCCCCTCACTCCCGGCACCTATCCCCTCAATCGGCAGATGCTCGATAGCCGACCGCCGAGCCCTGCGGGCGGAGTGGGCCTGTTCGACGTCGATGTGGCCGACGCGTGCTTTTCCCGCACGATCACGGTCGGTGGCGCCTCGCAGCTGGACGCCCAGCTCTTGGCTCAGAACTTCCCGGCCACCGTTCCGGCCGACACAGGCTTCCAAGTGACGGTCGATTTCCAGAACTCTGGAACCGAGGCCTGGCTGAATGACGGCAACTACATCCTGTCCTCACTCAACGCGCCGGCGAGCCTGTGGGGAGCGACGCTGAGCGGAGTGAGCGCAACGGCGCCCGGTGCGGCTGGGACTGTCATCCTCAACCTCACCTCGCCCCTCGCGCCGGGGAACTACAACCATCGCTGGAGACTGCGCAAGCTGAACGGACCGAACGCAGGCTTCTTCGGTCCCGAGATCAACCTCCCCGTGACCGTCACGCCTCTTCCCGCGTACGCCTCGGAGGTCGTAGCGCAGGTGATTCCGGCGCGAATCACGGTCGGTACCGCAGCCCAGTTCCGCATCACGATGAGGAACATCGGCTCGCAGACGTGGATGGGCGGCACGAGCGCTGGCAGGGTAGCGCTCGGTTCTCGGAATGGTCCGCCCACCAGCCTGTGGGGGCCGACGATCGCATACATGCCGCTCGGCACTCAGATTCCACGATTCGGCACTTACGAATTTGTCTTGCCCGTTACCGGCCCTGCGACCCCGGGCACATACAACAGTCTGTGGCAGGTCCGTCAGATTCAGGGCGTCGGCTTCTTCGGCCCGATCGCCACCACGAATGGGATCGTCGTGACCCTATGCGGCAATGGTCTTCCGAATCCTGGTGAGCAGTGTGACGATGGAAATCTGACGAGTGGTGACGGTTGCTCCGATCAGTGCCTACTCGAAGCCGCCCCGCTCGATCTGGCGGTGGATGCCGCGGACCGAACGCTGTACGGCTCGGTAGAGAACAAGCAGCTATCTGCCGTTGCAGCTGGAGACCTGAACGGAGACGCGGTGTCAGAACTCGCCGCCTCCGAGATCAGTCACGTCACTCCTGCCGGGCAGCCCATTCGGAACCAAGCCGGCAAGGTACACGTTTACGAGGGAACGGCCGGGCTTTTCTCCGGCGTAGCTAGCACTGTCCCCACGGGGGCTCTCTTCCAAATCTGGGGTGCGTCAGCGAATGACCGCCTGGGATCCCCGGGCAGCGGTGGCCTCGAAATCGGTGACGTAACCGGGGACGGCGTGCCCGATCTCCTCGTATCCGCGCCCGACGCAGACGGGGTGGGTGACGCGCGACTCAGCGCTGGTGAAGTGTATGTGGTGCGAGGCGATCCGGGTCTCAACGGAGCCGGAGTGATTGACCTCGCGGACGGAACCGCGAACCCCTTCGTTGCCGCGATTCTGATCGGGGCGAACGCGGGCGACCGACTGAAGGTGCTCGCGGCGGGCGTGGACCTAACCGGTGACGGACTCGGCGACATCGTTCTTGGTATCCCCACGGCCAATGGTGGTGATGGGCTTGTGTACGTGTTGGCTGGCGGCGCCGCCGTGACCGGCACGATCGATCTCGCGGCGCCTGGCGCCGTCATCCTGTACGAGATCCTCGGCGCTGCGCCGGGAGCTGCGGACGGACTCGGGGCGATCGCCGCGGTCGGCAACATAGGCGGAGCGGCGGCGCCGGACCTTCTGCTCGGTGCACAGCTCCACGACGCAAACGCCCTCAACAACTCCGGCGGCGCGTGGGCGATCTTTGGTCCCATCACCGCAGATATCGACCTTTCGCTCCCGGCTGGAACTCCCGGCGGTCCGAGTGTCGTTTGGCAAGGAGCGGGCGCGAACACCAGGCTTGGTTCCTCGGTGGCGATCGCGAACGTGGACGGCGCGGCGGCAATCATCGGCGCGACTCAGAACCGAAACGGTGCGGCCGTGCAGGTCGGAGCGGTTGATGTGTGGACGGGCGTTGTCGCCGGCACGACCTACGACCTCAGTCTGGCCCTTCCGCCAGCGCCGCGGAGCAGGATCTTGGGCCGAGATGCGAACGACAACCTCGGAACCGCAATCGCAGCCGGGGACATGAACCAGGACGGTTTCGCCGACATCGCTGCCGCGGCCAGCTCGGCAGACGGCCCCATCAACAACCGCGACGGTTCCGGCGACCTGTACCTAATCCGGGGCGGGGCGGGTCTTGCCGCGCTTGTGGACCTCTCCGTCGCGGCTCCTCTTCGAGTCATCTACGGAGCGGCAGATCGAGACCTTCTCGGCCACAACCCAGGGTCGATCGTTGTCTCCGACTTCGATGGAGACGGACGCCTCGACGTGTGCGTCGGCTCGCTCAAGGGTAGCGACGGGATCGTGGTGGCTCCGGGCAGGGTCGACTGCGCACGAAGCACGTTCTAGGTCCTCCGCAGTCAGCTCTAGCCCTACCTCGACGGTATCCCCGTCTCGGGCGTACGCGTCCGCTGTCGCAGCACATCCTCGACGCGTCGAGAACCTCGATCATACGTGTCACGGCTACTCCACAAGGACGGACTCGAGCGCAGCCTTCTGCTGAGTCTAGGCGGGCATCTCTCCGTTCTCGTGGGAGGCGCGATCGTCTCGATCGTAATGGCACGCCACTATGGTCGAGAGACGTTCGGCCAATGGGCCGTGGCCCTGGTGTTCGCGCAGTTGACCGGAACAGTGGTGGAGGGAGGACTCGGCCGCATCCTCATGCGGGAAGCCGCACGGACTCCCGAGAGAGCCGGGGTGTCCTTGAGCCTGGCTTTGCGCGGCCGCGTGCTCCTGGGCGTGATCGCAGTACCCGTCGCGCTGCTCAGTGCGTGGTCGTTCTTCGGAGGAGCTTCCGAGGCGTGGGTGCTGACCTGTCTGCTCGTCTCCGGTCGCTTCGTCGAAGGCCTTCAGACTTCGTATCATTCGGTCCTACTTGCCCTGGGTCGCTTCCGTCTTCCGAATCTCCTCCAGGTTAGCCAGCGACTAGCACGAGTCGTCCTCATCATCGGGGTCGTACTGCTCGGCGCACGAATTGAGTGGGCGGCAGTGGCCACTGCTGCGGTGGCCCTTGCCACGCTCGTTGTTTCGGCCGCCCTTTCGTCGCCGATCGTGCGAGCGGAACCCGGTGGCCGACTGGCCACATATTGGAAGGATGCGTTTTGGTTCTGGATTGGGGGAGTCCTCTTCTGGGTCAATGCCGAAGTGGATCAACTGATGCTCTCGCGTTTGGAAGGCGACGCCACGACGGGCATCTACGCCGCAGCCATCCGCCTCATCGCTCTGTGTCTCGTCATCCCGCGCCTCGTCGCAGATTCTGTCATCCCGCGGCTTTTTCGGTCCGCACCTGCGTCAGATGGAACCGCGAATCGTGACTTGAACACCACCGCGTTCGTTCTCACCACCCTGGGCTCGGTGGCTGCGGCAAACCTCATCCATTTCGCGCCCGAGTTGGTCGAGATCGTCTACACCCCTGAGTACGCTGGTTCTAGTCCAGTACTCGCCGTTCTTGGCGTCTTCGTCCTGCTCCACTTCGCTCGCTCGGCACCCAATTGGTTTCTCTCGACTTCCGATCGGGTGCGGAGCACCGCGTTCATTCTCGCTCTCGCGGCGATCACCAACGTTGCTGGAAACCTGATTCTGATTCCGCGCAACGGCGCTCTCGGTGCGGGCATCGCCACCGTCCTGAGCGAGGGCTTGCTCCTTCTGCTCGCGCTTGGCTGGGTGTCGAAGATCACCGATCGCACAGTGGTTCTAGCGATCTTGAAGGGCCTGGCCCCTGGACTCGCGGTTGCGATCCTGCCGCTGCTTGCGGGGCCGTTCGTAAGCCGATACGTCCTCCTCGCGGGTTCGGTGGTCGTCTCCGGGGCACTGGTTCTCGCAGTGATCCTGGCACTCCGACGGAACGCGATCCGGCTCGCACGAGGTTGACAGCCGACCCCAGTCCGCGACAGAAGGTGTCCATGACCGGGTCCAATCCATGGACGTCCAAAGTCGAGACACTGAGCTGGTACGCCAGACGTCCGCAACTGTATCGTGAGTTCATTCGACGTGTTGCGGGCTTCCGAGTGTCCAGCACTCGCCAGGCCGAGCGCGATGAGCGACTGCGTCGTGAGGTCCGTAGCTGGTGCGAGGGTGTTCTGGTTGACGCTTCAAAGGCTTTGGGTGCTCTCGGAATCGACCCAAACATCCCTACGGTAGCTGAGCTCTTCCCGAATGAATGGGGCTACGCGGAACGATCGGTGGCGGCGTGTCCGTTCAAGATGGGGGGGCCCGCGGACGTTGACCTACTGTTCCACCTGACTCGAAGTCTTCCCGCGGAGACCGTGGTCGAGACTGGGGTCGCGAACGGATGGTCGAGCCTGGCCATCCTTCTCGCGCTGAACGAACGAGGGAATGGGCGCCTCGTGAGCATCGATATGCCGTACGCAAAGAACCCGCACGACCAGTGGGTGGGGTGCGCAGTACCCGCCTACGCACGGACCCGATGGGAACTCATTCGGCTTCCAGACCGAGACGCCCTCCCCCGGAAGCTCGAGGAACTCGGGACCATCGACATGTTCCACTACGATAGCGACAAATCGTATCGTGGGCGCCGCTTCGGCTACGAGCAAGCCTGGGCGCACCTCCGCCCCAACGGGCTTCTGGTCTCCGACGATATCGAGGACAACTTCGCCTTTCGGGACTTCGCAGAGTCCGTGGGTTTGCCGCCTGTTGTGGTGAAGAAGTCCGTGAAGGCGGGCAACTTCGCGGGCCTTCTCAGACGTCCACCATGAAGACCCGGCCCGACGTTGCAATCCTTCTTCCGGATCTGCGGGGAGGCGGTGTCGAGCGGATGCGTCTGCATCTTGCCGAGGCGTTCGTCGCGCGCGGGCTTCGGGTCGAACTGGTCCTGCTAGAATCGAAAGGCGATCTGGTCCAGCACATACCACCCGGGGTCGAGTTAGTTGACCTCGCGGCGCCGCGACTCCGCCGTTCTCTCTTCCCGCTCACCAGGTACCTGCGGCGGTCCAGACCGGAGAGCCTGCTCGCAGCGATGTGGCCACTCACATCGATCGCCATCGTGGCCAGTCAAGGTAGTCGAGGGACCCGCGTCGTGATCAGTGACCACAACACCCTGTCTCTCACCCCCCTTGGTCGCACTGTTCGCGGACGTCTACAGATGCGTGCGAGCATTCGCTATCTCTACCCGCGCGCCGACAAGGTGATCACACCCTCGATCGGCGTGAAGGAAGACCTCGAGAGCCTTGGTGCGTGGACGCAGAGCCCAATTGAGGTCGTTCCAAACCCCGTCATTCGCCTGAAAAGGCCGCCGATTCCCCCGCTACCGGCAGACCATCCCTGGCTCCAGCCCGGGCCGCCGAAGCTGATCTCGATCGGGACGCTCAAGGAACAGAAGGACTACCCAACCCTCTTCCGCGCGATCGCCCGCCTGAGCGGGTCGAAAGCCGTACGACTCCTCGTCCTGGGAGAGGGCCGCCTCCGAGCTCCTCTGGAGACGCTCGTTCGATCTCTCGGGCTCGAGAACTCGATCCTGATGCCCGGTTTCGTGCAGGACGTTCGCCCGTACCTCGCTGCCTCGGATCTCTTTGTCCTGGCCTCCGCATGGGAAGGCTTTGGAAACGTCATCGTCGAAGCCCTGGAGCAAGGTGTTCCGGTCGTGAGCACTGACTGCCCCTCGGGGCCCAGCGAGATCCTTGGCGGCGGGGAGTTCGGGACGCTTGTACCCGTAGGAGATCCCGAAGCACTCACCGTGGCAATCGCCACCGCACTCGCGACCCGCACGAACCGGCCTCGACTCATTGAGCGAGCATCGATGTATTCGGTGGAGGCGGCCGCCTCCCGATATCTCGAGGCACTTCTTCCGCAGGCGCAGGACTACAAGAAAACCAAACAGTGGGTTAGCAGGTGAATCGCAGGGACGAGCTCACCCCTCCGCTTTCGAGAACACGCGCTGCTTGAGGCGTGCCCCTAGCGCGATACAGGCGAAGTAGACCACGAGCGTCTGGTATGCACGCGCCTCTTCCCAGGTCGCGGTTCCCACCACACTCACAAGGGGCACAATGAAGAAAGTAGAGCGAAAACGCATTTCCCTCCGGGTCTTCATCTTCAGCAGCCCCTTGCTGTCCATGTAGCCGAGCAACCGGAAGCTCCCATACAGTCCGACAGCCGCGAGTGCCACTCCCATCCGCTGAGAGCTCTCGACCACAAACGCCACTGGCGCACTGAAACGGAACCACGCGAGCCAAAGGAAGGTCGCCGTCTTCTGCTCTTTCTCCTGCAAGAGATTGTGGGCGGTAAACACAAGGCCCAGGCCCCCGAAGAACAGCCACCACGCCGGCGCCACTTCCATCCCGAGCACGAGGGTCACAGCCAGAAAGGTACCGACTCGGACTGCGACCCAAGCCCCGATCCAGGACCTACCCGCTCCTTGAGGCCCACGAAGACGTTCATCCTCTCGACCACCGCTCGCGACCAGGTCGTTGTAGATGTACCCGATCTCGTAGAGCGCGATGAACGCGACGTAGCACGCGAACGCTCGGGGGAGAGAGGCTGTGCCGTACGCGCCAAAAAAGAACGCGACGGAGGCCGCCGCGCCCCACTCGAACAAGACATGAAACGCGAGGGTTCCCTCAGACAGCCTCGTGCGCCAGAAATATACAAACGGGAAGAGGTACGGGACACGAGCGCGGGCGACTCGGTCCGACTGAGATGGTGGTGGTGCAACCATTACGACTTGCTGCCGAAGAGAGGGCGACCGTGGGACTCGCCGCAGCTACGGCGCTCGCGCAACAACGTACAGCCGGCTCACCCCAAACGCACTCGCGGGGGTTCGGGCCAGGAGCCTCTCCGCCCGATATGCCCTCTCGAAACCCATCAGGCGACTCAGCTTGCTGCTCACGAGGCCGTAGCCGACGGACTTAACCATGCGCAACCCCGCGTCGGCGACTAGCGTTCTGACGTCGCGGTCGGTCATGTAGTTTTGCGCAGAGAATCCCGAGTCGAGAGCGGCCCGCGCGGCGTAGTAGGGATACGCGACCGCCTTGTGACTCCATGGATTGCCGTGGTTGTTGAAGACAAGAAGTGAACGCTCGTCTCGCAAGCGCGATGCAAGAGCCCGCATGGCGGCGCGCCTCAGACCCGACTCGGCGTTGAGGAAGAACCGAAACGCGGTGATGAGATCGTACTTGCCTTCGATCTCGGCATTCTCCTCGGTGATGTCTCGACAAATGAGGGTAGCTTTCTGGGCTCTTCCTCGCGCGATCTCGAGCATCGACGGGGAGATCTCGATCCCAGTCGCCGCATCGACGTGCTCCGCCATGAACGTCACGATCCGGCCCGTGCCGGCGGCGAAATCGAGGTACTCGATCCGCCCGAGCTGATTCCGAAGGTCGGCGCTGAGCTCGGCGAGCAATTCGCGCTCGAAGGCCCAGAGTACCCCCGCGTAGAGATCGCCTCCATCGTAGAGATCCTGGTACGCCTCCGCCGCGGAGGATTCCTTGAATCGGCTTCGGTAGCTCATTTCCTGCTCCATTTTCGGCCCCACCCAGCGTCTCGCTCGAGCCCAGTCTTAGCTTCCGCCGAGGTTCTCGTATATGTGTTCGTATTGGTCCACCGCATTCTTCAGGCTGTGCATCTTCATGGATCGTCGCCGAATACCGTCTGGGTCCACCTTGGGGAGGTCGAGGATCGCCTCGACCGCCTTATCCATCTCCTGAATCGTCATCTGCGCGGAAAGCACCACGCCACCCTCCACCTGCGCGACGATCTCTTTCACGTCTCCAATCCCTTCATTCGTGATCACTGGGAGTCCGCACGCAAAGTACTCACCGAGTTTCGTGAGCGAGACTCCTCGGCTAGAAAACGTGGGGGTGAGGAGGGCGATCGCGATGTCCGCCGCAGAAAGGTAGAAAGGCACTTCGTGATGCTCGCAGGCCTTGACGACGATCTCCTCGGGTCGAAGCTCGACGCCCGCGACTGCTGCTTCACGGAGAATCTGGTCCGGCCGATGGGCACCAACGAAGAGGAACCGGATCTTCCCCACCGCCCTGCGGAGCCGCTCGAACATCAGCAGCATCTCGCGAAGGCGGTAGACCGTGCCGAGCGAGCCGAGGTAGACGAGGACAAGTGCGTCCTCGGGAAGACCAGTCTCGAGTCTCGCTCTCGACCGTCGGTCAACGGTTCGCAGCGTAAAGAGATCATAGTCGACCGAAGACGGAATCACTGAAATCGGCTGACCCCGATAGGAAGGCCACGACTCCACTGTTCGCCGCGCCGCATGACTCAGGACATTGATCGCAGCCGCCCCACCCACGAACTCTGCTTCGCGTCGCTTCCAGTTTCGGTAGATGGCGCGATACATCGGGCTTGACTGCGGCCACGCGCCGCCCTCTACCCTCTGATCCCCCCAGAAGCCTCTCATATCGAAAAGGAACGGGAGACCGTGCCTACGTTTGAGATGCAGAGCAGCGGCGGCTGCGACAGCGTTCCGGCAATGAGTGAAATCAAACGCCCCCGCTCGGTACGCCAGTTCCGCGGAGGCGAGCATGACCGCCCAGTCCATCCCCTTTGAGATGAATCTGGGGCGCGTCCGGAGCTTGCGCGGATGCCATTCGATCGGGAGTTCTGAGGCCCGCGCGCGTACCTTTGGAGCCAGTGCCGCGAAGCGTTCGGGAGGCTCGAAGCTAACAAGGCTGTAGGAGTGCCCTCGAGAGGCAAGAGCCTCGATATACGACCATACCTGACTCCATCCAACGAGAGTGGTGACCCCCGTGTAGCTGAGATAGAGGACTCTCAAGAGGCTCTAGACCTCTCCTCGTCTACTGGTGCTCAAGACCGTCTCCTAGCGCAAGCGCACGCATTCCACGAATGGTCTCTCTCACATGCGGGCGGACGAATCGCACCCCGTGGGAACTCAGGTGACCACCATCGCGGTACAAGGGCTCGGTTGAACCTGTGGCGTACGTACACGTAGCGGCATTGCAGAACCACGGGACCGGGTCAACGAATTCGATCCCGCCGTCGGCCGCGACAGTCTGAAACAGGCTTCGACTCGCCGAGCTTCGCGCATTCCAGTCGTCGGCGGTCAGGTTTGGAAGCGAGGCTCCTCGGATCCGATGCTGCGCCATCGCGAGCGGAACGCTCTCGCGGTAAGTCGGGACTTGTCCGAGCACAACCACCTGTGGAGGCGGACGCAACTGCGAGACGGTGGTGAGCAGCTGGTCGAGGCCCAGGCCCAGTGCATCCGCGCCTGAGACCCCATCATCGTACGCCAGCACGTACGCCTGGTCGGGGGCAAGATAGGAGTCCCACGCCGCAGCTAGGAGCACCACACGTATTCCTGGGTCACTCTCTAGGAACTCCACGATCTTCGAATTGAACTCACGACAACGCCAGTTGTCCTGACCTTTGAACGCAACGCGAGCTGAAGGGATTGGCGGGCACCCCGCCTCCGCAACGAACCACGCGCTCTTTCCAAGCTCGCGGAGCGAATCATCGAAAGCCGGAAGCAAGGCGTGCGCGAACGAGTCTCCCCAGATGAGCAATCTCGGGGGTGTAGCTGCTCCTAGATGACACGCAGTGTTCGCGTCGATGACCCCTCGCAGGCGGATGCATTCGCGTCGCAGCGGCCGCGTCACGCGAAGCTGATCAAGGAGGACCACCTCCTCGCTGAAGCGCTTCTCGAAGCCGCGCGTTAGCGTCGAGCCGACCGCCAGAAGGAGTATCGCTACCGTCGGCGGAAGCAGCAGTGTTGGGATGCGCCGTTCCGGAACCTGGGTCGGGTTTCGGAACGGTGTCTCGATGAATCGCCAACTCAGGGTCGCAAGAGCAAAGGCGATCACCCCGAGACAGAGGCGGGTGAAGACGTTGAGCTCCGGTCCAAAGAGATGCCGCGCAAACACGATGCAGGGCCAGTGCCACAAATAGAGCGAGTAGGAGATCCGTCCGACGAACACTACAGCTCGAAGGCGCAGCAATCGCGTCGCAAGACCGTGCGGAGACTGCCCACTCCAGATCAGTACTGCGGTTCCCACACAAGGAAGAGCCGCTGCAAAACCTGGAAAGCTCGTTTCTGGAGAATACAGAAAGCAGGGGCCTACCACGAGACCAAGACCGACAGACCCCACGATGCTTGGCACGACTGTGCCCTCGGGCGGGCGGAAGTGATGCAGCGCAAGCACACTCCCAAGGAGCAGCTCCCAAGCCCGAAATGGCGTGAAGTAGAAGACCTCGTTCTGCCTCGTTCCCACCCATAACCCGGATGCGAGCAGCGAGATCGCCACCGCAATCGAACTAAGACCCCCCAGCGAAGCACGCCACCGGCGATGGCCAAGCACAAGCACCCACGGCAGAACCAGATAGAACTGCTCCTCGACTGCAAGGGACCAGGTATGAAGGAGCGGGAGCATCTCGGAGGAGGCGCCGAAGTAGCCACCCTCGGACCAGAACCAGAAGTTCGCGACCGAGAAGAGAGCAGCGTACGTGCTTCGCGAGTACCGCTCTAGATCCGAGGGAAGTAGAATCGCGAAGGCCGCGAGACTACAGACGAGGAGAACGGCGATGAGCGCCGGCATAATCCGCCGCACCCTTCGGAGGTAGAAGTTGCGATAGGAGAAGGTCTGCAGATCGAGCTCTCGCTGGATGACTCCGGATATCAAATATCCAGAGATCACGAAGAAGACGTCTACCCCGACATAGCCGCCGACCAAGCTCGACTCGAGGTGGAAGGCGACCACTGCGACGACCGCCACCGCACGAAGTCCGTCAATATCGGGTCGATACGTCGAGTTGCGCACGTCCAGCGTGGATGCTTAGCTCTGGCGAGCGGAGGGTGGCAAGTCGCAAGTCCCCGTGCGCGCGTTTGGGGCCCGACTCGGACGGCCACAGTCCACGCGACGAGCTCAGTCATCTAGCCGGGGGGGGAGTTGGTTGTGGCGCTGGAACCCGCGTAGGTCCACTCGGTCAAGCATGAGGCACGTGCGGCGCAGAACGTGACCGGAGCCAGAGTTCGAGCTGCAGTAGGAGGAAGATCCTCTGACCGTGGTCCTTCGTCCCGTCTCGGTGCTCGTTGATCATCGCCCGGATGTATGTCCGGTTCAGGAATGAGAAAAGCCGTGCTCCCTCCCCGATGAGAAGGTCATCCACGAGCGCCTTCGCCCCCTGGTTCCACCAGCGCCCCACAGGGACTCCAAAACCGTGCTTCCTCCGGTCGAGAACCGATGGAGGCAGCAGCGTGCGATAGGCCTCGCGCAGGATCCATTTCATCGAGCCCCTGTGAATCTTCAGGTTCGAGGGCATACGGAACGCGCCTTCGAGGAGAGCCGTATCGAGAAACGGAGAGCGTGCTTCCAGCGATACCGCCATCGTCATGCGATCGGCCTTAACCAGGAGGTCATCGAGAAGGTACGTGGCTAGATTGTGGCGCAGGATCTGATCGAGACGATCGCGCCCACTCTCGCGGAGCTTCCGGAGTAGTTCGAGTTGCTCGGCGAGCGGCGACCAAGGGTCTTGCTCGGGCCCGAGTATCTCCGGACGAACTAGAGCACGCAGGCTCGACCCCACGAAGTAACTGTTCCAGGCCAGGAGCTGCTCGTCTGGGGTGCGGTCCGCATGCTCGACAAAACGCGCGGCAAGGCTCAGCGGGCTCTTGTAGCCCTGTGCCTGCGGAAGCCGAATGAGCAGTCGACGAATACTCGGCCCCAAAGAGGGAGGCAGCAAGCCTGGCAAGAGAGCGCCTCGAAATCGCGTGTAACCGGCGAAAGCCTCGTCCCCTCCGTCCCCAGTCAACGCGACGGTCACGTGCTCGCGCGTGGCCTTCGAGATAGCGTGCAGTGCGAGGCCAGAGGAGTCTCCGTAGGGCTCGTCGTAGTAGTGAAGCAAACCCTCTATCTCAGTATGGTCGTTTGCGGAAACTCGGATCTCTAGGTGGTCTGTGTCGAAGCGCGCCGCCACATCCCTGGCGTGCCGGCTTTCGTCGAACGAGGTGTCGTCATCGAAGCCCACCGCAAAAGTTCGTACGCGCTGCTGACTCTGGTGCGCCATCTCGGCCACGACGACGCTGGAATCGATACCTCCCGAGAGAAACGCGCCGAGTGGCACGTCAGACACTAGGCGTTTGGACACCGCGGCTCGAACCAGTCGGCGTGTCTCCGAGATCGCCTCGCCTAGACTCATCTCCCTCCGGGGGTGAATCGCATCGAGCGACCAGTATCGCTCGGTCCTGTAGGCACGACGATGGAGGTCGAGGACAAGGCGGTGAGCTGGGGGAAGCTTCTGAATCCCGCGATAGAGCGTGCGCGGCGTTGGCACATATCCATAGACGAGGAGTTCGGGGAGGCGCGCAGTATCGAGGGACACGTCAACGCCGGGGCACTGCATCAGCGCCTTGGGCTCAGAACCAAATGCGAGCCCGCCGCCGGAAAGTTCAGCGAAGTAGAGCGGCTTCTTCCCAACGCGGTCTCGCATTAGGATCAGACGGGACTCTCGGCGGTCGAGGAGCGCAAACGCAAACATCCCATCGAGAGCATCTAGCCCTTTGGTCCCATGCCTCTCGTACTGGCGGAGGATGACTTCGGTGTCTGAATGGGAGCGAAACGGAGCGCCTTGCTGTTCTAGATCGCTCCGCAGTTCCCTGAAGTTGTAAATCTCTCCGTTGAAGACGAGCGCAACAAGGCCATCCTCGGAAAGGAACGGCTGTGTGGCCGCAGGGCTGAGATCGATAACCTTCA
Organism: Deltaproteobacteria bacterium; assembly: GCA_011526105.1. GTDB lineage: Bacteria > Myxococcota > Kuafuiibacteriia > Kuafuiibacteriales > Kuafuiibacteriaceae > WYAZ01. The sequence goes on along the minus strand of WYAZ01000159.1, from coordinate 6,883 downwards.
GCCGAACGTGAGCCAAGACCGCGCGGGGTTGCTCGTAGACTTGCACTCCCGAACCGTCGGGGCCGCGATGAGAGAGCACGCGTAGCAACGCAGCTCCAACGGCATGGAGGTCCCCCTCCTGCTCGTTCCCCGGAAGCCAGCCGCCTATCCCACACACAACCAAAGCCCCCAGACGCGGAAGCGAGCCATCGCGAGAACGAGCCCGGTCTCCGCCTTCAGCGCACGTTGACTTCTAGCGCGCCGGCGGCGGAGGAGCACCATGAAACGACGTTGTCTTCGGGTCGCGCGGCTGGTCCCTCGGTCGGGGTGGCGAGCCAATCTTCGGAGGGCATAACCCCACGCATCGCTCGTACAGGTCCTCGAGGCCTCATGCCCGGCGACAGTGAGGTTGACGAACGGAACGGCTACCCCCCGAACAGGCGAGAGACGCGGAGGAGAGCGGCGCTGCGCGAGCTCGGAACGACGGCCACGTTGAGTTGCGCTCCGTGTGTCCCCTTGGCGAGGCAAGATCGAAGCTCCTCAGCTTCGAGCCTCCTGTGTCCCCCGCGGCGGGCCTCGCGAATCTCGATGAGAGCCGGTGCCCCATCCAAGAGAAGCTCGAGGGCGGCCCGAGCCTTCTCCGTCCGATCGACGTACCACTTCGGGCTCAGCTCAATCACCACGACCGGTTGCGCGCCACGCAGGAGCTCTCTGGCGCCCAGCAACACCTCGGGCTCGAGTCCCTCGACATCCACCTTGATGAGACTCGGGGTGAGCGCCGACAGCTCAGCATCGAGCGTGGCTTGACGCACCTCGACCTCCGCCACCGGCGAAGTCGCACCGAGCTTTCGCCCCGAGAGCTTGCCACTGTCACCCGCGCCGTAGTCGTGGAGCACGCACGTCCCGCTCGCATCCGACACCGCGACCTGACGCACGTCGATGCGGCTCGCGAGCGACGGATTACGCGCCACATGCCCTCGAAGGCGCTCCACCGTGCGTGGGCCTGGCTCGAAGGCCACGACCTTGCCCGACCCGCCGACGCGCTCCGCGATGGTGAGGGAGTAGAAGCCGACGTTGGCGCCTACGTCGATGAAGGTCTCGCCAGGCTGGATGCAGGCCGAGAGCACCTCGTACACCGGGTCCTCGAAGCCATAGAACTGATGCCACTGAAAGTACTCGGCCGGGCAGAGCTCCCACTCGAGACCGCGGCGGCGAACGACGCGCCGGTCAGTGAGTGTGTAGCAGTACGGCTGGGGCGCGACCTTTCGCAGGACGTCTTGCAGGCGGGCGCCCGCGCGCGGCGTGACCCAGGCCAAGGCTTCTTCGCCCGCCGGGTTGCGCAGTGCTGCGTACACCGCGCGCTTGCCGAGCTCTTTCAAGCCCCCCTCTCGGGCTCCGTACCGTAAGCGTAGCCGTAGCGCTGATAGTAGTAATGCTGCGCATAACCACCCTCTTCGAAGTCGACGTCGTTCAGCACAACCCCGAGCACGTGCGCGCGGACATCCTGCAGGTGCCTGGCGGTGCGCCGAATGGCCTCCCTCGGAGTCCCCATCGCCTTCACCACGAGAATCGTCCCATCCACGATCTGCGACAGAATAATCGCATCCGTCACCGCGTTCACCGGCGGCGAATCAAAGATGATCCGATCATACCGAGCCTCGAGCTCCTTCACGATCTTCGCAAAACCATCCGTATGCAGAAGCTCGGCCGGGTTCGGCGGCAGCGGCCCGCAGGGCAACAAATCCAAACCCACCACCTCAGAACGCTTGATCGCACTCTCCACCGTGTTCGAGCCGAGCAGCACACTCGTGAGCCCCACCTCGCCCGATACGCCAAACACGCGATGCAGCCGCGGGCGGCGCAGGTCGGTGTCGACCACCAGCACTCGGTTGCCCGCCTGGGCCATGGTGATGCCGAGCGCGATGGCGGTGGTGCTCTTGCCCTCGGCCGGACCCGCGCTCGTGAGCAGCACCTTCTTGAGCGAACGCCCGGTGCTGAGGAACATCAGGTTCGTTCGAATGGAACGCGCGCACTCGGCGACCGCGCTCTTGGGGTTGCTGACGATGTAGAGATCGCGCGTGTTGGATTCGACCGGAGCCGGGGCACCGGACTTGCTGCGCGCGCGAGCGGTCTTGGTCTCGCCCTCTATGCTCGGGAGGATGCCGAGGAACGGGAGGTTCAACAGCGCCTCGAGGTCGGTCTGCCCCTTGACGGTGTTGTCGAGGAGCATGGCGCCGACCGCGATCAGGATGCCGAGAAACGCGCCGAGCAAGAGCCCGAGCGCCGCGTTCTTCTCTAGAATCGGACGCACCGGGCGAGGGTCGGCCTCTGCCATCTCCATCCACCGGACGAAGTTCGACTCGAGCAGCCCCGAGAGGTCCGCCTGCGTGTGCCGAGTCAGAAGGTTCTCGTACATGCTCTTGGTCGTGCCCACGCCTCGGCTGAGCTGGTTGTACTCGAGGGAGAGGTTGTTGAGCTGAATCGCCTTGTCCTTCTCCTCGGCCATGGCTTTGGCGAGCTCGATCTCGGCGCCATCGAGGGCCGCGATGTCGTGATCGAGGGCCGCGATGATGAGGCCCGCCTCGGCGCTCAATCGATCCTGCGCCTCCGCGATCTGCTTCTCGATGCCTTGCATGACGGGGTGCTTCTCGCCGTAGCGCGCGCTGTTCTCCGCCTTCTGCTTGTAGAGGGACGTGATGCTGGTCTTGAGCTCGGTGATGATCGGGTTCCGAGAGATGATCGGCACCGCGTCCAAGCCCGCGCCCTTGTCCGAAGCGGAGATCGCGTCCTGCATGACCTTGCGCTCGGAGCGGAGCGAGATGAGTTGGGTGCGGGTCTCGATGAGCTTCTGGTTGAGCGTCGTGAGGCTCCCGCTGATCATGTTTTGTCGATCCTCCAGCGAGACCGAGATCAGCATGTGTTTCTCGCGGAACTCCTGAAGCTGCTTCTCCGCCCCCTCGAGCTGGTTCTTGAACTCATCGACGCGCTCGTCGAGCCACGAGGAAGCACCGCGCACCGTCGAGAGGCGTCGTTCGAGCGTGGCATCGATGTACGACTGACCGATCTGGTTGGCGATTCGAGCCGCCCGTTCGGCGTCGAAGTCTTCCACCACCAGATTGACGATGCGGCTCTGCACCTCGGGCGCGACGCGCAGGATGTTCTTCATCACCCCTTCGATGGCCTTCAGCCGCGGTTCGCCCTCGGGCGCGGTGATCTCGTAGGAGGCGAGGAACGCCGCGTTCTGCTCGAGCTCGGCCGCCTTGATCGCGGCGCGCACGACCGAGCGGCTTTTGATGATTTGAAACTGCGTGTTGTAGAAGGCCGCTTGGGTGCGCGCTTGGGCCCCGAGCTCGTCGATGGTGGCCTCTTCGCCGAGGATCTTCGGGACTTCGGCGTCGATGAGCAGCCGCGCTACCGCCTTGTAGACCTTGGGTTGGCGAGCCGTGCCGGCCGCGACCGCGCCACCCACCGCGACCGCACAGAGGAGGATGAGCCATTTGCGCTTGCGGAGCGCGTGCAGAAGCTCCTTGGGATCGATGCTGATGAGCTCGCTGCGGGGCGGGACTGGGTTCGATGAAGATTCGAGGGTGGACATGGCTAGAACAGCGCCTCCTGCACGAAGATGATGTCGCCCTGCTGCAGGGTGAAGTTGGGCGCCTTGCCGGAGCCGATGTCGCCGACCGGGACGCTGAAGCGCCGCTCGACCTCGCCCACCGCACGCGTGACGGTCACGCCGTTGGTCGAGGCCAGGCGCGTGAAGCCCCCGGCGTTGGTGATGGCTTGAATGATCGACATGCCGTCCTCGTAGGGGAAGGTCCCGGGCTTGGCGACCTGACCGAGCACGTAGACCTTCTGCGAGTTGTGCTCGCGCACGAAGACCGCGACCTGGGGCTCTTTGAGGTAGCCGGCCGCGAGGCGGCTGCGGATCTCGGAAGCCACTTCATCCGGTTCGCGACCCATGAGCTGCACCGTCCCGATGAGCGGCATCTCGATCGCGCCCGTGCGCGTCACGCGAAACACTCCGGCGAGGTCCGGTTCGCGAAAGACCCGAATCTCGATCACGTCCCCGACGCCGAGCGTTCCACTCAGGTGTTCAACCGGGGGCGCCACCGCGGCTGGATCGGTGGTCGACGTGCCCGACGGAGAAGAGGAGGTGGCGCAGGCCACGAAGCCCAACAGGGCCAGGACGGCCGAAAGAGATCGCATGACGTGCATCAGTGCCAAAACGCGGCCAGCGCGTTCAGGTAACCCGGGGTGCTACACCGGCTGACGCGAACCGTCCAAGAGGTGTTCGCTATCGGGGTTGCACGCTAGAGGGTTTATTCTGGCCGCGCGCGCCGCGGGGTCCGCGTGTGACGTCACAATCCGGCGGTGAAGCGGTGTCACAGCGGCCACAGAACCGCCTGTGAGTGGCCTATACGGGCTTCTGAGCCTGGCACGCATTCTGCGAAGTGGGGGTCCAGCGACCCAATCACGGGCGCTCTAGGAAGGACGGAAAACGCAGATGCTCGCCCCCACACAGTCTCAAAGAGGCCTCTCACTCCACCGCTACCCCTTGCTCGCCCTGTTGGCGCTCGCCGCGTGCGGCTCGGGCGAAGGCGAGCCGGAAGAAGATCCGGTGGGCCGCAGCGAGGAGGGCCTGGTCGGTGGCACCACCACCACCCTTCGACCCGAGGTCGGTCAGTTCTTCAACGGCCGCGGAGGGGTCTGCACCACCACCCTCATCCACGAACGTTATGCCCTCGCGGCCGGTCACTGCCTCGACTTTCCGGACTATCAGAACCTCGAGGTCCTGAGCGGCACGCGCGTACAGATCGCGGGCACGAACTACGCGGTCGATCGCGTCTACAGCTTCGCGTTCAGTCGCTACGAGTACACGCAGAGCGGCAACCGAACCACCGACGTCATCCTCGTGCGACTGAGCACCGCGGTGCCGAGCACCGCCGCCACGCCGGCCCGCATCGCCACCCGCATGCCGACTAGCGGCGAGCGCGTGACCGCGTTCGGCTTCGGCTGCACGAACCGCTCTCCCCAGAGCGGCGGTGGCTCGAAGCAGTACTTCGAGTTCAACTTCGGCAGCGCCTCCCAGGCGTTGTGTCCCGGCGACTCCGGCGGTCCGGTGTTCATCGGCAATCGCAACGCCGGCGGCGAGCTCTGGGGCATCAACTCCGACTACTCGGGCTCGGGGAGCTTCGCGTCCTGGAACGACATCTTTGGTGACGCGACCGGATTCAAGGTGCAGATCGAGGCGATCATCCGCCAGTGGGAAGGCGACGACACCGAGCCCGGCTTCGACCGACCCGGAGGCGACTATCGCAGCCTGTGGATCTACTCGAACAACGTGAACGACTGCCGCCGCGAGTGCCACATGGATGCTCGATGCCGCGCGTACACCTACCGGCAGCCCAGCGCGACGAGCACCTACGGCTACTGCTGGCTCAAAGACCGCGTCGCGCCGATGCGCCCGCTCAGCGGCTTCACCTCCGGCACCGTGGGAGCGATCAAGCGCGACCTCACCTTCTCCGGCGGCTATCGCGTCTTCACCCCCACCCCGGCCACCGCCGAGGCCTGCGCGCAGTCGTGCTCGCAGGAGGCCGCGTGCCAGTCTTGGCGCTTCAGCGGCACGGTATGCTGGTTCTCGAGCGGCCACGAGACACTGACCTCGGCCACCGGGAACTTCGCCGGACACCGCCAGCCGGCCACGGAAGCGAACGTCGATCGCTGGGGCGCCGACTACCGCGCGTTCTCGACCTCGAGCGCCGCGACCTGTCAGGCCACCTGCGCCAACGAAGCCCGATGCGCCGCGTTCACCCACTACAACTCGACTTGCTATCTCAAGAACACCGAAGGCGTGCCCACGAGCCTCAGCGGCGCGACCTCCGGCGTGCGGCGCGGACTCGAGACGAACACCGACCGCGCCGGGAGTGACTACCGAAACTTCGCGCCCTCGAGCCCGGACCCCGAGCACTGCCAGGCCGCTTGCGCGAGTGAGAGCGCCTGCAAGGCCTTTACGTATGTGGCGCCCAGCGCCACGGGATCCGCACGCTGCTTTTTGAAGAACCAGGTCCCGAATGCGTACAGCACCGCGAGCATGCGCTCGGGTTACCGCTTCAGCTTCGGCTCGTTCACGAGCTGGATCGACGACGTGCCGAACACCGACCGCTGGGGCAGCGACTTCCGTTCGCTGTGGTCCACGAGCTGGTCGAACTGCAAGGCGAGTTGCCAAGGCGACAGCGCCTGCCGAGCGTGGACGTGGATCCCGCCGCGCGCGGGCGTGGCTTCGTGGTGCGCGCTCAAGAACGCGGTCCCTGGGCTACGAAGCACGCAGAACATGGTGTCCGGAATCAAAGGCCTCGAGTTCTTGCGCTGAACGAGGTTCGATCGGCGAACGCAATGATTCCCGGCTCTTCTCGCTGAGGGCTCGAAGTCCGCGCTGATACGGTGCGGGCTTCGATGCCTTCTTACACCCACGAGGCGATCGTTAGCCTCTTTCGGGCCCGCGCCACCCTCGCCTCCACGCTGCTCGAGACCGCGCTCGGGATCGATCTACCAAAGTTCGAGCGGGCCGTCCTACGCGACACAAACCTGAGCCAGCTCGTCCCGGTGGAGGCGACCGCCGATCTCGTGATCGTCCTTGGTCGCGAGAATGACGAACGAGCGGTGTTTGCCATTGTCGTGGAGGTGCAGCTTTCGAAGGATCCGCGCAAGCTGCGCACCTGGCCGCTGTACCAAGCGGTGCTCGCCGCGCGCGAGGCGTGCGAGGTCGTCGTGCTCGTCGTGACGCCGCATGAGGATGTCGCGGCTTGGGCTCGCGAGCCGCGTGCGCTCGGCGGGGGCGTCTCGTGGTGGCCGGTGGTGCTGGGTCCTTCCGAAGTGCCGATGGCGGTCTCCCCCGTGGTGCAGG
>WYAZ01000158.1 GCA_011526105.1 Deltaproteobacteria bacterium | reverse complement strand
GGACAAAGGACCCCTCGCCGGCAAGGTACGCCTTGAGAATCCGAGAGCGGAGATCGAGAGACAGCGGAGGAGGCATCGTCATCGTTGATCATGACTACCCGATCCAGACAACCGAATTATGCTGTAGACGCCGGATTCCGCCCACTCGCGCTGCGTGCTCGGTCGAGTGGTTCATCCCCGAGACGGAGCGGCGAACCGTGCTCTTCGCCACCGACACCACCAACGCGAGGTTTTGAGCGCCTCAGTCCTTGGCGCTGACCCAGAGGTCGCCGGTGAACATGAAGCCAGCCACGATGTACGGCAGGCCCACCGACACGTCTTCGCCGGTTCGATAGCGATGCGACAGCCACCAGTTGGCGATGAGCAGCACGGTGGGGTTGCCGAAGAACGTGCCGGCCGGGTCTTTGGAGAAGGTGTACGCGAGGAACGGACCCACCCGATGCATCGTGGGGTTGAGGTCGAGATCAGCTTCGCCGGGAGCGAAGTGACGATCGCCGTAGAAAGCGTGGGTCACGGTGTGTCGTGCGCCGGCCACGAGACCAAAGTCGGTCACGTAAAGGAGGTCGGTGTCGTTAGAGAGGAACCAACCTTCGTTGGGCACGAGCACGTCGTAGAACTGATCGTAGAACACGCGGTCCCCGTCCCGCAGGTCGTAGTCTGCCCGCACGAGCCGAAGGGCCGACCGGGCCGCGATGGGCCCGAACTTGATCTGGAAGTTGGCACCAGCGGTGAACTGCGTGCCGGTCGTGGCGTAGTTCTGCCCCTCTTCCTTCGAGGGCAGATCCCCTAGGTCTTTGAGCCGTGAGTCGCTGTACTCCTCGTTGGGTGAGGCGAAGGACTGCATGAGGTTGAAAGAACCGAAGTAGCCGAGCACCTGGTAGGTGGCCCACAGGCGCAAGATGCTGAGCGGCTGAACCTCGATCATCGGTCCGATGCGAGCGAAGGCCGGCGTCGCCTCCATCATCAGCCCGGCCCCGCCGAAGTTGTCCTTGTAGAGCGGGTTCGAGCTCTTCACGATGCGCGAGCGATAGCTGAACGTGAGCAGCTCGAGCAGACCCAGAGGATTCGCGCGCAGGGCGGTGATGCTCTGTAGGTACAACCGATTGGCGGGGGGCGCGTCGTCGAGTTCGTAGGTGCCGGAGGCCGCAGCCACGGTGGCCGTCCCGGTCTCCGCCCGGGCGGTCGTGGGACGGACGGCCTCCATCGCGAGCACGGACAAAGCTGAGAGCGTGAGCGCAGGGGACAATCGCATAGGCTTTGCACCTAACCTGAATCGACCTCGACTTCCATCTCGTCCGACGCCTTGCGGCGGGAGATGTCCCCCGCCACCGCAGAGGTCACACGAAGGTAGTCCGCCGGGGCCAGCAGCATCTGAAGGCCCCTCCGGCCCGCCGAGACCGAGATCCTCGGCTCCTTTCGCATGCGCTCGTCCGCAAACACGGGAAAGCTCTTCTTGGCCCCGAGCGCGGTGACCCCGCCTCGCACATAGCCCGTGAGCGGCTCGACCTCCTCGAGCGGCACCAGTTCGACGCGCTTGTTGCCCGAGAGCTGCGCGAGGCGCTTCAGATCCACCACGGAGTCGGCGCCGACGACCGCAAAGACGACCCCCGTCTTGTCGCCGCGCGCGACGAGCGTCTTGAAGACGGCGGATGCAGAGAGGCCGAGCTTCACGGCCACGCGCTCGGCCACCATGTCATCGGGATCGAACGCGTAGCTTCGGAGCTCGTATGCGACCTCTTGGCTCTCGAGCAGGCGTACTGCGTTGGTTTTGGTCGGCTTTTTCACGACTTGAGCCCCGGTCGACAAGAAGTCGGGTCGATCGTAGACCGAAGCCCCGGAGAACGCATGAGCCATTTCGACGACGCCCTACGCTATTTCACCGACGCCGCCCGCCTCATGGACGTGAGCAAGAACATCGAGAAGCTGCTCGTCACCCCGCAGAGGTCGCTCAAGGTCGAGGTCGCCATCGAGCGGGACAACGGCTCCATCGACGTCTTCCCCGGCTATCGCATCCAGCACAACGGGGCGCGCGGGCCTTACAAGGGCGGCATCCGCTATCACCCGGAGGCCAACGAGGATGAGGTGAATGCGCTCGCAAGCCTCATGACCTGGAAGACCGCGGTCGTCGGCATCCCGTTTGGTGGGGCCAAGGGCGGCATCGGCGTCGACCCACGGACCCTGTCGGAGTCGGAGCTCCAGAGGCTCACGCGCAAGTTCGTGGACCAGATCCAGATGGTGATCGGACCCAACCTGGACATCCCGGCCCCGGACGTGAACACCAACTCACAGACCATGGCTTGGATCGTAGACCAGTACGCGAAGTATCGAGGCTACGAGCCCGGGGTCGTGACCGGCAAGCCGGTCGAGCTGTACGGCTCCAAGGGTCGAACCGAAGCCACCGGCCGCGGGGTCGCGCTGACGACCAAGTGGGCGCTCGAAGACATGGGTCGTTCGGTGAAGGGCGCGCGTGTGGCGGTGCAAGGCTTTGGCAACGTGGGCAGCTGGGCGGCGAAGATCCTCGAGTCCTGGGGGGCCAAGCTGGTGGCGGTGGGCGACCACGCCGCCTACCTCGAGAACAAAGAGGGCTTTGACACCAAGTTGCTGTCCGAGCATGTCGCGAAGAGCCCCGAACGCTCCGTGAAGGGCTTCCCGGGCGCGGATGCCTCCACGATGGAAGCGCTTTTTGCCGCCGACGTGGACGTGCTCATCCCGGCTGCGCTCGGCGGCGTCATCACCGCCGATATCGCCAAGACCATCCGCGCCAAGGTCATCGCCGAGGGCGCCAACGGCCCCACCCTACCAGACGCGCACAAGATCCTCGTCGACAAGGGCGTCGTCATCATCCCGGATATTCTCGCGAACGCGGGCGGGGTCACGGTGAGCTACTTCGAGTGGGTGCAGAACACGCAGCGCTTCTACTGGGAAGAGGACGAAGTGAATCTGAAGCTCGAGCTTCGAATGCGCTCCGCCTACGACAACGTGAACCGCATCGCCAAAGGCAAGAAGATCGACCTACGCACCGCCGCCTTCGTGGAGGCGATCAAGGAAGTGGGCAAGGCCACCGCGCTTCGCGGCATCTGAGGGAGAAGAGAATGAGCCTCTACGAGTTTCCAGTCTTCAAGGGTCTGAGCCACACCGACATCGACAACATCATGAACGCCGCCACGCGCGTGCAGGCCGACAAGGGCACTGTCCTCATGCGAGAAGGGGAGACCCACGGAGACCTGTTCTTCCTCCTCCGGGGCAAGGTACGGGTCACGGTGATGAGCGGCGACAAGCCGCAGGAGCTCGCGGTCATCGAGGCCCCCGCGGTGCTCGGGGAGATGGAGTATCTGACGCGGGCCGGAAGGGCGGCGAGTGTCTCGGCGGTCGAGGCGGTCGAGTGCCTGAAGCTCGCGGCGGAAGAGATCGACCGGCGCATCAAGGACGGAGACGCCGGCACGCTCAAGGTCTTCTTCAACATCTCGCGGGTGCTGGCCTCGCGCTTGTCGGCGATGAACCGCCGCATCGCCGAGATCGCCGCCGGGGCGCCGGCCAAAGGCGACGAGCTCAAGGCGTTTCAGCAGATGTTGCTCTCCGACTGGAGCTTCTGAGAGGAGTTCGGGGGACGCTCGACTGGACCCGAACTCCGGGCTCGGTCGAACCTCCCGGGAGTGCTCGTGATCTCCGGATCGTTCGGGGGACGCTCGACTGGACCCGATCTCCAAGCTCTGGGAGTGGGTGAGACGAGCGAGACTGCCGCGCCCGCCCCCGATCGAGTCTTTCCTGAAATGCAGCGAATCCAAGGTTGACTTTGTAAGTCGCCCGGAAGAGTAGGTGCGCCATGAGACTGATTACCGCTGTGTGTGTGTGTACTTAGCCTTACTGCGACACCAAGCCCTGCAACAACGATCGGGAGTACAGGTGTGGCCACACCCCGCGATGCGTGGGTCCAAGCCAGCGTCGTCTGCCAAGGAAGGGTCACTTACAAGGAGTCCCGCCCCACCGGGCAGCTTCTTCGAATCACCGTCACCTCGGTGGCCAAAGGAACGCTCCCGCTTGGGAGTCGCACCATCTTCGTCTTCGGAGGAGCGGAGCACGACACCCCCGAACTGAACGCCGACGGAATCTTCTACCTCGTCGCGCCAGTCTCTGGACACCTCGAGCAGTGGGTCACCGAGATCGGTGCGACCTACGTCTCCACGCTGTCGTTCCCCGGCCTGCCTCTGGCCACGCACGTCCAGATCCTGGCGGCCTTCAAACGCAATCGGTGGCAGAACCTCCTGTCGATCCAGCATCCCTACGCCCGGGCTTCGGCGGCACGAATGATCCCGTGGCAGTCCACGACGGCACCGCTTGCCACGCTGGTGTCGAGTCTCACGAACGAGCTGGAGGTGGGTCCTCTGGTCGAGGCCGCCCGCAAGGCGTATGGCACGACGCCACCGCGGGTCGCGGCGCTCTCCAGCCTCCGCACTTTACCGCTCGCTCCCACCGCGATGTTCGAGTTGTACGAACTCCTCACCGAGTCAGGCCCGGGCTACGACCCAGCGCTTCAGGAGAGTTTCCTGCTGGAGGGGCTCGACTCCGGTTCCGCCGTGCAGAGGATGGCCGCCGTCCGCTACGCGCGGAGGAACCTCACCGCCGCGGTACGACAGAAGCTGATCGCGGTCGGGGCCTCCGAGATAGACCGCGCCGGCGCCGAGCACGCGATCTTTGCCGGAGAGGAGTCGGCGATTCCCGAGGTCGCCGAAGGGGTCTTCGGTCGCGTTCCTGTTGGAAAAGAGGCCACACGCGCCTTTCTTCGAACGATCGCGCGCTCGCCTAACGAGGCTCGGTACGACTTGCTCCTGGACGCCCTGACATGGTCCGAACAGTGGCAGCGCGTCGCTGCGCTCGACGCTCTGGGAATCGTGGCGCTTGGCGCTTCTGGATTCGCGGCAGACGCATGGACGAGGATCCTCGCCACCGCACTCGCCTTCGACGAGGACCACGACGCCACCCTGGCGGGCATCGTGGCGCTCGAGCGGCCTACCACAGTGGGCCACATCGACAAGCTCGTGCTGCTTGGAGACACCTCCGGGGCTGGATGCTCGACGAATGCGATCGCCCAGACGGCCTTGTTCGTGGAGTGCGCGGTCCCCAGCGAGCTGAAGGCCTACCTCGAGCAACGGATTCGACAACTCGCCGGGGGTTCGGGCTGTCTGGCGGCGAGGCAAGCGCTGGCCGACTTCGTCGCCGCACACGATCTCGAGAACCCCGGCACCTCGCTGTGCCAGTAGAGGAACCCGCCATGCAGCAACGAATCGGTCGCTACGCCTTGTTTCTGGCTTCGGTCCCCACCATCCTGGCTACCTGCGGTGCGAAGGGAGCATGCTTCACGGTCGACACCTTCTCGACCAATTCGCAGCAAGAGCTGAAGTTGGTGATGTGGGACGACCTCAACAACAACGGCCGCAAGGAAGTCAACGAGCCCCTGCTGGACGGGGTTGAGGTCGATGTCTCGATTTTCAACAAAGCTGGCTCTCAGCACTGCATCCTCCCGCCTAACAACTGCGTGCTCCGGCCGGTGAGTGTCAACGTTGTTGTCGGATGAAGGTTCATGCTGCGGCCCGCCCCAGAGCGGGCGCATCGCTCCGCTTGGACTGATGCTCCGCGGGATTCAAGTAGACTTCATTAACGGGCGTCCAGTT
>WYAZ01000157.1 GCA_011526105.1 Deltaproteobacteria bacterium | reverse complement strand
GCGTGGCCGCTCACGATCAGCCCGGCGCCCCGGCCGGCTCCGCCACGGCGGGCACACGATCAACGCGCTCGACCCGAAACGCGTGATCGCCGAACTCCCGCCGCGCGAAGCCGGTGAAGATCTGGTTGAGCGCCTGACCGACGGGCGTGCCAGCGTCGATCGCGAGCGTCCGTTTCCCCGCGTCGGATGCGAACCGCGCATCGAGCCGCGTCCGCTCGTCGCCGTGAAGGCTCTGGACGGCGATAAGGGCGAGGTCGAACGTCGACATCACTTCGGGGAACGGCACGGGACGGCAGAGCACATAGCGGTACGCCTGCTGTGGCATGGGGGGTGACTCCATTCGAGATCGGCCTATCGGCCTACTGGATACCTACGCGATGCTGACAGCAACTCGCGCGCGAACTAGAGGTACTCGTCGAGCCCCGCATCACGGAAGATCTCCCGCAGCTGCTCGACGGCCTTGGCCATCGCGCGCCGCGAGAAGCCGAGTTCCGGCCCCACGGAGTTCTGCGTGCCGAACGCGAGCGCCAGCGCAATGGCCCGAAGCTCGTCGGGCAGGTGGGCCACGACATGTGCCACGTCACGCTCGAGATCGCGGAGACGCGCCGGGTCGTTGGCCGCCTCAGGCGTCGTCTCGTGCCGCGGGACCACGCGGCCGTCCGCATCGAGCACGGGATCGTCGAGCGAACACTCCTCGCGGTCGGGCGACCGCTTCTCCGTCGAGCGGTCCCGGATCAGGGTGGCGACCCGCCGTTCAACGACCAGCGCGATGAAGGTGTTCAGCGCTGCCTTTTCCGGGTCGTATTTCGGGAGCCGCTCCAGCAGGTCGAGCCAGAGATCCTGCTCGATGTCCTCACGGGCATCCCCCGCGAAGGCCCGGCGGCGGCTGAGCACCCAGGCCTTGAACTGGATGAGGTGAGCGGCGTAACGATCGTTCGACGGCTGCATCCACTGCATCTGCTTGAGCTCCTTGCGTCGCCACCGGCGCGGTGACGAGGTTGCTCAAACGATGCGGTGGAGCGCTTACCGCTCCCTGGAGTTACTCCTTACCGCGCGCTGAAATCTTCAGGGCGTAATGTCCGCGCTGTGCCCCATCTAGCTCGATACCCTCAACGCCTGCCTCGCGGAGCTTTCGCCGAAGATTGCTGATCGTCTTCTGAATGGCACCGTTCGTCCGAATCGCTCCGCCCCACGCGTCATCCACCAGCGACTGAACCGATACGTAGTGGCCTGGCCGCCGCGCGAGCCTGCGGAGAGCGCGAAACTCCATCGTGTTTCCGAGAGAACACGGCTTGCCACCGTTCCACACTTCGAACGTGCCTTCGTCTATGCGGAACGACAGATCGACCGTTTCGTCCTGGGTCGCACAAGTCGACGGCGAGGCACCCGCCTTCGGTGCCGAGATGCCCAGCTCCTGGCTCAGTCCCGCCACGATGCCGATGAGGGAGGTTGGTGGTATGTCGCGATCGATGAACCGGTGTGCATTGGCCTGGACCAGTGTAACCAGCGCGTCCCTCACCTGATTCGCGTGGCGCTGGTGCAGATCAAATGTCTCACGCAGCGCACGGTCAGCGTCCATGCCGAGGTGCCTCAGGGCGCGAGCGACCTCGCCATACTCTCGCATGAACGACGCTGCGTCCGGCATGGCACGGACCCGCAGGGCTGCGCCGATGTAGCGCTCCACCATCGTGCGATCGAGGGCATCGTCGCGTGGGGTATCGAGCTTCGCATCGTACATGATCGCGGGGTCTTCCGAGTCGTCGAGCCCCGCGGCAAGAGCTACAAGGCGCCGGTCTACGCACTGTGAGCATCGACCGCAATGACTATGCTGAGTCGTCCGCTCGATGGTACGAGCGCAGCTAATGGTCTTGGCACACAGGGAGGCATGTCCGGACGCCTTGAGTTCTCGCAGGATCTCCGTCTTGGTCTTCCACAGGAATGGGTTCTCGATCTGGAACTCGCTCTCGAACAGCAGCGACAGCAACCGAGCGAGGCTCGCAAGCGAGCGCGGGTGCGTCGTTCGGCTGGCACGGCCACCGAGAACCTGAAGGCTCGTCGGGAGATTGAAGCTGATGATCCCATTCTCATAGAATCGAAGCCGAGAAAGACCCAACATGCGCGCGACGACGCCCCCCAGTGTGGCGTAGACAAAGGACCGCGTCCGTTGGCTGTGCTCGACCCCGAGTGCCTTGCCTTTGTTGAGCCCAATGGGAACGTGGAGAGGTTGGAGCGAGGCCTTGGGTGCCAGGGCCGCGAGCTCGGCAGCCAGGTCCCTCTGTGGCTTGCCGACCTTCTCTGTCGATACGTGGCTGACCAGGGCGATTCGTCGCTGGCCTGCGAATACTTCTCTCACTGCACCGGAGAATGAATCGAGACCCCCAGAGAAGAGGAGAACCTCCTCGACTGCACCCGGCTGATCGTCGCCCGCCGCCAGTGGGAGATACTGCTCCATCGGAGCGGACTGCTCGAGCTGACAGAAGTGGAACTCGTAGTCATCGTCTGAGAGGAACGTGAGCGTCTCAGTGAGAAGGTCACGGGTGTCGGCGCGGTTCCAGATGTCTGGCCTTCGCACGGGAACCTCGAACCGGAAGTACCGACGCCACTTCGTGCCGTACTCGAACTCCCGGTTGCCGCCGCGCCGGCACGCACCATCGGCTGCGTAGACGAAGGAGGCGATCTCCACGAGATCAACGGCGACTTCGGGCAGGTGCGCTGCCAACCGCTTTGGAATCGCTTCGATGTCCAGGTGAACGTCGCGTGCGCCCTTCCCCATGCGGAGACGACGAGACGTCGCAGTCTTCCAGCGGCGCGCTCGTGACGAGACTTTCGCGTCGCCACACAGGATGACGTGGTCAGCCGACATCCCGGCGACCTCGTCTCTTGAGTTCCTGCTGAATCTTTGTCAGCGAGTATGCCGCGAAGCCGCGCGCGGATCGTTCGGAGATGCCCGTCTCGAAACGTGACTTTGAGTACCAACCAGCCGAGAACTGCTTGACGATGAGTGCGACCTGGCGACTATGTGCTCCGAGTCGATCAAGGAACTCCGTGTGCTGTGCAGGATCCCGAAACCGCTGGTTCTCTCCGACATGCTGGGAAAGCTCGCGGCTGAGGTGGTAACCGAGAAACCGCTCCGTGAACCGAGCGAAAAACGAGTGGGCTAGATCGGCGAAACCGCCCTTCGTTGAAAAGGACCGAACGGCGTCCTGGACCGATTCGGGAGAGGGGCCGAAGAGGCCCTTGGCCTGCTCCCCGACAAGAAGGGAGATCGACTCGGCGGCGGCAAGCTGCGCCATCTCGCCGATGTCGGTCCGCGATCGCTGGACACCGAGGTGCTTGTCCATCGCCTCGCTGAAGGCGGCGACGATATCGAGTGCTGTTGCGCCGGACGGGAGCTCGATCCCTTTCGCTGCGAGTGCGCCTGCGAAGTCGCTCTCGCGCGCGGCGAGTGTTAAGTGCGCCATGAGCCAGACAGCGTGGGCAAGCCCAGGGTCCGACTTCGCGAGCTCCAGCCCCTTCTCTGCCGCGTCGATCGCCGCCGACGCGACGGCCGCAACGTCAGCGCCGTCGGCGACTGCCTCGACGACTCTTACGAATTTGACCGTGTCGGGTGGGTACTGGAGTCGATTGTGACCCATCGGCGGCGGACCTCGTGAATTGCAGCGGCATCTGGGGCCGAGCGAAACTGCACAAGGTCGTTATCGGGGATCGACTCCGTCATCTGAAAACCAGCGGTTGGTGCGACGGCCCAACTCAGTTATCGGCCTCTAATTTTGCGTGCGGTCGTCGATCAGACCAGCCCACGCCCGCCGCTGCTTCCGCCAATCAACGATCGCCGCGATCGGCCGCAGGTCCCGCTCCGTGACCGGGTCCCGGCCCGCCTCAACCCGGGGCAGGGCCAGAACGGCCTCCTGGATGTCCGGGGCCAGGTGCAGGAGGTTCATGATCTGGGTCACCCGGGCTCGGGTGACGTGGCCGAGCCGGGCGATGTCGGCCAGGTCGCGGACCTCCCCGTCGCGGATGAGCTGGTCGAACCGGATCGCCAAAGCCATGAGCCTGGACACCCGAGGCAGGTTGCCCGGCTCCGGCGCGGGGGACCGGGGGCGCTCGCCGACGACGGCCCGCTTCCGACCCCGGCGGCCCGACTCGAAGTGGACCTTGAACTCGATCCGCGGCTCCGGGCTCACGCCATCACCTCCTCGCCGACGCCGGCGCCGACCTCATCCGCCAGCCCCCGCAGGCCCTCGGGGTGGAAGACCAGGGACACGATCCCCGCATCGCCGTCGTACTCGACGCGCCGAACGAGCAGGCGCACCACTCGGGCCTGCTCCCTCGGCGTCAGCGTGTCCCACACCGGATCGAACGCCGCCAGCGCGTCGGCTACCTCGCCCTCGTCCACGATCTCGCGTCCCAGCGCCACCGCCCGTTCGCGCAGTTCCGTCATCCGCTGCTCGCCCGCGCGGATGCGCTCGTTCATGTCGCCGAGCCGGGAGGCGGTCGTCCCGTTCGACGACGCCGCCTCCGCCGCGAGCGTCTTCACCTCGCGGTAGTGCCGCTTCAACTCGCGATCCAGGGCGGCTCGCTCCTTCTCCAGCGACGCGATCGACTCCGTCGCCTGCTTCCGCGTGTGCTTCAGAGTCGCGGCAACCAACGACGGGTCCTGTCCGATCGCCCTGATCTGCTCGACCACAAGCCGCTCGATCTCGGCCGCGGGGACCGACTTCGACGGGCAGGTGTGCCACCCGCGCTT
Source organism: Deltaproteobacteria bacterium (assembly GCA_011526105.1). Taxonomy (GTDB): domain Bacteria; phylum Myxococcota; class Kuafuiibacteriia; order Kuafuiibacteriales; family Kuafuiibacteriaceae; genus WYAZ01. The sequence continues at coordinate 684 of WYAZ01000157.1, read as the reverse complement.
CTGCGCGTTGAGGCACACGTAGTAGCGGTACTGAACCGTCCCGTTCTTCGTCGAGTACGTGTGCCCCATCGAGCACCCGCACGGCGTGCAGTAGAGCAGCCCCTTCAGGAGCGCCCCGTGCTTGTTCCGCACCGCCGCCCCGCCCGTCCGCCCGTTGCGGGCGAGCAGATGCTGCACGCGCTGCCAGATGTCGGCGTCCACGATCGCCTCGTGCTCGCCCTGGTGAACCTCGGTCTTGTAACGCACCTTGCCGAGGTACGCCACGTTCGTCAGCAGCTTGAACAGGCTGTTCTTGTCGAACGGCTTCCCGCCCCGCGGCAGCCCCTTCCGCGTGGTCCACTGCTTGTTCACCCACCCGCGCGACTCGATCGCCTTCACCGTCGCCAACAGCGCCTGGTGCTCCAGGTAGAGCGCGAAGATCTCGCGGACACGGCCCGCCTCGTCCTCGTTGACGACCAGTCGGAATCCCCGTGGGTCCACGTCGTACCCGAGGATCGGGTGGCCGCCCGCCCACTTCCCCTTCCGGCGCGTCGCGGCGATCTTGTCCCGCGTCCGCTCGGAGATGATCTCCCGCTCGAACTGGGCGAATGACAGGAGCACGTTGAGCACGAGCCGGCCCATCGACGAGGCCGTGTTGAACTGTTGCGTCACCGAGACGAACGCGACCTTGTGCCGCTCGAACGT
>WYAZ01000156.1 GCA_011526105.1 Deltaproteobacteria bacterium | reverse complement strand
GAACCATCTTGGCTTTGACCGCCTCGGAGTACCCGACCATGATCATATCTCGCTGCTCGCCCCACACTGTTCAGACCGCCCCCCCAGGCACCGGCGAGGATCCGACAACTTCCCTGACACAGGGGGGTGATGCGAACGCCTTCGTACTCCTGGTCCTCCCGAATCCGGGCGCCACGAACGGACCTCGGGTCGAAAACGACGCCGTCATCCGGAGCACCTTGACCGCTGAGCTCGCGAAAGACCTCCTCCAGCCGGCCAATGTCGTTTTCTCCGCGCCCCAGAAGATCTAGGTCTCGCGTCGCCCGATGAGCGTGGCCGGTCCAAACGGCGAAGAGCATCGCGCCCTTCAGGACGAAGTTTTCCCGGTGGGCTGAGCTCGACAGCCGAAATAACAGGCGCTCGAGGGCGTACCTCGTGAGCACCAGCTCGAGCTCTTCCTTTCGCTCCTTCGCCAGCCGGCGGAGGCGATCCCGCACGGACGCGGCGATGTTCTTCGGGTTCTTGGTGGTCATCCCAGCGCCTCGATATACGGGCGGATGAGATTCGCAACACGGCAGATCTTCGCGAAGCGCCAGACGGCATCGGCGTCGCGATCCCTACGTCCCCAGTAGTCGCGCAGGGCTTCGAGTGCGACGTCGAGCCCGACGGTGTTCCGAAACTTGAAGCAGTCGGCGACTGTTTTCGGAGCGGAGTAGACGCGCACCGATACGCCTTCGATTCGATGCACTTCGATACCTTCGTTCCGAGCCTTGCCAGTCATCCACACGATGTGAAGTGGTGGATAGTCGACTTTGGGCGCACGCGCCTTCCCATCGACGGCCAGCCAGACTTCGAAAGGCGCCTGGGTAGTGAGCCCATGAAATCGGAGCGCCGAGAGGAGGCACACGACGCCGTGCGGTACGCGCCGGCCGACCTCAGCGAGCGTATGGTGTTCCGTGACCGGAGCCTCGGGGAGGACGTAGAGTCCGCGACCCACGCGCTCCAGCTCTCCGCTCTCGACGAGTCGTGCGAGAACGGTCCGGGGGATACCGTGATGCTCGAGGTCCTTCGGGCGCACGACGCCGGTCTTCTTGGCGAGCTTCAGCGCTCGAAGCGCGAGTGGAGCGGAGGAGGCCATGTTACGAAACGCAGGTTGTTTTATATAATATTCCGACGTTTTGTACCAACATCTTCCGTCCCCCTGTTTGCTGGCCTCCGACGGGGCCATTTGGCAGGTTTTCAGGCGATCCTAGCTGGCCAGTCTTGCGCGATGACCGAGCACGCACTGGGTCAGCTCGAAACTGGGCCCGTGCGCTCGCTCAGTGCTTCGGCAGAACCACGAATGCCTCGGCCGGACACGACCCACTCGGATCTGTGCCGCTCGGTGGCGGCATCCCTCCACCTCCGTCGCGATTCGGTTGGCCGCGCACCAGCTCGAGCACGACTTCTTGCCCTAGGCTGATCAGATCGCCCTCGCTGAGGACGGCCCTGCACACGCGCTCCCCGTTCACGAACACGCAAGGCCCTCGAGGCTCGAACCGCACCCGTGCGTCGGCGAGGCGCTCGACTTGCTCCGACGCGAACGCCGGTCTGGTCACATACCTGCACAGCCGCTCACGCCGCGCTTTGTCCCCAGCGGGGGCGGTCACCCCGGCGAGCGTACGCGAGCAGCAAGGCCCGAAGGGACGAGCGGATGGGGTCGGTCCGGATTCACTCCGGACCGGGCACCCCAGGCTGCACCGAGAACCCAGCATAGGCCCCGCGGCTTTCGTGCCGAGGAGATGTCGCGGCTCCGGCGGCGCCCGTCGTGCCCTCGAATCTGGCCTCACCCTGCGTCTCGAACAGCCCGAGCGCCTCGGGGGCGGAGGCCTCGTCGGCGTGGTCCGGGAAGGACAGCGCACCGGTCTCGTCCGACCCACACGATGTGGGAAGTGCTGCGAGAGGACAGGATGTCCGGAGCAGCGATCCACCCCCCGCGGCGAAAGAGCCTGAGCATGCGACGGTACACCCGCTCGGCCACGCATCGCTCGTCGGACTCGGTCACGCGCCGAACGGACAAGGTTTGCGAGGCATTCGAAGCAGCATCCCTGGTCGGATTGCAGTTCACGGCAATTGCCGACTCCAAGCCTTGAGACGGTCAATGCGCCCCAGGCCTCGGTGCGGCAACGACCGGCTCGACGTCACCCTGCACGAACCCATGCTTCTTGATCAGTCGTGCCAGCTTGTATGAGAACAGCATCCACCTCGGTGGTGATGTTCACGGATTGGCGGCGCGGTTCGATCTCGCGTACGCCAAGAGGCCCTGATCCGCCTACCGGATTCGAGAGCCAACTTCGCGCGCACCGTATCGATGCGCGTCGCCCCGCCACCTTTTCCCTTCCAACATGGATCGCTCTAGCTGGCCAGGGCGGCTTCGCGCGCGAAGGTGTAAGCACGCTCCACCATCGAATGCAGGCTGCAATCGATATGCGCCGCCAGCTCGTTGATCTCGGCGAGCACGCGCCGCGGGATCGACACAGTCATCTCGAGCCGCTCCCCCTGGCCGAGAGGCCCCATTTCTTTCCACTTCGCGACGAGCCGCTCGGGGCGGAGCTTGGAGAAGCGCTGAAAGGGCAGGAGCACGTCACCGCCCATCCCGGCTGATCGATCGTAGAAGCGATGCCGAATCGCAATGCGCCAAGCCGCTTCGAGCAGGTCGCCGGGTTTGGCTCGGAGCGGTTTTTGGAGGGCCTCCAGCTCCAACGCGATCGCCGACGACAGTTGAAGCGTCATCAGCTCCGGCTGAGGATCCAGATCGCTCGGGATCTCTTGAATCGAGGTCGCGAAGGAGCCCGCCAAATCGGGCGGCGGCGCGAGAGCCAGCGGATGAGAGATGCCGCCGCCGCGATCGATCAGCTCTTCGAGGTGCACGCGCCGCATGCCCCGCACGTGTGCGATCACGCCGAGCGGCAATCCATGCGCAGCATGCTGAGGGCCGACACCCTCTCGAGCAAAGGCCGCCACGGCGTCTTCGAGAGCGCGCGCGTCCGGCCCGTGCGATCGTCCGCCGCGATCGAAGGTCTCCATCTGCTCCCAGTCGGTGCGCCGATCGTTGAGGATCCACAACACTTCGCAGCGAAGCGCTTGCGCGAGCCGCCTGCCGAGGTGGGAGTTGTCCAGAAACCAAGCTAGGGTACCGGTGCCACCGTCCAGCTCGCCGCCGGACAACGTCAGACAGGTACAGAGTCCGTGCTGCGCGGCGAGATGCAGTGTGATGCCGGTGGCTCGCGCACCGAAGTAGTCGCGGCACACCTCGATGGCCGGAACCACCAAATCTGCATCGAGTCGTCCGAGCAGCGCGCATCCCGGTGTCATCTGCATCGGCGCGCGCTACCACGGTGGCACGGCTGAGGTCAAGAGTGGAGCGCCGGAGAAGCAGCTCGTGCTGCCCCTCGCCGGTTGAGTACCGCCTCGCTCCTCACGCTCGGCCCTACGACCTGGACTCGGGTCGCCCCATCGACGGGTCTGCCCAGAGAGCCCGCAGGACGCACCGAAACTCTGAAGCCGCGCCCCCTTGCTCCGCGAGCCTTGCGGGTTTCGGGTTCGGGAGGGACGCTGGGCAAGTGGCCTGGGTGGGGCGATGCGGACCGGATCGAGCTTGAACTTCCTAGCCGGCCTCGCGCAAATACGCTTCGAATGGCGCCAGCTTGGTCGGCCGTTTCACCTTGCGCTCGTAGCGCGGCAAACCCGGCGCCGCCAGGTGCGAACGCACCGTATTGACCGCACAACCCACTTCACACGCTATGCGCCGAAGACTCATCCCCTGACGCCTCAAAACTTCGATTTCCACATACACCTCGTCTGTGATCAACGGGACTCCAAATGCCCCGATCTTCTCAAATTCGGTGTATCAATTTTCAATCGGCACCCTGTGTCAATTTAAGGGGTATCCTGTTAGCTCCACCCCGGCCAAAGTACTGAATATTTATTCATATGATAGCGCCAGTTGCAGGCGTCGACTACCCCCGCACGTGGAACGAATTTCTGGATTGGTTTGCAACCGAAGATGCCTGCTTGCGCTTCGTCGAACGGCTGCGTTGGCCTGAGGGCTTCGTTTGTTCGGCCTGTGGCCCCCTGTGTCAGGGAAGTTGTCGGATCCTCGCCGGTGCCTGGGGGGGCGGTCTGAACAGTGTGGGGCGAGCAGCGAGATATGATCATGGTCGGGTACTCCGAGGCGGTCAAAGCCAAGATGGTTCG
>WYAZ01000155.1 GCA_011526105.1 Deltaproteobacteria bacterium | reverse complement strand
GGCCTGCGGCCGCCCTTTCGGGCTCCTCGGTCATTGGGGGCGACCCAACTCCCTTCGTAGCGCGCCGACCAGCGACGAAAGATACTTCGCGGGAACATGATCGAACTTCTCGGACGGGACACTAGCTCTGCGGGCTTCCGCACCCTGATCGCGTTCGAAGTGAAGGCGGACACCCGCCGCTCCCGCCGCTCCAAGCATCTCGATGCCAGAGGAATGAGCCTGCGCGGCTCCGGACGAGAACCGGTGCGGCCGGTGCCTGCTCTCCCGCAGCGAGCCGGTTCGCCGTGGCTCGGTGACGCACCGAAGCAGACCCGAGGGCTCGCGTGCTGCGGCCAGCAGGAACGCTTCGTCGCCCTCGGGCTCATCGCCCTTAAATGTTCGGGATCTGCGATCTGTTGGCTGGGCTTTGACCGGACATCTTTCAGCGCTCGCCGATAAGGCATGGAAGGGTGAGGTTGCATGAGAAACGAAGGCAGGGGGGAGGCACCCACAACCGACCCGGCGCGCATGAAGGCCGCCGCACTCGAGCTGTTCGGTAAACGCAGCTATTCTCGGGCTGCGGAGATACTCCGGTTCCTGTTGCAGCGAAGCCCCGCCGACGCACAGATGATGGCGGCCCTCACGATTTGCTTCGCAAGAACCCAACACTGGTCGGAAGCCCGTCGACTCGTCCAACAGATACGCGAACTCCACTTCGCAGCCGGCGGAGGAAATTCCCCCATGCAGGACCTTGCCGATGAACTTGCCCAGCTGGTCGGCTTCGAGAAGCGAAAAGCAGAAGGAAAGGGCGTGCATCCTCAGCTTCAAGTGGAAATGCGCGCCCATAGGAAGAACAAGGGAGTCTAGGAATGAACATACATCCGTTACTCGCAGCTCGACCCGATGTCGTGGCCAACCTCAGGCGGATGGAGAGAGCGACTGATGCGCTCACCACTGGCAAGAAGAGCGAGTTGAGCCTTGCGGTAACGCGCTCAGGCATCAAACCAGACGCTCTGCGCCAGGGCCTCGACCACCTTCGCAAGGAACTTGCAAAGATCGCGGGCCAGGGAACCGACCCAGCAGCCGAACGGATCATGGAAAAGGCGGCTGCGGCGGATGATTTCCTCGCCGCACTGACAGCTGGCGGACCAAGCACGGAACACTTCCAGGCCTGGATGGACACGAACGGACAACTGGGAAGTGCCCTGAGCCCCGGGGTCAGTACGGATGCCCCAGTCTACAAGGCGCTTGGCAGCGATTACGTTGCGCTCAAATCGTACCGGGAACTTGCGGCCGCCCATCGCGTTGCGGAAGCGCTGCAGGGAACCTCGGCCGAGGGTCTTCTGGATTCCGCGCAAATCAAGGAGGCCATGGACCTGCTGGCAGAGCGAGCCAACGCGGTAACTTCAGCCATTGAAGAAGTTCTGTTTGCCGACAAGCCCGTGAGCGAGCTGAGTCCCAACAGCGACATCTTTGTAATCGCACCTGAGCTTCGCGGTTTGAGCATGAAGGAACTCATGGTCCGCGCATCCGAGCTCATACGCAGCGGCTCTGAAACAGGGAAGAAGCTGGGTGGCGAGCACCTCCTTGAAGAACTCGATACCGGAAGCGCAACTCGGTTTGCAGACCGGTGGCGGAGAAAGACCGACGAGCCGATCAACCTCTTGATCTCTGGACTTGTCGAGGCGCGGTAGCGCTCCGGAAGCTGAGCCATCCCGGAGCAGCGTGGTGCTCGGCCGCCTCCTGCTCTGGCTGATCGCTCCGCCCAGGCACCATCGGGTGCACTACGCCGGGGTGCTCGCGCCCGCCGCGAAGCTGAAGGCGCGCGTTACGCCAACCGGACGAGTCGCTGCGCGGAGGTATCCGTCTCGCGAAGGAGCACTCTCTGCCCCTCTTCACGGGACGGATACTTGCTAGCGCGGGAGTGCCCGAGATACACCGTTCGCTTCTGAACGGGGACCGACATACCGGGTGGCCCATCAGGCGAGGCTCTGGCGGCTCGCGTCTCCCGGAGGAGACAGTATCTGAGTGCGCAAGGCGCCAGCGGGAGGCCAAGTGCCTAGATCAACGAGGGCCCGAGGCTGGAACCGTTCATGCACCGAACCCCTATCGAGGAGAGTAACCAGATGGCAATAGCCCCAGCAGCCGCAGGCGGCCAAGACACGAGGATCCAGGGAACGACCGCAGTCCCCCACCAGCCCGCGCCACCGGAGACCAATCCGTCGCCACCCAAGGACCTCTCTTCATTGAATGTGGACAGGTACGAGTCCGCGGACAAGCTCCGGGCGGACCTCCGGGAGTACGTCGCGGGGGCCGAGGCGAGGGCTGGATTCTCCTCGAGTGCTGAAGTCGCTGGTGCTCGCGCACTGGCTCAGCAGAAGCTCAAGGAGTTTGACGATGTAGTCGCCAAGCGCGAGGCGCCCCTCCGACAGGCGAAGGAGCAGGAAGCCCAGGCAAAGGCGATCTTCGACATCGACAAGCTCAACCCCGCCGAGCGAGCCTCCTTCGCTCGACTGAACGAGGTCCACGAATCACTGCGGGGCAGACCCATCGACGTCTCCACCCCTTCGACCGCACGCTGGGCACAGCAGATGCTCCAACACGGCACCCCCGACGACCCCGCCTTCTATGCTTTGCTCGACAAGGCCTCCACGGAGACTCGCGCCGCGTATCAGAAGCATCTCGGGCGGGAGCCGACGCAAGAGGAGTTGGGGCGGTGGATGCCGTTCTCGGCTTCCATGGCCTCGAACGACAAGACGTGGGCCAAGCGGACGGAGGCGCTACAAGACCCAGCCTTCCTCCGGCAGGCGGCCAGCGAGATCGCGTTCCAGAAGCAGATGGGGAGTTGGTTCGCGCAGGCGGCGGAGGCTCGCGCGAAGGGAGTGGAGCCCCCTCCGGTCCCACAAGCGAGCTTTGCGCGAGTCAACATCAAGATCTGAGGCGCGCACGGTCAAGAGCTGAGGGGTTTGGCAACGGGTCCGCGAACCTCCAGGTTCGACGACGAGCGGCGTGACCTCACTCGTCCGATACCTTGCGAGACCTCCGTTCTCAGAAGCCCAGCTCGAGTGGCTGGACGACGAGCACAACGCTGCTTTGTCCCGCTCGCCTGGGCGAGCGAAGTCGGTGCCTCCCACAGGTGCGTGTCGCCTAAACGCGACTCGGCAGCGGTGCGGTCGAGGACTTCCGCAACTACGATGCGACCGACGAGCGCAAGGCCCCATCCTCACTCGCTACGAGCCAGAGCTTGTCGTTTGGGCGGATGTGACCGCTGAACTGGCTGCTGGCGGCGTACGACTACACCCGCGCGCAGGTGCATCGAGGCGCAACGATCGGAATCAGAAGCGGTGTAGATCGTTCCAGCCGTCTGCCGGCCGAATCGACATGCCCGACAACTTGGCGTCATCCAACGCTTGCCTGATCGAGTTCGAGATGAATATCGCCAGCGGATACTCGCGCGCTCTGAACAGCTCTAGACTCGTCGCCTCGACGTCCACCACGAGGTTGAGGATCCTCATGATCGAACTCTCGTACACTTGGTAGTCGCTGGCATTCTGATCGACACACGAAACCAGGCCGACGATGTTCAGAATGAAGTGGGTCGATATCTCGTGCCCCGGGAGCCTAACGAGCACGGGAAACAGCTGGTAGTTGTCGAGCGGCAGAGCCCGCCACGTCCGGGCAAAGCCCTCGCTCACGATAGGGGTTCCGTCGATCTCGAAGTAGTCTGGCAGTTCGTCATGATCTGCCTGTAGCTCTACGATGATCGGGCGCTCGTCAAAGTCCAGCGGTACACGCTTGCCCTCGCAGAAGTCCAGTCCCCAGCCTGAACCGGCGAACAAGATCATGCCCACCAGCTCGTGGTCTTGGCTCTCGAGTATGTAGAACATGACTCACCGGCCCTTCATGGCGTGACGTGTTCCCTCAGGGATGCCGTGGCATTGGTGTTACTACAGCATGGAACGCCAGGTTCGGAGGTGTGGCTGGCACTATCAGCCCACGTGGTCCGCGCCGTAGAGCCTGAACGACATCGCCTCTGAGTTCGTCGTCGTCTTTGATTTCGAGCTCGATCTCGACGTACTCAATTCCCTTCATGCCGGAGAGCTGCGTCTCCGCGCCCATCACCTGCCCGCGTCCGCTCGAGGCGAACAGTTTCTCCAGGGGGACCTGGTAGTGCTGGCCGCGCTCCACTGGCAGAATCCGTTCACAGAACGATATCGTTGCGGGTGTTCGGGCGCTCATGCACCCGGTCTATCACAACGCATTCGAGTTGCCGAGAGCGAGTGCGAATGGCGACGAATGGCATCTAAGACTCCGCCCAGAACGATAGAGCGACCGACGATCGACGCCCGGCGCAGGACGAACCGGCGCAGTACGAGGCGCGCGGCTGTGGTCAGACCCACAACGACCACCGGGACATGCCGATCACCTTGCCACAAGGTGAAACCGGCGACGCAGAAGCTCGTCGAAGGGACTTCGTATCAGGAGCGCGACCCGCGAGCGAACGTCTGGAATTCGACCGCGCGCGATGAATACGAGCGAGCCCGCACTGGCTCTCGACGTCGCTGAGCCGAGCTCGTCGGCTCGCAGGCCGCGCGGAGCAGGACGTCTCGTCACGTCGGACACGCACTCGCTTGTGTTGCGTCCTGGCGAGCTGGGCTCGGGAGACGCGATCTGGACGTCCCAGTCGGGACATTGGGACCTCGAAATGAGAGCCTGTCCCCATTCATGCTGTCCGGGGGATCCCGAGCTGGTCGCTCGACGACCCGGGTACGGGGTCACTGCGCTCTCCCCATGTGGGTGTTCGCTCTCTCCGCCGCGTTCGTTCTCGCCGCATCACCCGAGCCCGCGCTCACCCTCGCCGAGCCCGCGAACTACGCGACCTCGTCGAGGCACTCGCTCCTCTTCGGCCATCCCGTCGCGCGGGAAGGCTTTCACTTCCAATTGGCCTTCGGCCTCGGCGGCGGGCCGTCGAACGAGGGTTTGTTTCACGCCATGGAGATAGGCGGCAGCTTCAGCAACGGCTTCACGCTCGCGTTGCTCCACACATTCGTACAGAACAAGGGTGTGCTCGGCCCAGAGCGCGGGCCGGACTTGCTCGGTGGGTGGATGGCCCAGCTCAAGATCCCAATCCTCTATCCGAAGTTCGAGCTGAAGGTGGCCGCCGGACTCGGAGGTTTGCATGACCAGAGCGACGGCATCAAACTGATCGGTGGTTTCGGCTGGTCCTACGGTATCGATCTCCACTTGCCGTGGCAGGAGAACTCCGGCCTCACGCTCGGGTTCTCAGTCATCCAGGTCTTAATGGAGAGCGGGCACTATCTCGCGGTTGCGACTGGTCTCGGCTACACGTTCTTCTGACTCGCGATTGAGTGGTTGACGAGTGGGCCAGGACCCCGACGTCGGCGACGGAGCCACGACCAGCGTCGGCGATCGGACCGAGGTCGTCGCAGGTGTCCGGGTCCAGCCGACTTCGCCACCACTCGAGATCGCGGCCGAGGCCGCCCCACCACTCCCGGCCCCCACCGCTTCGAAAACCACGGTCGGGCTCGAGCGGGCTCCATCCGGTCCTTCGGCGACGAGTTCGATACAGGGCATGCCTCGGTCGCTCGAGTACAGGACGATCTCGTTGCTCCTAGGTCGCGGGGTGCGGCATGAGGAGCGAGTCGGCGCTCAGCGGGCGAGGGGCGGCACGAGCTGCCGGTCGGGTGGTCCCGTCTTGGGATGGAGCTCGATCTCCCCCGCGTCCTCGAGGAGGTCGTGGCGTTTCAGCCAGCGCACGAACCGGCGCTCCACGTCAGAGGCGAGGTCCCGTCGTTTCTATCGGGCCCCAAGCTGTTCGCATCCGAGATGGCCGAGCGCGTCGGCTCGGACGCCATCCAGATCCGCGGCGGCTACGGCTGCACGGCGGGTTTCCCAGTCGAGCGCATCTACCGCGACGTGCGCGTGGCGATCATCCACGAGGGCCCCAGCGACATCCAGCGCCTGTTCATCGGCCGTAACCTCGCTCGGCCTTCGGTCCGAGCACGGCGAAGGTCGAGCTGGCTCCGTGAACATCGAAACCGATGTATCGCTCCATGGCTGTTCTCCTTTCGCGGTTTGCCAGAGTGGCAACTCGATCGTCGCTCGCCCCGGTCGGGGCGCCAGTTCTCGAGTCGACGGTAGAGAGGCGGCACGGGGACCGAGCCAGAGGACAAAATCGACGAGGAGCGCGAGCAGAATGACCGCCGGGCCGGACCCGGTCTCACCGCCGTAACGAGCTTCACCGCGGACCGGAGCCGGAAGGAACCTTGCGGACGTCACATTCCCAACATGCCTATCGACCGGAGTGTGCGGAAGAAGGAGGCCGCATGACCGAAGCGCTTCGGTGGGCGGTTGCGTCGCGCCTGCGGAGGCCAGGGTGAAGATCAGTTCTGCCGCCCGTGAGCCCGGGTCGCGGTCACTTCACGCGCCCGTTTACACGCGAGTGGAGGAGCAACCCGGCCCTTTCACCGCGCCAGAGGGAGGGACTCGAGGAGAGACTCGGCATGGTCGGCGTAGTAGGCGTAGTCGCCTGGGTTCTCTAGTCGATACGAGCCCGAAACGACGTCCCTCCGCATCCTCCACACTAAAGTGCCGTCTGCCGCATAGAGAAAGGTCAACAGCTGCAGCGTATCCTCGTAGCAACGCGCGGTCCCTGTCTGCACCCGGAACCCGCCGGGTCCGACCGCATCAATCAAACACGTATACTTGCTCCACACCACCGGGATGAGGACCATCTCGAAGCCCAGGCGCTGGGCCATCTTGGACAGTCCCGGCGGAGCCGGCGGCTCGCTCCATGCGCCCCCCGAGCGGGCGTCTGCGGAAGCAAAGATCGAGCATGAGTCTCCGAAGTTCGGCGTGAGCGCCCCGCGTTTCGCCAGCTCGTCGTCCAGGGTCTGCGCGGCGGTAGCATGCTCGGTGGTCATCGCAACCACGATCCTTCCCGAAGACGGCGGCTCCTGGCACTCCATCGTGCTCATGAGGGCGGTCGGAGCCGACACGTGGTCCGAGATCGGCACCGAGGGGTTCTTACCCCAGGCGCCACAGGCCACGCTCATCAAGCTGAGTGCCGGCCCGCCGGCACGGGCAACAAACTGTGGAAGAGAAGACCCCAACCTTATCGTCCTGAACGATAACTGTGGGGCGTGAGCACCGCACCTTAATTCCCTCTCGCGAACACACCGGCGGAAGGGGTGAGACTCCTCCTCGCGGCCGTTTCGACGGAGGCACGAGCGTCGGCGCGCCAACGCCCGGCTCCGCCGCGACTGCCGCTCCCGTCCACGACCTCTCCGGCTCCGTATCGTCGCGCCAAGACGGGCCCACGAGTCGGATCGAGCCGGTTGGTGTCCTTCGCGAAGAGACCGGTGAAGGAGCGGGCGGTCATCCGGCCCCACCTCGAGTGCGCCGCGCTCCATTGGATTTGCGGGCAGGCCAGCGAGAAGCCCGTCGGTGTCACCCATCTCCTGAGGTTTTGCATTCGGCTTCCTGTCTTCGCCGGCACTTCCCACCTCCTGTCGGTCGTACGTATCCGCGAGCAGCTCGGCCAAGGGACCCGTCTCCGCGGCGGCACCAGCGGCTCATAGCTACGGTCCCGACCCCCCCTGCGCCGCGATGGGTCCGGCCGGCGTGGCGCGCGGTCTCAGCTTCGCGGCCGGCGCGAGCACCCCAGCGTAGCGCACCTGATGCTGCCTCGGTGGAGCGACGAGCCACAGCAGTCGTCGCGGGATCTGGAGACGACCGAGCGCCTCGCTGCTTTGTCGAACGGTTCGAGGAGAAGCATTGGTTGTCTTTCTGGCCGCGACGCCTCGCGTCGCAGGTCCCACCGATGGGCCATACCCCTCGGAGCACCGAGGGAAGCGATGGCCACAGAAGGCCCTGGTAGAAGGATGGTCTCCGTCTACGAATACGACGGAAGCACGAACACGCCGTGACTTCGCCGAGAACGCCGCCCAAGACGACGAGGCACATGAGCTTCGGCTGAAGAGACAGCGAGATGCCGGTCTCGTGACTGCCACCATGACCGGTGCCGAGCGCAACTCGAGTTGCAGTCGCGGTGCGGCGTACTCCGGATGCCAGCGAGTGAGTTTAGCACCGAAAGGAGAGATCTGTCCTGACCTCCCATTCCGTAGAGGCCCCTCCAAGGCTCTCGGTCAATCAACGGTCTGGTCGCGCCCTGCTGCTGGGCCAGGGCTGGGTGAGACTCAGTGAACGAAACGCCGACGCCCAGTACACATAGGCTACGAAAGGACAGCGCGGGTTGGGTAGGTGCCGCAAGGGCCGCGACCGTCGAAGGGGTCGCCGGTCGGAACGAAGCTGGCTAGATCCTGATCGGCTGTTGGGTATGCGGCCCCGATCGAGTTGCCGGCGGTCAGCGTGAGGGATGCATCGGCGGTAGGAGCAAAGCCCGTCTCGTTGAGAAAGTCGTTGCTGCCGCCCGTCCACAGACCGCAGGCGCAGTCGCCAAACGCTCCGACCGGAAGTTGTGCCGCGCCGGCGTCCTGCGAGGCTGCAGCCGGGGCGTCCTCGAATGCAGCTGGACCGGTGCGGCCGGCACAGCCGACCAGACACAGGATCCACACCAGCGAACGATATCTCGCCCACCGAGCCTTACCAGGCACCGGCGGTCCGTGCCCATCGCCCGAAATTCAGCGCTCAGCTTTGCGCGATGCCCTAGGGGGCCACGCACGCCGTGCTGTCGGCGTGCACTAGGGCGATCTCGGTGGCGTCCAGGGCCCGGGTCCACACGGTGATGGCGTCGAGATCCCCTTGGTAGTCATGCGGCGAGCCGCCGTCGGTCGCGATGGAAACCGGGGCCAGGTTGTCGAGCAGCGGCGTGGCCCAGGGCCGGCTGGAAAGGAACGTCCCGTCCTTGTAGAAGCTGATGGTGCCCGCATCGACGTCGAGGACCATGGCGACGAAGGCCCATGTGCCCGTAGCGATCGCGGCACCGCTCGAGTCGTGCAAGATGTCGGCACTGGACGGCCAGTTGAACAGCACGGAGAGCTCCGTACCGTTCAAGTACAAGCCCCAATCCTGAACGGCGCCAGAGCGAGCGCCGCGCACGACCAAGCCCTGGACGCCCGACACACGCGTCGGTTGAATCCAGGCCGTGATCGTCAGCGCACGCGTCGCACCGAAATCGGCGTGGCCCGTGGCGCTGCCGTGGGCTGCGGATGCCGCGAAGTTCGCCGCGCCTGTGCCGACCGTGCCTGTCGTCCAGGTTGCTCCCGAGAGGGTCAAATCGTGGCCGTTGCCCGACCCGTCCACGACGGTTGTCCCCGTGCCCTCTTCGAAATCCCACATCGCGACTCGGCCTGCGCAGCTTAGTACTGGGCCCGCATCGGGAGCACCTGCGTCCGGTGGGCCCGCGTCCATTTCACCGCTGTCTGCCACGAAGGCATCGACGCCTTCGCTCGCATCCATGGTCTCCACGTTGCCGTCCAGTTGTCCCGCGTCCGCTGGCCCGGAGTCTCTTGCGCCAGCGTCCATGGCGCCAGCGTCCACACGGCCGCCGTCGGATGTCCCCGTGTCGGCGCCGGCAGACGCGTCCACGGGCGCATCGCCGCTATCGTCCGAACAGCCTACGGCAACGAGGCCACATGCGAGCGGTACCCAAAGCGCGCGAGTGATCATGGAACGCATGGCAGAAGCCGTCCTTCTCTTCGTCGCGCCTGCGATCCCCGACTCGCAGTGGCGCAAGACGAGGAAGGAACGCTATCGAAGACGTCTCCAGCCCGTCAACGCGCTCACCGGTCAACGCATCCCCGAAAGCGTCTCCAGGTCCTGGCCAAATCCAACGGTGTTCGGCGTCCCCGAGTCTCAGGAAGGAATGGCGACGGCGGATGAGAATTCGTCGCGCGCTCCGGCCCCGAACCCGCAAGGCTCACGCCTCCCGCCCGCATCGAGTCGGGGACCTAGCACCCGCATGCACGACGGGCGCGGTGGATGAGGTATCGGGGAAAGGCAGGTCGTGGCGGCGCTCTGGGCAGAGGTGTGCCGAGGCGACCCGAGTCTTGGTCGCGGGGTGTGTACTGAGGATCGAATCAACGTCTCAACTAACGAGGGGCAGCACGAGCTGCCGGTCGGGTGGTCCGGGTGAATCGGTCTTGGGATGGAGCTCGATGAGCCCCTCGTCCTCGAGGACGGCCTCGGCCCTCGGAGGCAAGACGAGCTCCACCGGACGCATCGGCCCCTCACACGTCGGGCGCACGAGCCCATAGACGTTGGCCGGCTTCGGCTTCCGGCCTTCGCCGGCACTTCCGACGTCCTGTCGGTCGTACGTCTTCGCCAACAGCTCGGCCCTGGGCACACGCCTTCGCGGCGGCACCACCGGATCGTAGCTACGGTCTCGAAACCACGTCCCCCGCACCGCGCTGCGTCCGGACGGGGTGACGCGCGGCCTCAGCTTCGCGGCCGCCGCGAGCAGCCTCCGCTCAGGCTGCGGGCCGGGGCTCAGAGGGCTCGGAGACCTCGGAGACGTCTGAGCCCTGGCGGCGCGTGAGGCGGCGGATGATCACGTAGAGGCCGGGGATGCAGCGCAGGGTCGCCAGCAGCCCTGGCGTCCGGCGCCGGCGCATCGTCGCCACAAGCCAAGAGCCGCAAGGCCAAGAGGGGCAGGGGAGCAGCGAGGGACATCGCCCGCATGATCGCGCGCATGCTCCGGGATCGGGCGCGAGGGTTCAACGGTTCTGAGCCGCGCGCGAAGCCCGAGGCTTGATCTCGAGTCGCTCGCTCTGGATGCTCCTCGGGTGAGGTCGGTTCCCGGTCAGCTCGCGCTCCTGCTCGTGGTCGCGGCCTGTGACGCCGGAGATGCGCCCGAGCCTCTGCTCGTCGATCCCGCGGACACGACCCGAGTCGCGGTGGTGCGGGATCTCGGCAAGCTCGTCTCCGCTCGACTGCTCGAAGGGGCGGAGGTCGAAGCGGTGACTGAGGTTCGGCTCCTCTGCTGGGAGGTCCGCGCCTTGCCCGACCGGCCCGCGCCCAGCGATCTCGCGCTCATCTCGGCGAAGTTCTCGAGCGCCGGTGAACCCGGTTTCGCGCTGGGGCAGATGTTTCGACACCGCGAGGGCTCGAGCGTGAGCTGGCAGTGGTATCTGGTCCGAGATCCCGGCTGGCTCGAACTCCGACTCTACACCGCGCCGCCGAGCGAGGACGAAGTCACGGCGTTCATGGTCCACTGGGACCTGCTCGCAGAGGGCGAGAACGGCCGTCTGCTCGGTGGTCTCTGTGACGAGGCCGAGTGGCAAGCCGCCCTTGGTCGGCCCGCGCCCTCCTACCCGCCGGGTACGGTGCCTCCGGACCAGCTCTGAGCTCTGATCACCGGTGCTCGAGGCGCACAACGATAAGGGGAGGGCGCTCGAGTGAACCAAGCGCTCCGACGAGATCCTCGAGAACGCGCGGCGGTCAGGAATCCACACGCAGACGGTGCACGGACAGTGACCGGACGTTCGCTGGGAATCACGGATCCAGCGGACTCGCCCGACGAAGCTACCCGGTGCGGTTCTTGCTCTGGACCTGCCTCATGAAGCTCTATGGGCGGGTGGCGCCGTGGGCGTTCTTGGCCGTCCTCGTCGCCGCTCCCTCCGGTTTCACGCAACCTGCGGCGAGCGACGGCGGTTGTGGGGCTGCAGCCTGCCCGCCGTTTGAGGGTGAGATACCCGAGGCGTCCGAGCCGTCTCTTGCGCCCGTGCCAGCTGATCCGCTGCTGTTCTTCTGGGGTGTCGGCTGCCCGCACTGCGAGGACGCCAAGCCGTTCCTCGACGAGCTCTCGCGCGAGATGCCGACGCTCGTGATCGAGCGCATCGAGGTGAGGAAGGATCGCGTCGGTCGCGAGCGCTTCCTGCGCAAGGTCGAGGCGCTGCAGATCCAGGCGCCGGGTATCCCGCTTTTCGTCTACGACCAGCACTACCTAGTTGGTTTCAGTGAGGGCGTGACCGAGTCGCAGCTGCGCGACATCATCCGCAGCGCAAGATCTACGAGCGCGGAAGGCCACAGCGAAACGGTTGGACGAGTGGTGCTGCCCATCGTCGGCAGCGTGGACCCATCGCGGATGTCGATGCCGGCGTTTACGCTGCTCGTGGGGCTGCTCGACGGCATCAATCCGTGCGCGATGTGGGTGCTCCTGGTGCTGCTCGGGTTGCTCCTGCACGTGCGGTCGCGGCGACGGTTGTTCCTGTTTGGCGGCGTGTTCGTCGTCATGAGCGGCGTCGTGTACTTCTTGTTCATGACGGTGTGGCACGGGTTGTTCGGGCTCATCGGGTTCTCGCGCTGGATCACCATCGGTCTCGGCGTGGTCGTGGCGACGATGGGTCTCATCAACCTGAAGGAGTTGTTCTGGTTGAAGAAAGGCGTGTCGTTGACCATCCCGGACCAGGTCAAGCCGCGTTTGTACCGGCGAATGCGCGTGGTCGCGAACGCTACGAGCCTGCCCGCTGCACTCCTGGGAGTGATCGTACTGGCGTTCCTCGTGAACTTGATCGAACTCGGCTGCACGTTGGGGTTGCCTGCGATCTACACGCGCATCTTGAGCATGCGCACCGATTTGTCGCCCGCCGCTCACTATGGCTACCTGGCGCTCTACAACGTCGCGTACGTCGTGCCGCTCGCCCTGGTCGTGGTTCTGTTTGCAGGCACGCTCCATCGATTCGTCCTCAAAGAGCGCGGCACGAAGGTGCTCAAGGGCGTCAGCGGCGTCCTGCTCCTGCTGTTCGGCTTGCTCTTCATCGTCGCGCCGGAGCTGCTTGGCTGATGAGCTCGCCTGAGCGCTGGCCCGTGCAGAGCGCACACGCGACCGCCACTTTCGGCCCCCGGACGGTGCACGTGCACAGTCCGCCTGGTCAGTCTGAGTTGCAGGCTGGGTCGTCACGTTCGGCACGGCCCTTGCGTTCCCTACGAATCGTGGCCCCACTGTCTTCAACGCCCAAGCTGAGCCCGGCGGGGGTAGCCGCGCTCTTCGCGGTGGCTGGTCGGGTCCTGCAGCAGGAGGCGGTCGAGAAGCAGGAGCGCATCCGGCCCTCCAATGATCGCTTCCGGGAGAAGCCCGATGAGGTCCAGGTTGGGCGCCGCCGAGCCGAGCGCCTCTTGGCCAAGGAGGACACGCTCGCCCCGAGCGTCGAGTCGTCGGCGCAGCGCACGACGAGCAACTCCGAAGCACAAACACTGAAGAGCGAGATCTTCGGGCAGATGGTCGCCCGCAATCTTCAAAGACAAGGGAGACTCAGATGACGAACGGCGCGAGAATCGGACAACAGAGGATTCAAGGGCTCAACCAAGCCCGTCAGATGGAGGGTGGGCCTGACGCTCAGCTCGATCGGCTCGCGCAGCAGGATCCACGGATCAAAGACTTTCTCGAGAAGAACCCGGAGGTCGCGAACCTGCTCAAGGCCAACCCGGCCTTGCTGCAGGCGCTGATGAACAATCCGAACGCCCTGGAGGCCCTGCAAGGGCTCGCGGCGACGGCGAAGCAAAGCGCATCGCCCCAGCCCGCCGCTCAAAGCGGTGGGCAGCCGGCCGGAGATGGTGGTGGCGCCAAGCGTGCCGAAGGGGCGGCCGGTGCAAGCGGCGGCCAGCAGAGCGGAGGTGCTTCGTCTTCGCAGGGGAAGTCGCTCGAGGAGATGCTCGCCGAACTGATGAAGGGCGACGATCGGCGCAAGAAGCTCATGCAAGAGCTCGAAGCGCAGGGGAAGCTGACGCCGGAGCTCAAGGCTGCGCTGGGTGGCGGTTCCGAGACGCCCGGTGGCGCAGTGGCCGCGGTCTCTGGTCCTTCGATCGGCGGCGGTTCGATCGGCGGCGGCTCCGTCGGCGCCTGAGCCTCGTTCGCGCTAGAGCTCATCTCAGAACCCCTTCGGTCGCGATTTCGGCCGATGCGCGTCGGTGCCCGGTGTTGGGCCTCCTCGCGTTATCACGGGATAGCGCGTTCGCCGGCCCGCCATTCGCACCTCGCGCCTCGGCCGTCTCGCTCGGTCAGGGGTTTTGAGATGAGCTCTAGGCCACCGCCCGGCGCGCCCTCGGGGCCTTGGGCTCGCTTTGGAGGGCCGCACGGACCACGCTGCGTGGCTAGAAGGTGACGTAGCCGCCCGCGGGTCCGACGAGCCAGCTTCGCTCCGCCGCGGGTTCATCGGCGCCGATACCCAACACGTGAAAGACCACGCCGGTGGCGATGGCGGCACCACCCGCGATCAAGAACGTGACGCCGAGGTTCTGCTTCATGCCCGCGCTGTCGGTGAGTTCTTGGCGGAGCGCGGTGTCGACCTGCGGGGTCTCGTTGCGGGAGCTGATGTCGCTGTTTGCAAGGACCAACATCAGCGTCCCGGCCCCAGCGACCGCAACGCCCCCGCCGAGCGTGCCCCACGCCAGCCAGTTCGGTCCGGGTTTCGGGGCCTCTTCGCGCACGAGCAGGCCCGGTGATGCCTGCGTTCGCACCTCCGGTTTTGGCTCGGGTTTTGGCTCGGGCTTGGGCTCCGCCTTGGCGACGGGCTCGGGCTTGGGCTCCGGCTTCACTTCAGCCTTCGGCGGGATCACCGCAATCGGCGGCGTCGGCGTCGTGGGCGGCGTGAACACCGCGAGGGGCGGCGAAGCGCCGGCCGGAGCAAGCTCGGGCAGCTTCATGATCTCTTCGAGCATCGCATCCATGCCGTCGCGGATGCTGGCGAGGACCTTCGCCTTCTTCGCGGTTGCCTTCATGCGCTGCTGCGCGACCGGTTTGGCCGAGTCCACTGCGACCAAGGTGAACTGAACCTTCACTTCGCTCCCTCGGCGCGCCACGATGGTGTGCAGGAAGTGGCTCGCCCCGAGCTCGCCTGAGGCCTCGGCCAGGCAGGAGAGGGTGTTCTTGCATTTGCGGAGGCCGTCGGCCTTGGTCTTGTCGAGCTTGATGCGTTGCACCTTCGCGCCGTCGACCTTCTTCAGCATCTCCGCGCCGATGTTCTTCTCCCAGCTCTTGACGTTGGGACCGACGACCGGCGGCACTACCACGAGCTGGGCCTCCGCGAGCGTAGGCGCGAGGAGCAGCGAGAGCGAAGCGAGGAGAAGGGCGCGCATGGCGCGAGTCTACACGCAGGAAGAAGGGCGATGAAAGGTGAGGGGGGGCGCGGCCTTCAGGACGTGGGCACCGCGACCTCGAAGTCGACGGTTCTCGGACGGTCGCAGGCCTCCTCGGTGCAGACCTGATACTGGAACTTCCCGCTCGCAGAGGCGGCTGGGGCCCCCTCTTTGCTGGCCACGGGGGCCACGATCTCGGCCTTCCCCTGCACGATCACGGACTTGCCGATGGGGAGGTCCTTAGTCTCCCCGGCCGGATACACGATCTCACCCGCCGGCTGGTAGCCGCTCGATTGCGAGAACTCGAGCTTGAGCGGGCGGCCGATGGTCTCCCCCACCGTGTAGGCGTGAAAGCCGGGCTGAAGCTCCACCGCCACGACGACCGCCTTCTTCGCCGCGTCGAACCGGATCTCGTGCTTGAACGCGGCCGCCCAGTCTGGCGCCTCACCGACGCTGCCCGAAGGCTGAGCCTCGAGCACGAGGGCCTCCTTGGCCTTGCCGGTGAGCTTGGAGGGCTCGGGCTCGGACGTCTTCTCTGTCGTTCGCTCCGTCTTGCAGCCCGCGAGGGCGAAGAGTCCGAGGAGGCCGGCGAGGATCGTGCTGGAGCGCATCATGCGGGCACTTTGGTCCAAGCGGCGGACGGAGACAAGCGGTACCGGGCGCCGCTCGAGCTCGGGACGCACACCCTGGGCTCAGCCTTCTCTCCCGCCGCTTCGAAGACCGCGCACATCGCGCGCGCAACCGCTTCGGCCTCGGCCGAGGACCCGATCACGAAGGCGGCCAGGGTGCTGCCGCTGCCCGAGATGAAAGCGCCGGCAGCGCCGGCGGAGAGGGCGGCTTCGAAGGCCTCGTCTACCGGACCGATGAGGAGCTTTCGATGATCCTGGTGCAAACGGTCCTGCACGCCGAGGCGAAGCGCGGCGGGATCGAGCTCTCTCAGGCCGTGCATCAAGAACGCGAGCCGGGAGAGCTCGAAGACAATGTCGCCTCGGCCCCAGGCTTTGGGCAGCACCGCGCGGGCTTTCTTGGTGGGCACGGCTCGGGCCGGTACAGAGAGCGCGATCTGCAGGCCGGCGGCGGGTTCGACCCGGATCACCTTCAGGGCCCGGCCTTCCCACCCGCTGAGCGTGAGCCCACCGATGAGCGCCGGCACCACGTTGTCGGGGTGGCCTTCCTCGCGCGCAAGAAACGCCTGCGCCTCACTCCGGCCCGGCCAGACGCGGGTGAGCACGTGATGCGCGACGAGGCCAGCGACGCGAGCGGTGGATGATGAACCGAGGCCACGCGTGCGCGGCACCTCTTCGATCGGATCGAGGCGAAGTCGCTTGACCGCTTCTCCGCCGAATCGCTCCGTCGCCTTGCGCAACGTGCGAAAGCTGAGGTGACGCTCGGGGTCGACCGCCTGGCCTCCGACGAAGAACCCGTCCGAGGGGGTTTGAGTGGAGAAGCGAAAGCGATTCCGAACCGTCACCGCCATGCCGAGCACGTCGAAGCCTGGGCCGAGGTTCGACAGGGAACCCGGGACCTCGACCTCGAAAGACTCCGGCACGCGCGTCACTCTACGCGCCCTTCGCGAGCTGAAGAAGGAGAGGAATGATCTGATCGGCGATATCGGTGAAGCGGTTCTGCAGCGCCTGGTTGAACTCGAGCTCTACCCCGAGATACCGGTCCGGCGGGAAACGCTTTCGCATCGCGGTGGTCAGCGCGTCTTCGCGACCATCATAGGGTTCGTTCACTCGAACCTCGAGCGGGCGGTTCCAGAGCGTGCGTCGAAGTTGTCGAGCGATGTCGAGCTCCCCGGGCCGTTCGGGATCGATCAGCACGCCCAGCTCCGCCTCGCGGCGAACGCCCTGGTAGACCGGAGTGAAGCTATGCACGCTCAAATGGCATACGATCGCGCCCTTCGCCACGAGCGGTTCTATCGTCTCGATGACCTGATGCCAGTAGGGCTCATGATAGCGCCGGATGCGCCGCTGACGATCCGCCGCCGACAGGCCGGTGTTGCCGGGAACGTCGACCCCAAAGGCTCTCGCCGGCACGACGTCCGGGTTATCGGGGCTTCGATTCAGATCCGCGACGAGCCGAGTCCATGCGCCGCAGGACAGAGGGGCGGAGAGGGCGCGCGCGAGGCGCTCGGCGATCTCTTTGGCACCCGGATCCCAGGCCACGTGGCTCTCGAGGACGGCCTCGTCCACACCCAGGTCAAGGTCTGGGGGCACCGCGTTCGAAGCGTGCTCGCATGTGACAATGAGGCCATGGTGCCCGGTCATTCAGACAATTGTGCTGACAGGGCGGGAAGCGCGGGGCAAGGTCTGCGCGAGTCATGCGGGTTGCCCTCATTTCGGGCGTCGGAGGTCGGGTCGAACCACTTCGCGCCGCACTCGCGCTGGTCGACGCGCAGGGCGCTGATCGCGTCGTCGTTTTGGGCGACCTCGTGGGCGCAGGTCCCAGTTCGGTTCGGGTCGTCCGCGAGCTCAGCGCTCGAGGCGATCTCATCACGCTCGTGGGCGGGCTCGACCGTTGGGTGCTCGGGCTCGATGAGACGAGGGCGCCGGACCGTTTCGAGTTCAACCTCCGCTCTGCGCGGCGCGGTCTTTCGCTCGAGCACCTCGCTTGGCTCGAGGCGCAGCCGGACGCGGTGGTTCTCGAGGTGGGTGAGTGGCGCTTGCACCTCGGGCCCGCGCCGAAAGAGATTGAAGCCGAGGCCGCGAACCTCGACCGGATCCTCCCGCCCGGTCCGGGGGCGCTCGCGGTGGCGGCCGGCCCGGTCGCCGGTTGGCTCCCCACGAAGGAGGCGCTCCTGCTGCTCGTGCCGCCGCTGGTGCCGACCACCGAAGCGGACCCCCGCGCACAGATCTGTTGGCTCGACCTGCCGGCGTCGGGTCCCCCTCAACTTGGTGTGGCACGCGTGCCCTTCTCGAGCGCGCGTGAATCGAAGCGGCTCGAGCGGCAAGTCCGTCGGGAGGCGCTCGATCGTCGATCGGCCGTGGTCTACGCGCGCTCGAACCTCGGCCGCACCAGGACCGAGAGCAGCAAAGAGGCCAAGAAGAACTCCGGCATGACCGTTCTCGTCGAGCTCTCGAGGACCGTGTATCGCCCGATGAGCGGTCGCTGGCCAGCCGAGGACGTCGAGATGGTGCACCAAGTGCGAGTGGGCACGCGGCGACTGCAGGAGGCCCTCGAGCTGATGCGACCGCTCGACCTGGGCTCCGGCTGCGCGGAGGCGATCTCGCGAGTGCGCGCGCTTCGCCGTCGTCTGTCCTCGCGTCGGGCCGTCGATGTTCAGCTCCAACTCCTGCATGCCCAGAGCCAGCTCGGCGCGATCGAACCGGCCGACCGTCGTGCCCTCGTGCTCGCGCTCGAGGCGATCCGCGAGCGTGCGACTCGAAGTCTCGCGGAGGGTCGGTTGCGTGCCAAGTACGCGAGGCACGGGCTCGCGGTGCTCGATCTCGCCATGCGCATCGCGGAGTTGCCTTGGACGCCGCTGCTTCCGAGTCATCTCGAGCTCCGAATGGAGGCTTGCCGAGCGCTGCTTCCGGTGATCGAAGCCGAAGAAGACGCGGTGGCTCATCACGAGCTGCGAAAGGCGATGAAGCGACTCCGCTACGCCTCCGAGCTCGGCGCCTTGGCGCTCTGGGATGGTCCCATGGCCCCGCTGCTCGCCGCGTTCAAGCCCCTGCAGGACGTGTTCGGACGCTACAACGACATGTACGAGCTGCGGGTCTTGATGGACCAAGAAGAGGTCCAGGGGACCTTGGCGCCCGACGCGCTGAGCCGCCTCTGCGCCCGATACGACGAAGCTCGGCACGATGCCTATCTCTCGGCGCGTGACGTCCTCTCCGAGTCCTTTCCGCCGCTCTTGCGGGACCTGAGTGGTTTGGTCTCCCTCTCGAGATCCGCTTTCGACTGAGCTCGGGCCTTTAGCCTCGTGGCGCCCAGGAGTATCCTCTGGCCGTGCCAGGGAACAGCATCGGTCGGGCGTTTGTCGTGACCACCGCGGGGGAGTCACACGGTCCGGGGAACGTGGTGATCATCGACGGCTGTCCGCCGGGGCTCTCGCTATCCGAAGACGATCTCCTCTCCGATCTCGCGCGGCGAAGGCCCGGACAGAGCCTCCTCGTGAGCGCGAGGGCCGAGGAAGACCGGCCCGAGATCCTCTCGGGGGTCTACCAAGGCCGGACCACCGGTACGTCCATCGCCATCCTCGTGCGCAACACGGATGCCCGCTCGAGCGACTACGACGCGATCGCAGAGCTCTATCGTCCGGGTCACGCCGACTTCACGTACGACCAGAAGTACGGCTTTCGTGATCACCGCGGCGGAGGTCGCGCCAGCGCCCGCGAGACCGTGGCTCGCGTGGCGGCGGGGGTCGTCGCCAAGAAGATCCTCGCCGAGGCCGGGATTCGGGTCATCGCCTGGGTGGCGCAGGTGGGGGACATCTCGGTGTCCGTGGACCCGCTCCGCGTCACCGAGGCTCAGGTCGAGGCCACCCCGGTTCGCTGTCCGGATGCGGTCAAGGCGGCGGAGATGATCGCCTTGATCGAAGAGGTCCGCCGCGACAAAGACTCCATCGGCGGCGTAGCGGAGATCGCGGCCATCGGTGTGCCACCGGGCCTCGGCGAGCCGGTCTTCGACAAGCTAAAGGCCGATCTCGCGAAGGCCTTGTTCTCTCTGCCGGCCGTGCTCGGCGTCGAGTACGGCAGCGGCTTTCGGAGCGCCACGCTGCGCGGCAGCCAGAACAACGATCCGTTCATCCACGAGGACGGCAAGGTCGTGACCGAGACGAATCGGCACGGCGGGATGCTCGGGGGCATCTCGAGTGGCATGCCCATTCTTCTTCGGGCCGCAGTCAAGCCCACTTCGTCGCTGCCGAGGACGCAGCAGACGGTGAACGTGCGCGGGGAGCCCGCCACCATCGAGACCAAGGGCCGACACGACCCGTGCCTCTTGCCCCGCTTCATCCCGATGGCGGAGGCCATGGTCGCCATCGTGCTCGCGGATCACTATCTTCGGCACCGCGCGCTCCTAGGGAAATGACGATCGGCGTTCGGCCGGGCCTTGCTCGACACCTGCAGGGGCGCTAGCGGGACTTTCATGAGACGACTCGCCCCGCGATTGATGACTCTCCTCGCCGCCTCGGGCCTCATGGCCTGTCCGGCGGATCCGAAGCCCGCAAAGCCCGCCGAGAAGGCCGCGTCCGAGCCGGACGCCGCGTCCGCGCCCGCGCCGGGGATTGATCGCGCGGCGCTGGCGAAGACCGCCTCCGCCTTGTTCGGGCCAGTGGTCGTCGCCGAATCCACCGCAGAGCCGAAAGTTGCGGAGGCCATGGTCGAGCTCGGACGCCTGCTCTACTTCGAAAAGCGACTCTCGAAGAACCACGACATCTCCTGCAACACCTGCCACGACCTCGCTCAATACGGCGTCGATGTACGAGAGAAGGACGGCAAGCGCATGGCCACCTCGCTCGGTCACAAAGGCCAGCTCGGCGCGCGCAACTCACCCACCGTCTACAACGCCTTCGTTCACGCGAACCAGTTCTGGGATGGCCGGGCGAAAGACGTGGAAGAGCAGGCCAAGGGCCCCATCTTGAACCCGGTCGAGATGGCGATGAAGGACGAGGTCTCGGCGGTGAAGGTGCTGGAGTCCATCCCCGGCTACAAAGACAAGTTCGCCGCCGCGTTTCCCGACGCCAAGAAGCCGATCAGCTACGACAACATGGCCAAGGCGATCGGCGCCTTCGAACGAAGGCTCACCACGCCGGCCCCCTTCGATGCCTTCTTGGCCGGAAAGCACGATGCGCTCGACGAGGCGCAGCTCGAGGGGCTGGATCTATTCATGAAGAAGGGCTGCATCGCGTGCCACATGGGTCCCGCGGTGGGCGGGATGATCATGCAGAAGCTCGGGCTCCTGAAGCCGTACCCCACCAAGGACGCGGGCCGCTTCGAGGTCACCAGCAACGAAGCCGACCGCTTCTTCTTCAAGACGCCGTCGCTGCGCAACATCACGAAGACCGGGCCTTATCTGCACGACGGCTCGGTGGAGACGCTCGAGGAGATGGTCGGCTTGATGGCGGTGCATCAGACGCCGGGCGGCGCCCTGTCGGACGACGAGCTGAAGAAGATCGTGCGGTTCTTGGGTGCCCTCGAGGGCGAGATCGACGCGGAGTACACCAAGGAGCCCGCGGCGCTCGAGAGTGGAAAGAAGACCCCCAAGCCCGACCCGAGCTGACTCGGAATCAAGCTTCTTCGGTGGTGCGCTCGGGGAGCAGCTTTGGCCCCTGGTCTTCCTCGAGCTGGGAGTACTTCATCACCAGCTCGCGCTTCTCGCCTTCGCCCTTCACGTCCACATCGACGTGACCTCCCTTTTGGAGCTCACCAAACAGGATGGCGTCGGCCAGGGGACGCTTGATCTGGTCTTGAATCACCCGGCCCATGGGTCGGGCGCCAAACTGCGGGCTGTAGCCCTTCTCGGCGATCCACTTGCGGGCCGCGATGGAGAGGTCGATGGTGACCTTCTTCTCTGCCAGCACTACGTCGAGCTCGTTCACGAACTTGTCGACGACCTGAAGGATGACCTCTTCGGGGAGCTGACCAAACTGGATCACCGCGTCGAGCCGGTTTCGGAACTCGGGAGAGAACACCCGCTCGAGGGCCTTCTTGTTGTCGGGGGTCTCCGCGGCTCGAGCGAAGCCGATCTTACCGACCTCCATGTCGCGCGCTCCGGCGTTGGTGGTCATGATGATGACCACGTTGCGGAAGTCTGCCTTGCGCCCGGTGTTGTCGGTCAGGGTGGCGTGATCCATGACCTGCAAGAGCACGTTGTAGATGTCTGGATGCGCCTTCTCGATCTCATCGAGCAGCAGCACGCAGTGGGGCTTCTTGCGGATGTCCTCCGTCAGGAGGCCGCCTTGATCGAAGCCTACGTATCCGGGCGGAGATCCGATCAGTCTCGAAACGGCGTGTTTCTCCATGTACTCGGACATGTCGAACCGTAGAAACTCGATGCCCAGCACCCGCGCGAGCTGCTTGGCGAGCTCGGTCTTGCCGACGCCGGTGGGCCCCGAGAAGAGGAAGTTGCCGACGGGGCGCTCGGGGGCGCCGAGTCCCGAACGCGAGAGCTTGATCGCCGACGTGAGCGACGTGATGGCGGGGTCTTGCCCGAAGATGACCATCTTGAGGTCCTTCTCCAGCGTCTCGAGCGCGACCTTGTCGTCCACCGAGACCGTCTTGGGCGGGATCTTGGCGATCTTGGCGATGATGTCCTCGATCTGCTTCTCGTCGATGCGCTCCGGCCGCTTCTCTTTGACGAGGAGTCGCACTGCGGCCCCGGCCTCGTCCATGACGTCGATGGCCTTGTCCGGAAGGTAGCGCTCGTTGACGTGTTTGGCGGACAGCTCCACCGCGGCGCGAATGGCGCGGTCGGTGTACTTCACCTCGTGGAACTGCTCGTACTTGGGCTGGAGTCCGCGAAGGATGAGGTGCGCTTCTTCGATGGAAGGTTCGTCGACCTGGATCTTCTGAAAGCGGCGGGCGAGGGCGTGATCCTTCTCGATCGAGCTCTTGTAGTCTTTGTGCGTGGTCGAGCCGATGACGCGCAGGTCGCCGTTCGAGAGGCCTGGCTTCAGCAGGTTGGAGGCGTCGAGGGAGCTGTCGTGGGTGGCTCCGGCGCCGACCACGGTGTGGATCTCATCGATGAAAAGAATGGCGTTGTCGATCTTCTTGAGCTCGGAGATCACGCCCTTCAAGCGCTCCTCGAACTCGCCTCGGAACTTGGTCCCGGCGATGAGGGAGCCCATGTCCAAGGCGAAGACCCGTGCGTCCTTCAAGACCTCGGGCACCTTGCCCTCGTGAATCGCGAGCGCGAGGCCCTCGACAATCGCGGTCTTGCCGACGCCGGGGTCGCCGACCAGAATGGGGTTGTTCTTTCGACGGCGGCAGAGGACCTGGATGATGCGTTCGACCTCGCCCTTGCGGCCGATGAGCGGATCGATGCGGCCGTCCGCGGCGCGCTTGACCAGGTCTTCTGCGAATTGCTCGAGCGGGCTCTTGCGCGACTCGCCGCCTGCTTCGTCGGGGTCGGTGGGGTGCTCGCCAAACCCGTGCTCCTCCGCCTGCGGCACCTTGGTGATGCCGTGGGAGAGGAAGCGCACCACATCGAGGCGTGTGATGCCCTGGGCTTCGAGCAGGTAGACCGCGTGTGAGTCGCGCTCGCGATAGAAGGCGACCAACAGGTTGGTGCTGTCGAGGCGCGTGCGCCCCGCAGAATGAACGTGCATGAGGGCGCGTTGAAAGACGCGCTGAAAGGCGATGGTCTGCTCGGGTTCGGCGTCGCGCTCGGGTGGGAGCTGCTCCACAGAGTCCTCGAAGAACTTCTCCAGATCGGCTTTGAGCTTCGGCAGGTCCCCGCCGCAGGCCTCGAGCACACGTCGACCGTTCTTGTCATCGAGCAGCGCGTGGAGGACGTGCTCGAGGGTGACGAACTCGTGTCTTCGCTCCGCTGCTTCGTTGAAGGCGCGGGTCAGGGTCTGTTTCAGCTCGTCTGTGTATTCCATGTCTTCGTTACTCAGGCTCCATCGAGCATTCCAGGGGAAACTCATGTTGGCGCGCGAACTCGATGCTCTTCGCGACCTTGGTCTCCGCGACTTCCTTCGTGTAAACGCCCGCGATGCCCATTCCACTCCGGTGGATCTTCAGCATCACCTCTTGGGACTTCTGAAGGTCGAGGTGAAACACCGTCATGAGCAGCCAGACGACGAACTCCATCGTCGTGTAGTCGTCATTGTGGAGCAGAACTTTGTAGAGGCGCGGCTTCTGCGTCACTTGACGCGTTTTTGTGATGACCTCGGAATCACCCTTGGGCTTGTCGCTCATGGCTCGCTCACCGGCTCGGGTGATCTTACCCGAGACCGACTCACGTTGTAGACCCCTTTGCCCGTCGCGATGGTCTCCTCAGGCTTATCGAGGTGATAGGCGCGCATGTCGGCGACGCCGACCCGGTTTCCGAGCCGCAGAACCCGAGCTTCGCAGGCCACGCCCTCGCGACGACCTGGCCTGAGGTAGTCGACCCGCAGATCGACCGTGGAGAGGCGGTCTCCGGCTTCGGTCTGAGTCCAGACCGCGGCTCCGCCACAGGTGTCGATGAGGGAGGACAAAACGCCCCCATGGAGGGCACCCCGGATGAAATCGCCAATGAGTTCATCCCGAAACGGAACGAGCATGCGCGCGTAGCCTTCACGCAGTTCGCCGAGTTCGATGCCCAGATAGCGGTTGAAGGGGATCTGGGCCATGAAGGCCTCGATTTCTTCGATGCTGACGTCCCCGAGCCCCACCCGGGCACTCTTACGCGCCCCGCGCCGCGCGTAAAGGCTTCCGCATCTAGGGATAATTCGGGGGACGCTCGACTGGACCCGAACTCGGTCGAGTTCGGGTCCAGT
>WYAZ01000154.1 GCA_011526105.1 Deltaproteobacteria bacterium | reverse complement strand
TGGCCGACGCGCGGCCTGCGGCCGCCCTTTCGGGCTCCTCGGTCATTGGGGGCGACCCAACTCCCTTCGTAGCGCGCCAACCAGCGACAAAAGATACTTCGCGGGAACATGATCGAACTTCTCGGACGGGACACTAGCCTCCGTCGGGCGCCTTCCGGGCGCGAGCCTCGAGGCCGTGATGCCGGTTCCAGGTCTCGGCTTGTTGCTCTCGGCGAAGACCGGCTTCTTCCTCCGAGAGGGGTCTGACTGGCGCCGCCTCGAGTTCGAGGCTCCCCAGGTCCGCGCGGTCGCGGCCCTCGGCGGGGAGCTCGGCTACCTGGCCGGTACCCAAGGAGGACTTGGGGTTCAGTTCTTTCCGGACAAGCCGGCTTGCCCAACGTTTGCGTTGGCTCGGGGGTCCATCCGTGAGCTGGCCCAGGTCGGATCTCGCATCGTAGCGGTCGCCCGCGGGGGCGCGGTGGTGACGGTCGAGCCCAAGAGCCGGTGAAGAAGGCTGCGGCCTCTGGTTCGCGCCATCGCGTCACCGCGCCCGCTCGCGTCGGACTCCCGGCCGACCGAGGCCGCTCAGGCCATCGGAATCAGCACGTCGAGCACGAGCATCGAGACCGCAGCCATGGCGCCGCTCATGGGGAGCGTCACGATCCACGCGACCAGGATGTTGGTGGCCACGCCCCATCGCACCGCCGACAGTCGCTTGCTGGCGCCCACGCCCATGATGCAGGCGTTGATGCAGTGGGTGGTAGAGACGGGCACGCCGAGCTGACTCGCGACGATGATGGTGAACGCGCCCGAGGTCTCTGCCGCAAAGCCCTGCAGCGGCGTGATCTTGATGATCTTGGTGCCCATGGTCTTGATGATGCGCTTGCCACCGGCCGCGGTGCCGGCGGCGATGGCAAAGGCGCAGACGAGGACGACCCACAGAGGCACGTGACCATCCGCCTTGGGAAGCGCCCACTCGGGAACCCCCACCGACCCCGCCGCCATCCACGAGAGCAGAGCGAGGGTGATGATGCCCATCGACTTTTGCGCGTCGTTCGAGCCGTGGCTGAACGCCATGGCCATCGCCGAGAGGAGCTGAAGCTTGCGTGAGCCCCTTTGAACAAAGGAAGGCTTGACCCCACGAAGCACCCACGCGAGCGCCACCATGAGGATGAAGGCGATCACGAATCCGATCGTCGGCGAGAGCACGAGCGGCACGAGGACCTTCTTGACCAACGCCCCCCAGTTGAAGGCTGAGACGCCGGCGTGTGCCACCACGGCCCCTGCGAGTCCGCCGATGAGCGCGTGAGAGGAGCTCGACGGGATGCCGTACCACCACGTGATGAGGTTCCACGCGCAAGCACCGATGAGCGCGGCGAGCACCACCGTCTGAGTGACGAGGCCGGGGTCGGCGAAGCCGGAGGCGATGGTCTTCGCGACCGCAGTGCCCGCGATGGCGCCGCCGAAGTTGAGGATCGCCGCCGCGAGAACTGCGGTGCGAATGGGCAACACCCCGGTGGAGACAACCGTCGCGATCGCGTTCGCCGCGTCGTGGAAGCCGTTGATATAGTCAAAGATGATCGCAGCGATGACGACTGCGATCAGTAAGGACAGCATGGACTACCCGTGTTTGACCGCGAGGTTGGCGAGGATGTCCCCGACGTTGTCACAGCTGTCGATGGCGTGCTCGATGTGGTCGAGTACTTCCTTTTGGCGAATGAGCTCCTTCGCATCGATCTTTGGATCCGAGAAGAGCTCACTCATGGCGCCTCGGAAGATCTCGTCGCCTTCCTTCTCGATGACTCGGATCCGCCGCCCGAGCCCAATCAGCGCCTCATACTGGTGCACGCGCAGGTTAGGCACCGCTTCGCGAATCAATTCACAAGCGCGAACGAGGACCGCCATGAGATCGATCATGGGCTGGGTCGGCTCCTTGACGCCGTAGAGACCGCAGGTCCGAGCCGCGAGGTTCGTGAGGTCGATGATGTCATCGAGCTCGTTCGAGAGGTGGTGGAGATCTTCGCGGTCGAGCGGGGTGACGAAGGTCCGAGCGAGCGCGTCCTCCATCTGCCGAACGAGATTGTCCGCTTCGTGCTCCACGAGCTGCACCGCGGCTCGAACCTCGTCCGCGGATCGACCGGTTTGAAAGCTCGAGAAGGCTTCCGCCGCCTCGCAGCTCAGGCGGCCGAGGCCCTCGAGGAAGTCGAAGAAGTGGGTCTCGCGGGGAAGGACCCACCGGATCAGGCTTTGAAGCGCCATCAGCAATCGTCTCTAGGCTGTTGCGCATAGACGCAGAACAAGCCCCGGGCGACGACTTTGTGACATATTGCTCCGGCCCTGCCTGGGTCTTGGGGGAAGCCCGCGAGACCGAACCCACGACGCGAGACTCAGTCGCCCAGCGTGTAGGGCCCGCCGCGCTCCAGGGCCCGCTGGTAAGCCGGGCGGTCGTGGATGGTCTTCAGATACGCCATCAGGCGAGGTCGGCGTTCATCCAGCCCACCCCGCGCCCGCTCGGCCTCCACCGGATAGCTCATCTGGATGTCGGCCGCCGTGAAGTTGGGGCCAGCAAACCACGCATGCCGGCCGAGCTCGGCCTCTTGGAAGTCGAGATGAGTCTCGATGTTCGGACGGATGAACAACGCCTTCACCTTCTTCGAGATGCCGCGGGCGATGGGCTTCACGAAGAAGGGTGCGGGTGCGGTCTCGACTCGGTCGAACACGAGTTGAAGAAGCAAGGGCGGCATGGCCGAGCCTTCGGCGTAGTGCATCCAGTAACGATAACGTAGGTACTCGGGTGTGCCTCGAGCCGGCGCGAGTCGACCCGCCCCGTATGTCTCGACCAAGTATTCGAGGATGGCGCCCGACTCCGCGAGTACGTTCTCTCCGTCCGTGATCACCGGCGACTTGCCGAGCGGGTGGACCGCCTTCAGCGAAGGTGGGGCGAGCATGGTCTTCTTGTCCCGCTCGTACTGCACCAGTTCGTAGTTCACCCCGAGCTCTTCGAGCAGCCAGAGCACACGCTGAGAGCGAGAGTTGTTGAGGTGGTGCACTTTGATCATGGCCGCGCCGTGTATACTCCGAACATGCCGAGGCCGCACGCCCTTCGCGCCCGCCTCGCGCTCGTGGCCCTCTTTGGTCTCTCGGCTTGCTCGGGCGCAACGGTCCAGATGCGTCTGCACTTCGTGGACGTGGGTCAAGGCGCGGCCACGCTCGTGGAGCTGCCTTGCGCGGCGGTGCTCGTGGACACCGGCGGCGAACAGAACCCCAGCTTCTCGGGAAACGAACGTCTCCTCGGGTACCTCGAGCGGTTCTTCGCTTCGAGGCCGGATCTCGAGCGCCGTCTCGAGCTGTTGCTGCTGACCCATCCGCACATCGATCACACTCGGGGCACGAAGCTGGTCCTGGAGCGCTTCACGCCGAGGCACGTCGTGACCAACGGGCTCGAGAAGGGCTCGGGGCGGCACGGGCAGATCGCAGCCCACCGATACGCGGAGGACGAGACCAAACGGAGCGGGTCACCGAGGCTCCGAACGGTGCGCGCTCGTGAGGTGCCGCCGGGTGGGCTGACGGACGAGGTGATCGATCCCATCGAGTGCGACTCGGTCGACCCCGAGCTCCGCGTCTTCTGGGGCGGACTCGACGACGACGAGAACGAGAGGAACGGTAACAATCACTCGGTTGTGCTTCGCGTTGGATTCGGACGAAGCTCCGTGCTGCTGACCGGCGACCTCGAGGTCGAGGCGATCGAGGCGCTGCTCGAACGCGAGCGCTCGAGCGTCGCGCTGAATGCGGACGTCTATCACGTGGGCCATCACGGCTCGAAGAACGGCACCACGCACGCGCTGCTCGAGCGCGTCCAGCCAAAGCTCGCGGTCATCAGCATGGGGTCGCCGGAGCGAGAGCACATGTGGACCGCTTGGGCGTTCGGGCATCCGAGTGAGGTTGTCGTCGCACTGCTCGAAGACGCGTTGCAAGCACAGCGGACGCCGCGTCGAGTGGGGTTGGGCGAGGGCGCGAAGCAGTTTCGGACGGCGGAGATCCGGCGGGCGATCTACGCAACCGGATGGGATGGGGATGTCGTGCTCGAAGCCACGCTCGACGGCGCCTGGAAGGTGGTGGCGCCGCCGTGAGGACCCAGAATGAGGGGCCGAGTCCTAAGGCTGACAGTCGGCCTGACCGTCCGGGACTTTCTTGCCGACCCCGCCGCAGAACCCGCTCACGTCCGCGCCGGAGTAGACCGACTCCTTCCTGAAGATATCGGGATTCGCTCGATCGAAGGTGTAGACCGCGTTCTCGATGTAGCTCCCGGGCGCCCCCTGCGCGCCATGCTGAAAGCTCGTGGACAGGGCGTTCGCGCGGAGCACGCCGTCGCCGCGTTCACCGCTCCAGTCGACCCCAAGGATGGGATGACCGTCCGGGTCTTTCTTGCCTTGGTCGTAGATCCGGCCGATGTCGCAGCCGGTGATGGTGTCCGGACCCTGCTCGCAGCTCCAGTTCAGCTGCCAGGTGCCGGTCACGTCCGTGAGGTCCATGAGGTCCCCGCCGTCCCCTTCGGTGTCGTCTTCTCCGAGACAACCGGCGACGGCGAGAAAGAGTGCGGGGATGAGGGGGATGAGTCGTTTGTTCATGTCTGCTCCTGTCATCCACTAGAGCAGAAGCCGTGCCAACTTTTTTCCCGTGAGGAGACTCGGCCGTCCGGCGAGAATCCGGGCCCGTTTCCGGATTCGTCCGGATTCGTCCGGACCCTAGGGCCGTCACATTGCTCCACGCGCCAGTCTACAGGAGGTGCCACGTGACGTCTTCAGGGCGAGCCGAGCTCGAAACGAGAACGAACGCGGTAGAGTACGTGATGGCGGAGCGCATGGCCCTCGGGCAGCGAAGGGTGGTCGAAGTCCTCGCTCGGGTCGTGCCGCATGCCCAGCCTCTCCATGACCCGGCGGGAGCGCAGGTTTTTGGGCACCGTGAAGGATACGATCTCCTCGAGCCCGAGCGTCTCGAAGCCGTAGCGAAGTGCGGCCCGCGCGCCTTCCGTGGCCAGGCCCAGTCCCCAATACTCGCGGCAGAGGCGCCACCCCACTTCGACGCAGGGAGTGAAGTGAGCGTCGAAACGCGGGACGGAAAGGCCCACGAAGCCCGCAAAGGCCGCGCGTTCGGGGAGTTCGATCGCCCAGAGGCCAAAGCCACGCTCATCGAAGGCGGCATCGATGCGCTCGAGCAGGGCGTCGCTTTCGATGCGGGTGAGCGTGGATGGAAAGTGCTCCATCACCCGAACGTCCGCGTTCATCGCGGCAAAGAACGGCTTGTCGTCCTCCCGGAAGCGGCGAAGAAACGAGCTGACCATCCCTTCATCCTAGACCACCCGACCCCCGAGGCAACGTTCGAGCGTGACGACCAAGACGCGAGGCCCGCAAGGCGGCCCGACGCGGATCGGCCCAAATCGCGACCGAGGGGGTTTTGAGATGAGCTCTAGCCTCCGGGGCTGCTAGGCTGGGCAGCCATGAGCCCGAAGCTCCAGATCGTGCGCGCGGTGTGCCCGCACGACTGTCCCGACACCTGCTCCATCCAGGTGAGCGTGGATCCAGAGACGAAGCGGGCGGTCAAAGTGCGCGGTGATCCCGAGCACGAGAACACCGGCGGATTCCTCTGCGTCAAGGTCAACCACTACCTCGAGCGCACCTACAGCCCGGACCGTGTGCTTCATCCGATGAAGCGTACGGGCAAAAAGGGCGAGGGACACTTCGAGCGCATCTCGTGGGACCAGGCGCTCGACACCATCTCGGACAAGCTCGGACGGATCGCGGCTAAAGATCCGGCCGCCATTCTTCCGTACTCCTACAGCGGCACGCTCGGGCTCATTCAGAACGGCTCGATGGACCATCGGTTCTTTCACCGTCTCGGCGCTTCGAGGCTCGACCGAACCATCTGCGCTTCGTGCGGCACCGAGGCCTTGAACCAGACCATCGGGTGGCGCGTGGGCCCCGAACCCTCCGCGTTTCAGCACGCAAAACACATCATCCTGTGGGGCACGAACACGCTCACCTCGAACGTGCATCTGTGGCCGTTCATCCAGAAGGCGCGCGATCGAGGCGCGAAGCTCGTCGTCATCGACCCGATTCGCACGCGGACCGCCGAACGCGCCGACACCTGGGTCCCGGTGCGGCCCGGTACCGACGCCGCGCTCGCCTTGGGCATGATACACGTCATTTTCCGCGAAGGTCTCGCGGACCGCGACTACCTGGCACGCCACAGCGAAGAGGCGGACGTGCTCGAAGCCAAGGTGCTCGAGTACTGGAGTCCAGCGCAGGCGGCGAAGATCACCGGTCTCCCGGCGAAGGATATCGAGGACCTCGCACGCGAATACGCGAGCCTCAAGCCCGCGGCGATTCGTTTGAACTACGGCGTGCAGCGTCACCACGGCGGCGGCGCCGCGGTGAAGGCCATCATCACCTTGCCTACGGTCGTGGGCGCCTGGCGGCACGAAGGTGGCGGTGCGCTGCTCAGCAGCTCGAAGGCGTATCCGACGTGCTCGGAGGCGCTCGAGCGCCCAGACCTGATGCCGCTCGGCGCAAACAAAGAGAAGCCCCGCCTCGTCAACATGAACGAGCTCGGACGAGCTTTGGATCCAAAGCTCACGAACGATCCGAAGGTCCAGGCGCTCTTCGTTTGGTGCGCAAACCCGGCCGCGTCGACCCCAGACCAAGAGGCCGTGCTCTCGGGTCTCGCGCGCGAAGACCTCTTCTGCGTGGTACACGACATCTTTGTCACCGACACCGCGCGCTACGCGGACATCCTGCTGCCCGCGACCACGCAGCTCGAACAGACCGACATTCACAAGAGCTATGGCCACATCGACGTGCTGCTCAACGACCCCGCGATCGCGCCGCTCGGTGAGGCGATCTCCAACACCGAGCTGTTCCGTAGACTCGCGGCGAAGATGGGCTTCGAAGAGGCGTGCTTTCGCGACTCGGACGAGGCGCTTTTGACGCAGGCCTTCGACTGGGCGCACCCGAGCATGGAGGGCATCAGCCTCGCGAGCTTGCGCGCACACGGTCCGCAGCGTCTCGCACTCCCGAGGCCGTTTACGCCGTTTCGAGAAGGCGGCTTCTTCCGGAGGGATGGCGGCCGGGCCAAACTCGCCGGTCACGAGGGCGCGCCGCTCTACGTCGAGCCTCTCGAGGCATCACGGAACGCCTCCTCGCCAGGCCCCATGCTCGCCCTCGTTTCGAGCCCGGCGCATCACTTCTTGAACTCGAGTTTCTCGGGTCTGGGTTTTTCGCTGCGCGCGGAGAAGACGCCGATGCTCGGGATACATCCCACGGACGCAAAGAGCCGCGGCATTCGCGATGGACAGCGCGTCCGCATCTGGAATGAACGCGGCGCCTTCGAGGCCACCGCCCGCGTGACCGAGGGCGTCCGCAGCGGGGTGGTGTCCGCGCCGTCGGTGTGGTGGTTGGGCCGGACTCCGACCGGCCGCAACGCCAACGCGGTCACGAGTCAGGCGCTGACGGACATCGGGGGCGGCGCCACGTTCTACGACTGCGCGGTGCAGGTCGAGCCGGCCGGCTGAGGGTCTCTTTCGTGAACCATCAACGACATAGGTCGTCAGAGCTGGGGGGCCGCCGCGCAGGCGCGCCGACGAAAGTGACTTCGTGACCCTTTCGAGGTCTTGTTTGCGTGCGGTCCTGCCGCTCGAAGTTGGGATTCTGTACACCCGAGGAGATGGAGCCATCGGCCTCTGCGTCGAGCCCCCATCGCGTGTATGTTGGGCCGCCTTGCGAGCTCTCTTCCCGCTGCTTCCCGGTCTCGCGATGTCCGCTTGTCTACCAGGCGGCGACGTTGTCGAGCTGGACGTGGAGCCGGGACTCCATTGGGAGGTCGTGGTCGAGGGGAACCAGGTCAGCGTAGCCCCCTTGGGGCCCGTGTCCTCGAGCGGCGTGGTGGACATACCGGCGGGCGCGCAGGGCTTCATCCTGCATCTCGCGTCGAGTCGACTCGAAACGGAGGTGCCTCACTTCCATCGAGAAGAGCTCGAGTTGACCGAGGCCGGCATCACCAGCGAGCGAGAGACCGACTGCCCGGCTGGGATCCTGCGGCGTCGGCCGGAGCAGTCCATCTTCCTCGAGCTCCCCGCTCGAGACCTCGGAACGCTGCACATGCTCGGGGATCGGACTTCGACGGGTCGACCCCTTCCGCCCAAGGACTGGCCGGAGGCGCTGCGTGGGCTCGTGGTCCGTGTGCCGCAGCTCGAGCCCTGCCAAGACTTCCCCGGCCGGATCGAGAGTTTCGCAGCCGGTCCACGCTTGTTCGAACTCGGAGATCGCTTTGGGCCCTACGTCGTCTCTCCGGAGTTCGTCGGCGGGACCCACGTTCGCGCGGTCGAGTATGTGGACGATGATCACGTGCTCGTGACCTATCCGGTCGCGATGAGTCTCTTGGCTCGAGGGGAGAGAGCCGCTTCGGCCCCGAGTGTCTTTCTCCTCGATGTACCCAACCCCATTGAAGGGACGAACGCGGAGTTTCTTCACGCCGATCTCGACGATGCAGATGTCCCTCGGCGGCGCGGCTACGCGGTCCTCGAGCTGTTCGACGCGGGCGATCGGTCGCGCTTTCGGGGCTTGTCGATTGTGGAGTTCACCGTCACCTCCACGTCGATCTCGGAGTTTCGTCTCCGAGGCTTCTTGTCCGAGAGTGATTCGGACCTCAGCCGGGTGAGCCTGAGCCGCATCTCCCATCGCGCGGACGGTGGATTCATCGCCGTGGGTCGAAACTTGATCGTGCAGGCGGAGGGGTCGGGGCCGGTTCGCGTCACCAAGGTACCGCTCTTGGACGCGGCCGCGGTCCTCCTCATGCCAGCGCCGCTACCGAGCTTGCTCATCCAGGATCGCAGCGTTGGGTGGTGGGTGGGGGACACGGAGGACGTCGAGGGGCTAACGCTCGAGTCTTCCGGCTTGCGATTCCATGACGAGGGCGGCTCCACGCGGATCATCAAACATGCAGACGGTGACCGACCGGTGTCTTCTGTCCATACCGGCGATCTCTGGACGCGCGTGGCGCCCGGTCACTGGCGTCAGCATCGCTGGTGGCTCCCCGAAACGGCTCGGGCATGTGCAGCGATCGAGCTGGTCTGTGGCCGCCCAGTGCTCGTCCCCGAGTCGAGGATCAGAGACCTCGGCGACTGGGGCGGCGGGATCCTCCACCCGGCGGAAGGATGCAACGGAGTCTTCTACACCCCTGCCAGCACTGAGGATCAATGCTCGGCGTTTCTTCCCCGCCCGTGGGCGGAGCATCGACTGCTGGGGGGGGGCACTTCCCTGAGTTTCGTCGCCACTCGCGGGGAACGTGCACTGCTCGGGGGCGATGGAGGCCTGCTGCAGGAGGTCATCCTCGAGTAGCCCTGAGTCTGGGCTCGGGCGACACATGTCGTGGTCGGTGTGCGTACGAGACTGCACTGTCCCTCGAACATGCGATGGATGGGCTCACTCCCTCTTCTTCTCCTCTTGAGTTGCAGCAAGCTGGGACCCGAGTGCGAGCGACTCGCCGAGTGCTGTGAAGCGCTCAGTGAACCCGTAACTCGGCAGGGATGCCTCGACACCCTGGAGGAACATGGCACCGAGGATGGCGCCGAGGCCGTTTGTCAGGCGACGATGAGCGTCTTCGAGCGGGCGGGAAGCTGCGAGGCCAAGCGTTCGACGACGGATGGCGGCAACCCCGCCTCGGCGAACTGCACCGCGCTTCGGCGATGCTGCGAAGAGATCTCGAGCGGGCCCTACCGCGCAGACTGCTTGGTGGCGGTCGGTCAGATGGAGCTTCAGCGGGATCCCTCGAGCTCGTGCCTGCTCACGCTCGAAGGGTATGTGATGGATGGCTGGTGTGAGCTCGCGAGCAGCGGAAAGCCGGAAGACACCGACCTCACCTGCACGGACGGGGTGGACAACGACGGCAACGGCTATGTGGACTGTGACGACTTCGGATGCTCGAGGAACCCGAACGTGAGTGTATGCCGCAGCCCGGAGGACAGCGACGCGGCGTGCCGGGACGGCCGAGACAACGACGGTGATAGCTTTTTCGACTGCGACGACTACGACTGTTCTCGCAACCCTTCTGTCTCGGTCTGCGGCTGAGCTATGCTCGGTCGGTGCAGCGCGGACTTTGGGTGCTGGTTCTCGGGCTCTCCGCGTGCAGTGATCGCACCACGCTCGTTATTCCTGAGCTTCCCTCGGAGATCGCGTGGGTCGGCCTGCTGTTCCTCGAACCGGGGAACGAACACGGCACCGGCCTGTATCCGGTCGAGAATGGGCGCTTCGATGTGGCCACAACCGACTCGAGTGAGAGCGAAGCGGTACAGCTGGTCGGCTTCTCCGCGGAAGCACTCGCTCGGCACCGAGCGCCCGATGCTGCCCAGTTGAGTTCGAAGGTGCTGCTCCCCGAGCAAGCCGGGCACGCGCTCATGCGATCCAACTTCTCGGCGACCGGGTTCCTCGAGGAAGCAACCACGATCGAGCGCGATCTCGATTCCGCCTGGGTCTCAGCGGAGTGGAGGCCGCCTTGTGCCGATCTCGCACTCGTCGATGAGAAGATCGCCCACGTGTCTTGTCTGGGTGGACCATGCGCCGCGAGAGCCAGGCAAGAGGGCTGTCGCTTCGAGCTGAGCGCACCGGGTTGCGAGCTCGAGTTCCGCGGCGCGGTGCAGCCAAACGGAACGGTCGTCTTTGACGACCAGGTGGTGATGCAGGACTGCCAGATCCTCGAGCAACGAACCGCGACCGAGCTATCGTGTGATGGTCCTCAGATCACGCGCGAGACCTGTGAGATCAGCCTGCATTCCTACGAGTGGGAGGCCCCGGCCGTCACCCACTCGGGGGCGCAGGTTCTTGCGGGCCTCATTCGTCCCGACGCCCTTTTGACGTGGGAACATCTGCTCGGTCTGGTGCGGCACCAAGATCAACTCATCACCGTCTCGGCCGCCGGCCAAACGTTCGGCGGCCGGGTGTGTACTTCGAGTGCGAGCTTCAGCTTCATCGATCTCGACCGCATGGAGGTCACCCGCACCGAGCCCGCGCCGGAATGCCCGCAGGCGCTCGCTTACGACGAGGTGAGGGAGGCGCTCCTGCTCGTTCACGGGCTGAGCCCGGCCATGGTTTCGAGGCTGGACATGAACGGAGACATCGAGGCCACAGCGGAGCTCCCGGCCGGTGCGCAGCCGCCCGCGTGGTATGTGGCCAATGCGTTTGTCGAGCCAGACAGCAGAGCGCTCGTGATTGCGTTGGCGGCCCCTCCGCCCGAACCGGGCGATGAGGCAACCCTCGAGGGACGAGTCGTGGTCTTTGATGTCGATACGATGGAGCCGAGGGCCCTGCCTCTGCTCGTGCCGCGACAGACACGGACGATGTTCGCGCACAGTCGCGGAAAGGTGGCCTTGCCGCACGGAGACGCGAGCCTCGCCATCCTCGATACCTACGGCGTGACGCTGAGCGTTGCGATCGCGACCGGAGCGTTCTGTGGTCCGTCCGGGATGTTCCTCGACGGGTTTCGTGACGCGCAGAGAGGGCGGTTCGTTCTCACGAGCCGAGGCGGGATCAACCACGGGATCAGCCTGCTCGATGAGAGCGGAGCTCGCTGCGAGGTCGCGTTCCCGCTCGAATCGAGCCGAAGTCCCGTGGGCATGGCCCGGTGGCCCGGCGACCCCGCGCTCGCCGTGGTCGGGCTCGATGGGTCGAGACGGCTCCCCGTGATCGAGGAGAGTGTGATCACCTTCTTCGATCTCGAACGGCAGCGTTTCCTGCTCGGTGAAGTTGTGGTCGGACGTGGTCCGATCAAGAACGTGCAGCCGGATGGCGCGGATGGTCTGGTGATGGTGCTTCCGGGCGAGGCGCGAATTGTGCGAGTCCGCCCCGCGCTCTAGTGTCCCGTCCGAGAAGTTCAGATCACGTTCGCGCTTGTCCTTTTCGCCCCTGGCCGACGCGCGGCCTGCGGCCGCCCTTTCGGGCTCCTCGGTCATTGGGGGCGACCCAACTCCCTTCGTA
>WYAZ01000007.1 GCA_011526105.1 Deltaproteobacteria bacterium | reverse complement strand
TCCGCGTCGGCCCGCCGTGTTGGGCCTCCTCGCGTTATCGCAGGATAGCGCATTCGTCGGCCCGCCTTGCGGGCCTCGCGTCTTGGCCGTCTCGCTCGGTCGGGGGTTTTGAGATGAGCTCTAGAGTTCATCCGAGAGCCGCAGACTCAGGTCCGTCTGCGAGCGCGCGCTATTCAGCCAACACGTGCGTCTCGCAGGACGGACGCCCCAGCACGCATCCAACGAGCAGGGCGGATTCCTTGCCGACCGCGCCTCGTCTGAGCGCATCCCTGCGCGGTGCTTCGAAGTGCCTCCGCAAAGCGGCGCGACTCGGCGACCTCCGGCCTGCTCGAGGGGACCCGCTGAGCCAGGATGGCGAAAGGCGGAGGCCGGAGGCCGTTCCCCGAGAGCGGGCACGGAGGCTGCCGAGTCCGTCCGCGTTCGTGTCAACCTCGCGCGCCGGCGCAGCTCAGCGCGGCGGGAAGCCATCGCTGAGGCCCGCGGTGATCACCGACGCGTCTGCATCGCGCTCGGGGCTCTCGTCGGGCTCGATCATGGCGGCGCCGACGATGATGGAGGCAAGTCCCAGCCCAGCCATGACCAGGCCGCTCGCGAGCAGTGCGGGATCCGACAGGCGGCCGCTTGGATCCCAGCCCGGCGGTTCCTCGCCGGGCCGGTAGATGGGCAAGACGCGAGGGGCCAAGTCTCCTCCCTCCGCGGTCATCACCGTACCCACGCCAAACGCGGTGAAGCCACCGATGATCAGACTGCCTGCCCACGGATTGGACTTCGGCATACTCGCGCACGCACTCATCGAGCCCGCCATACTCATGAGAGCCAAAGTCCGAACCCACCCGAGACGCTGCATACTCTCACCCTACGCGCCGGCATCTCACTCGACAACCCCCGCGCAAACTGCGCGTCGCTTCGAAGTGCCTCCGCAAAGCGACGGGACTCGGCGGCCTCCGGCCCACTCGAGGGGACCCGCCGAGCCAGGATGGCGAAAGGCGGAGGCCGGAGGCCGTTCCCCGAGAGTGGGCACGGAGGCCGCCGAGTCCCGCCGCGTTCGTATCCACCTCCCGCACCTCCCGCACCTCCCGCACTTCACTCGACGAACTCGATCCATTCCGCTCTACTCAGCCTTGTGGGCTTGCGAATCAACTCGATCCGCACGCTGAGTGCGACCCTGTCTCTCGTCCTCATCGCGGCGTGTGAGGGCACCTCCGAGCTCGGTCTCGACGCCGGCCCGACCGATTTGACGCCGCAGTGCCAGACCACAATTCTGCCGATGCCGCGCACGCTCAGCTCCACCGCGGGGGCACAGTTCGTCTCTCCGCGCTTCGATCCCGCAACTGGTCGAGTGTTCGCGCTCGAGGTCAAAGACCTCAGGCCCACCGACGTCGTCGTGCTCGACGACGAAGGCCTGGTGACCGAACGGCTGGGCCTCCACTCGAGCCTGCGCACCGTGCCCCTGGACTTCGCGCTCGCGAGGCACGCGCCGTGGATCGTCTTCTCCGGTCGCGAGGGCATCTCAT
Organism: Deltaproteobacteria bacterium; assembly: GCA_011526105.1. Taxonomy (GTDB): domain Bacteria; phylum Myxococcota; class Kuafuiibacteriia; order Kuafuiibacteriales; family Kuafuiibacteriaceae; genus WYAZ01. Next base: position 29,077 of record WYAZ01000007.1, on the reverse strand, counting down.
GGCGCACGCTCGAAGCGGGCCCGGTGCACGTGCTCCTCCCTGGGCGCCTCGGCATCGAGCCCGAGTTCTCTCCGGACGGCCGCCGCCTCGTCTTTCGCGAGAACACGAGGCTGTACCTCCTCGAACTCTCGGAGCACGGTGAAGCGGTGGGGGAGGCGGAAGAGATCGTGCTCACTCAGAGTGTAGGCGCGATGCGGCCCCGCTTTTCTCCCTCCGGTGGTGCGATCGCGTACTTCATGGATGGGGTGGTGGAGATCTACGACTTCGCCACGAAGACGCGACGCCGCTTCGTCTCCGCCATCGGTCAGGCGCACCTGGCCTGGCTCGGACCGAACCACCTCGCCATCGCGGACGATCGCGGCCTCTTTGTGTTTCGCGACGCGTGCCTCGAAGCCAAGCTCGAGTCCGGCCCGGCGCGCTACCTCGATGTCACCGCCGACGGGCGTCGCCTCGTCTTCGCAGAACCCGGGAGCGGGGTGCTCTCGCTCGTGGATGGAGCGAGCCCATGAACTCGGGCCTCACGCTCTTCACCAAGGCGAGTCTCGTCGGCGCCGCATTGCTCGTCGTCTTGGCCGGACTGGCCTTCTTGCATCGGCAAAACAAGAAGGCTGCCCTGGGCGGGCGCATCTCTAGGCCCAAGCTCCTTTGGCTGCTCTACGCGATCTACGTCTGGTTTCTGGTCTGCCCCCTCCTCGCCTTCGACCCCGGGGTGCCGAAACACATTCGGCGCATCCTTGCGGTCTTTGCGGCGGCGATGTGGATTCGCGGCCTGCTCGAGATGGTCATGCTCTACGTGACCAAGAACTGGCGACCACCCTATGGGGTGGCGCACGACGTCTTCTCGATGGTGATCCTCGTGCTCGGCCTGCTCTTCTACCGAAACCACTGGGACGCTCTACAGGGCACGCTCCCCACGTGGACCTTTGCGTTCATGCTCGTGCTGCTTGCTTCCTTGGCGGTCGAGACCTACTACGCCGCCGCGTTCTTTCGCGCGGTCGAGGGACGCACCACCGGAGAGGACGGGCTCTGGTTCGCCGATGAGAAGGATCCGCGGTTTCGGCGCATCAATCTCGTGACCACTCTGGTCAACGTGCCATTCTTTGTTTTCCTCTTTATCTTCCTCTTCGCCGTGATCCGGATGTGATACTGAGCTTCCGTGGTTGAGCTCGAGAAGCCGCTTCAGTTCTATCGCATCGACCCGCTCACCCTCGAAGGCACTGCGCCCGAGGACGAACTCTCCAATCTGAGCTTGGTGGACCCCAAGCTCGAGACCGATGAGACGCAGCTGTCGTTCGAGCTCGAACGCCCGAGCCCGCGGCTTCGCGTCGTTCGTCGTCACCCGTCGATCTGAGTCATTCGCGGACCGGCGCACCGTCGCCCCGAACATCGGCGGCGCCAAATCGCCAGCCCTCCGAGCGCACCTCGATGCCGGTCGCGTTGCCCCAGTAGGAAGCCTCCTTCGCCTCGAGCTTGTGGCCCTTCTTCTCGAGCGCACGACGGACCGCGGGGGACAAAGCACCCGGCTCGAGCGAGAGCTGGTCGGGTAGCCACTGATGATGAATGCGCGGATGCGCGAGCGCCTGCTGCACGTTCATGTCGTGCTCGAGCACGTGCAACACAGCTTGCAGAACCGTCGTGATGATGGTCGAACCACCCGGCGCGCCGACCGCCAAGCGCACCGCGCCATCCTTCAGGACGATGGTCGGGGTCATGGAGGACAGCGGGATCTTGCCCGGCTGCACGCTGTTGGCCTCACCGCCCACCAATCCAAAGAGGTTTGGGGCATCTGGGGCGGCGGCGAAGTCATCCATCTCGTTGTTGAGCAGGATGCCGGTCTTGGGCACCACCACCCCGGCGCCAAAGCCGTAGTTCACGGTTTGAGTGCACACCGCCACGTTGCCGTCGCGATCGATCACCGTGATGTGGGTGGTCTCAGCGCTCTCCTTGGGCACGACGCCCGCCTTCACCGAGCTCGAGGCGCGTGCCTTCCGCATGTCGATCTCACGGTAACGCTTCTCGAGGTAAGCGCGGTCGAGCAGCGCCGCCACCGGCACCTTCACGAAGGCCGGATCCCCCATGTACTCAGCGCGATCGGCGTAGGCGAGCCGCATCGATTCGATGAGCACGTGCAGATCGTCGACGTTCTCCCAATCCCTGGTACGGCCGCGCTTCTCGCGATCGATCTCGAGCAAGGTCAAGATCTGAAGCAGGTGAGTGCCGCCCGACGAAGGCGGGGGCATCGTGTAGATCTCGTAACCGGCGTACCTTCCGACGAGCGGCTCGCGCCAGCGAGGCTCGAAGCTCTGAAGGTCCGACAGCTCGATGAGCCCCCCGAGGCGCTTCGAGTCCTTGGCGATGGCCTTGGCCACCCATCCGTCCTTGAAGATGCGCGGACCATCCTTGGCCAAGGAGCGCAGCGTGCGTGCGAGATCGGGTTGCACGAGCATCTCGCCCACCGGGTAGGGCTCCTTCCCTTTCTTCAGAAACACTCGGGCCGCTTCTACGTTCTTTGCGAGGAGTTCCTTTTGATACACGCTCGCGGCGTTGAAGCGCGGGCTCACTCGGAACCCGCGCGCCGCGAGATCGATCGAGGGCGAGAGCGCGTCCGCCAGCTTCAGCTTGCCAAAACGCTTCTGAGCCGCCTCGAAGCCCGGCACCATCCCGGGCACGGCGACACTCGTGTAGCCCTCGCGCGAGAGCTCGGGCACGACCTCTCCGCCCTGGAGGTACATGTCGCGGTGAGCCTTCTTGGGTGCCACCTCTCGGTAATCCAAGACGTAGGTCTTCTTCTCCGCCGCCACGTAATAGAGCAGAAAGCCACCTCCGCCGATGCCGGCCGAGAAGGGCTCGACGACGGTGAGGGCGTAACCTGCGGCCACCAGAGCATCGGCCGCGGTCCCGCCCTTTCTGAGCATTGCGGCGCCGGCGGCGGAGGCATCCGGGTGTGCGCTCACCACCAGGCCTTCTTTGGTGCGAACCGGGGAAGCTCCCGTGAGGAGCAACAAGAAGAGCGGGAGGAGCCACCTCATGGGTTGCAGAAAGCTCCGGCCCTGGCGAGAGTGAGCTCCAGTTAGGCATCGCGTCTTGGTCCAATTTCTCACAGACGACCTCGCAGGCCTTCGGTCTTGGCCGCGCCTCGCGCTCGACCTCGAAGGCAGCTCATTTCACCGTTATCATGATCGGGTCTGCCTCCTTCAACTATCGACGCCCGAAGCCAACTACTTGTTCGACCCGCTCGAGAATGAGCTGCCGGCCGGGCTGAGAGCGCTGTTCGAGAGCTCGGAGCGAACGCTCGTGATGCACGGCGCCGATTACGATGTCCTCTCGCTTCGTCGGGACTACGGGATCGTGCTGGGTCGGATCTTCGACACCATGCTCGCGGCGCGTTTTCTCGGCGCCCCCGCCGTCGGACTGCAGGCCTTGCTCGCCGCTGAGCTCGGCGTCGAGATCGGTAAGGCCGAACAGCGATCGGATTGGGGACGTCGCCCGCTCAGCACCGAGCAGCTCGAGTACGCGGTGCGCGACACCGTTCATCTATTGCCGCTCGCGGAGCGTCTCGAGGCCAAGCTCGTGGAGGTCTCTAGGCTCGCTTGGCTCGAAGAAGAGTGCGAGTTGCTCCGCAACAAGACCCCCGAGCTGCGTCCCTTCGATCCAGAGGGCTGGCGTCAGATCAAAGGGATCAAGGGTCTGTCGGATCTGGGGCTGCGGGCGGCGCGCGCGGCGTATCTGTGGCGAGACGAGGCGGCGCGGCGTCAAGACCGAGCGCCCTTCCGGGTCTTGGGCAATGAGGTCATCGCCCTCGTCGCCCAGAGGGTCACGCGCGAGGGACCCGAGGCCCTTGGGAAACTCGACCGAATACGTGGTATCCCGAAGGGGGCGGCGCGTGCGTCTCTTCTCGCGGCCCTCCGGGATTCTCCATCCAAACCCGTTCCGCCGGCACCCCCCAAGAAGTCGCACCGGGGCGGATCGGAGCGAAAGACCCTGGATTCAGAGGGAAAGCTTCGTCTCCTCGCGCTCAAGGCGGCCCGAGATCTCCGCGCCAAGGAGCTCGCCTTCGAGCCTGGGTTTCTCGCCCCCAACGCCCTCCTGGAAGGGTTGGCCCAGGAGAGCAAGCCGAGCTTGGAGGCTTTCTCGGAGGTCGAGGGCATGACGCGTTGGCGGCTCGAAGCCTTTGGTGATCACGGGCTTCGCGCGCTCCGGGACAATTTGGGGGCGGGGCGTTGACGCATTCCCAGATCACTGACAAAACGCCTTGCTGAGCCCTTCCCGGGGGAAAACTAGCATGAAAAAACCGCACTTCTATTCAGTGATTAGCGCGCTCGGCGTGATGCTCGCCAGCCCTGCGATCTCCGCCCAGACCCAAGACGCCGCCGAGCAGCCCGCGGCCGCGAGCGCCGCGCCGGTTGAGGCTCCGGCCCCCGAGGCCTCGAGCTTGGTCTCCGACCGATCCGTCGAGATGCGAGAGCTCGAAGAGCGGGTGAATGACCTCAAGGAGCGCATCTTCCGAAGCAAGGCGCGACTCATGCTCTTGCGCGAGACGGTGCTCAACGGCGCCATCGCGGGCGCCAAAGCGATCATCCTCCACAAGAACGAGATGGGCTCGAGCTTCGTCCTCGAGAAGGCCACCTACGCGCTCGACGGGGCGCCCATCCTCACGAAGGTGAACGACGAGGAAGGCACGCTCTCGGACGCTGAGCAGCTCGAGGTCTTCGCGGGCTCCATCGTCCCCGGCAATCACAACCTGTCCGTCCAGCTCGTCTTCCGCGGCAACGGCTTCGGCGTGTTCAGTTACCTCAAGGGCTACCGCTTCACGGTGCGCTCCAGCTACGCCTTCACCGCCGAAGAGGGCAAGGTCACGAGCATCTCCGTGGTCCCCTACGAGAAGGGCGGCATGACCACCGACCTCCGCGAACGACCCGCGGTTCGATACGACGTCGAGATTCGTCACGACCAACCTGAAGCCGCCGCGAGTTCTGCCGCCGCCCCCGCCACGAATTGATTCAGGGAATCTGGAGTTTGCGCATGTTCGAACGAGAGATACGGCTCGTCGCCCGCTTGATGCTGGCCTCGGCGGGTATGTGCGCCATGGCCCCCGTCGCAATCGCCCAATCCACCAAGCCGCTGGATGCGTCTACGGTGAGCGAGCGACTCGGCGACATCGACCGGCAGATCGCCGAGATGACCCAGGACCTCCGCCTGGTGCAGCAGGGCTACGGCAATCCTTCGCTGCTCGCGGCCACCGGTGGCCGCGTCGAACGGCGCCTCCGCGAAGGTGAGATCCACTTCCTCCTCGGCGACTATCTGAGGGCGTCGATCGTGCTCTTCGATGTGGCGGAAGACACCTCGCTTCGAGGTCACGCGCGCTACGACGAGTGCGTGTACTTCCTCGCAGAGTCGCTGCGTCGCAGTCAGCAGTACTCCGGCGCGCGCAAGTACTTCGAAGACCTGCTGCCTCGCGCTCGCGGCGAGCGCCTCAAGGACGTCATTCTCTCTTTGCTCGAGATCGCCTCGGCCACTGGCCGATACGAACGCGTCGATGTCTACATCGGCCAGCTTCGCGCCGCGGGTTCACTGTCTCGGCCTGACGTCGACTATCTGCACGGCAAGATGCTTTTTCAGCGTGCGGGCACGGACGCGGCGGGTCTGGAAGACGCTTACCGGGTCTTCAAGAGCGTCCCTTCGGGGCACGCCGTCTCGGCGCAAGCGGCCTACTACGCTGGCGTCGCGAAGGTGCAGCAGTCGCAGTACGACGCTGCCATCACCGAGTTCAACGAGGCGCGCGGACGAGCGCAGGCCATGGGCTCCAGCGGTCGCCTCATGCTCGATCTGTCGAACCTGGCGCTGGCACGGCTCTACCAAGAGCTCGGGCATTTGAGCGAGGCCGTCGACCGCTACCAAGACATCGGCCGCAAGTCGCAGAGCTTCCAAGACAGCCTCTTTGAGGTCGCTTGGGCCCACGTGAAGGCCGCCGCTCAACAGGAGGAGGCCGAGCCGCGCGAGCTCGCGCTCCAGCGCGCGCTTCGCACCGCCGAGTTGCTGATGGCCACGAGCCCGGACTCCCGGATGTATCCGGAGGCGAGGATCCTCGAAGGCAACTTGCAGATTCGGCTCGGGGCTCCCGAGAACGCCTACGAGACCTTCGAGTCCATCATCGATCGCTACGGCGGCGCCCGGAGCAAGCTCGCTGACCTCATCGCCAGCAACCCGGATCCACGCCAGTTCTTCGACCAGCTGATCACCAACGACATCGGCTCCGCCAACTCCACCGCCTTCATTCCTCCGCTCGCCGTCGATTGGGCGACCGACTCTTCCGGTGTTCGCCGCGCGGTCGCGGTCATGTCCGATCTCCAGCAGGCAGAGACCTTCCAGAAGGAGAGCGAAGAACTGCTCGCGGTGCTCGAGGACGCGGTGGCGGGCGAACGGCGCTACGCGATGTTCAAGGGACTGTCGTCATCGAGGGCCAAGGCGTTCAGCCTCGAGAACCGCTACGCCCTCGCCAACCAGCGCCTGCTCGGGTACGAGCGGTCGCTCCTGCTCGCGTATCTGTCCCCTCAGGAGACCGCCAGCCTCGACGCGCTCTCGGTTCGGCGAGCGAACCTCGAGGCCGATGTCCGTGACCTCCCCAAGTCCGAAGAAGAGGTCGAACAGCGGAGGGCGAGCATCGAGAAGGAGTATCAGCAGGCCGAGCATCGAGCCTTCCGGCAGAGCCTTCGGGTCGCTTCCATGCGCGCCCAGGTCATCGCCATGGAGGTTTGGCTCAACCAGAACCGTGACCAGCTCGAGCCCGAGGCTCGCAAGCTCATGCAGGAGCGAATCGTCGAGGCCGGTAAAGAGGTCGCACAGCTCGATGCGGATGTCGTGAGCCTGCAGCGCGAAGCGCGCGGGTTGGCGGTGCGGCATGGTGGAGACGCTGGCCGCGGTCGTGCGCGCATGTTGCGCGACAGCTACGCCGACGCGATGCGAGAAGAGGCGTCGCTCCTCAGCGGGTTCCGGGCGCGCGCCCCCACCGAGGTTCAAGCCGTGGCGCTCCGCATGGACCAGCAGCGGCAGGCCCTCACTCAGATCCACACCGACCTTCAGCGTCTCCAGGCCGAGCTCGACCAGCAGATCGATGCTCGCATCGCCGAACTTCGAGACCTCATCCAAGCGGAGGGTTCGCGTCTCGAAGTTACGGGCTCGGATTACGAGCTCCTGCGCGGCGAGACCGACCGCTCTCTGGGGCCGGTGGCCTCGAGGGCGCTCGGTGAAGTCGCGGAAGACTTCAAAGGCCTCGTTCTGAAGGCGGACGTCGGCATCATCGATGTCGCGTGGGCACGCAAGCAGTTCGTCACCAAAGAGGTCGGCGAGCTCGTGCAGGAGCAGCAACAACGGATTCGCGAGCTCGAGATCGAATTCGCCGACGTGCTGACCGAAGAATGATGAAGGACTTGGTGATGAATAAGCTACATCCCGTCGCCGTTGGCTTGTCGCTCTTCCTCGGAGCCGCGGGCGTGCGCGCCCAGGGCACCGAAGGCGGGGAGTCGACCGTCGTCGAAACATCCACCGGCGGGGTCTCCGTCTTCGGCAAGGATGAGGTCGCCCGCCTGGAACTCACCCCGGAGGAGTATCAGCCCACGCGTCCGCCCACCGCGAAGGAGGTCGAGACAAAAGACGCCTACGAGTTGCTCAAGCGCGACTTTGCGCTCTACCTTGGGGCCGCCGAGTCCTTTCGCGAAGACGTCCGAGATCTCATCGAGATTCGGTACAACCTGGAGCGCGAGCGCATCGCAGGCCAGTACGAACAGAAGATCGTCGGTCTCGAGCGCGAGGAACGCCAGAGGCGGCTCGAGGCGATCGCTCGCTTCGAAGAGTTCCTGCGCAAGTACCCGACCGACGAGTTCTACTCCCCGGACGCGATCTTTCGTCTCGCCGAGCTCTACTTCGAGCGCTCGAGTGACGACTACATGACGCAGACCAAGACCTACGAGGAGCAGCTCGCTGCGTACGAGCGTCGCGAGCTCGCCACCGAGCCCGAGGCACCTCGCCCCAACTTCGAGAAGACCATCAGCCTCTACGTCGACCTGTTGCAGCGGTTTCCGAAGTACCGCCACGCGGACGCGGCGCGGTATCTGCTCGGCTACTCCTACGAGGAGATGGAGCAGGTCGAGCCCGCCCTGGCCGAGTACAACGTGCTCGTGGCGAGCTATCCCAGCAGCCGCTTCCTTCCGGAGGTCTGGACGCGCATCGGTGAGATCTACTTCGACGAGAACAAGCCCGACAGCCTGAGCAAGGCTGCGCAGGCTTACACGAAGGTCATCGAGTACAAAGACAGCCCCTACTACGACAAGGCGCTCTATAAGCTCGCTTGGGCCCACTATCGCATGGACAACTACGAGCAGGCGGTCAGGGGCTTTATTGGCCTGGTCGACTACGCCGACGAGCAGCGCAAGCTCACTGGCAAGACCGGCTCGGAGCTTCGCAGCGAGGCCATTCAGTACGTGGCCATCTCCCTCTCGGACGAGGGTTGGGGTGGCATGGAGCGAGCTCGCTCGGTCCTGACCCCGATCGATCAAAAGGAGTACGCGGCCGAGATCTGGAAGCGCTACGGGGAGATCCTCTTCGATCAGACGCGGTACCCCCAGTCGATCGAGGTCATGCAGATCACGCTGGCGAAGTACCCGAACAACCCACAGAACCCGGTCGTTCAGGCCAAGATCATCACCGCCTACGAGCGGATGCGCGACTTCGATGGCGCCACGCGTTCGCGCGAGGTGTTGGTCGAGAAGTACGGCGACGACTCTGCGTGGGCCAAGGCGAACGTCAACGATCGTGAAGCTCTGGGTCTCGCGCGGGAGCTCACCGAACGCTCACTCGAGTCCGCCGCGCTGTTCCATCACCGCCAGGCTCAGGCGCACAAGAAAAACAACGACGAGAAGAACGCGCGTGACAGCTACGCTCGCGCCGCTCAGAACTATCGGATCTTCCTCGAGCGCTACCCGGACGCCAAGAACTCCTACGACTTCAACTTCTTCCTCGCGGAGTGCTTGTACTACTCGGACGACTACCTGGGCGCGGCGAACAAGTACTCGGAAGTCCGCGACAGCAACGCCGACAACCGGCATCTCAACGATGCCGCGCTCTCCGCGGTGATCGCCTTCGAGAAGGAACTCGAGAAGCGCGAGGCCACCAAAGAGATCGAGAAGGTGAAGCCGCTCACCGCCGCCGAGCGCAAGGGCAGGCCGGTCAACCCGCAGCCGCTGCCTCCTCTCCGCCTCGAGCTGGTGAACGCTTCTGATCGCTTCGTCACGCTGCTGCCCGAGCACGAGCGCGCACCCGCCATCGCGTATCGCGCGGCCGAGGCCTACTACCACTACGATCAGCTCGACGAGGCGCGGAAGCGCTTTGAGCGCATCGTGGTTCGATACCCCTCGAACGAGGTCGCCCGATACAGCGCGAACCTCATCATCGAGAGCTACCTCGCGGTCGAAGACTGGGACAACGTCGAGCGCTGGTCTCAGCAGCTCATGGATGCCACCGCCAAGGCCCAAGGTGGCTCGGCCGCCGATCAGGCCGCCCAGAAGGCGTTCGCGGAGAGCCTCAAAGACTTCAAGGTGGGTGCGCGCTTCAAGAAGGCCGAGCAGCTCAACGCGGCCGGTGACTTCGAGAAGGCCGCCGAGACCTACGTCCTGCTCGTGGACGAGAGCCCGGACCACGAGTTCGCCGACAAGGCGCTCTTCAACGCGGCCATCGCCTTTGAGAAGGTCAAACGCTTCGACTCCGCCTCGAAGGTCTACCAGCGCATCTACGACACCTACCCCAAGTCCGAGCTCGCAGACCGCGCGCTCTTTCGTGTGGGTGTGAACTACGAGAAGGGCTTCGACTTCGCGCCCGCGGTCGATGCGTACACGAAGCTCGTGGAGCGCTACCCGAACTCCGAGCATCGCGCCGACGCCCTCTACAACGTGGCGGTGACCCTCGAGAACCAGCAGCAGTACGGACAGGCCGCGGTCGCCTTCAAGCGTTACGCGACCACCTTCCCGAAGCGGGAGGACGCCGGCGACGTCTATTACCGATCGGCCGAGGTCTACGAGAAGATGAAGGCCTGGCCGGAGATGATCAGCACCCTCAACGACTTCGTTCGCACTTACGGTCGCGACAGGAAGCAGACCCAGCGCGTCGTGGAGGCCTACAAGAAGATAGGGGACGCGCAGCAGAAGCAGGGTCAGGGCAAGTCAGCAATCGCCGCCTATCGAAGCTGCCTGAAGGAATACAGGGCCCGGGGTCTCAAGCCGCAGGATCGCGCGGGCCGTTTTGCCGGTCAGTGCGCCTTCGAGATCGCCGAAGACCTCTTCCGCGAGTACGACGCAATTCGTCTGGTGGGCACCGGCAAGGTGCAGGTCGCCGCCCTCGGCAAGAAGGCGACCATGCAGCGGACGGTCGAGTCCACCTACCGAGACGTGTTCCAGTACAAGCGCGCCGAGACCACCTTGGCCGCTCTGTACCGCATCGGACACAGCTACGAGCGCTTCGCGGAGTCGATGTATCGCGCCGAGGTTCCTCCGGAGTTCAAGGGCGACCCCGACCTCGCGGACGAGTACCGGCTGCAGCTCGAGGAGAAGGCGCAGGTCCTCGAGCGCAAGGCGGAGCAGGCCTACCGGAAGGCCAACGAAGAGGCGATCAAGACCAAGGTGACCAACGAATGGACGCAGCGGATCCTCGAAGGCCTCAACAAGTACGCGCCGGAAGAGTTCCCGGTTCAAAAGGTGGGCAAGTCATCGCTGCAGACCACGACCGTCTCGGGCAACACCCTGGACAGCCTCGATCGCGACCCTCGCGCGTCGGACCCCAACGCGGCGGGCTCGAGCACGCCCATCAGCTCGGAAGGAGATGACTCGTGAGATTCGAGCTATGGATCGCCGCTTGCGCCCTGACCGTAGCCGCGTGCGGCAGCAGCACGGACGGTGTGGTCGAGACCCCCGCCGTGCCGCTGGACACGAGCGGCGCCCAGTCCACCCCGGAGATCGCGTCGGCCCAGGAGACCGGCCAGGCTGAAGGCACGCCGGCGGCAGGAGCCTCCGCGACGACGGAAGCTGGGGCGTCGGCGCAGGCGCCCGAGTCCACCACGAAGACCAAAGCGGCCAAGGTGCGAACCACCAATCCCAAGGCCAAGGCCGCTCTGCAGGCGGGCATCTCCCTCGCAGCGTCGAGTCCACAGGGTGCGCTCGCCAAGTTCAAGGAGGCCCTCAAGGAAGACTCTCGTCTCTCGGCCGCCCACTACAACATGGGCATCCTCTATGAGCAGCTTGGTCAATATCGGGACGCCGAAAGCGCCTACGAGGACGCGCTGGAAGTTCAACCGGACCACTACGCCGCCATCGAGAACCTGGCCAACCTCGCGCTGCGCAAGGATGAACCCGGTCGCGCCGAGAGCATCCTGCTTGGTGCCATCAAGAAGTTCCCAGCAGACTTGGGTCTTAGAAATCGCCTCGTCTCGGTGTGGCTCGCTCAGAAGAAGCTGGAGGCCGCGGAGACGGAGGCCAAGAAGATCCTGAAGTCCGACGAGCGAAATGTTCGAGCGCTCGTGAATCTCTCGATCGTCTTTCAGCGACGGGGGCAGCTCGAACTCGCGAGCAGCGTGCTCGAACGCGCCCGCGAGATCGACCCGGGTCAGGCGCAGATCTGGGTGAACCTGGGCTTCGTCTACCTCGCGCAGAGCGACAAGACGAAGGCGACCGAAGCGTTCCGGCGGGCCACCGAGATCCGCAGGGACCTGCCGGAGGCGTACAACAACCTCGGCGCGCTCTACGTCGAGACCCGCGACTACGCGGGTGCCATTGAGGCCTTGAGCCGCGCGATCTCGCTCTACCCAGACTTCGCGCACGCCCACGCCAATCTCGGGAACGCGTACAAGGGCAACAAGCAGTACAAAGAGGCCGAGGCCTCCTACAAGCGGGCCCAGAGCTTGGACTCCAGCAACGTCGACGTTCTCTACAACCTGGGAATCCTCCACCTCGACAATCAACTCGAGACGGTCGACCGACTCGCACGTTGGGATGTCGTGAAGGACTACCTCGGAAAGTACCTCGACCGAGCGCAGGGTCTCTCCGAGGAAGAGAAGGAGCGGATTGCGGGCTTTGTCGCTGAGGCCGACCGTGGGAAGGTCCGTGAGCAGCGCGCGATCGAGCGCGAAGAGCGCAAGAAGGCGCAGGCAGCGAAGAAAGCGGCCGAGGGTAAGTCTGAACCAGCACCCGAGACGCCTCCGGGCGAATCTAGACCCGACGCCGAGGGCGCGGGCACAATGCCCGGCGAAGCGAAGACGGAGGAGTAGATGCGGAGCGGACTCATTAAGATAGCGGCAGGACTGGCCATTTTCGCCGGGCTCGCCCTCGCCTCCGACGCCCGGGCTCAGAACCCGCGGAAGAAGAACGTCATCAAACTCGGCGAGTTCAAGATCGAAGGGACCATTCAGAAGCCTCAGGCGTTCTACATCCTGCAGAGGTCGAGCCTGAACTTCGAGGGTCTGGAGCTCAAGAACAGCTTTGTACCCAAGATCCTCCGCTCGGTGGAGCAGGCCCCATTCTGAGGCGCGACACACAAGACGGTGAGGCTTCGAGATGAGCAGTAAGCAGCAGAACGAACGCAAGGTCCTCCGGATCGGCATCATCCAGGGTGGCAAGATCATCGAGGAGCGCACCCTCAAGAAGCGCGAGACGGTCAGTGTAGGCTCCTCCGAGAAGGCGATGTTCACGGTGAACTCGCCGAGCTTCCCCAAGTCCATCGACCTCTTCGAGATCGTAGGCGGGGAGTATCTCATCCGCTTCACGCCCGACATGTCCGGGGTGGTTCAGCTCAAAGAGGGCGACGTCAACGAGCTCGCCCAGCTCCAGGCGCGGCCCGAGGCCAAGAAGGCGGCCGACGCCACCACGTATCCCATCACCGATGATTCTCGCGGCAAGGTGAAGGTCGGCGACGTCACCGTTCTCTTTCAGTTCCGCGCCGCTCCGGCGGCGGCGGGGAAGAGTGCGCTACCGCCCGAGGTCCGCGGCACCTTCATCTCGAACATCGACACGCAGTTCGCGACCATCCTCACGATCGTGCTGATCTCGATCGTGTCCCTCGCCGCGTATGCACGACAGTTCCCCTACATCGAGCCGACCAACATCGAAGACGTAGCAGAGCGCTACCAGAAGCTCATCATGCCCGACCGAGATCCGGCTCCATTGCCGGAGGAGGCGCCCGCCGAAGATGCGGCCGACCAGGGCAAAGAGAAGGAGAAAGAGGTCGCCAAAGAAGCGCCGAAGAAGTCCAAGGCCAAGGGCGAGAAGTCCGAGGTGGACGAAGAGGCGGCCGCTCGAGCTCGAAAAGAAGCGATGAAGAAGGCGGTGGCCGGCAAGGGCCTCCTCGGCGTCATCGGCACCAAGGGCAAGAACGGCGCGCTGCAGGACGTCTTCAACGAGGGTGGCTTCGGCGAGGACGAGCTCGGCAGCGCGTTCTCCGGCATCCAAGGCGTGGACCTCGCGGGTGGCGGTGGTGCACGCGGCACCCGAGGGGGCGGCGCCGGCGAAGCCACGAGCTTGGGTTCACTGGCCACCGGTGGCGGCGGCAACGTCTCCGTAGGCGGCAAGTCCGAGAAGGAGGTCCGTGGCACCGTGGGCGCGGAGGCTCCCTCGGTCGAAGGTGACCTCTCTCCGGCGGTCATTGCGCGCGAGATGCGCCGCCACATGCGCGCGGTCAAGGACTGCTACGAGCGCCAGCTCAAGCGCTTCCCGCAGCTCGCAGGAAAGATCGTCATCTCCTTCGAGATCCGCGAGGCCGGTACTTTGACGGACATCAACATCGAAGAAGACTCCTTGAAGAACAGCGAGGTCCGGAGCTGTATCGTGAGCCGCGCCAAGGGCTGGCGCTTCCCACGCCCCTCGGGCGGAAGTGTCTTCGTGTCCTTCCCGTTGGTCTTCACTCCGGCTGGCTGAGTCGCTGGGGAAGTTTACGCACCCCGTTTCGCCGCCTGGCCCTCGCTTCCCGCGAAGGCGTTTTCTCGAACTCGGTGGTCTATCCGCTCTCTCTGGCGTCCTCCTCGGAGCGACGGGCTCCTCGGATCTACGCATCGCCCAGCTTCAGTTCGAAGGCCTCTGGAACCCGCGTGGCGAGGCGATGCGGCGCTTGCTGTGGGAGCTCATGCAGCGAACCAGCATCGAAGCCAGCCTCGATTTGACCGCGGTCAGGGCCGCCGACCCCAAGCTCTTCCGGCACCCCTTCCTGTACTGGGCGGGTAGCGGCGCGGTCCCCGACTTCTCCGAGGAGGAGGCTCGCCGCCTGCGCCGATATTTGACCTTTGGCGGGACGATCCTGATCGATTCGGCGGACGGTGAGCCGGGTGGAGCCTTTGATGTCTCTGTGCGCCGAAACTTGGCGCGCGTGCTGCCCCGAGAAGAACTCGTGCGCATCGACAACGAGCACGTGCTCTACAAGTCCTTCTACCTCGTCGATCACCAGGGCGGCCGAGTGCTGCGAGTTCCCGACCTCGAGGGCATCTTCCTCGAGAAACGCATCGCGGTCATCTACACGCAGAACGACCTCGGAGGCGCCTGGGCGCGCGACTCCTTCGGGCGCTGGGAGTACAGCATCGACGGCGGGGAGCGCCAGCGCGAGATGGCTTTCCGTCTCGGCATCAATGTTCTCATGTACGCCCTGTGCCTCGACTACAAGGAGGACCTCGTTCACACCCCCTTCATTCTGAAGCGGCGACGGTGAGCTGGTGTTCGATCCCATGGGATGGTTGGTACGTCTGCTCGCGCCCGACGCGCAGCCGGGGGCGTACAACGACTGGAAGCTCGTTGCCGGTACGGATCTCGCCAGCTCGTGGCTCATCCTCATCGCCCTCGGCCTCGTGGTCGCGGTGGTCTTGGGCGCGAGCGGCCTACGTCGACTCGCGCCGTCGCGGCGTCGCTCCCTGCTCGTCCTCCGAATGCTCGCCGCCGCGCTCGTCTTCGCGCTGGTGTTGATGCCGGAGATCGAGCTTCGAGCGGTGTCGAAGGTTCGGTCGCGTGTCGTCATCATGCTCGATGCTTCTCGCTCCATGGGTCTTGCGACTCCTGGAGGGAGCACGCGCGCGGAGATGGTCTCGGATCACACGAGCCGAAACGCCGAAGAGCTCTCGCGCCTCGGGCGTGATGCGCTGCTCGAGATCTCGCTCTTTGGCGATCGCGTTCGGAACGTCGACGGTGTCCCCGATCCGATTCCTTCCGAGGATGGCAAGACAGACCTCGCGGCGGCGCTCTCAGAGCTCGCGGTTCAATCGTCGGGGCGGGATCTGGGGGCGGTGATTCTCTACTCCGATGGGACCGACACCGAGGGCCTCTCGCTGGATGCCGCGCAGCGACTGGGCGCCAACCTCGGGGCACCCGTGTACGCGGTCGGCTTCCCCTCGGATTCCTCCGCCGCGGATCTCGCGATCCGACGCATCATCGCAGACGAGTTTGCGTTCGTTCACAACTCCGTCGCGGTGGATGTGGAGATCGAGGAGCGAGGGCTCTCCATGTCATCGGTGATGGCCACGCTCAAGCGTGACGGCCAGGTGGTGGCGAGCAAGGAGGTAAGGCTCGGCCCCGACGGCCGGGGGCGGGTCACCTTCGAGTTCAAGCCCTCCGAGATCGGAAAGCTCGCCTATGAGATCTCCGTGCCGGTTCAGCAGGGGGAGGCGGTGGTCTCGAACAACAGCCGGAGCCTCGTGATGAAGGTGATCCGTGACCGCTTGCGTGTGCTTCAGGTAGTGGGCCGACCCTCTTGGGACGAGCGTTTTCTGCGGGAGCTGCTCAAGCGCAATCCGAACGTGGATCTGATCTCATTCTTCATCCTGCGCTCCACGACGGATCTACAGAAGGCTCCACAGGAAGAGCTTGCGCTCATTCCCTTTCCGGTCGCTGAGCTCTTCACGACGGAGCTCGACACCTTCGATGTCGTGATCTTTCAGAACTTCACCTACCGTCCGTACAACATGGCTCGGTTCCTCCCGCGGATCCGCGACTACGTGGAGCAGGGGGGCTCGTTCATGATGATTGGAGGCACGGATGCCTACGAGGACGGCTGGTATGCCGGCACGCCGATCGCCACCATCTTGCCGGTGCGGCTCGGAGGCGCGCCCGCCTGGGACGGTGCCGAGTTTCGGCCGCGGCTCACGCCCGAAGGTCGTCGTCACCCCGTCACGCGGATCGGAGAGGTCGGCGAACCACCCGACCTCGTGTTTCAGCGCCTTCCGCCGCTCGAGGGCGTGAACCCCACTTTGGGCCTCGCCGAGGGCGCGCGTTCGCTGCTCGTGCATCCTTCGCTTCCTGGCAATCCGCCGGTCATCGCCATTCGCGAGGTCGGTCGTGGGCGGACGATGGCGATCACCACCGACAGCATTTGGTACTGGCGCTTTCTGGCCTTGGCAGAGGAGGGGGCGGGGCGAGAGTTCGACCGCCTCTACAACAACGCGCTTCGCTGGCTCATCCGAGATCCCGAGCTGGCGCGCGTGCGCCTTCGCTCCGACCGCGCGGTCTACGGACCGCACGACCCGGTGAGCGCCGAGGTGAGAGTGCTCGGACCCGACTATGATGGACTCGGAGGGGCGGAGGTCGAGGCGGACCTGATCCCGATCGGCCCGAACGGGGCACAGGGTCGAGCCACGACGACCATCACCGCCGAAGACGGCTCAGCGCTGCTCGACTTCGGGGAGTTGGCGCCGGGGATGTACTTGCTGCGTGCGACCGCACACAGCGGTGGGGAGGCGGTGGGG
Organism: Deltaproteobacteria bacterium; assembly: GCA_011526105.1. Classification (GTDB taxonomy): domain Bacteria; phylum Myxococcota; class Kuafuiibacteriia; order Kuafuiibacteriales; family Kuafuiibacteriaceae; genus WYAZ01. The sequence continues at coordinate 12,324 of WYAZ01000007.1, read as the reverse complement.
GCGGCGGAAGAGCCGGTTGTGGTCGAGGCCGCGGATCGCGAGCTGCAGAACCCGTTCCCTCGTCCCGAGATCCTCGAAGCCGTCGCTCGAGCGTCCGGAGGCCGTTACCTCGAGATCGACGAGGGTCTGCCCGAGATCCGGCTGAAGGACAGCCGCCGAGTGGAGATCGATCGCACGCGCAGGGTCCCGATCTGGGACCGCTGGCCGTTCTTTGTTGCACTCTTGGGGCTCGTCTCCCTGGAGTGGTGGTTCCGTCGGCGCGGCGGCCTCTTGTAGGATGAGACGTGGCACGAATCCTCGTAGTCGACGACGATCCGCACATCCGTGAGGTCGTTTCCTACTCGCTCGAGCAGGCGGGTCACGAGATCGTCGAACGTGAAGACGGCCAGGCAGGGGCCGAGCTCGCCGAGTCGGAGAGCTTCGATCTGGTGGTCCTCGATGTGATGATGCCGCGGATGGACGGCCTCGAAGCTTGCCGCCGAATCCGACGTGTCTCCTCTGTGCCCATTCTCTTTCTGAGCGCGAAGGATGAGGAGATCGATCGCGTGGTGGGGCTCGAGGTCGGAGGCGACGACTACCTGAGCAAGCCTTTTGGCGCCCGCGAGCTGGTCGCCCGCGTGAAGGCGATGCTGAGACGGAGGGAACTTTGGGCGGAGGCCGAGAAATCGAAACCCGAAAGCAAGGCCCTGCGTCACGGGCCGCTCGAGCTCGACTCGGTGCGGTACGAGGTTCGGTGGAACGGCGCCCTCGTCGTTCTCACGGTGACCGAGTTCGGCTTGCTCGAGACCTTGATCGGCCACCCAGGCCGCGTCTACACACGCGCCGAGCTGGTCGAGCAAGCGTATCGGTATGAGCATCACATCACCGAGCGGACGATCGATAGCCACGTAAAGCGCATTCGCCGGAAGTTCAATGCGAACGGGGCGCCGATCGAGACGGTGTTTGGTGTGGGTTACCGGCTGGGTGTCGACCCCGTCTCATGAGCCGATCCGTTCTGCCGGTCGCGCCGCGCGCACCCACCGTTCGCAGCCTGCTGCTCGGGGTCTTGGTGCTCGTGTTGGTCATTCCTTTGCTCGTGATTGGAGCGGCCCGCGTGTACGAGACCGCACTCGTTCGTCACACCGAGGAGCTCCTCATCACCGAGGCGGTCGCGGCGGGAGAGATGTACCGAAGTCTGCTCGCGCCCGAGACCGCGGGCCCCATCGGGCCACCGGCGCAGGAGTCGGAGCGATTCGCGCCCTTTCGTGCCCGGCTCGACCTCTACGACACCCCGGTCCTGCCCGCGGCCCGACGAGACGGAACGGCCAGCAGCACCACGTCCGCGCTGGGTCGCCGGCTCAGCGCGGCGCTCGAGCGCGCCCGAGTTCGAACGCTCGCGGGTCTCCGCGTCCTGGACGTGGAGGGGCGCGTCATCGCGTCACCCGACTGGTCCTTCGGCTATTCGCTGGCGGCGCTCCCCGAGGTGCGCGAGGCGATGGCGGGTCGATACGGAGCGGCGCTGCGTGCACGTGTCTCGGATTCGCCTCGCCCCACAATGGCGAGCCTCTCCAGAACCTCCAGACTCCGGGTCTCTGTGGCGATTCCGGTGTTATCAGACCCGCGAAGCCCGGCCGGGACAGAAGCGGAGGTCCTGGGTGTGGTCTACGCGAATCGCACGCCGCTCGATCTCGAGAAGTCCCTCTGGCAGCTCAGACACGAGCTCATCCTTCCGATTGCGCTCAGTCTCGCGCTCACCTTGATTGTAGCCATCCTGTTTGCGTCCCGGATCGCCTCGCCGATCGAGCGGCTTCGGCGGAGCGCGGAGCGCGTGGCCGCCGGAGAGGACGTGAGCCTCGAGGTCTCGGGATTTGCGCCGGCCGAAGTTCACGCGCTCTCTGCCGCGCTCGAGTCGATGAAGCGCGAACTCGCGACCAAAGCGGAGTATGTGGAACTCTTTCTCGCCAACGTCGTGCACGAGCTGAAATCGCCGCTCACCTCCCTGCGCGGAGCCTCCGAGATCTTGATCGACGGGGGCAGCGACGTGCCCGCTGACCGCGTGAAAAAATTCCTCCAGAACATCCACGAGGACGGCCTGCAGATGGAGCGCTTGGTGGGACGTATTCTCGAGCTGGCCCGCATCGAGACTGGTCGATGGCCGCGGGTTGCGGTGCCGCTTCACGAGCTGGTGGTGGAGCGCGCGGCTCGGTTGTCGGCCCGAGGACACGAGGTGGTGATCGAGCCGGGGGATGAAGCCGAGGTCCTCGGGGTTCGCGAGCAGCTCGAAGCCATGCTCGACGCCTTGCTCGAAAACGCGGTGCGGCACGGGGCCGATCGGCCGGTTCACGTGCGCCTGGTCAAACGAGACCCCGCGGTTGAGCTCACCGTACGAGACGAAGGCGGGCCGAGCCCGCCGGGACACTTCGATCGTGTCTTCGATCGCTTTTACACCACCGAACGCAAGCGGGGGGGCACCGGTCTTGGGCTCGCGGTGGTTCAGGCGGTGGCTCATGGTCACGGGGCGCGCTGCTCGGTCAAAGCCGAAAGCAGCGGGGCTACCTTCGTGGTGGAGTGGGTCACCGAGGGGTAGAGCTCATCTCAAAACCCCTTCGCTGGCTCCGACGGCCCGGTCTCGGCTCGACGCCACCGCGAGAAACTCGGCCACCGCTCTGAGCAGCGGCAACATCTGTCCAACGCGGCCGGGGACGTCAATGGGCTCTGCGCTGAGAGATTCGCGCTTGGCGACAGCGTGCAGCGATCCGGTCGCGGCCCGATGATTGGCGTACATCGTCTTGAGACCGATCACGGCGTCCGATCGACCGAGCTGTTCGATCAACATCACCGCTGCGTTCTGGCGCCACGAAGCGACGACACCGCTGACGGGAATGAACTCGGCCATCGCCGCCTGCGTCGCGTCCAGCGAGAGTCCGTTCATCACGCGATCGAGCGCCAAACCCATGTGTAGAATTCGCCGTTCGGAGATCGCTTTTTGGGGGCGGAGGACCAAAGACAGGGTCTTCTCGTCGCATAGGCGCAGGGCTCCGATGTGAATCAGCTCCGGGTCGGGGTGGCCGCTGTGCTCGATATGAACGAGCACCAGGCTCTGGAGTTGACCCTCGAGCGGCGGCAGACGTCCGAACGGCGCCCTAGGCCGGAGGCGCTGACGCGGATGGCCCACGTGTTTCATCTGCCGATCGATCATCTGGGTGAAGCCGAGTTGGAGTGAGGCCAGGCCTGGGGTCTGGGGCTCGAGAATCGACAGGGCTCGAAACACCGCCTCGACCGTGGACAGGTAGCTCGGCCGGGGCTCTTTGCGGATGCGATAGTTGCTTTCCGGGCCCGGGGGCAAAGTGAAGTGAGGCAGGGCCTCGAGCCAGGGGTTCTGGTCGTAGAGCGTATGAGCGTGAGGCCAGGTCCCATCGAGGACGACGAGCTGCTCCGGGCGTTCTTCGGGCGCCAGCTCGTCCAGACGACGCGCGTGCTCGGAGGGGTACAAGAGGCCCGCGCCGCTCGAGAGATACTTGGGGCGCGCCTCTTTGCCGTCTCGGAGATCGTGCACGACGATTTCACACGATGAGAGCGCAGCCCGCAGAAGTCGGACCGTGCCGAGGTGATGACGGGCCTCGCGCGGATGCTGAACGATGGTGATCGGCGTGCGGTTCGAGACCCGCTCGACGAGGTTGCAGATGCAGTAGCTCTCAGGGCGAGTGCACCGGGAGCACCAAGGTCGGCCGTCTCGCACGCGAGTCTACCGAGGGCCGTGGGGGGCGGGGGCCCGCTTGGAGCGCTCGATCGCATCGGCCAAACGGCGCAGGGTCGCATCGTCGAGCGACCCAGGCTCGAGGCGGTAGGCCCAGTTGCCTTCCGCGAGGCCCGGGCGGTTCATGCGGTGCTCGCTGCCTTGTCCCAAGAGATCTTGGACCGGAAAGATCGCGATCTTCGCCTTGGACTGGAGCGCCACCTCGATGAGCTTCCAGTGGATCTCGTGGTCGTCCTGGGCGCCGAGATAACCGAGCACCGAGCGTCGAACGCCGGCCGCGGCCGCGGCTTCGGCCTCTTCCTCGGGGTCTTTGGAAGCGGCGGTACGTCCAAGCTGGGCCCACCAACCCGCCGTGGTGTCGTTGTCGTGCGTGCCGGTGTAGACGACGCAGTTTTCGGGAAAAGTGTGCGGCTGATGTTCGGTCTCGTGACCCTCGGGGGTGAAGCCGAACTGCAGCACCTTGAGGCCGGGGAAGCCGAACTCGTCGCGCAAGGCCCGAACCTCGTCGGTCAGAATGCCGAGGTCTTCGGCCACGATCGGTAGCCCGCCGAGCGCGTCTTTCAACGCCACGAAGAAGTCCGAACGCGGACCGGGCACGAACTCGCCGACTTTGGCGGTCTTCGAGTCGCGCGGGATCTGCCAAGCCCGGTAAAAGCCGATGAAGTGATCGACGCGGGCCGCATCGAAGCGGGTGAGCAAGGATCGGAAGCGTTCGATCCACCAGCGGTAGCCTGTCTCTTTGAGATGGGCCCAATCGTAGAGCGGATTGCCCCAGAGCTGACCGTCCTCGCTAAAGTAGTCCGGGGGCACGCCGGCCACCACCAGCGGTTGGCCGTCGGCGTCGAGGCGGAAGACCTCGGGATGCGCCCAAACGTCGGCGCTGTCGCGCGCGACGAAGATGGGGACGTCGCCGAGCAAGTGGAGGCCCAGCTTTTGGCAGTGTGATCGCAGAGCTTGCCACTGCCGCTCGAAGAGGAACTGCGCAAACTCGTGGCGGGCGATCTGAAACTCGAGGCGTGCGCGCGCCTGATGGAGCGCCGCTGCATCTTTGGTGCGGAGCTCGTGCGGCCAATCGGGCAAGCCGCGGTGTCCGAGCTCGTCTCTCAGCGAGGCGAAGAGCGCATAGTCGTGCAGCCAAGCCTCGCCCTCGCGGGCCACGAAGGCTTCGAGGGACAGATGCAGCTCGGGGCTCGGGGATGTTCGGAAGCGCTCGAAGGCCTGACTCAGGAGCTTCTGTTTGCGCGCGATGGCGCTCGGCCAATGGACTCGCGACTGGCTGGGTTCACGAATCGCGTCGATCTGTTCGGGTGCGAGCAATCCGTCCTGTACCAAAAGCTCGGGGCTGATGAGCATGGGGTTGCCGGCAAAGGCGGACAGCGCATTGTAGGGGGACTCGCCGCCGCCGGGCGGACCCAGCGGGAGCATCTGCCACCAAGAAACGCCTGCGTTGGCCAGGCGTTCCGCGAAGCGATGGGCCTCCATGCCCAGGTCACCCACCCCAAATGGACCGGGTAATGAGGTGGGGTGCAGCAGAAGCCCGGCGGAGCGCAGGCGGAGCAGATCGGAGAGCGCCATCAGCGAGCCATCCTATAGCCGAAATGTCGGAGCCTCGGTATCGCGCTGTTGTAGGATCGCCTCATGTGCGGGCGCTATGTGCTGACGAAACCCGCGAAGGTGATCGCCGAGCACTTCGATCTCTTCGAGCCGCCGGTCCACCCCATGTCCCCTCGCTACAACGCATCACCGACGGAGCGCTTGCCGGTCATCAAGCGAGACCCCGCCGGTCATCGTAGGCTCGAGGAGCTTCGCTGGGGCTTTCAGTTCGCGCCCCGGCCGGATGCGCCGCGTCCTAGACCGCTCATCAATGCGCGCTCGGAGACCGTGGACCAGAAGCCGGCCTTTCGCGACTCGTTTCGAGGCCGTCGGTGTTTGGTGCCGGCCGACGGCTTCTACGAGTGGAAGAAGCGGGGCAAGAAGAAGAGTCTGCCGTTCTGGATAGGCTTCGCGGACCGTCGCCTCTTCGCCTTTGCCGCGCTTTGGGATCGGGACGCCTTCACCATCCTCACCACGTCGCCCAATGCTCGCATCGAGCCGCTGCACGACCGGATGCCTGTGATTCTCGCCCCCGAGGCCTACCAGCGCTGGCTCGACCCTTCGCTCGCCAGCCGAGAGGCGCTCGAAGACCTCTTCCAGCCTTTCCCCGATGACCAGCTCGAGGTCGTGGAGATCCAGGCTCCGGGTGAACCCCGTATTCCCGTGTGAGCGCGCACATGGGTGGCAATTCCGGGCCAGATGGGGCGTCATACGCTCGGAACTGAGCATGAAGCGATCGGCGGTTTCAGTTTTTCTCGGCCTGGCTTCCTTCGGGCTCGCGACTCCGGCCCCAGCCTCGGACAAGCCCACCTTCGCCGTGGACCCCATGGTCCTCGAGGTGGCGCTCGTCGACGACCCGGACTTCCCACGACTCGATGAGCAGCTCGTGCAGCGTGCGCTCGTCGCGGCCTCGGCGACCTACCGCGAGCGTTTCGACGTGCCGCCCCCGGAGTTTCGCATCGTCAAGCGCTACGACGTCTTCGCCTTTCTCTCGGAGTACGCGCGTGTCGACGACCTCAAGTGCGCGCGCCTCTTCGGGGCGCGTTATCTTGGCGGTGGGGCGGCGGAGCTCCGGCAGTACCGCGAGCAGGCCATCACCTTCTTCAAGCGCTGGGACCTCGATGCGCTCAAGGGCTTCGTGGAGCCCGAGGCTCGAGACCGCATCACCTCGTACGAAGACATCTACGGGGTCTACGAGACACGCTACGTCTCCACCATCGAGAAGCTCAAGGGCTTCAAGACCCCCAAGGGCACGCCGCTCGCATCCCCCGATCGTTCCCGAGAGCGCTCCTACGTGGCCTGGACCTGCGCGCTTTCTCTGCAAGACCGCTACGACGTCGTCCTCACCAACACCTTCATCATGGCCGACCTGCTCTCGGAGCCGCATCCGCACGCGGTCTTCGGAAAGGCGCGTATCGGCGGCATCGCCGGCCCCAGCCCGGCCCGGAAGAGCCTCGAGGGTCAGGCGCTCCTCGCGACGACCTTCGGCATCGACACCAAGATCGCGATGCTCTCGGAGCTCGGTGGCAAGCCCGCCACGCTCGAGGAGCGCGCTCGGATCTTGGGCTCGTACCTGCTGGCGCACGAGATTGCTCACGCCGTGTTTGGCATACCGGATGTGTTTGATCATCCCGAGGGATGTCTCATGACTTCTCGACCCGGCACGACCTACCGAGAGGGCCTAAGAGAACTCGATGCCCATCCGGGTCCCTGCCAGAAGTGCCGAGACTGGGTGGAGGCGCGCGCGTCCTTGGATCTGGGGCGTAACCTCCATGTTCAGGGTGACGACAAATCCGCGCTCGAGATGCTCGCCAAGGCCTCCAAGCAGACCCCCAAGCACTTCCACGGCGGTTACAAGCGCAGGATGAGCGAGATCAGTCGTCAGGTGGCACTGGCCTACGCGGGCATGGGTGATCTGGCCCGCGCCAAGCGCTTTGCGGAGACCGCGAAGCAGCTCGACCCGCGCTCGGCCGCGGCTCGATCGCTGCTCCAGACCCTGGCGGCCGGAGATGTCTCTTCGCTCGTCTCCTCTCGTCGTGCTCTCCCCGTGTCGACCACGTCGACCCCCACACGGTCGAGCGGCGAGCTGCGGGACTGAAACCACGGTCATGTTCTCTACGCTCGAGTCCATGGGCGCCAGCCGGGTGCTCTTCCTTCTCGAGCCGTCGTTGGGTCTGCGCGCGGTCCTCGCGATCGACGACCTCACCCTCGGCCCGGGGGTGGGGGGCATTCGCACGCGAAGTTATGACTCCGTGGACGCCGCGGCACAGGACGCGGTCCGCCTCGCGCGTGCGATGACCGTGAAGTGCGCGCTCGCCGGACTTGATGCCGGGGGAGCAAAGATGGTCGTCATCGACCACGTAGGCCTCGACCGAGAGAAGGCGTTTCGCTGGCTCGGAGAACGCATCCAGGAGCTCGGGGGGATCTTTCGGACCGCGGGTGACCTCGGAACGACTGCGAACGATCTGCGGTGGGTCGCGGAAAGGACCGAGTACGTGCATCTCGAGGACGGCTCACTCGCGAACGCGGTGGCTCAGGGTCTAGCAGCCTGTCTCGATGCCGCGCTTCACTCGCTGGATCGCACCACCCCGGCCGCGTCGGTGGCGGTACAAGGCGCGGGCGCGATTGGTTCCGCGGTGGCCCGGACCCTCGTAGAACGAGGCATGCAGGTATCGGTGGCCGACGTGGACGCGGCGCGCGCGCAGTCCTTGGCGCGCGAGATCGATGCGCGCGTCGTGGCGACCGACGAGATACTCTTGCTCCCGGTCGACGTAGTTGCACCGTGCGCCGTGGGCGGGGTCATCGACGCAGGTGTGGCCGAACGGCTTCCCGCGCGAGCGGTGGTCGGGGCGGCAAACAACATCTTGGCTTCGCCCGAAGCGGCGCGGATCCTCCATCGTAGGGGTGTGGTGTATGTGCCGGACACCGTCGCTTCCGCGGGGGCCGTGGTCGCTGGCATCAGCCGCACGGTCATGGGCGTCTCGGACCCCACCTCATTGATTCTCCGATTGGGCGATACGGCGGCCGAGATCCTCGCGGAGAGCCGCGCAACCGACCGGGTTGCAGACGAGGTGGCATCAGCGAAGGCATGGGCGCGGATCAACGCCGCTCGTCGCGGCAGCTAGAAGACGAACTTCGCGTCTTTCTGAGCCGGCTTTGGCTCCTCGAACCCGGGGAACCGAACGCGCTTCGCCTCGATCTCTACGCAGGGCGCGATGGCCTCTGCATGTTTGTTGCTCTTCTCGAGGATCCTCGACTCCGCCACGGATCCGTCTTGATTGACCACGAAGCGAACGCTGATCGCGCTGCTTCCGTCCTTTCGGACGTTGGGTGTCTTCGCGATGCATCGCTTCACGCCGCCCCAAGTATCGAGCGCAGCGTAGAACGCATGTTCGCTGAGGCCCTTGGGTCCCTCTTCGATCTCCTCGGGCGGCTCGTACTTCGGACGCCGACGACGAACCAGCGGCCTCGCCGCTTCCGGTTCGGGTGGTACTTCGGCCGGCTGGTTCAGACCGAGCAGCGTCTTCATCATCTCCTCGGAGTTCTCGCCGACCGTCGAGGTCTCGACCGGCGCGGGCGGCGGGGGCGCAGGTCTTTGGACCGCGACCGGGGGCGTCTCGATCTCCGGCGATCCGCCGCAGCCATCGCAACCGCTGCATGCGGGCAGAAGAGAGAGGACAAAAAGGCTCACGCTCGAAAGCGTCACGACTCGCGAGAACAACGTGCCTATTGTCGACCGAATCGGCCGCGCGCTCCAGATTCGGGAGGGTGCAGGTCGCAGGGTGTAGGCCGCCCGACTACTCGGGGCGCCGTCCTAGGGTGATGAGTACCCACTCTGGGTGCTCCGCCTGCAGCACGTCGATCCCGCCCTCAAAGAGCTCGGTGTAGCCCCCAAGGTCATCGGTGAGGGCGGCGCGTGGATCTCCGAGGATAAACGCGTTCGCGAAGACCTTGGCGCCGGCGGCTCGGATGGCGCCGAGCGCCTCGGGGGCGAGGAAGTCCTCGGTGGGGTCGATGTGGACCATGATCGGTTTGGGATCGAAGGCGAGGTTCTCCGGGATCTCATCCGGCTGCTGCGGCCTGGTCATGATCGGTGCGTCCGGAACGGCGGCGCGGACCGTGCTGCACTCGGCCGGTGAACACAGGATGAAGGCCTCACCGTACAGACCTTGGTCCTTGAGATACTCCGCCGCCTTCACGCCGGCCTCGGTGTTCTTCACCTCGAGTTCGAGCACGATCTGGCCTCGTGAGATGGCGAAGGCTTCTTCGAGGGTCAGCGTTCGTTCGCAGTCGAACTCGCCAAAGCTCTTCGACGCCGGGATCTCGAGCGGTATCTCCTTCAGCTCCGCGAGGCTCAGCGCGCTCACCGTGCCGCGTCGTGTATGGGTGCGATCGATGCTGCTGTCGTGAACCAGCACGATGTGGCCGTCGCTCGTGAGCCGGACGTCCGTCTCTACGATGTCTATGCCGAGCAAGATCGCCGCCCTCAAGGCTGAGGCTGAGTTCTCCGGGGCGAAGGCGGTCGCCATTCGATGACCGACCACCAGTGGGCTCAGGCAGCCGGGGCTCCTAAAGCAAGAGAGATCATGCGGTCGCGAGGGCGCTTGCACCGGCCCAGAGGCGCGGCAGTCATAGCGCGCCGGGTCGAGGAGTTCGCCCGGACGTGGGAGCGGACCGGTTGGCCCAGCGTCCGCGCGCACACTCGCGTCGGTGCCGGTCGAAGGCTCTCCCGAGCAAGAGGTGACGATGAGGAGGAGGGACGAGACGAAAAGGGCGCGCACGCTCACCGGCCTCAATCCTCGAGCTTGTCCCAATCCGTGAGGATCTCGACTCCATCCTCGGTCACGAGGACGGTGTGCTCGAACTGGGCGGAGAGCTTTCGGTCTCTCGTGCGCACGGTCCACCCGTCCTCGACGTCCAGCTCGGTCTCATGCGTCCCCAGGTTGATCATGGGTTCGATGGTGAAGGTCATGCCCGCTCGGAGGCGCGGATTGGCGCCGCCCGCCCGGTAGTGAGGAACTTGCGGTGGCTCATGGAAGACACGCCCGATGCCGTGGCCGACGTATTCGCGAACGACACCGTAGCCCCGAGGCTCCGCGTAGTCCTGGATGGCAGCGCCGATGTCGCGGACCCTCGCGCCGGCGCGTACCACCGCCACCCCGCGTTGCAGACACTCCCAAGTGGTCTCGACGAGCCTTCGTGCTTCATCCGAGACCTCGCCGACCAGAAAGGTCCGCGAGGTGTCTCCGTGGAAGCCATCGAGGATGGAGGTGACATCGATGTTGATGATGTCGCCCTCCTGCAAGATGTCCCGCTTCGACGGGATGCCGTGACAGACGACATCGTTCACCGACGTACAGACGGACTTCGGGAAGCCCTTGTAGTTGAGAGGCGCTGGCACCGCGCCCTGCTCCAGCGTGTACTCGTGCACGAAGCGGTTGATCTCGTCCGTGGCAACACCGGGCTTCACCAACTCGCTGACGAGCTTCAAGGTCTTGGCGGCCAGACGGCAGGCGGCGCGCATGGCGTCGATCTCGGCCGGGCTTTTGATGTGGATGTGGTCCGCCACCGAACCAAGGTAGAACCGAAAGCGAGAGGCGCACAACCCATTTCCCGGTTGTGTGTCTCGCTATTTCGTGTCCCCCTAGAAGTCGCGTGCCCACGGGAGGGCCGGATGCCGCGCTGGATGTCTTTTCTCGTCTTCTTCTTCGTACTGCTCGCGCTGGCCGGGAGCCTTCATTATTACCTGTGGGCGAGGCTGGTGCGTGACCCAGGGCTGCCCGGGCTCACCCATACCGTACTGAGCTGGTTGTTCGTCGGCCTCGGGCTCTCGATCCCGCTTGGCATGTTGGCGTTTCGACTGCTCCCGCGGGAGTCCTCGGCGTTCTTGGCCTGGACGACCTTCATTTGGATGGGGGTCTCGTTCATCTTGGTGAGCGTAGTCTTCTCGACCGATCTCTTTCGCCTCATGGGAGGAGGGCTCGGCCAGCTCCTCGGCTGGCTCGGACACGGAGGACTCGGTCAGGAGCTCGAAGACCCGTCGCGCCGCCAACTCATCGCGCGTGGCGTGGCAGGGGCGGCGAGTGCCACCGCGCTCGGGGTCAGCGCGGTTTCGGTGCGCTCGGCGCTCGCCGACGTGGAGGTACCAGAGGTGCCGGTCAAGCTCGATAGGCTGCCCGCCGCGCTCTCGGGCCTCACCATCGCTCAGCTCACGGACGTGCACGTAGGCCCGACCATCGGGCGTCGCTTCATCGAGTCGGTGGTCGAGAAAGCGAACGGTACGCGCCCCGATATCGTGGTCATCACCGGTGATTTGGTGGACGGCTCGGTCGAGGGGCTCCGGTCGCACCTCGCGCCGCTCGGCCGCCTGAAGGCGCGCTACGGCGTGTACTTCGTGACCGGCAATCACGAGTACTACTCGGGGGCGGATCCGTGGATCGAAGAGCTTCGTCGCATGGGGATTACGGTGCTCCGAAACGAGCGTGTGGTCATCGGCGACCCCGGCGCGAGTCTCGATCTCGTGGGGGTAGACGACTACAGCGCGCATCGTTTTGGTGGGGGTCACGGTCCAGACCTGGCGAAGGCTTTGGTGGGGCGAGATCCGGAGCGCGCATCGGTCCTGCTCGCTCATCAACCGCGCGAGGTCGAACGTGCCAGCGCACTCGGGATGGGCTTACAGATCTCGGGTCACACCCACGGCGGGCAGATTTGGCCCTTCAACCATGCGGTGGGCCTGGTGCAGCCCTATGTGTCCGGGCTCCACCGGCACTCGAAGGATACGCAGATCTACGTCAGCCGCGGCACCGGCTACTGGGGACCGCCGATGCGCTTACTCGCGCCGGCCGAGGTCACGAAGATCATCCTCACCTGACTAGTGTCCCGTCCGAAAAGTTCAGATCACGTTCGCGCTTGTCCTTTTCGCCCCTGGCCGACGCGCGGCCTGCGGCCGCCCTTTCGGGCTCCTCGGTCATTGGGGGCGACCCAACTCCCTTCGT
>WYAZ01000153.1 GCA_011526105.1 Deltaproteobacteria bacterium | reverse complement strand
GCCTGCGGCCGCCCTTTCGGGCTCCTCGGTCATTGGGGGCGACCCAACTCCCTTCGTAGCGCGCCGACCAGCGACGAAAGATACTTCGCGGGAACATGATCGAACTTCTCGGACGGGACACTAGTCGACGCACAGCATCTGGGCCGTCGTCGGGGTGCTGGTGCCGTCCAACACCTCGAATCGGTACTCGAAGACACACGCGCAGCCGATGAACGGCTCCCACGCACCGCAGGCGCCGGCCGTAGCGGTCTGGCAGGAGTCGTAGTCCACGAGGCAGGCGCCCTCGCACTCCGCCGAATGTGTACACGGGCGACCCGCATCGCTGGTCGGGCAGTAGCAGGCGGTCTCGCCGCCCAGGGTCCACTCGGAGAACATGCCGCCGTGGCGCTCGCAGGCCTCTTGGTCCAGCGCGTAGGCGCAGACCGGGGGCAGCTCTTCCTGCCCGCCCGAACACGCGGGCAAGAGGCAAGTCACCGCGCACAACATGGCCGTACTCACTCGTCGTGATGCGCCCTTCTTCATGAGTGTCCCGCGTGGAGGACTCAAAGTACGCGGCCGGGGCGTGGCCCGGCAAGCGCCCTGGTGGGAGCGCCGACGACAATGAACTCAACGCCGTGGTCGATGAATGCGGACAACAGATCTTTGAAGTGGGGATTCATCGGAGACCTCTTGCCTCCAGGCGGCCGCGATCTTTGTGAGTTCCCAAACGGCGTTGATCCTCTCCTCGATGGAGCGGTTGAGCCATGAGCGATCAACGGGCTCCGTTTGGCCCGGGCGAATGAAGCTGCATCAGAAGCGATATCGTCGTACCCTGCGACCTCGGGAGTCACGAGCCATGAACACGAGACCAGCCGAACTTGCGGGTACCTGGTACCCAAAAGAAGCCGACGCGTGCCGACGCTTCATCCAAGAGGCCGACGCAAAGCCCTCCGCGCTCACCGATCTCGTCGGGGCGATCGCCCCTCACGCAGGCTGGGTCTACTCCGGCAAGACCGCGGTCTCGTCGCTCGCTCCACTGGGGGCTGCGCATCCGGACGCGGCCTTGGTCATCATGTTCGGCGGCCACCTCGCGCAGCGTGATCCCCCGCGCGTGCTCATGGAGGGTGCGGTCGAGACCCCGCTCGGCCCCATCGAGGTCGACGCGAAGCTCGCGCAGGGTCTCGCGATGGTCGTGGAGTGTGAGCTCGAGAGCCCGGAGGAGTACTTCGAGGACAACGCGCTCGAGGTGCTGTGGCCGATGGTGAAGCACTACTTCCCCCGGGCGAAGCTGCTCGCGGTCGGCGTGCCGCCCGGCGATCGCGCCGAAGACCTCGGGCGCGAGGCTGTGCACCTCGCGAAGCGGCTGGGCTACGAGGACATCGTGGTCATCGGCTCCACGGATCTGACGCACTACGGCCCCAACTACGACTATCGCCCCGCCGGTCGCGGCTTCCCGGCGCTCGAGTTCGTCAAGACCGACAACGACCCTCGGGTGCTGCGGTCGATGGAGGCCATGGACGCGCTCGGCGCGCTCACCACCGCGAGGCAGCGCCAAAACGCCTGCTGTCCGGGCGCCATCGCGGCCGCCATCGGCGCGGCGAGAAAGCTCGGCGCCGAAAAAGGCGAGGTCATGAGCTACACCACGAGCTTCGACGCTCGACCGAGCGAAGCGGAGCCGAGCAGCTTTGTCGGTTACGCCGGCGTCGTCTTCGGTCGCTGAACGCGTCGCGCCGATGCGTGGCGTCTCCGCGCGCGGACCCCGAGACCCAAGAACACGCCGAGAAGAACGAGCGGCCCCAAACGCTCAGGCGCCGCGCCCCGCCCGAGCGTGCTGCAACCACCGAACCCGTCGTCTTGCTCCACGACCGTAAAAAGGGGTCCGTTCGGCGGGAAGCATTGCGCGACCGGCAGCCCAGTCGGGTAGATTTCGCAGAGCCCCGCGATGTCATCCTCGGCGAGGCTGCGCTTCTTGGTCTCGCAGGAGGGCGCGCTCGCGAACATCGTCGTCTCTGCGTACGTGCGGGTGGACGGCGGATGATCGAGACCGATCGCGTGCCCCACCTCGTGCGTCAGCGTGTTCTGCAAATCCATGACCCCGGTCTCTGGGTCGCAGGACGGTAGAGCGTCCGCCACCACCAGCTCGAAGTGATGGCGATTCACCTCGATGTCGGAGTCGATGATGCGACCGCTGCTGGTCTCGAAGGTGTTGGTGGTCACCGCGATGATCGAGGGGCTATAGGCCCAGCCCTCGCTCGCATCGATGAAGGTGATGACGTTCTCGTTGGGCCCGCTCTCGTTGTAGCCAGGACGCACGACTTTGATCCCCAGCACCTCGAGTCCGAAGTCCGAGCAGTCCACGCTCGTCCAGGTGGCGAGCGATGTGCTGATCTCTGCTCGAAAGGCGAGGTTCTGCGCTTCGTTCGCCACGAGAGCCTCATCGACGTAGAAGCCGATGGTTCGCTCCGCCCAGTACAGAGACGGACCTTCGTCGAAGTCGACGCGGCTGCAGCGGTAGGCCAAAGCGTCGGCGCCCGCGCTGACCACGAAGAGGCCGAGCAACATCGAGGGCCACGCCCTCCGACGAAAAAACCCAAACCCGAGCGCGAGCAGAGCCCACCCGAAACCCGAGGCCTCACCCTCGGTGCTCTTGCAGTCGCAGCCGGTCTCGGGCGGGGGCGGATTCACGCCGCCATCACAGCGAGCCGCGAGGACTTCGGGCTCGAGCAAGCTCGCGCGTTCGCCGGTGGACGGATCGGAGACGAGAAGATCGAAGCTCAGGGTGCTCGACTCGGCAAAGGCCGAAGGCAAAACGAGTTGATCGGCTGCATGCGCCTGCACCTCGAGCATCTGGAGCGCACCACTCTGATTCCTCACGAAGACCTCTGGCTCGGCGGGCAAGGCCTGACCGTACACGACGAGTGTGCCGGGCTGACAGCTCCGTTCGACCGATGTCAGGCTGATGGAAGAGGTCTCGATGAAACCCTGCGCGTATAGCGCGCGAAGGCCCAAGAGATCGTCCGGGGTCAAGACGCGCTTGGCCTCGCCCGGCCCAAGCGTGGGGGACATGACCGCGCCCAGGATGCGCTCTCGCTCCTCCGCCGGAAGTGAGAAGCACGATGGGGTCGCGCTTCCGGGCGCCCCGCAGCTGTGCGCGAGTCCCAGCCAGTGGCCGGCCTCGTGAAGCAGCACGCTGTCCGGGTCCATCGCCCCCGGCGAATCCGCCTCAAACTCGAAGCCCTCGCCGTTCAGGCTGATGTCGGCCTCTGTGATGAGACCGGTACCGAGATCGTAGTAGACCTCGGTATAGGCCACGAGCCGCGAGGCGTCGCCAAAGGGCCAGCTCGAGAGCAGCACGATCGTGCTCTGGCCGTCGCGCGCCGCGTGCTCGACGCGAACCAAGCCGTCATACTCGGGACGGATGCCCGAAGCGAGGTGCCGACCCCACGCGTCAAAGGCAAAACGCGTGGCACGGGCCATGGGCCTCTCCGCACGATCATCGATGAAGTAGCGAGGTGACGCACCCTGGGGCCAGCGAACGAGCTCGCCGCCCGTGGTGCGCTGAAGCTCGAAGGCGTACGCGCCCGATGAGCCGGCGAGCGCGAGCACGAAGGCGAGGCCAATGGCCTCAGGGCGTCGGCGCTTTGTTGGGCGTGCTCGGCACATGCGCGGGCGTCACTTGGGGCTCGAGCGCCGTGAGCACCCGACGCCGGAGGTCCTCGAGCGGCATCCGCCCGTCCGCGCGTGCCTCTTCGTTCACTCGCAGCACACCATCAGCGTCACGCTTTGCGAACGCGACGCCTTCGAGAGAGGGCGTCGCAAACCAACGACCTTCTTGATCGCGGTCGAGGTGGAACTTGCCCTGACTCATGCCGATGACTCGAAAGAGGCCGGGCGCTTTGTCGTCCGCGGCGAGAAAGACGATCACCTGCTCGTCCGGCACGAAGCGGGCCTCACCGGCGACCTTCATGCCCAGCCCATCGAGCTCTCCGCCGAGGGTGCGAACCTCGATGGTCGCTCCGATGCTGCGCGTTCGGTGAATGGGATCGACCACCTCGAGCTTGGTGTGCGTAAAGATCCGCTTCTTGCCCTCATCCCAACGGGCCTCTTGCTGGGTGACGCGGGCCCGAACCACGACGGCGGCCTCCTTCGACATCTGTTCGATCGACAGCGGGACCATGACGGTGGCGCCGGCGTTCGTGGCCCAGAAGCCGAAACCGACCGCGGCGGCCAGACCAGAGAAGACGAGTGCTCGGGCGAACATGGGCGCAGCATACCCGTTTCGCGCCTCCGGGGTCACCTGAAGGCCCGGCGTGAGCGGCCCCACCCTCCCTTGACTCGGGGCGGGCCCTTTGCGTAGCTGCACCCGAATGCGCCCCTTGATCGCGGGTACTTGGACCGCCCTCCTCCTCCTCAGCAGCTCCGCCAGCGCGGAGACCGTTCATGGGGCCCTGCTCGCCGAGGGGGCACACAAGGTCGGGGAGGCCCGGTACGTGGCCCAAAAAGACTGGGACCGGACCGTCAGCTTCTACCGGCGCCTCTATTCGGCGGGCGCGGACTACGTCTGGCGAAACCTCCCCTCCACCCCGCAGGTCAAGGCGCTGCACATCGAGAACCGCAAGCCGGGCCGCAGCTGGGATGGGATTAACGTGTATGAGACCCGCGGTAAGGTCTATATCTACGTGATCGCAGCGAGTCGGCCCGCCGCCAAAAAGCGCTAGTGTTAAGAGCCGGAAGCGGGTTATGAAGCGCCGCTAGAGCAGTGGCCACGAGGCCCATCTGCTGGGGTATCGTCTAATTGGTAGGACAGCGGATTCTGATTCCGCGCGTCGGGGTTCAAGTCCCTGTACCCCAAAAAGCGTTGCTCTCCACACCTTGGTGGTGTTAAGGGGGCGACGCTCTCGCGAGCACCTGAATTGGCCCCATCGTCTAGCGGTTAGGACGGCGGCTTCTCACGTCGCAGACCGGAGTTCGATTCTCCGTGGGGTCAAGCGAAGCCCCCGGTCGCGCAAGCGGCCGGGGGTTTCGTGTTTAAGCCCGAAACCGGCTAGACCTCGCCCATGTCCGAGAAGAAGGGGCCGAAGCTCCCGCGCCTGCCGGCTGGGGCGGCCAGGCGACTCATCCTCCCCGTCTTGGCGGTCTTTGTGCTGCTGTTCGAGCTGCTCTTTGGGAGCGGCGGCTGCACCGAGATCCGGCCGGGCGAGGTCGGAGTCGCTTACAACAACACGGGCATCCCGATCTTCGGCGATCGCGCCCGAACCATCGTGGACCAGGGGGTGCAGACCTTCATCCCGGGATTGCAGTCGATCGAGAAGCTGGAGCGAAGGCCCCAGATCCTCTTGATGGCGGACGAGAAGGCCCTCGCGAGCAAGAGGGGCGCCGACTACTCTGGGCTCTCGTTCTCGAGCGACGCCGAGGTGACCAACCGCGTTCGCGCCCTCACCGTGCGCGCCAACGACGGTTCGAACTTCTACTTCGACGTGCTCGAGCTGCACTACCAGGTCATCCCCAAGCAGGCCGACAAGGTCGTCGACACCCTCGGCCCGGGCGACAACTTCAAGCGAGAGCTTCTGCCTATCTACACACGCGGACTCCTGCGCGACGAGTTCGGGCGCTACAGCTTCCTCGAGATCGCGAACCCCACCACCTACGGCACCGCAACCAACGACGCCCGCCGGCGCATGAACGAGGAGCTCGAGATGTTTGGGGTCGAGGTCATCCAGATCATCACCCCCAAGCCCAAGTTCGATGCCCGCGTCGAGACCGCCATCGAGGAGCGGCAGAACGCCGAGCAAGAGATCGAGGTGCAGGCCGAGAAGCGCCGCAAGCTCGAGCAAGAGTCCGGCCTCAAGGTCCAGAGCGTGGAGCAGGACAAAAACGCCGAGTACCAAACGCTGCTCGCGGAGCTCGAGGCCAAGAAGAAAGAGGCCGAGAACAAACTCATCGCCGCCAAGCGCGAGGCCGACAAGTACTTCATCGAGAAGCAGTCGACCGGCCAGGCCCATCGCGACGAAAAGGTCACGCGCGCGCGAGCGAACGAGGTCGCCTATAGAAAGCAAGGTGAGGCGCTGGCGGCCCGCATTCAGGCGGTGGGCGCCCAGGGCACCGAGGTCCTAAACCGGGTCATCGCGGAGAAGATCTTTCCGCAGCTCACACGCATCAAAGCCAGCCCGCTCATGACCCCCGCGGCTCCTTTCGACATCCGCTACGTCAATCCGCCGCGAAAAGCCTCCGGAGGAGAATGAACATGTGGCGCATCATCAACCTCATCGCGGCCGGGTTCCTCGTTTTTTGGTTTGCCCCCAAGTTCTTCATCACCCACATCGAGCCTTGGGAGATCGGGGTGCGGCAGTCGGTCATCGGCGGCGTAGACGAGAAGGACTTCCAGCTCGGCTACCACATGTCTCTGACCGGCATTCACCGCTTCCACCGTTTGCCGCGCACCATCCAGTTCCTCGACTTCAGCTCCGAGAGCGGGGCGGAGCACGGTTCGCTCGAGGTGCGGACCAAAGAGAACAACATCATCTTCGTCGATGTCTCCATCCCGTGGCGCATCCGCGAGGGTGAGGCCTGGCGCATCGTGCGGGAAGGCCTCGACTACGAAGGCAAGGCCATCTCGACCGCAGTGGGTATCCTCCGCGAAGAACTCGCCGGCCTTTCGAACGCCGACGTGCAAATCACCGAGAAACGCCTCGAGAGCGCCAAAAACGCCCTGCCCCGCCTGAACGAACAGCTCGCGCGCTATCACGTCGAGGGTCTAGACGTGCTCATTCGGCAGATCACCTTCCGCGAGCAGTACGAGGCGAAGCTGCAGAACAAGCAGTACTACGTGGTGCAGGGCCGCCTCGATGAAGCCAAACGCCAGGAATCGGTCGCGGTCCAGGAGACCGACACGCTCGAGAAGGGCATCCAGAAAGACATCAACATCAAGCGCGAGGAGTGGAACGCCCAGATCGAAAAGCTCAAGACGCAGTACGAGCTCGAGATCGCGGCGCTCGAGGCCGAGGCGGTGCTGTACGATAGAAAGCGTCGCTCCGAAGCGGATGCTGCGTACGCCACCATGACCGCCGAAGGTGATCTGGCCGAAGCCAAGGCGGAGGCGCTCGGAGAAAAGCTGAAGTCACAGGCGCTCTCATCCCAAGCAGGTCGCGTCTACTCCGCCATGATCGCGGCGGAGAACTTCCAGCTCGGCGAGGTGCAGCTGAACTCTTTGGACCCCACGTTCTTGCAGCAGTTCGCGAGCATGAAGGCCTGGCGCCGCTTCTTCCTGGGTGAGTGATGCTGCTTCGGCTCATCGTGGGTCTCGTGCTCCTCGGCTTCGTGTACTCGGTGGTGCGGGCGACCTTCTTTCCGAAGAAGGCCCTGCCGGGCGAGAAGCTGAAGAGGGACGAGCTCACCCGGCTCCGGCAGCTCGCCAAGGGGAGCCCGAGGGTCCAGGAGGCGCTCTCGCTCCGGGACGAGATCCATCGGGTCATCGACGAACACCCGACCTCCCAGGGTGACTCGGGGATCGAGCTCGAGGCGCGGGTCGATGCCGTGACTCGTCAGCTCCTGGAACAGGCCAACACGCGCGCCAAGGTCGAAGGTGCCCTCGCCCGCTTCGACGCCAACACACACGCCGAGGAGATCCTGGACGCCGAGACCAAGCTCGCGGCCGAGACGGACGCCGACAGCCGGACCGCGCTGAAGGAGACGCTCGCGCGGCTCCAGAGCCAAGGCGAGCACCTCGACCGCCTGCGCCGCCGCGCGGAGCAGCTCGAGCACGCCGAGAAGCAGATCGTGGTAGAACTCCGAAACGTGCACCTGGCTCTGCTCGACGCCGCGTCCTCCAAGGCCGGCCTCGGTGACGATCGCGTGCAAGAGATCCGGACCAGCTTGGCGGAGGCGGCCGAGACCTTGCGCCAGACCACGGACGCCGACGAGGAGCTGACGCGGCTGCTGCGGGGCGCGGAAGCCCAGCGCGAGGGTTAGGGCGCGACTTCGAGTCCGCTGGAGTCGAGCCTCCCAGGCACCTCAGGTGGCGCCTGCACGCGCCACCGATCCAGGCGAAGGCCAGAGCGAAGGCGCGGCACGCTTCCTGCGATGGCGCCCCGACAGGAGCACCCATGAACATCACCACCAAAGCAAACACCACCCCGAGCGCATTCGACGTGGGAGCGGACTACCCCACTCGCGAGCTGGTCAAACATCTCTCGGGCTTCACCGGGACCGTCCGCTTGGACGCCGCGACCGAAGCCAAGCAGCCCCTCCTCGAAGACCTCTCGAGCCGCGCGGCTCAATCGGCCCAGACCATGCGCGGCGCGCTCGAGAAAGAGGTGGAGGGCCTCTCTGGCGCCGGGAGGCTCCCGGTGGAGACGCTGCTCTTCATGCACGAGCTCCGGGCCGCGGGGTTTGGGGTGCGGGTGGAGGGCGCCTCTGCGCAGTACCTCACCATCGCCGCCCAAAAGGGCCAGACCACCGATCGGATCGCGGTCGAGCTCGACCCCGGCAGCCAAGGTTACTGCGTCCGCGGGACCCGCCACGAAAAGACCTTCGACGCGATCTTCACCAAGATGATCACCGGCGGCGCGATCCTCGACTGGCAAGGTGAGCTCTTCGGCGGCGGCTCGATGTGGAAGTCCTTCAAGGGAACCGGGATTCGGGCATGAGTGAAGCCGAAGTGCGCCAGACCATGGCCGCCCTTGTGACCTCTCTTCATCGCGACCCGGTCGGCGAGCACCGCTTTGGAGACGCGGCGATCGAACATGCGAAAGCAGCCGCGCAGTCGATGGACCGCGATTCGAGGACCGCGCTCGCCCGCGGCCTGCTCGCGCTCCTCGACGAGATGGTCGCGCGGAGCCCCTCCACCTCCGTGGCCGCGCTTCAGCTCTGCACGCTGGCTCGAATCCTCGTGGACCAAGGCGCCGACCTCGACGCGATCGCCGAGGCGAATCCCAGGGCCGCTGCCCTCTTGGGCCACAGCGGCGAGTGGACTCGACCGGTCTCAGCCCAAGAACCGTCCGAAGGCAGCTTCGGCGTGCTCGGGCTTCGGGTTCATGTGAACAAGAGCTCGTAGGCGCTAGGCGCTCTGCTTGTCTTCTTCGTAGGTCAGAAGCGGCGGCTCACCCTTGTCGATCACTTCCTTCGTGATGCGGCACTCCTTCACCCCATCGAGGAACGGGACCTCGTACATGATGTCGAGCATGGAGTGCTCGAGGATGGAGCGCATGCCGCGTGCGCCGGCCTCGCGACGGATAGCCTCTTTGGCCACCGCTTCGAGCGAAGGCTTGGTAAAGGAGAGCTTCACGCCGTCGAGCGCGAACAGCTTCTTGTACTGCTTGGTGAGCGCGTTCTTGGGCTCGATCAGGATGCGAATGAGGTCGGCCTCCGTGAGGTCCTCGAGCGTCGCCACGATGGGCAAACGACCGATGAACTCGGGGATGAGGCCGAACTTGGTGAGATCTTCGGACTCGACCTTGGCGAGCGTCACGCCCACCGGCTTCTCTTCCTTCTTCTCGATGTCCGCCCCGAAGCCCAGACCGCCCTGCCCGACGCGCCGACCGATGATCTGATCGAGGCCCACGAAAGCGCCGCCCACGATGAACAGGATGTTCGAGGTGTCGACCTGCACGTACTCCTGCTGCGAGTACTTCTTGGCCCCGCGCGGAGCGACGTTGCACTTGGTGCCTTCGAGCAGCTTGAGCAAGCCCTGTTGCACGCCCTCACCCGAGACGTCGCGCGTGGCCATGGGGTTGTCGCCCTTGCGTGCCACCTTGTCGATCTCGTCGATGTAGACGATCCCTTTCTGGGCCCGCTCGATGTCGTTGTCGGCGGAGGCCAAGAGGTTCTGGATGATCGACTCCACGTCCTCACCCACGTAGCCGGCCTCGGTGAGGGTCGTGGCATCCGCCACCGCGAAGGGCACCTTCAAGAGGCGGGCGAGCGATTGGGCCAGGAGGGTTTTTCCGGTTCCCGTGGGACCGACCAACAGGATGTTGGACTTGGCGATCTCCACCGGCTCACCGCTGCCGCGCAGGTTCACCCGCTTGTAGTGGTTGTAGACCGCGACCGAGAGGACCTTCTTGGCCCGCTCCTGCCCGATGACGTACTGGTCGAGGAAGCCTTTGATCTCCGTGGGGGCGGGGATCGCTTCCTTGGGCCCAAGGGCGTGGTCCTTGAGCTTTTCCTCGGCGATGATGTCGTTACAGAGCCGGATACACTCGTCGCAGATGTAGACCGTAGGGCCGGCGATGAGCTTCTTCACTTCCCGCTGGTTCTTGCCGCAGAACGAACAGGACAAGTTGCTGTTGCTGCGGTTGTCGCGCCGAGTGACCACACCCAATTAGATGCCAGACCGACCTGAGCGTCAACGAGAGTGGGGCCCTCCCGCACCCTTGACACCACCACCCACGGTTGGTAGCAGCCCGAGGGATGCTAGGCTTTCTCGGGGCTTACGTACCGCCTAGACATACGATCCGCGCGGAGAGTCCTGAATGACTTCAGAGCAAGTTCGGTCCGAAACCCACAAGAAATCCGACAACGGCGCCAGCGGCCCGGCCTCGGCCGCCGCCATCCTCGAGCGGATGGAGAATGAGACCTTCGAGCCCAAACGGGAACGAGGGGGCTTCGGCAAGACGATCCGCGACGTGGTGATCGTCACGGCCTTGCTCGCCGGCGGCACTTATCTTTACTACACCAACGTCACCACGCGGCAGGCGGTGAATGCTCTGGTGACCGAGGCCAGTCAGGACATCGAGAAGGACGACATCCCCGCGCTCAACCGGGCCGAGGAGAAGTTCAAGGAAGCGCTCACGCTCAAGAGCAGCTCACCGGACGCCCTGGCCGGCATGGCGGAGGTCGCGTTCTACAAGTCGCAACACGGCTTCAACACCAAAGCCGAGGCCGAGGAGTACCTCGCCAAGGCCGAGGCAGAAGCCAAAGACAAGCCGGGCGTCCTCGCGGTCCGGGCCTATCTTCAGATCGTCAGTGGGCAGTCCAGCCAAGCCGCCAGCGAACTGAAGGCGATGCTCGAAGCCGGGAACTACCACCCCAAGCTCGCGCACGCCTACGGCTGGGCGCTGCTCGAGGCCGGCCGCTACGACGAGGCCGCCCGGGCCGTTCGTCAAGCGATCGATACACGCTTCTCCGCGGTACGCTTCTCGAACACCATGGCCGAGATCTCCCATCGCCGAGGCGACGAGACCGGAGCCATCCGAAACCTCTCCAAGTCGCTCTCCAGCTCGATGAACCCCGATCACGAGATCGCACTCGGTTGGTCGGCGGCGCTGCGCGCAAAGAACTACGGGAACCTCGGAACTCCGGCTCAGCAGATCAAACGCCTCGCGGACCGCGGTGAGCAGCTCGGGCCCTTCGCCAAGGGGTACCTGCACTGGGCCAAGGCGGAGCTCTCGCTCGCCCTCGGCAACGCAGACGGCGCCTTCCCCGAGCTCGACGAGGCCGAGAAGGCCCTGCCCGGATTTCCTCCCCTCACCGAGGCTCGAGGTCGCGCGCTCTACGCCCAGGGCAAGAAGAAAGACGCGATCGCCGAGCTCGAAAAGGCCGCCGGCATGAAACCCGAGTACGTCGGCATCAAGTGGACCATCGCCGAGTACAAGAGCCGATTGAAGAACGATCAAGCGCTCGACCTCGTGGCCGAACTCGAGAGCAAGGTGGACGAGAAGGAGCGCGGGCCCGAGTTCGAGCTCTTCCGAGCCGAGCACTACATGCGCAAGGGCGACCTCAAGAAGGCGAAGGAGAGCTTCACGAAGGCGGCCGAGTACGGAGACGACGCTCGCATCCTCCTCGGCCTAGCCCGAGTGACCTTCGAAGAAGAGAAGAAGAAGGGCAAGAAGGCTGACCTCGACGCGGTCAGCACAGCATTCGAAGAGGTCTACAACAAGAAGTCTACGCTCCCCGAGCTGCACGAAGCGCTCGCCGCGATCGAGCTGTGGAACTTCAACACCGACGGCGCCGACAAGTCCTTCGGCGAGGCTGAGGCCAACTACAAGAAGCTGCGCCGGCCCGTCTCCGAGCTCCTCGAGTTCTTCGATCGAGCCCACGCTGCCTTCAAGAACGCGAACGAGAAAGAGGTCCGGGTCAAGGCTGAGAAGCTCGCCGACGAATGGGCCAAGAAGAAAGAAGCCTACCTCGCCTCGGTGGCTTCACTTCAGAACTAGAGTCGCAGCTCCAGAGCTCAGCGCGTCGGCGAGCCTGGAATGACCGAGGTCCGCGCGCGCGAGTTGTTGCGCGTATCCCTCTCGCTCTTGATCCTGAGCATCTCGGCGGCGGTCTCTTCCACCGCGCGGCCGGAGGTATCAATGACCGGCCAGGTGGGGTGCTTCGCATAAAACTCGCGGCACCACCGAAGCTCGCGGCCGATGTTCTCGCGCTGCGCGTACTCAGCGTCCGGCGGCAGCCCGAGGTGTTTTAGGCGCTCGGACCGAACACGCACGAGCGAGTTGAGATCGATGGTGAGCGCGTACACCTTCTCTTGATTGATCTGAAAGAGCTCCGCCGGCGGCGGGATCTCCGGCATGAGCGGCACGTTCGCCACCTTGATGCCCTTGTGCGCGAGGTACATCGACAGAGGCGTCTTGCAGGTCCGCGAGAGCCCAATCAGGATGATGTCGGCGCGGTGGAGGTTGTGCGGCGCCTGACCGTCGTCGTTCTTGACCGCGAACTCCACCGCCTCGACTCGGCGGAAGTACTCCTCATCGAGCTGGTGTTGGATGCCCGGCGTGAGGAGCGGCGTCGCGCCGAGGAAAGAGCCGAGCCGAGCGACGAGCGAACCGATGAGGTCCGCCACCTCCACGTGCAAGTCGTCCGCGAGACGCTGGATATACTCGCGATGCTCGGGGTCGATGACCGTGTAGACCACGAAGGCCCCGGATTGACCGGCACGTTCGAGGATCTCCCGGATCTCGATCTTTGACCGCACTCGGGTGAAGGTCTCGACCGAGACGTCCAGGCCTCGGAATTGGGTCAGCGCTGCGTTGGAGACCTTCTCGGCGGTCTCTCCTGTCCCATCCGCGAGGATGTAGACCGTCTTCTCATCACCCTTGTCCACCATCGGGTCTTTACCATACCATCCCGCGCAACATGCGTCTTCTAACTGTCTTCCGCCTTCTTCTCGTGGCCGGCGCCTTCGCCCTGGGTCTGGCCTCCATCGCGCCCACCGAGGCGGAAGCGGCGAGCGGGATCTACATCCACACCGGCTTGGGTTTCGGCACCTTTTCTGGTGACGCGCTGCGCATCCACGAGGCCGCGCCGGACGTCCCGGTGATCGGCGAGGGCTGCTGCCCGGGCGGGGGCTTCGCGTTCGACCTTCGGGCCGGCTTCGCGTTCTTCCACCTCGTCGCCCCCGAGTTCATCTTCACCGGAGACATCTTCGGCATGGGCAGCGCGCGCGGCACCGGCGGCGCCGGTTTCGTCGGGGGCGGGATTCGGCTGTTCCCGCTCGGCATCTTCGAGCTCGCCGGGATGCCCTTCGACATCCCGATCGACCTCTCCTTCGGCTTCGACCTCGGCTACACCATCGTCGGCAAAGACTTCGCGTACACCGGGTCGTTCATCTCCTTCGACGGCGCGCTCGAGTACCGCTTCTCCGACCTGTTCGGCTTGGGCGCGCGTCTCATGTACGCCGTCCCCAGCTACGGCGACTTCGTCTACACCGACTTCAACAACAACCTGGGGACCTGCCTCGACAGCAGCGCAAACTTCACCGGTCCCATCATCGCCGAGGCGTCGGCGTCCTGCTCCGGTTCCGGCCCCTCGGCCGCCTACGTCTCACCGAGCGTGTACGCTTCGTTCGTCATCGACCTCTTCTAGCCATGCAGACCGCGAGAAAGATGCTTCTTCGTTTCGGCCTCGGCCTCCTGGTAGGCGTCGCCGCTCTGTCTTCGGCGAGCCTCGCTTGCGCCGCGCCCGCGGACTTCTGGGGCCACTGGGGCGACGGCCAGGCGGAGCTCGACGGTTACGTCCTGACTCAGCCGCGCTACGGTGAAAAACGTCAAGGAACGCTGGTCTGGATCTTCGTGACCGAGGACTTCTCGGAGAGCGCACGCGTCAAGGCGGACCCCGGCAAGCACCCCGCTTCGGACGTCTTCCCCGTATTAAAGCTCAACTCGGTCAAAGACTTCCAGACCGGCATCTACGACTACAACCTGATGACGAGCATCTTCTCCACCGTCGAGCCCCGCTACGGTCGCCCGGCTGGCCACCCCACCAAGATCACTTTCTCGAGCCAAGAGTGGTGCGGGGCGATGTTCGAGCATCTCTTGTTTCGCGACAAAACCGTGGAGAAGAAGCGCTACTCCTACTTCGACGGCGAAGGCGACCAGTCGGAGACCCTCGAGTTGCCGTCCGACGTGATGACGGTGGAGGGCCTGCCGATCGTGGTGCGCCAGCTCCAGCAACAGCTCCTGGCGCCGGGCGAGAAGAAGAGCTTCACGTACCTCCCTTCCATCGAGCGGGGGCGGTTGCTCCATCGAGACTTCGGTTGGGAGAAAGGCACCCTCGCCCGCAGCAAGGGCTCGGAGAAGATCACGGTGCCCGCGGGTGAGTTCGAGGTCGAGGTCTTCACCGCCGTCGTGGGCTCGGAGACCTATCGCTTCGACGTCGAGCGCGCCTACCCGCGGCGCATCATCCGCTACACGGTGAGCGACGGGGAGAAGGCCGAGCTCCTGGGCTCCACCCGGCTCCCGTACTGGGATCTCAACGGCCTCGGCAAGGAGGCTCTGCTCGAGAAGGTCGGCCTCCGCTCCAATCTCCCGACGGTCACCCGCTAGTGTCCCGTCCGAGAAGTTCGATCATGTTCCCGCGAAGTATCTTTCGTCGCTGGTCGGCGCGCTACGAAGGGAGTTGGGTCGCCCCCAATGACCGAGGAGCCCGAAAGGGCGGCCGCAGGC